>PMHO01000054.1:0-230110 GCA_003156715.1 Candidatus Tityobacter terrigena
CGGCGGCGACCTATATGTACAGGCGTTTGTCGAATCGATTCAGGCCACGCTGGCCGGCCGTCGCGGAGCCGTCGCCCTCCACGCGTTCGCGCATTCCGAGACGCCTCGTCCTATTTATATCGCCGGGATGCTGCTGCTGGGACTGACGGGTCTCGTGCTATCCTTCAAATCGGTCGATCCGGAAACACCCCCGGCCATCACCGGGTAGACCGCATGTCCGGCGTCTTCATTCATCAGCGCTGCTGGAATCATGAGCTGCGGGAGGCGGTATGCCGATGTCCCGCCTGCGGCCGCCATTTCTGCCGCGAGTGCGTGACGGAGCATGAATCGCGCCTGTTGTGCGCGGCCTGCCTGCCATTGCTCGCGCGGACCACCACTGCACGCCGCGGCACGCCTGCGCCGATGGCACCGCTGGCCGCCCTTGCCGGCCTGTTATTGTCGTGGTGGATCTTCTATATCGGCGGCGAGATTCTGCTGGAAATCACAGCGCGCCTGCAGCAAACAATGGAGCAGACATGGCTTCCCCGTTAGCGCGGGCCAGCGCCATCGATCTGCTGGAAGAGGCGGTCGACGCGCTGCGGGCCGCCCCTCTTGCAACGCTGGTCTGTCACTCGATCGGCAGCGTGCCCTTCGCGCTGGCTCTGCTCATTTTCTGGAACGATATGACCAGGCCCGGCGCCCGCGACGCCACCTGCGCCACCGAGGCGCTTACGCTCGCTTTGCTGCTTGCGTGGATGAACTGCTGGCGCGCCGTCTTTGCCGGGCGCATCCAGCGTCAGCTCGACCCCGACGATCGCCCCGAGCTTGGTCGGCTTCGCCTGCTTCGCGAACCGGACGGCGCCGTAGATGCCGTCGCGATCGGCGAGCGCCACCGCCTCGAGCCCGAGCTCGACCGCCCGCTCGACCAGCTCTTCGGGGTGCGACGAGCCCTCAAGGAAGGTGAAGTTCGAGCGGCAATGCAGCTCGGCGTAGCGCGCGCCAGCCATGGGTAGCCTATGCTAATCGAACGTATGTTCGATGTCAATTAGGCAAAGGAATCTCCCCGAGCCGGGCGGACCGTAGGACGATGCGATATCGGAATGTCGGACGGTGGGGGGTGAAGGTCTCNNAAGGCCTGCATCGAGCGCGCGTATGCGCTCGGCGTGACGTTCTTCGATACGGCCAACGTTTACGCGCGCGGTCGCGCGGAAGAGGTCGTCGGCCGCGCGCTCGCACAGTTTCGCCGCGACAGTTACGTGCTCGCGACCAAAGTGTTCTTTCCGATGAGCGATGGGCCCAACGGCCGCGGCCTCTCGCGCAAGCACGTTTTCGAACAGTGTCACGCGTCGCTGCGGCGGCTCGGCCTCGAATACATCGACCTCTATCAGTGCCATCGNNCTGTATTGGGGCATCTCGGAGTGGACGGCCGATCAGATCGAAGCGGTCGTGACGATGTGCCGGTCGCGCGGCTGGGCCGAACCCATCAGCAATCAGCCGCAGTATAGCGCGCTCTGGCGGCACATCGAGGAGCGCATTATCCCGACGACTACGCAGTACGGCCTCGGCAACGTGGTTTGGTCGCCGCTTGCGCAAGGCGTCCTGACCGGCAAATACACCAATGCGAATGTGCCGCCGGCCGGTACGCGCGCGTCCGGGCCGGCGTCGGGGATGATGGACGACTACTTCACCCAGCCGGTTCTCGACGCGGTGCAGCAACTCGTCCCGATCGCCAAAGAAGCCGGCGTCACCCTCTCCCAGCTCGCGCTCGCGTGGTGTTTGCGGCGGCCGGCGATTTCAAGCGTGATCGCCGGTGCGACCAAACCGGATCAGGTCGACGAGAACGTCGCGGCCGCGAACCTCGACATCGATACGACGCTCTTCGATCGCATCGATGCGATCTTGGCGCCGGTTGTCCCGAAACCGGCCGCCGAACAGTTCGTCTAGCGTGGGCGCGACGCGAACGTTCGATCACGTCGATCAGCGCGTGCGCTCGCTTGAGGTCGCAAAGCCGTTCTATGACGGACTGTTGCGCGAGTTCGGATTTCGCGGCCGGCCGCATGGCGAGGGTACGCACGTATACCTCCGCGTCCTCGAACGTAGCGCGCACGAAGCGTTCGCGCTGATCGAAGATCCCGCCCACCAATGCAATCGCTCGTGTCTCGCCTTTCGGGCCGATTCCCCGGCCGAAGTCGATCGAATCGCTGCGACACTTCCGGCGATCGGCGCGCAGGCAATCGAAGGCCCGATGCCGTGCCCCGAGTACACCGAAAGTTACTACGCCGTGTTCTTCACCGACCCCGACGGCAATCGCCTCGAAGTCGCCTTTCGCTAACTCCGTAAAACGGTGTCACCCTGAGCGGAGCGCCGACGGCGCGCAGTCGAAGGGCCAACGGAGCTAGGCCAGGTCCCGTCTGCGCTTCGACAGGCTCAGCGTGACACGGTACAAGCTCAGATGTGACACGGTACAAGGACAGCGTGACGCAATTAGTCATAACTTCCGCAGAGGTACCAGGTGGCGTGGTCGTTGATGATGCGGATGAGGGCGCCGTCGTCGAGGAGGACGTCGTAGGCGTCGTTTTGGATTGGGTGGCCGCCGGTCTCGAGGGCGGTGGTCCACCAGGCCTCGTCTGCGCGCCAAGGACCCGCGACTTCGAGTACTGCGCGCGCGTCGACAGAGATGGGACGCCCGGCGTTTAGCCGCACCTCGATCGCGCGCCGCGCAAGCATGCGATACGCGAGCGTTCCGGTTTGGGAATCGCGCGGCGCCNNGCGGCTTCGAGCCGGGCGAGCGCGATGCCGACGATTTCGGGATCGGGATCGCGGCCGGCGAACAGCGAGAGTTCGGCCCCGCCCTCTTCGAGACGTTCGGCGGCTAATCGCAAGCCCGTGACGGGCGAACGCAAGATGGTCCCCTCGAGCCGCGCGCGCAGCAAATCGAACATCGTCCCCGGTTGCGCGGTCGGTTGGGCGAGCACCGTCGCGAGCACGATGCATTCGCCGTCTTCGCATTCGAGGTGGAGGCGGAGCGCGCCGCAGCGTTTGCCGAGCAGTGCGATATCTTCGGCGACGAATCCGACGAGCGTGCGCAGCGCGAACAGCAGTTGGTCCTCGCGTTCGGCAGTGCCTTCGCCGTAAAGCGAACGGTCGATGGTAAGACGCCGCGCGCGCGGGACGAGCGGCGTGCCGTCGATGCCGCCGGCGAGCGCGTGCCAGCGTGCGGCCTGCGGACCGAAGCGGCGCACGAACGGACCGTGCGGCAACGCCGCAAGCGTGCGCAGGTTCGTGACGCCGAATAATTCGAGCCGCTCGATGGTCGCGCGATCGAGCTCCAAAAAGCGCAGCGGCAGCGGCGCGACGAAGGCGCGTTCCTCGCCTGGGTGCACGATGTTTTGGTCGCGCACGAGCGCGGCCGCGCGCGCGACGAATTTATTCGGAGCCAGCGCGACGTGCAGCGGCAGCCGCGCCAGTTCCGGATCGCTTGCGAACGCCGCGCGCACGCGGGCAAGCCACTCCTGCGCGCTGCCCGCGATCCCGCGCATCTCGAGAAACGCGCAACCGTCGCCCGCGTCTTCGACCAGCGGCGAAGCCGCGTCGAGCGCGTCGAGCGCCCGCTCCCACAGCGCGCGGCCGCGGACCGGATCGTCAACCGCGATCGCCGCTTCGCGCGCGCAGGCAGCAGCCTGCACGAGCGTCATCCCTTCGCGCGCGCCCAATGCGTACGCCGCCTCATCGAGTGCGAGCACGTGCCCGCGTTCGAGCCGGTCCGCCACGATCAGCGCCCGCTCGCGCAGCGCCGCCGTCCCAAGCCGGGCGACGGCGACTTTATATGCCGGAACGAGCGCGCAAACGGTCGGCATGTGCCGGTTCCAACGTGCGTTCGCGCAACGCGCCCAGCGGCGCGCCCGCGCATTCGAAGGTTGCGCACGAAAACTGTGCGCGACGGCCCGGTGCGGCGCGTTTATGTTTGAGGATCGCAGCTTCGACGCCGACCCCCGCGAGCGTGCAGAACGGCCCGCTCTCGCCGGCAAAGCGCACGTGCGACGGCTGCAGACGCACACGCAGCGAGGCGAAGTAACGCAACTCGTCCGATGCGACGGCGCCGACGGCGACGAGCACGGCGTTCGCGCGATGCGTCAGCCCGGCGAGGCGCGTCCAAACGACGGCGCGCAATACCACCGCGGGGATGACGACGACCCCGAACGCAGCCGAGCGCATGAGGATGTCGGCGGCGCGCGCAACGCCGGCGGCGTCCGGTGCGTGCACGACCAGCAGCCGCCCGAGATCGACGCCGGCCGCGGCGAGCGCGGGCGGAAAGAACGAACCCTCGGCCCCCGCCGGCGACTCGATGAGCGCACCGAGCCCGCCGCCCGCCGTCGCGCTCGCGAGCAGCCGCGCCGCGACCGCCGAACGCCCCGAACCGGGCGGCCCTTCCAGCGTCGCCACGACCCCGCGCGGAAACCCTCCGCCAAGCGCCGCATCGAGCGTCCCAAGCCCGCTGCGCACGACCCCCTCCTCAGCCAGCGTAAACGCCTCAGGCGAGGCTGCCCGATGCTCCGCCGACAGCGCCGCCCGCAACCCTTCGAGGGTCGCGCGGCGCCGTTCGAGCGGTACGAGAGAGGCCATGGGGGGCCATAGTATCGAACATACGTTCGATTGTCAAACTCTTTGAGGTTTTACGCCGAAGGACGATGCAAGTGCAAGCACGCGTCAAAGAGGGCCCAACCGAATGATGGAGAGCCGCGAACAAGTCAAGCGGAAACTTGAGACGACACCGGACCATCTGTTCCTGAAGACCTTCGGGCTCGTAGCGCTGGACGTGCTGCTCGACATTCGAGACGTCCTCAACGAGAGACTTAAGGCTGATTGATATTTCGCCGCTGCGAACGCAGTCTCTGTCACGCTGATCTTGTCGAAAGCCTGTCCCGAGCTTGTCGGGGGCGCCGCCGTGATCTGGCCCTGCTCCGTTGGCCGTTCGACTGCGCGCCGGAGCCTGTCCTGAGCTTGCGAAGGGGCGCTCCGCTCACGGTGACAACGTTTTCAGCCGCTAAGATAACTCAACGTGAGAAATTTTCAGGCGCTTCATAATTCAACGTGACAACTTTTTAGGCGCTAGCACAACTCAACGTGAAATTTTCAGACGCTAAGATAACTCAACGTGACAACTTTTCAGGCACTGACATAACTCAACGTGAGAAATTTTCAGGCGCTAACCGTAACTCAACGTGACGCGCGGGGGTTAGGGGCCGGTGTGGACGATTTGGCGTGAGTGTTGTTGCTGCTGCGGGGGGACGGGCTGGGGGTCTTCGACGCGGTCGGGATGGATCGTTGTTTCGAGGTTTTCCGTCCGGTTGGTGAGCTTCGCGGCGTCGGTTTTTGCGTCGATGCTGAAATCGAACTTCTCGTTTTCCTTCAAGCTCGAGAACGCGGCTTTGATCGGGTTGGGGGGCTCGCCGAAGCCTTGCGCGTCGCGCTCTTTGAGCGCGAACTCTTTGGTCTTTGCGAGATCGACTACCGTCGGCTGTTGTGAATCCGCGAGCCGTTCGATCCGCGCGATGAATTCCGGATCCTTCCCCGGCTCGGTCGAAAGCGTCCGCAGGTAATACGCCGCGACGTCTTGCTTCAGCGTAAGGTTGCCGATGTGGACGTCGTAGGTTTTTTCGTCGAACGTCATGCGTTTGAACAAGTCCTGCGCCGTCGTGCCGCGCGGCAACTCGAGCGGGACCGGACCGTGCCCCGCGTCCAGCTCGCGAACGAGGTTCTTTGCCCCGGCTAGCGCAGCTTCGCGCGCCGGTTGCACGGCAACCCCCGTCTTAAACGCGTCGTCGATCGACCCCGTGTTGTACGGGTTTGCGGGGTTCTTGCCGAAACCGCCGACGGTGTCCGGCATGCTGATCGCCTGCGGACGGCCCGCGATCGTGTAGTGCACGGTCGTGACACCGTCTTTGTCGTCCATCCCGGTGAACGTCGCGCCCTTCATGTCGAGGCCCGCGCCGCGCACGGCGCCCTTACCGTCAGCCGCCATGTGAACGCCGAGCTTCGGTAGGCTGGAACTTCCGCGCGAGAAGTCGGGTTCGCTCGGGTTCTCGCCGATCACCAGGTGACTCGTCTTGTCGAGGGCCGCCTTCTCGGTGTCGTTGATGAGATCCTGGTCGGCTTTGTCGTACGGTTGCGCGAGCCATCGCTTGTAACCATTTGCAAGGTCGGCCTTGACCGTCATGTTGCCGATCGTCAAGTCGCCGTTCGGTTCGGCGCGAGCGCTCTTGAGCAGTTCGCCCTTGCGCCATTCGTCGTCGCGGCCGTAGTCCTGCGTGACGTGGGAGTGGCCGCCGGCGGTCGTCGTGATGTCGAGGCGCTCGCCGCGCTGCATCGACGCGTCGAATTCCTTCGGATCGACTGCGTCGTCACGGAGTTTAGAGAGCTTGTAACTGAGCGCCACCCCGGAGCCGACGTCGAGCACGACGCGATCGTGCTCGCGATCGACCTCGCGAACGATGCCCATGCTCGTCGTCTCGACCACACGTCCGGGTTCTTCGGACTGCTCGTCCCCCGCGTGGTGCCGCGGCTTCTCCGGGCCGCCGAACGCGATCCCAACCACGAGCCCGCCGCCCTCGATTTTCTCGACACCGTGGTGTGGCGTCTCGGTCACGCCGGCGTCGACCGAGGCGCCGACGGAGATGACGGTTCCGCCGTTGTCGAGCGTCCAATTCTTGCTCGCAAAGGCGCCCGCCGTGGCCATGAATTGCTCGACGCCGTTCTGTTCGAGCCGGGTTCCTTGGACCTTGACCTCGATGCCGAGCGAGTACTTCGGATTGAGATCGTTGGTGAGGCCTTCATTCCACTGACGGAGCGCGCTCAGCCCAACGGTCGTTCCGGTGCCGCCCACCGAGCCGATCTGTGCGTTAGCGTCCCCCTGGACGTACAGTTGCTCGACGCGCTGGTACGCAGGCCGCTGCCGATTGTCGCCGCCCCAGTCTTGTTCGTAGTTGAGACCGAGTCCGGCGGCAAGTTTCGGGTTCATCGAAAGCTGCGTGCTGACGAGCAAGCTGTGCTGCGCGTTCGGATCGTTCGCGTCCGGAATCCAGTACCGGCTGCCTTGCAGTTGCACGCTCTCGCCGGTGGTTCCGGGGGTACCGCGCGACGTCGTCACGCCCAATTGGACTTGCGCCGAATTCTTGTCCGAAAACGCCGGCAGACCGGCGGTTGCCGCGACGCCCACCGTGGGACTCTGGTTGTTGCCCACGCTTACCGTGGTTTGGGCGCTGCCTTGGTCCTTATTGGGGAGGTTGGCCGTCTGTGATTGCGTCTGGGGATTTACGCTCGGCGGCTGAACGCCGGGCGGATCATTGTTGAAGGTCGCGTCATCGTCGCCCACGATTTTAGCCCCGGCCGCCGACGGTTTGGGCTTGTGTTTGCCCGGGCATCTGGAGCGGCGTGACCTCGACGCCGCCGTCCCTGCCGGGCCGCATCACTTCCTTCGACTGGTAGTCGGTCAGCTCGAACGAGCCGTCTTTCTTGAACTCCAACTGGACGTTCCCGGGGGGATGCAAGTGGTCGAGCGCGGCGTTTGCCAGCCCGCTCTGTTCCTTGCTGTCGATTGCGATCGTGTGCGATTTGCCCATCACGTCGCTGTATTTGATCTTGACGACGCCATCGTCGTTCTTGACGCTCTCGAGCGCGCCGTTGTAGTCTGCCCCGGGGGCCGTTGGAAGCGGCGGGCCCTTGTCTCCTTGATGCGTTACGCCGGGGATGTTTTCGGGCCGCGAACGGGGGTGGGTCTCCACCGCGATGTTGCCGTTGTGATCGTCGTAATACGAGACGTGACGCGTCCGGTCGGCCACGGAGATGTCGGCTTTGCCGGGGCTCACGTCTTTGGTCGTCGCCTCGATCATGTCGCCGGGCTTCATTAGCGCGTCGACGCGGCGCTGCGGGGTATCGCGCACTTCGACGGATGAGGGGATGCCGTACTGGTCGGTCATTTCGAGGGTCGCGCGATCGGGATTCTTCGGGTCGCGCGTGATCTTCGTGAGCTCACCCTTGAACGTTTGCTCTTGCTGCGGCTCGGTTGTGTACTGGCCGTGCTCGTCGCGGCGCGAGACCGTGCGCTGCGTTTCGTTGTAGACGACCGGATGGTTCTGCGCGTCGCGATAGATCTTTACATCGTCGCCTTCGTGAACGCTGTTGATGACCGCCTCGGAGTCCTTGCCGGGCGGTAGACGAATATGATGCTTGTCGTCAAGGATCAGCGAATTGGCGCGCGCCCCGGGGTGATCGTCGGGGAGGTTGTTGTGATGATGCTTCTCGACGACCTCTCCGGAACGTTCGGGCGTTTCGGTGTGATAGTGGCCGCTCTTATCGTGAAACGAAACGGCACCATTCTTTTCGTTGACCAGCCCGATGTTTGTGTTCTTGTCGATGAACGATCCGACCTTATCGCCCGGATGGATGTCTTTAATAACAGTGGATGCATCGCCGTCCAGCACGATCTGGTAGTCTTGCCCGTCGGGCCCTTTGGTGTCTACGCGGGTTTCCAATTTTCCGTCGTCGGATCGAGCCATGCGAGACCCGACGAACGTCATTCCCTCAGAAAGCGTGTTGGCTCCGGGCATCGTTACGTCTCCTTTTTTGTCATCCTGAGCGCAGGGCCCCAGGCCCGGAGTCGAAGGCCCGCCGGTGCGTTAGTCTCGGCGGCGCTTCGAAGAAGTTCAGCGTGACAACGATTAGCCGTGATAAAAATATGGGTCGAGCACGAGAACCGGGGTGATCTTGTCGATCGGAAGATTGCCGTCTTGCGCTGCCGCGCGAATCGCATCGGGTGAAGGGCCGTCGTAGACGCAATAGGTCTTGCGCAGATCGTCGCTGACGTAGGAGTGCACCCACGTGACGCCTCTCTTCGCATTGGTGTCCGCGACCATGGCACAGGCGCGGGCCCCTTCCTCGTCCACTGGTATGCGGAGGCCTTCTTGGAAGGATCTCTCGACCATGTAGCGTGGCATCGTTATCTTCCTCCGACGGCCAGCTCCGGCTGCGGCTGGGCTTGCGCGACGTCAACCGGCGGCCCAGAACGCGCCTGAATCGGTTCGTGCGGCTCAGAAGGGTGCCCATCCGTCACCGACATTGTCACGGTACCCTTCGTATCCTCAGCCGGCGTCCATTTGCCGTCGCTCGTGACATCAAGCGCGTACTTATGCGGCTCCTTGGCGAGCAAATCGGCGCCCATCTTATCGCGATCGGCCTTATCGTCCTCACCGCGCGCGGTGGCACCTTTTAAACCATCTCGCGCTTTGTCAAAATCTCGTCCGGCTTCGGCCTCGCGCTTGCGATCCTGAGCCAGATTATCCTGGAGTTGATTTGCCCCGTCGGCATAGGGGTGGTGGACCGGCTCGCCGTTCGCGTCGTTCATCACCTTCCCGTTCGCGTCGAGCATCGGATCGTGAAAGCTCATCGTCCGCGTATGGTTGTGGTCATTGAACTTCACCGTGTAGCGGCCGCCATCGCCTTGCGCATCCCGCGCGAAGTCGACCTCATACGCTTCGCCCCGGAGATGATCGATTTTGGCCTCGACGGGCTTTCTGACCCCGTCTATCGTGACGAACTCGGCCTTCTGCGGAGCGTAGTGGTGCGGCGGCTGCGCTTGGGGAGCCGGAGCGTCCTTGCCCTGCGGCGGCTGCGGCTGAGGAGCCGGAGCGACCTTGCCGTCGGGAGCCGGCTCGACGGTTACGTTTAGCTGGATCAGCGGCCCGCTGCCTGGAGGGCCTGCCGGGCCTGCCGGGCCTTCCTTGCCCTCCGGTCCTGTTGGGCCTACCTGACCTGCCTTGCCCTCCGGGCCTGCCGGGCCTACCTGACCTGCCTTGCCCTCCGGTCCTGCCGGGCCTACCTGACCTGCCTTGCCCGCCGGGCCCGCCGGGCCTACCTGACCTGCCTTGCCCTCCGGGCCCCCCGGGCCTGCCTTGCCCTCTGGGCCGGCCGGGCCTCCCTGGCCCGCCGGGCCTGCCGGTCCTGCCGGGCCTGCCTTACCCTCCGGGCCTCCCGGGCCTGCCTTGCCCTCTGGGCCTGCGGGGCCTGCCGGGCCTGCCGGACCCTCCCGGCCTGCCGGATCTCCCTTGCCGTCCGGGCCGTTCTTTTCTTTCTTGCCGTCGTCGAGCCCAAGTTGCCTTTCGACCTCCTTCCCTACCGCGGGGCCGACCACAGGACCGAGCCCGATGGTTGTTTCTACCTCTATTTCCTTTTTCATAATGTCTTTAGCGACGTCCCAAAGGCCCATGCAGTCCCCCTCGCTCAAGTGCGGGTGCGAAACCCAAATTGGCTGACGACCCGCGGCAAAGTGCGGTCCGGCCGAAAATCATCATAGGACCCCGAGGGAGGCGCCGGCCTCGGTCGAGTTGCCTAATTTAGCGGCGGACGCTACCTAATTTGCAGCGCTTTCGGCTTCGATTCCCAGGCGTAGCGCGGCCGCGACGGCCTCGGTGCGCGTCGAGACGCCGAGCTTCGATAAAGCCGACGCGACGTGATGGTCGACGGTGCGAACCGAACGGCAGAGACGCTCGGCAATTTCGGAGTTCTTGAGGCCTTCGCACAGGAGCGCGACGACCTCGAGCTCGCGCTCCGTCAGGTCGCGCGGATTCGCCTTGGTCGACGCGCGCAGCCCGCGCGGGAGGCCGCGCACTGCGGCGGCTCGCAGTTGACGGCGCAGCGCCCTCGCCGCGGGACGCGCGCCCAGGCGTTCGAACATTTCGAGCGCCTCGACTTGCGCTTGCGTGTCGCCTTCACCGAGCGCGCGAGCCTGCTCGTACGGGCAGCCCAGTGCTGCCCAAGCGTTCGCGGCCTCGCGGAAGCGGCCGGCGATCTGCAATTCGAACGGCTCCGCGCACGGCGCGGGCGGGATGTCCGCGGCGCCGGCCCGATGCAACCAATACGTCAGTTCGCCGCCCAGCCACACGTCATCGCGGCTGGCTGCCACAAGCAGCGCGGCGCGAGCCTCCTCGACGGTTGCGCGCAGGTCGCCGCGCAGATACGCGGCTTCGGCGCGGGCCGCACGGACCGGCGCCGCGCGCGGCAGCGCATCGCTCGAGCCGGCAAGTGCCAGCGCTTCGTCGAGTACGTCCTGCGCGCCGGACTCTCCGTGCCGGGTCCGCACGCGTCCGAGCGCAACCAGCGCGTAGATCCGGCTGATCGTGCGATCGTCCGTTCCATCGATGACGTCGAGTGCGTGGCGCACCGCTTCGTCCCAGCGACCGAGGTACGTCTCGCACAGCGCGAGCCACGAGGTCGCGTACGTAGCGGCGCTATCGATGTCGCGTTGCCGGGCGAATGCGATCGCCGCGAGGAGCTGCTCGCGCGCCTCCCGGAGCCGAAAGACCTCGCCCGAACCCGAGCCGAGGTTATTGGTGATGATCGCGGCCATGAAGTCGAGCCCGCTCGCAACGGCAAGATCCGCTGCGTGCTGCAAGTGCTTGCAACCCGCCTCGTAGTCGACGAAGAGCGTCGCGGCCCCGAGCGTGCCGAGCGCGGCCGCTAACACGTCGGGCCCGCCGAACCGTTCGGCGAGAACGACCGCTTTGTTGCTCCACGCGATCGCGTCGCCGCACTCTCGGTTGAGGAAGCGGAGGTGCGCCTGGACGCGGTAAGCGCGAGCGAGTTCGAGACCCGGGGCCTGTGCTTCGAGCAATTCAACCGCATGGAGGCTCGCCGCATCGGCTTCGGTATTGCGCAAAGCTCTGATATAGGCGAGCGCTAGTTCGCTGAGATTTTCCGCCTGGCCCACCGTATTTGCGGCGCCGCTGTGCAAGGTAGCGGCTTCCGACCGCGCTGCGATGGCTTCGTCCAACTGAGCGGTAAACTGGCACTCGCGAGCGTACCCCTCGAGCAAAGCGATGCGTTCGGCCGTTCCCTCCGCGCCCCCGCCCGCGCACGCGAGCGCGGCACGATACTGGGCTATGGCCTCTCGGTGCGCGCCGCGTTGCGCTGCCTGTCGTGCTGCTTCGGGGGCATACTTTAGGACGGCTGCATCGTCGCCGACGCGCGCCGCGTGATGCGCTAGGCGGGCCGCGGAAGCCGGGCTCTCATCATGCTTCACCAGCGCTTCGAGCACGCGGGCATGCAGCGCGCGCGCCGCGGGCTCCGACAAAGAGGATTCGACGACGATTCGTGCGAGCTCGTGACGAAAGTATAGCGCGGACGCTTCCGCCATCAAGAGCCCTGAATTGAGGCACTCTTCAAGCGGGAGAACGCCACCTGGCAGCAGCGCTTCGACGAGCCAACGCTCGATTTTTCTTGGAACGACCGAGGCAATGGTGATGACGGCCCGCGCGTCGGGCGTCAGGCGCGCGAAGCGAGCGAGCACCAGGTCTTGCGCGCTGCGTGGAATGCCGTCGCCCGGGCTGCGCAGCAGTTCGGTGACGAAGAACGGGTTACCGCGGGTCGCTTCGTAGATGCCGGCCGGCGACCGAAACGCGCGGCGCGCGAGCAGGTCGACGGCTTCCGGTGAGAGCCGCGGTAGGTCGACCCGCGTTACGGTCCCGCCCGGCAATTCGCCGATGACGCGGCGCAATGGATGAGTGGCGGTCACCTCGTCATCCCGGTAGGAGACGGCGAGGAGACATGCCACGCGGTCGATGCGCCGCCCCAGGAATTTGAGGAGATCGAAGGTCGCCTCGTCCGCCCAGTGCGCGTCGTCGATAACCATGAGCGTCGGCCGGCGGCTCTGCTGCAACTCGGCGACAACGCCGTCGAAGAGGGCGGCGCGGTCACTACCGGCTCTAAGGTGCACTTCGAAGCGAACGTCGGAAGAGCGGGCGATGTCGTACAACGGCGCAAGCGGATGCGGTGTTTGCAAGGCATCGCACGCACCCCACCAGAGCCGTGCGTTGGGGTGGGCCGCCGCCAGTGCGCGCAGGATGCTGGTTTTCCCGATCCCCGCCTCGCCGGCGACGAGCGCGGTATGCCCCGAGCCGCTCGCGACGAGCGCGAGGCGATCCCGAAGTATGCGGAGCGCCTCATCGCGCTCGACTAAGGTGCCGGCGCGCAGGATAGGCGGACTCGCGCCCGACTGGGCAGCCATCAAACGATCCTTGGAAAATATGCCGCTCGGCGCATACCTGGCGCTAGCCTCGCAGCAGCGTGCCGCGTGCCTCGAAAGCGCGACCCAGGTCCTCCAGTTCATTTTCCAGCGGGCCGAGTGACTCGTCGTCGAAGCTGGCGGCGTCGAGTGCTGACGCGGCGGCGCGCGCACGCTCGGCGCCGGACGCGAGTTGGACGTCGAAGCCGATCAGCTTGTAGAGCATTGCTTGCTCGTCGCGCACCCGGAACCAGATGCTGTCGGTGGCCGGCGTTTCGGCACTGCAGAAAACGCCGATCAAGGCCTCACAGTGCTTGCGCGCCGCGTCGATCGCTCGCAGCCGGCGCAGGCTCTCGTCGGGCGGCAAGGGATGTTCGCGCGACGCGGGCGGCACGTTGCGCGCACGATAGCGCTGCTCGAAAGCCGCGAGCGCGCGGGCGGTTTCACCGAGCACGTTGGATGCCCGTTCGCGAACGATCGCGTCGTTGGAGCGCGCGACGTTGCGCGCATCGTAGAAGTTGTAGCCGAAACCGCTCATCGCAACCTGGAGCGCCTGGATGACTGGGTCGGTCGCGGGACGCCGCGGATCGACTAGTGCTTCGACGACGTCCTCGACGACGAGCGGTTTCGGCGGTAGCTGCATCGGTCTAGTTGGCGCCGTTGAGTCCTTTGGCCACGGCCTCCGCCGCGATCGTTGGTACCACTCCACCAATCGAGAACTCGCGTCCGATTGCCATGTTTGGCGCGCTGACCACGCCGCGCTCGGCCATGAGGATCGCGGTATAGTAACGCACTGCATCGATCTCGGAGAGGCCGAAAGCTTTGAGGGAGATCAGCGCCCGCATGCGCTCGTCGCGCGGCCGTACGAGCACTTTGACGGTATCGAGCGTGATCCCGTAGCCTTGCAGGAACTCGGAAAGGTGCGTGCGCACGAGTTCGGTGAGATCGTGGATCTTCTCGTTGACTTGCTCGAGTGCGGTCACCTGAATGAGCTGATTGATGGCCTGCTCGACGACCGGACCGGCGTACTCGTTGATCGCCTGCGTCGTTAGCACGTGACCGGCGTAGGGCATGTGGGTGACCAGCGCCAGCGCGCCTTCCTTGGTCGGGACGTGGATGTAGTAATCGACGTCGTAACTCATCTCAGCCATCTCCGCCGAGAGCGCAACGCCGGAGCACTTTACGACGAGTTTGGCGCGGTTGATGTAGAGCGCTTCGTACTGCCAGGGACTCTGGCCGCCGAAAAAGCCTTGCACGAACGATCCGACCAGCGGCTTGTCGCCGGTCGTGATCGGGTATTGTCCGGTCTCATACACGTTGAGAATGGCGCCGCGAGATTTGAGGACGCAAAAATGGTTCGATTCGACCGTGAGCAGCGAGCCGCTGACGATATTCGCCGAGGGGTAGTGGTAGATCAGGGTGTCGGGACCCATCACTTCCAGACCCTGCTCTGAGAGGGTCGAGATGACGGTCATGAGAGCCATGAGGTACTCCTTGCCGAGCGTGCGGCGAGCGGTGGCAGTGGTGCGCTGGGGGAGAGGGGTGGTTGCGGATCGAGGGCGCGCATCCGTGGCATCATTGGGAAGGCGGGCAGCACCGCGCCGGCCCCGCGCCGGATCGCGGCGCGGTCTGTGGTCCTTGTTTGTTTCTTGACGGGCTGCTTGGGAATTGTGAGCGCCCGGGCGAGGTCTTGGGGAGCGGCTTTGATCGCGACCTCGACAACGACGGCGGAGGCCGCAGTGTCGGCGGCGCTTGCCGCTTGGGCCGCCGCGACGCGCTTTGCAAGTTCGCGGGCTGCATCAAGACGCGCCGCCGGCGAGCCGCCACCTTGGGCGCGCTGCTCCAAGAAAAGCTCGAGCGCCTGGGCGACCTGCGGGTTCGTCGCCACGCGCACCTCGCCGCTCTTGTTGCGGCGTGCCGGCTGTTGGCTAGCGATGATCGCGCGCAGCCGCGCCTCCCGCTCGGCCTCGCCTGACGGGTTCGATCCGTCAGCGTGCGGAGGCGCCACGCCGGCACGCTTCTGGGACGAGCGGATGGCACGAACGATGGTGCCGCTGAAAACCAGCGCCAGGACGACAAGAACAAAGACGACGGTGCCGGCATGCATGGGGACCGTCCTAGCTGGGAAGCGGGAGGATGTCGGGTCCGTCCACGAGTTGGCGACCGGCAGGCGAAATCCCGCGCGGCGCCGCGAGGTGTGTCGGGCCGGCGCTCTGAGGGTCGCCCTGTCGTCGAGACCGAGTGCACGCTGCAGGCGCTGGAACGGTTTTGGAACGCTCCTGGTCTAGCGTGAACTGAACGGAGCGACTTGCTCCGCGTGCCGAAAGGAATAACGATTCTCATGCGGTTCAACGCATCGTTCGGTTCCACGCTCGGAACCGTCGCCTTCTCCCTCACGGCCTGTTCCGGCAATGGATCTCAGTTCGCGCCGGGCGCGAATCAGGGAATCTTCGCACAGTCGCGCGCAGCGAACAGCTCCACCTTGCGGATCGTCGATCGCGCTTCAGTTAAGGCCCAGATTGACGTCGCCCAATACGGCAGTGGTGCCTCGGCGCCGGGTCAGGTCAACGAATATACGGCCAACAACAAGAAGAACGTCGGTCCATTCTGCCAGATCGAAGGCCTCATCCAGGTTATCGGAATCGAAACTGACGAGTCCGGTAATCTCTGGGTACCGCAGCTGGCAACGGCGTCTGGACCTGGCGAGATTATCGAGTACGCTCCCGACTGCGGAGCTCCAATCGCGACGTTGAGCGTTCCGAGCGGCTGGGCCATCGATATCGCGTTTGCCAAGAACGGCACCATCTATGTCAGCAACGATCTCGGGCCGGTCGGCACGGGGCCGGGCTCCATTTTGGTTTACCCGGCAGGCGCGACCTCGCCGGACGGTGAGCTCACGAATCCGGCCGTTGCCGCTTCGCAGGGCGTAGCAGTCGATTCGAAGGGCAACGTCTTTCAGTCGTACGGCGGCAATCCGGGGGGCGTGCTCGAATTCAAGGGGGGCGGAGGCAGCGGCACCATCCTAACGGGCATCGACATCCCTCAACCGGGTTTCGTCTTCATCGACAAACATAACGATCTCATCGTCATCGATGACGGCACGAAACTCGACACGTTCGCACCTCCTTACGCTGCGCTCGCATCGTCGTTCAGGCTCAAAGGAGTGTCGAGCCAGTGCGCGATCGATAAGGCCGAGAAGAACGTCGCCTGCGCCGATTACCAGAACGACACCGTCGACGTCTACGCCTACCCCTCCGGCACGTATCAATATAGCTTCAACAGCGGCCTACGGCAGCAGGCCGCATACACCTTCGGCGTCGCACAAGATCCGCGCTGAATAAGCTACGAGCAGAAACGCAAGAGGGCGGGATCTACGGGTCAGCCCTCTTTCTCGTTTGGTTAGCCGGGTGGGCGTTATAAAGTGAGTCGGCTGTGTCCCTCGCTCAGGGATCGCGAAGATCGGCCTCGAGCCTCAGGCTTAGAAAATCCCTGAGATCGGCCAGTTTCGTGAAGAAAAACCGCCGGTCGCTCGCGAGTTCGACGACGCTGCCTCGTATGGCAGCACTGCCGGCTTCACTCCATACGCGCAGCACGAAGACTCGTTCGAAACGGCGACCTGCGCTCCTCGCCCGCGGGCGTCCGGACATGCTTCCCTCCCCTGGAGTTACTTGCGATTTCGCAATACGAGACGAGCGTAGCGCCGCGGCGTTCCCGTAACGTCTCCCCATGCCATTCGGCGCACGACGCGGGATCGGGGGATGCTGGCGTTTCTCCAGCCGGGTCCTATGCCCGTGGGGCGCGCGACGCGCGCCGCGCGTGCCGCGGAGGGTCGATCGCCTGAGGAAAGGCTACGACGCATGGTGAGTCGGACGGTGGCCACTCGTCGAGTTCGACCGCGGCGCGCAGCGCAACGTGCATCGGCATTGCTTCGAACGATGCGCGCAAACCAGGGTCCGAGAGTGCGGCCAACTGCTTGACGTACGCTTCGTGCGCGCGCTGCATCGCACGGCGCGCGTCGCCGGGTTCCTCAGCCGCTCGATGGACGCATGCATCGATCCAGTGATGACGGATAGCGTAGGGTCCGACGCGACCGCGCAGCATTTCAACGGCCCGGCCGAGCGCATTCCTCGCAGCCGCGAGCCGTCCGCCTCCGAGATGCGTGACGGCCAGATCGTCGAGCACTTCCACAGCATTCTCCCACCTGCCCGTACGGTTATGGAGCTCGAAAGCCCGGTCCAGTTCTCTCGTTGACGCATCGAATTCTCGTTGACATCGAAGCAGCCGGCCTCGATTCTGGCTAAAGGCGCCCAAGAAACGCGATTCGGGAAGTCTCTCCACGAGTGGAGCGGCGTATTCGAGCGCGCGAGACAAAGCGACGATGTCACCGCACTGCCAGGCGGCGTCGGCAGCGTTCACGGCTGCCACCGCAGCCGTCGAGATGGAAGCATCTTGCGTGGTGTCCGCCGCGCGCCAGCACCATTCGATGGCCTCCGTAAAGTTGCCGACGTCGATGAGCACGCAGCCGAGATCGCACATCACGCCCTGAAGCCGCGCAGTCAGCCCGAGCGATTCGCAGAGACGCCGCGCTTCGCGGAGCTGGTACAACGCGTCTTCGATCTGCCAGCAGCTCCATGAAGTCACCCCGAGAATATTTCGACAATCCGCTTCAAACCTACGGTCGCCGATCTCCAGACCTAAGGCAAGTGCAGACCGGCCTAGCTCGGCGGCGCGAACGTGGTCGTGTTGCTCTTGAGCCACAGCGCTCGCGTCGCGCAGAGCCTGTATGCGAACTTCGGTGTCGCCCACACGCTCCGCGAGGCTCACGGCCTCCGACGCCAAGTGCCCCGCATCGCTCGCACGGCCGGGCATCAGAGAACACACGCGCGCAGCGAAGGCCGTCACGCGAGCCCGCGAAACGTCGTCACCGAGCGCTCCGTAGCGCTCCCGCGCGCGGAAGGCGCTCTCGATCGAGCATCCGTACTCGCCGTCGTTCTCTTGGCGCCTCGAGCGAACTTCATCGGCGGCCGCCAGCCAGCGCTCGCTTCGCGCTGCAACGGCGTGCTGCGTGAGACGCTCGGTCGTCTCGATCTCCGCCGCGCGATTGCCGCTGCGAAAGGCGAGATCGATGCGGCGCACCAGCGTAGCGCACATGGCGTCCACTCCGCACCGCGCCGCGACCTGTTCCAGTTCTCCCAGGCCGGTGCTCTCGGCGTTCTCGTCCCCAAGCCGCGCGCTCATCCGGCTTCGGAGGAGCAGTAGATCGTAACGCTCCAGGTCGCTGCCGGGTGCGAGGGTTAATGCGCGGCTGCTCAGATCGCGCGCTTCGGCGTTGGCGTGCAAGCGCGCGGCACGGTGCGCCGCGGCCGCATAGTGGACCGCAGCGCTGGCCGCATCCCGGCCCCGTTCGTAGTGCAACGCGATCTCGCCGGCCCGCTCGCCGAGGTTGTCGGAAACGAGTTCGTCGAGGATGCGCGCGATCCGGCGATGACGTCGCGCTCGCGCGCCGCTCGGGATCGCTTCGTAGATGGCACCGTGAACGAGGTGATGCGTGAACGCGTACTCGTAGCGTTCGCGCTCGGTTGACTCGCGGATCAGGTGGCGGTCGAGAAGTTCGTCGAGCCCATCCAAGAGCTCGCCTTCCGGAAGCCCCGCAATCTCGCGCACGATATCGACCGTAAATGCCTCGCCTGCTACGGCGGCAATCTCTGCAACGGCACGACCGGGCGATGCCAGGGATGCGACGCGGTCCGTGATCATTGCGCTCACGCTCGCCGGTACGACAGGGCTCTCCGTGGCGGCGCGCCCTGCGTCCCGAAGCAACTCGGTCACGAACAGAGGGTTTCCCCCGCTTCGGCGGAGCAGCGATGTCAGGAACTCCGCCGATGGCTCCTGCGCAACGATCGCTGCTACGAGGAGACTGACCGCAGGTTTGTTGAGCGGACCGACGTCCACGCGTTCGGCGATCGGCTGCGATGCGTGCTCGAGGGCGCGCAACGGATGGCTACGGCCAGCTTCTTCGCGCCGGTAGGTCGCAACGATCAGTACGGGCGACCGAGATAGGCGGGGAACGATTCCCCCGATCGCTTCGATCGTAGCCGTCCCGGCGCGGTGCAGATCTTCGAGAATCACGAGAAGTGGCCGCGGGCGTGCGAGCGCGACGAATAATTGGGCGAGCGCGTCGAAGAGACGGGCGCGTTCGCTCTGCGGATCAAGCCGCGCTAGCTGCGGGATGTCGGGACGATGCGACCGCAGCTCTGGCACGAGCTCGGCGACGGCTGCAAGGAGCGGTGGAGCGAGCGCGATTCCGGCGATCAGAGGCAGCGCGCCGCGCAAGGCCATCGATAGGCACTGGTACGGATCCCGCTCGGGTAAACTGGTCGTCCCGGCGATGACGCGGCCGCCTTCCGCCTCGGCAACGAGTGCGAGCTCCGACACGAGACGGCTCTTCCCGATGCCGGCCTCGCCCCGAACGAATGCGAGGCCGCCATTGCCGCTTGCCGCGCGCAGCCACCAGCTGCGGAGTCGTTCGAGCTCCTCGGCCCGCCCGATGAACGGAGAACCGATCGTGGTGCGCTTCGCCGTGAGCTCGGTCTCTGCGAGCGTGCTCGGGATCGGGGCGCCGCGCGCTACGGCATCGCGCAGCGCAACCGTCTCGGGCATCGGATCGACGTTCATCTCGGCCCTTAGGCTGCGCGCGAAGAGGTCAAACTCCGCCAGCGCCCCGGCGGAATCGCCGTACTCGTAACGCACGGACATCAGCTGGCGAAGGGCGTCTTCGTGCCAGGGATCGGCGGCGAGCAACCGCCGCGCGTATCGTTCGGCTACGCCGAATGCGCGCCGGCTTCGGTTTATCACGATCAGCGAGCCGAGACTTGCGAGGTACGTTCCCCGCAAACGCTCTCGCTCGGCCGCGATCCAATCGTCGTGGAGTTCCTCGAGCAAATCCCCACCATACAATGCGACGGCTTGCTCGAGCGTTTCCTGATCCGCGAGCAGCCGCTCGAATTCGGCAACGTCCAGTTCGAATCCGGACGAGCTATTCCACGTGATCGAATGGCCGTCGAACGTGACCCACGGCGCATCCTCGGGTGTGGGTGGCAGCGCATGTACGAGGCGATAGAGGTTGCGTCGCAGGTTGCGCAGCGCCGTCTCCTCCGCGTCGTCAGGCCAAAGCGTGAAAGCCAGACGCCGCCGCGGGATCGCCTCCCCGCGATGGAACAGGAGATAGGCCAGCATCGGCAGCGTCCACATGCGGCTTGGCAGCTTGATCTCGGCAACATCGTCGAAGAGCCGGCCGCCACCAAAGAGTTGAACGCGCAGCATTGCAGGGCTTGCCTTTCGGCTGCCCCCCTGACCCCCCTCCGAAATATCGATGCGCGGGGCACGAGCGCTGAGCGCTTTGCAATTTGATTGGGAATTAGGTGAACGTTACCAGAGCGAGTTCGGATTTCGGAAGAGCTGCGCGATTTGGGGGTCGGAACGGTCCCAAGGTTGGGGCAAGCAGGCGACGAACGACGGGCCCCGTGGGGAACTTCGACGCAGGGAAAGCGTTCGAGGGCGCGCGCGAGCGGCATTCCGCGGCGGAGCATGGCGGGCTCCATGCGCCGCGCTGGATTCCGATCGCCGCCGCGGTGCTGGCCTTATTGGCAGCGTCGACGGGCCTCGTCGCAAACTTGCGCGTGACGCAATCCAACGCCACTAAGAGCGACGCGATCATCTTCATGACGCGAGCCGCCGACGCGTACAACGAGTACGATTCGCGCAGCATAAGGCAACACATTTACGAAGCCGCGCTCGAGGGAACGTCCGATCCGCGGAAGATCGCGCGCATGCGAAAGGTGGCCGCGCTAGAGAAGAACGAGAAGGCCCCACTACTCCCAAAAGCGCGCGGCCTGGACGCGCAGTCGCGCGAAGCGACCGCACGAGCCGAGCACATCCTTACCTCGCACGAGATCCTCGAGGTCGCGACCACACTATTCGAGATCGGAATCGTGCTCGTCTCGGTGACCGCACTTGTCGGTAGCCGCCTGCTGCCGGTCGCAGCAGCGGTCGCGACGATCGTGGGGATCGCGATTGCGATCCGGGGGTTGGTCTATTAAGAAGGTGCTGTAGGAGGGGGCCGCGAGGCTCCCTCCTAGCGATCCTACTTTGGCTGCGGACTTTGCTCTGGTGCGTGCGGGGTCGCGTGTCCGGCGGGCGCCGGTGGCTTCCTCGGCGCGTGAACCGGCGGAGCGTGATACGCAGGCGTAGCGTGAACCGGCGGAGCGTGATACGCCGGCGTGGCGTGAACCGGCGGAACGTGATAGGCCGGAGTGGGTTGAACCGGCGGAGCGTGATATGCCGGAGCGGGCTGAGCCGGCGCAGCGTGATACGCCGGTGCCGGCTGCGCTGCCGGCGCAGCAAACGCTGGAGGGGCCTTTGTTTGCGGGTTCACGCGATCGCTTGCGCTGACCGGGACGAAGCCCGCGGGGCGATTGTCCGGCGCAAGCGGATGCGCGACGGCAAGAACCGGCGGGTGGTTGTGGTTGACGTTCGCTAGCAGGCGATGGTCTTGCGCGGCGGTTTGGATGTGCTGACGTTGCGCGGCCGTCATCGCTAAGTGGGGAGCCTTCGCAACCGCCAACTGTTGTGGGGTCGGGTGCGCTTGTACTCCGCTTGGGCCGCCGTTATAGCTCGTGCGCGTCGTCGAATTGTTGACGTACACGTTACGATCGACGTAAACATTCTGCACGATCGTGGTGTTGACGCGACTGACATAAGTATTGTAACGGAATGTGTCACCCGACCATTGGCCGCCGACGTATCCGCTCCCGTAGTACCCCGCGCCGTAGTTTACTCCGCCGTAAAATCCGACCGCCGTGCCCCAATAGCCCGGGATCCAGACATAGCCGCCGCTGTTCCAGCTCCAGTAGCCCGGGGTCCATAGATAGCCGGTCTGCGGCGCCTCAACCCAGGTCCCTGGTACCCAATAGTAACCGTAGGCGCCCCACGCCCAGTAGCCGGGTTGCCACATCTCGTTCGGGGCCGGATCGTCTGGCTGTTCGTACACCGGAATCGGAGGCGGCGCGTAACCGACGTAGGTTCCGCTTGGCGGTGCGACGCCGACATACGACTGCGACGCTCCAGCCAACGTGATGGCTACCACGCGGTTGGTATCGTCCCAGTCGACGCCGGCACCAAGGGCTTCCGAAACGAAGCGTAGCGGCACGAAAGTGCTCGCGCCGATGATGAAGGGCGCGACGTCGAGGACTTGCGGCTGGCCGTTGACGGTCGCTTCGGTCGACCCGATGTGGAGCGAGATGTTGCGGCCGTTGCCGGTCGCGTTGATCGTACCGCTGTCGTAGACGACGCTCGCCCCGAGGCGCTCGAAGACGCCGCGAAGCGGAACGAAGACGCGTCCGGCCGAGATGATCGGCGCGGGTGCGAAGTTTACCGCGCCGCCGTTGATCGTCACCGTGACTTGGGCACTGGCCGGAGCCGCGATCAAGATGAATAGGAAGATAGCGGGCGCCGCGGCGCACGCGGCTGCATAACGAACAAAACGTTTGAATTGCAAGTTGGGGCCTCCCTCGTCGGCTCGAGTCAAAGTGGGTGCGGCAGGGGTCGCCCAATTCGACGGAGAGCTCGTTTCTCTAACGACCTAACGAGCGGAAAGCCCCACTCGTTCTGCTATCGGCGCTGCCTGGGGTTTCTCTTGCGCGCTTGCGATGCCGGAAGAGCGTACGCCGTCAGATTCCCATTCTCGTCGGAACAGTAGACCGAGCCGTCGACGACGATGGGGCTCTGCCAGTGGATCGCGCCGATCGATCCACCAGAACCCGATTGCGCGCTGCTCCAAAGCAGCTTGCCGTTCATTGCGTCGAAGGCCTCGATTGCGCCGCCTGTCGCCACGAACACCATGCCGTTGGCGACGACGGGTGAGGTCCCTTCCTGGCTCGTTCCACTGAGCGCCGCGCTCCACCGCGCGTGGATGCGACTCACGCCACTCGAGTTCGTTTCCAATACATAGGACTGCAAGCTGTTCGAAAAGCCGATGTAGACGTGAGCCGTGCCGCTCGAATCGGTCCAAACGGCGGGCGCCGACCAGACTCCGTCCGGCAGCGTCACCTTTTGCATTTCGCCGTTAATGCCGCCCAAATGCGTTCGGTCGAGCAGCCGTAACTTTCCGTCCTTTCCGGCTTGTACCATCATCAGCGGAGTCGCGCTGTTCGGCTGGGTCGGCAGCATGACGGCAGCCGTGCTGCCGAGGTCGACGTCATCGTCATCGAGCTTACGATTATCGCCGGGCGTGTAATAGTCGAGGAGTTGCGACAAATTCCGCTTCAGCGATAGAATCGAATCGCCATAGTCCTCACCGCCGCGCGTGGCGTTGAACTCGCCGTTGCCGGTCGAAGCGTACACCCGGCCCTGCATTGAGGGATCCGGATCGACGACCGCGCCCGAGCGGGCCCAGATGCCCGAGCGCTGCTCGGGGCACGAACTCGCCGTCGGTAGCGATTTGAGGTTACTGCATAGCGAGTTGAACACGGTGGTCTTTCCGTCTTTCAAACGGACGGCAACAACGTGTCCGTCGTAGGGCGGCGCATCGCCGATATAGCCCGAGGTGGTCGCGTAGAGGTACCCGTTTGCGAGATTGAGCGACGAAGCGTCCTTCTCCGAATTAGGTATCAGCGTGATTTGCGCCGGAAAGCCGGTACCCGTAAGCTCGGCCCCGGTGGCCGGGTTCAACTCATGCACGTATCCGTCGACACCCGGCACGAACAGAACGCCGCGCGACATATCCGCGACCGGCGTCGAGGTCGTGATACCTGGCCCACTCGTCGCATATTTCCAAAGGATCGTTCCCGACTTCGCCTCCACTGCGTACGTCGTCCCACCTTTGGTCGTCTGGAAAAGGACGGCGAGGTTCTGGGAGCCGGCGTGAACGTGCGCAAGCAAGATGGGCGTCGAGTCCGCCACGTTTCCGAGCGATATCTGCCAGAGCTCGTGGAGCTGCGCAACGTTCGCTTTCGAAAGAACCTTCTCGGCCGAGTTGTAGCTGCTGCGGGCCGAATCGAACCCGAACGTGGGCCAGTCCGTCGATCGAACGGGTGCAAGCGTCAGGCACCAAAGGGCGGCGAAAGCGAAGAGTAGCTTCATGGGCAGTCCATACACACAACAGGCGCGCGGGCCCTTCGTGACGCGGGGAGAAGCGAGCCGGCTTCGGCAGTCCTGAACCGGCGCCGCTTGCTCGAAGGTTCGCCGGAATAGCGGGCTAAGAGGGTGCTCGGGTTTCTGTCGGTTACGGTCACGGGCTTCATCGCGTTTCTTGCGAGCTCGCACTTGGCCACGAGGCCGCGTGGATTTTTTGCCATTCTTACGAGTCAAGTGTGGAACATGGCATTCTCCTTCTACCAGTCGTTGCCGGCAAGTGAAAGGCGGACGCGTGCCGCGCGGGGGAGAAGACGCCGCCAGGCCCTTTCATAGGCCCGGAAACCGTTTCGAAATGGAATACCGACGATGGTCCAAGATATCGACGAGTCTCGCCGCGGCCGGCGGGGCAACGTCTCCACGGGGATCGGCCTGCTCGTGCTTCACCTCGGCGCGCTTGCGGCACTCGTCCCACAAACATTCAATTGGGCCGCGCTGGCCGTCGCGCTCGCACTCTACCAAATTACCGGCGGTTTCGGGGTCAGCCTCGGGTTCCATCGGCTTCTGACCCACCGTAGCTTGCGCTGCCCGACCTGGTTCGAATACTTTCTGTCGATCTGCGGAACGCTCGCGTTACAAGGCGGCCCGATCGAATGGGTTGCAACGCACCGCGCCCATCACGCCCACGCCGACCGCGAGGGCGACCCTCATAACGTGCATCGAGGGCTGGGTTGGGCACACGTCGAGTGGCTTTACCGGAAAAACGAGGACCGGCCGACCTGGGCCGAACAGCGCCGCCTCGCGCCCGACCTTTGCAAGGTGCCGTTCTATCGCTTCCTGGAGCGCACGTACCTCCTTTGGCAGGTTGCGCTTGCGCTCGTGCTCTTCGCGGCCGGCGGCTGGCCGTGGCTGATCTGGGGAATCTTCGTGCGCGTCGTCATGACGTATCACGTCACGTGGCTGGTGAACAGTGCCGCACACCATGCCGGCTACCGAACCTATGGCACCGCCGATCGGTCGACCAACAATTGGTGGGTCGCGCTGCTCACATGGGGCGAGGGTTGGCACAACAATCACCACGCGTTTCCGTTTTCTGCCCGGCACGGTCTACGCTGGTTTGAGTTCGATAGTACGTGGTTGACGATCGTCGTGCTCCGGTGGTTCAAGCTGGCGCGCGATATCAAACTCCCGAAAAGAGATGCGCGCTACGTCTCCAGAGAGCAGGTTGGCCCTCAGCGGTCGTTTGCTAAGGTTAGCAAATAGAGTGCGCGATCGGCCACACGCCGCGAGATGAAGCTGCCTCTGCAGACGATCTACCGCGATTGTCCGCGCTCCGAGGCGCTCGAAACGTTGATCGGCGTGGAAGCGGCCAAGCTGGAGCACTTCTACGCTCGCATCGTCAGTTGCCGCGTTTTAGTCGAACAGCCGCACCGGCATCGTCGCTCCGGCGCGCCCTTCCACGTGCGCATCGAGCTCGCGGTGCCGGGCGAAGAGCTGGTCATCAGCCACGAACCGAGCTTGCGTGCGCGCTTGCTCGGCGAGGAAGTGCCGAGGATCGACAAGTCGGCCGAAGTCGATGCGGAGCGAAAGAACGCCGAACGTGCGGTGCGCGACGCTTTCCGCAAAGCCGCGCGCCGTCTCCAGGCGTACGTGCGTCGAAAGTCAGGCGTTTAGCGTCGCGGCGGGAACCCGCTGCGATGGCGCGTAAATCCCAAAGTCCGAGGTGAAAATCTGCAGATGAGCGTTGAGGAACAGCTTCACTCCCGTCACATCGAGGCACTCCAGGTCGAGGAGCGCCGTTTTCCGCCCCCTCCCGAATTCGTAGCGCAGGCAAACGCGAAACCCGAGGTCTACGAAGAGGCAAACGGCGATTACGAAGCGTTCTGGGCGGCGCGCGCGAGGGAGCTCGAGTGGAGCAAGCCGTTCACGCGCGTCCTCGAGTGGAACGAGCCGTTCGCTCGCTGGTTTGCCGACGGCGAATTGAACATCAGCGTGAATTGCCTCGACCGGCACGTGCGCGCGGGGCGCGGGGAGCGCGTGGCCTATTACTTTGAAGGCGAACCGGGCGATCGGCGAGCAGTCACGTACAACGAACTCCTGTTGGAGGTTTGCCGCTTCGCAAACGCGCTACGTGCGCAGGGAATCAAGCGCGGCGACCGCGTTGCAATCTACCTTCCAATGATCGTAGAGCTGCCCGTTGCCATGCTGGCTTGCACGCGGATCGGGGCCGCGCACTCGGTCATCTTCGGAGGATTCTCGCCGGATGCGATCGTCGATCGCGTCACCGACTCCGGCTGCATCGCGCTCATCACGGCCGATTTTGGATGGCGGCGCGGTAAGACGGTGCCGCTCAAGGAGAACTGCGACGCTGCCATGGAGCGGATGCCGGACGTCAAGTGTTGCATCGTCGTCAAGCGGACGGGCGACCCCGTGAACATGGAGCCCGGGCGCGATGTCTGGTGGCACGAGCTTATCGAAGGACAGCCCGCGACGTGCGAGCCCGAGCCGGTCGACGCGGAAAACCTGCTCTTCATCCTGTACACCAGCGGCACGACCGCGAAACCCAAAGGTATCAAGCATACAACCGGCGGTTATCTGACGGGCGCCGCGACGACGCACAAGTACGTTTTCGACGTCAAGGATGACGACGTTTACTGGTGCACCGCGGACATCGGCTGGGTCACCGGCCACTCGTACATCGTGTACGGGCCGCTCTGCAACGGTACGACGGGCGTTCTTTACGAAGGCACCCCGGATCATCCTGACAAGGACCGCTTCTGGGAGATCGTCGAGCGCTACAAGGTTACGATCCTGTATACGGCGCCGACGGCGATTCGAACGTTTATGAAGTGGGGCACCGAATATCCAGGCAAACACGATCTTTCGTCACTCCGATTGCTGGGCTCCGTCGGGGAACCCATCAATCCCGAAGCGTGGATGTGGTACCGCGATGTGATCGGGGGCGGCCGCTGCCCGATCGTCGACACGTGGTGGCAAACGGAGACGGGGATGATCATGATCACGCCGCTCCCCGGCGTCACGACCACGCTTCCGGGCAGCGCGACGCAACCGTTTCCCGGCGTTTTCCCCGATGTCGTCGACGAAGCCGGGCAGACCGTGCCGCCGGGAGGCGGGGGCTACATCGTCATCCGAAAGCCATGGCCGGCTATGCTGCGCGGCATCTGGGGCGATGACGAACGCTACAAGGAGACGTACTGGTCGAAGTTCCCGCACATGTACCTCGCAGGCGACGGCTGCCGGCGCGACAAGGACGGCAACTACTGGTTCATGGGCCGCATCGACGACGTCATGAACGTCAGCGGTCACCGCATTTCGACGACCGAAGTGGAGAGCGCGCTGGTCAGCCATCCGGCGGTCGCGGAAGCCGCCGTCGTCGGCCGCAGCGACGCGATGACCGGGCAGGCGATTTCGGCGTTCGTGTTGCTCAAAGGAGCCCAGGTCGGGTCTGAACCGCTTGCCTTAGAGCTGCGCGCGCACGTCGGAGTGAAGCTTGGCAAATTCACGTCGCCCAAGTATCTAACGTTTACGAGCGAGCTGCCGAAGACGCGCAGCGGCAAGATCATGCGCCGCTTGCTGCGCGATATTTCGGAGGGAAGAACGCTCGGCGACACGACCACGCTCGCCGACTCGAGCATCGTCGCCGAGCTTCAGTCGCGGGCCCGGGAAGAAGCGCAAAAGGAAGAGTAGGGTAAGAGGTCTGGGTCTCGCCAGGAGGCCCGAGCATCGTCCTCACGCTATTGATCGCCTTGGCTGCGATCGGTCTGGTTGGAATCCGGCCGAGGGGCATCCCGGCATGGATTTGGGCCACGGCCGGAGCGGCCATCCTGATCGCTCTGGGAGCCGAGCCGCTGCCTGCGGCGCTCGTCGCGGTCGGCGCGCAGTGGAACGTGCTGCTCTTCATTCTCGGGCTCATGGGTGTCTCGGCGGCGGCCGAATGCAGCGGGCTTTTCGAGTGGATTGCGGACGTTCTGCTCGAGCGCGCCAAGGGCTCGCGGCGCCGGCTCTTTACGTCGCTTTTTCTCACGGGCGGTGCAGTTGCTGCGGTGCTCTCGAACGATGCGATGGCTATCGTCTTTACGCCGGTCGTTTACCGCGCCGTCTCCAAACGCGGCATCGCCGCTTTACCGTATCTCTATGCGTGCACGTTCGTCGCCGATACCGCTTCCTTCGGTATGCCTTTCTCGAATCCGACCAACGTGCTCGTGTTGCCGCGGCCGAACTTCGGCCATTTCGTCCTCCACCTCGGTCCGCCCGCGATCGCCGCGATCGCGATCAACCTAGCGATCTTCCTGTACATCTTCCGGCGCGAGCTACGCGGCCGCTATCAGTACGAGCCGGCTGAGGCGATCGGTTCGCGCCGGCTGCGTACGCTGGTCGCGATGCTCGCCCTTGCCCTTGCGTACGTCATCGCCCTCATCCTCAATTGGCCGCTCGGCCCCGTCGCGCTCGCCGGCGCCGTCCTGGCGCTCGCGGTCGCTCAGGTGACTCCGAGCGCTGCCGCAGCGCGCATCGGCTGGGCGACCTTCCTGCTGCTGCCCGGGCTCTTTGCGATCGTTGACGCAGTCGAGCGCGCCGGGCTGCTCGGTTGGGCGCTCACGGCGCTGCACGATACCGAACGTGAGGGAAAGCTGGTGACAATCCTGACGGCTGCGTTCGGCTCGGCGCTCGCTTCGAACCTGATGAACAACCTGCCCATCGCCGTCCTCTCCGGCGCGATCGTCGCTCGTGGAAACGCCGGCTGGCCGGCCTACGCGCTGATCGCGGGCGTCGACCTAGGCCCGAATCTGACGACGACCGGCTCGCTCGCAACGATCCTGTGGCTGTCGATCCTTCACGAGCGCGGGCTCGCCGTCAGGCCGCTGGAATATCTTCGCCTCGGCCTGGCCGTCGTGCCGGCGATGCTCGTCGTCACGTCGCTTTGGCTGTGGCTCGTTCGCTAATTGGTCGTGAAAGCCGCATCGCTTGATCCGCCGTAGCGCGGACCCAACCCAGCTAGGAGGTCTTTCCGTGCGAACAATCGCGCTATGTCTGGACGGCGTGCAGGACGAGCAGCTGATCGCCGCAGCGATCCCTTGGATAGCGTTCTTTGAATCGGTCGAGCTCTGGTGTGCCTATGGGGCAGTCGCTGCGCGCGAGCTCGGATACCTTCGCGAACGTCACCTTCGCGCTGCGCCGCATCACCATTCCGAAGACGTCGACCGGCAGCAGGCGCAAGAGATCCTCGAACGCGGCGCGCAATTGATGCGCGAAGCGCGGATCGAGCCACGCCTGCGCACCCTGATGGGACGCCATGCCGGACACGCGCTCGCGGAGGCAGGGAGAGGCGACGTCGCGCTGTTCCTTGCGGCCGGTCACCGGCCCGGTATCGGGCCGCATTCGGTAGGCCACGTCGCGCGCTTCGTTGTCGACCATGCGGCCTGCCCGCTCATCGTCGTGAGGCTCGAATGAAGCCGTCCGCCCAGACCGACGCGTGCGCCTTATTTATTCCGGCTGCGTGAGCCCGTTTCTTCGATCTCGTGGTAAGGCTGCTTGCCCACGTCGGGGGCGGGGGGGCGCTCGCGGCGGCGACGGAACATCGCGGTGATCAAATCGTGGTTCATCGAACCGATGAACTCCATCGGGATGCCTTTGGGGCAGACCGCTTCGCATTCGCCGTGATTGGTGCAGCTTCCGAAGTGCTCGTTCTGCATCGCGGCAATCATGTCGAGCGTGCGCAAGTGATGTTGGGGCTGCCCCTGCGGTAGCGTGTTGAGATGCATCAGCTTAGCAGCGGTGAACAGCATCGCGGAGGCGTTGGGACAGGCGGCCACGCAAGCACCGCAACCGATGCAGGCAGCCGCATCGAAAGCGGTGTCGGCGGATTCCTTTTGCACCAAGATGGCGTTGCCGTCGCGGGCGCTTCCGACCGGAACGCTGATGAAACCGCCGGCCTGGACGATGCGATCGAAGGCGGAGCGCTCGACGATGAGATCCCGGATCACCTGAAAGGCGCGGGCGCGCCACGGTTCGAGCGTCAGCACGTCGCCGTCTTCGAAGAAGCGCATCGAAAGCTGGCACACGGTCGTGCCGGGCCGGCCTCCGTGCGCGACGCCGTTGATCAGGAAGCCGCACGAACCGCAAATGCCTTCGCGGCAGTCGGACTCGAAGGCGACCGGGGCTTCGCCCCGGGCGAGAAGGTTCTCGTTGAGTAAGTCGAGCGTTTCGAGAAACGACATGTCCGGCGTGACGCCGTCGACGTCATAGGTCGCGAACCGGCCGCTCGCCCCGGCCTCTTGCTGCCGCCAAACCTTAAGCGTTAGCTTCACGGTTACTTGTAGCTCCGCGGCGCGAAGTGAACGTATTCGAAAGCGAGCGGCTCTTTGTGAAGCTCGGGAGGAGCGTTCTGGCCCTTCCATTCCCAAGCCGACACAAACGAGAAGTGCTCGTCGTCGCGCACCGCGTCGCCCTCGGAGGTCTGGCTTTCGACACGGAAATGGCCGCCGCATGATTCGGTCCGGTCCAGCGCGTCGATGCACATCAACTCGGCCAGCTCGAGAAAATCGGCGATGCGCCCCGCTTTTTCGAGCGTCTGATTGAGTTCCTCGCCCGAACCGACGATGCGCAGGTCGTTCCAGAACTCCTCACGCAGTTCGGGCACCTTCGCAAGCGCGCGCCGCAGGCTCTGATCGGAGCGGCTCATACCGCACAAATCCCACATCGTCTTGCCCAGCTCGCGATGAATGGAATCGGGACTGCGCTTGCCGCGGATGCCGACGAGCCTGCGCACCCGTTCGGCAACGTCAGCCTCGGCGGCCGCGAACGCCGGATGCGAGGTGTCGATTGCCGCCAAGTGGTTCGAGGCGATGTAGTCGGGGATCGTGTACGGCAAAATGAAATACCCGTCAGCCAAGCCCTGCATGAGCGCGCTCGCGCCAAGCCGGTTTGCCCCGTGGTCCGAGAAGTTCGCCTCGCCCGCCACGAACAGCCCCGGGATGGTCGACATCAAGTGGTAGTCGACCCACAGGCCGCCCATCGTATAGTGGGGCGCGGGATAGATGCGCATCGGAACGGCGTGCGCGTCCTCGCCCGTGATCTTCTCGTAGATGTCGAACAGGTTGCCGTACTTCTCGTCGACCTGCTCGCGGCTCATGCGCGCGATCGCGGCCGCGAAATCGAGATAGACGCCGAGGCCGCTCGGGCCGACCCCGCGGCCCTCGTCGCATACCTCCTTGGTCGCCCGCGACGCAACGTCGCGCGGCACGAGATTGCCGAAGCTCGGATAGCGGCGCTCGAGAAAGTAGTCGCGCTCGCTTTCAGGGATGTCGTTCGGCGGGCGCTTGTCGCCCCTTTTTAGCGGCACCCAGACGCGCCCGTCGTTGCGCAGCGACTCGGACATGAGCGTCAGCTTCGACTGGTGCTCGCTGCTGAGCGGAATGCACGTCGGATGGATTTGCGTGAAGCAAGGATTTGCGAAGAAGGCACCGCGCCGGTGCGCGCGCCAGATCGCCGTGCAATTCGAGGCCTTGGCATTGGTCGAGAGATAGAAGACGTTGGAGTATCCGCCCGTTGCCAAAACGACGACGTCCGCCGCATGCGACGATACTCTTCCGCTGACGAGGTCGCGCGTGACGATGCCGCGCGCTTTGCCGTCGACGATGACGATGTCCAGCAGTTCGCTGCGGGTGTGCATGGTGACGGTACCCGTGCCGACCTGCTCTTCGAGCGCTTGGTACGCGCCGAGCAGAAGCTGCTGGCCGGTCTGGCCGCGGGCGTAGAACGTGCGCGAAACCTGCACGCCGCCGAAGGAGCGCGTGTCGAGCAGCCCACCGTACTCGCGCGCGAACGGTACGCCCTGCGCGACGCATTGGTCGATGATGTTGACGCTGACCTCGGCCAATCGATAGACGTTCGCCTCGCGCGAACGGTAGTCGCCTCCCTTGATCGTGTCGTAGAAGAGCCGAAACGTGCTGTCGCCGTCGTTGCGGTAGTTCTTGGCCGCGTTGATGCCGCCCTGAGCGGCGATCGAATGCGCGCGGCGCGGCGAGTCGTGGAAAGAGAAGCAGCGCACGTGGTAACCTTGCTGGCCCAGCGACGCGGAGGCTGCCGCGCCCGCGAGCCCCGCGCCGACGACGATGATCGAATGCTTGCGCCGGTTCGATGGATTGACCAGCATCATCTCGAACCGGCAGCGTCCCCACTTTTGCTCGATCGGTCCCGATGGAATGCCGCCGTCGAGCATGGCACTCATCGTTAGCGGATCCAGCCCGCCAAAACGGCAATTGGAACCGAGGCGAAGCCGGCAGCAACGGCTAGGGCGATGAGCCGCGAGTCACGCTTGGCCGTATCGACGTTGCGTGTTGTGTTCCAGCCAAGCGTCTGCGAGATGCTCCAAAGGCCGTGCTCGAGGTGTAGGTAGAGCGCGCCCATTGCGACGATATAAAAGGCAGCGACCGGCCAGAGCGAAAGTCCGGCGACGACGTTGTGGTAAACGTTTAACGGGTCGAACGTTCCCGGGGCGAAGCCGGCGACGCCGGCCGATAGATTCAGAAGGTGAAAGACGATGAAGACCAGCAGCAGCGCGCCGCTCCAGCGCATCGTCAAAGCTGCAAACGTGGTCTCGACGACGCGCTTCGTATTGTAGCCGATCGGCCGCGCTTGCTGGTTGACCCGGGTCAGCTCGACCGAGGCAGCGATGTGAAGCACGACGCACACCAGCAGCACGATGCGTATGAACCATAGCGCCCCCCCATAACCGAGGGCCGGTTGCAGGATCTGGCGCAAGAACATCGAGTACGCGTTGAGCTCGGCAGATCCGCCGAAGGTCTTGAGCATCCCCAGCATGTGGCCGACGACGAAAAGCACCAGAACGCCGCCGGTGACGGCCATGATGACCTTCTTGCCGATGATGCTGTCCCAAAGCGCCCGCCACAGGGCCAGAATCGGGTTGCCGGCGTGGGCGCGACGAACGCGTTCGGGCACGTAGCCGCTCTGTCGCACGAGTTCATCGTTGGCCGCCGGCCTCGCCATCTGCCGCTCGGATCCTCTCGCCTAAACGCGCTCGATGACGCTTGCGATACCCTGTCCCACTCCGATGCACATCGTGCAGAGGGCGTAGCGGGCGCCGCGTCGCGCAAGCTCGTAGGTCGCAGTCGTCACCAAGCGCGCGCCGCTCATTCCCAGCGGATGCCCGAGCGCAATCGCGCCACCGTTCGGGTTGACGTGGGCGGCATCGTCAGCGAGCCCGAGGTCGCGCATGACGGCCAGCGACTGCGAGGCGAAGGCTTCGTTGAGCTCGATGACGTCCATCTCGCCGACGGAGAGGCCTAGCCGTTCGAGCAGCTTGCGGCTGGCGGGGGCCGGACCGAAGCCCATGATGCGCGGCGGCACGCCGGCGGTCGCCATGCCGACGAAGCGCGCTTTGGGCGTCAGCCCGAACGCATCGACGGCGCGCTCGGATGCGACCAATACCGCGCACGACCCGTCGTTTACGCCCGAAGCGTTGCCCGCGGTGACCGTTCCATTCTTGCGAAATGGCGTCGGCAGCTTTGCCAGTGCCTCGAGCGTCGTGTCGCCGCGAACGTGCTCGTCCCGTTCGACCACGATCGGCTCGCCCTTGCGTTGCGGAATCGAAACGGGCACGATCTCCTCGGCAAGCCTTCCCGCCTGCTGCGCCGCCGCAGCGCGCTGTTGGCTGCGCAACGCGAACGCGTCCTGATCATCGCGGGAGACGTGGAACTCTTCCGCGACGTTTTCGCCGGTCTCCGGCATCGAGTCGACACCGTACTGCGCCTTCAGAAGCGGGTTGATGAAACGCCAGCCGATCGTCGTGTCGTAGATTTCGGTCGATCGCGAGAAGGCGGTTTCGGCTTTGGCCATGACGAACGGCGCGCGCGACATGCTTTCGACGCCGCCGGCCAGCACGAGGTCGGCCTCACCGCTGCGTATCGCGCGCGCGGCCTGACCGATGGCGTCCATGCCGGAACCGCACAAGCGATTGACGGTCGCGGCGGGGATCGAGGTCGGGAGCCCGGCGAGCAGCGCCGCCATCCGGCCGACGTTGCGGTTGTCCTCTCCGGCTTGGTTGGCACAACCGAAGAACAAATCATCGACGCGCGACCAGTCGATGCTTGGATTGCGCGCGACGAGCGCGCGCAACGGGACGGCGCCGAGATCGTCCGTGCGCACCGAGCTTAGCGCGCCGCCGTAGCGGCCGATCGGGGTACGTACCGCGTCGCAGATAAAGGCGTCGCTCACGGGCGCTTCGCCGCGGTTACCGGCTCGCTCGGCTCCGCCGCCGTCTCGCGCAACTTGAAGCGCTGAATTTTCCCCGTCGCCGTCTTGGGAAGCTCGTCGACGAATTCGAGCCAGCGCGGATACTTGTACGGCGCGAGCCGGTTCTTGACGTGCTGCTTGAGATCCTCGCGCAACCCCTCGCCCGCCATGAAGCCCGCTTTGAGAACCACGAACGCGATCGGCTTCACTAACTTCTCGGCATCCTCTTTCGCGCAGACGGCGCACTCCAGGACCGCCTCGTGAGCCATCAAGGCCGATTCCACCTCGATCGGCGACACGTACATCCCGCTCACTTTGAGCATGTCGTCGCTGCGCCCGGCGTAGGTGTAGTAGCCCTCAGCATCCCGGCTATACTTGTCGCCGGTACGCGTCCAGGCACCTTGGAACGTGCTACGGCTGCGCTCGCGCTGGTTCCAATACATGATGGCGCTTGTCGGGCCGGCCACCGCGAGATCGCCCACCTCGCCCGGCGCGACGGCCTCTCCGGCTTCGCCCGTCAGCTGTACGTCGTAACCGGGGACCGGCTTTCCGGTGGTCCCGTAGCGGACGTCGCCCGGGCGGTTCGAGAGAAAAATATGCAGCATCTCGGTCGATCCGATGCCGTCCAGAACGTCGACGCCGAAGTGACGGGTCCAGCGGCGCCCGATCTCTTCGGGAAGCGCTTCGCCGGCGGAGACGCAGCGGCGCAGACGCACGTCTTCGCGCGCCGGCAAGCCCGGACTGCTCAGCATTGCGGCGTACAGCGTCGGCACTCCATAGAAGATGGAAACGCGATGCTCGCGCAGCCGCGCGAAGACCGCGGGAGGCGTGGCGCGCTCAGCCATGAGAACGCTGGTAGCACCGGCAAACATCGGAAACGTCAAACCGTTGCCCAGACCATAGGCAAAGAAGAGCTTCGCGGCCGACATGACGACGTCGTTCTCTTCGATGCCGAGAACCGGAACCCCATAGAGCTCCGCAGTCTGCACGAGGCTGGAGTGAATGTGAACCGTTCCCTTGGGCGGCCCGGTCGAGCCGGACGAGTAGAGCCAAAAGCAAATGTCGTCGGCAACGGTGGAAGCCGCAACGAATTCGCCGGCGGAGGACTCGAGCAAATCCGACATGCGAAGGTGGTCGCATGCATCGGCTCCCGACACGATCGCGCGCTTGATGAACGGGGAGCTTCCCAGCAGCGGCGCGAACACGGGCACGAGCGGCTCGGACAGAACGATCGCTCGCGCGCGGCTGTCTTCGAGCATATACGCGTACTCGCCGGTCGTGAGCAGCGTGTTAACGGCGATCGGGACGACGCCCGCCATGATGCAGCCGAGAAATGCCGTGGGAAAATCGATGCCGTCATGCAGACAGAGCAGCACCCGTTGTTCCGGTTCGATGCCGAGAGCAGCCAGCGCATTGGCGAAGCGGTTAACGCGCTTGGCGACCTCACCGTAGGTGTAACTCCCCCGGTCGTCCACGAAGGCGCGCTTTGAGGAGCGCCCGCCGCTGACATTGCGCTCGATCAGATCTGCGGCAGCGTTATAGCGCATGCCTCTCAAGCCTTTCCATTGGGCCGCACGACGACGCGACCGCGCACCCGCCCGTGCTTGAGATCGACCAGCGTGGCGCTGACGTCGTGCAACGGCCGCTCGGTGACGGGCAGCTCGGGCAAAGCCTCGGAGCGCGCGATTTGCATTAGTTCGCGCATCTCGTCGAGGCTTCCGACGTAGGAACCGATGATGGAGAGCGCCCGCATGGCGACGAGCGCCGGTGCGACCCGCGCCGAACCGCCGAAGAGCCCGACGCTGATCAGGCAGCCCGCCTTGCGCAACGCTCCCAACGCGAACTCGAAGGACGAGCCTGCTCCCACGAAGTCGACCGCGGCGGCGACGCCCCCGCCGCTACCCCGTATCAACGTCCGCAACGCATCGGGCTCGCCCGGGTCGATGACGTCGCCCGCCCCAGCCGATCGCGCCACGTCCCATTTTTCGCGATCGACTTCCGCAACGACCGGAGCGACGCCGTACAGTGCCTTCGCGAGGCGGATTGCAGAAAGCCCGACCCCACCCGCACCGACGATCAAGAGTTGCTCGCCGCCGGCGAGCGGCAGCGCTTTCTTGAGTGCGCCGAACGCGGTAAGCCCGGCGCAGGCATACGTGCAGGCTTGTGCTTCCGGCAGCGGATCGTAGGCCAGCAGATATTTCTCGTCGGGAACGAGCACCGACTGCGCAAATCCGCCGTCGCGCTGGATGCCCAGCGCCGTGGGACGGTTGCACAGGTGCTCCTTTCCGGCCTGACAGAGTTCGCACTGTCCGCAGCCGGTCCACGGGTAGATCACACGCCGGGCGCCGGCCTTCACACCATGCACGTCCGGTCCGACGGCCGTGACGGTCCCGACGATTTCGTGTCCGAGGGTTCTCGGCGGCGAAACGATGCGGGTGGCGTCCAGCTTTTGACCGTCGCCCAGATCGAAGAAGCCTTCCCACAGATGAACGTCGCTATGACAAACGCCGCATGCGGCGATCTCGAGCACGACCTGGGCGCCCTGCGGTTCGGGCAGCTCGCGTCGTACCTCGACCAGAGGTTCGCCGAACCGTTCGACTTGGAAGCTGAGCACGCTGTTCAAGGTACGTTTCGGCGTCGAATCAGCCCTTGGAGCGTGCCGCAGGGAACGCTAGGCGAAGCGTACGTATTCGAAGTCGAGCGGCCGGTAGTGGATGCCTTTTGGCGGAGGTGCGATCCAGTTCGCAAAGGCGCCCGGTTCGACCACGCGGCCCATCAGCGAGGCGACGTACGCGCGGTCGGAGGCGCCCGGCAGCCATTCGTCTTGGCGCGCGGCCCATTCCGCTTCTGAGACGACGCGCCCGTCGGGATCGATCCGCGCCGCTGCGAGCGGGCCGATCCGGCGATTGAACGCCCGGTGCGGCACTTCCAACTTCGCGGGGACTCCCTCTTTTTCGATCTGACGGTTCCAGCGCCCAACGCCCGCGATCGTGTCCTTGATGTAATCGTCGCGCAGGCGCTCGTTGAGCGCGTTGAGCATCGGAGCGGGCCGCGTCACAAGCCGGCCATCTTCGAGATCGAGCACCGGATGCTCCACGTCGCGCAGCACATGGTCGTCGTCGATTTTCGACTCGTTATAGCGTCCCTTAAGGCCGGTCGCGTAAAAGGTCGCTGCGTTCGAGGAAAGGTCGGAGCCGAAAAGATCGAGGGTAATGCTGTAGTGGAAATTGAGGTAGCGTTGCAGCGTCGGAAGATCGATCACCCCAAGCGCCCGAAGCTTTTGCGGATCGTCGGTTTTTTCGCGTGCCATTACCTGTGCGGTGCGCTGGACGATGCGGCCGACGCCGGTCTCGCCCACGAACATATGGTGGGCTTCCTCGGTCAGCATGAACCGAGTGGTGCGCGCGAGCGGATCGAATCCCGACTCGGCCAGCGCGCAAAGCTGGAACTTGCCGTCGCGGTCGGTGAAGAAGGTAAACATAAAAAACGACAACCAATCCGGCGTCTTCTCGTTGAATGCGCCCAGGATGCGCGGGTTGTCCTGATCGCCCGAGCGGCGCTCCAAGAGCGCCTCCGACTCCTCACGTCCGTCGCGCCCAAAGTATGCGTGCAACAAATACACCATCGCCCACAGGTGGCGCCCCTCTTCGACGTTGATCTGATAGAGATTGCGCAAATCGTAGAGCGAGGGACAGGTGTGGCCGAGATGGCGCTGCTGCTCGACCGACGCGGGCTCCGTGTCGCCCTGCGTGACGATGATGCGCCGCAGGTTGCTGCGATACTCTCCTGGGACCGCTTGCCAGGCCGGCTGCCCCTTGTGCACGCCGAAGTTGACTTTGCGATCGGGCTGGGCCGGGTTGAGAAAGATGCCCCAGCGGTAATCTTGCATCTTGACATAGTCGAAGTTCGCCCAGCCGTTTTTCTCGACGCTGATCGCGGTGCGCAGATAAACGTCCAATGCGCGCGAGCCGGCGGGGCCCATGTCATCCCACCAGTTGAGGAACTCGGGCTGCCAATGCTCGAGCGCGCGCTGCAGCGAGCGGTTCTCGGCCAGGCCGACGTTGTTTGGAATGCGGTCCTGATAGGTGACGTCCATCGAAATCTCCGTTCGCTACACGCGGTCCCAGTCGAACGCGGCTTTGGCGCCGGTGCCGAAGGCCTTCAGCGCGCCGCGTTCGCCGGCGGCGTTCGGCCGGGTGAAAATCCAGTTTTGCCATGCCGAGAGCCGCCCGAAGATGCGCGTTTCCATCGTTTCGAAGAGCGGGAAGCGCAGATTCGCCTCGAGGCCGCTCAGCGCATCGGGCGATAGGCTAGCACGCTCTTCGAGCGCCATGCGAAGCTCCTCGTCCCAATCGAGTTCGTCGGGCGCGGCGGTGATGAGTCCGGTTTCGACCGCCGCTGCGGTGTCGAGAGGCGTTCCCGCTGCGGCCCGCAGCCGTTCGATGGGCTCCGGCTCGCCGCAGAAACGCGTCTCGATGCGCGAGCGCCCGTTGACCTCGGAATACATGCCGAAGTTCACGGCGGAGAGCGTGACGTGCGGTCCGGCGGCAGGGTCGTTCGCCAGCAGCATGTAGCTGCGGTCCGCGGCGAGTGCGAGTTCGAGCAAGGTCCCGGCGAAGCACGACGATTCGTCGAGGATGGCGAACATCGATCGCGACGAAACATCCAGACGGGCCAGCGTGCGTCGCAGCATGCCGATCGTCTCCCGCACGAACCAGTGGTCTCGGTGCGCGACCAAGCTCGCGTCGGCAGCGAGCACGTCGCCAGCATTGCCCCGGCTTTTCAGGAGCCACATGCCGATGTCGAGGTCGTTCGTACGCAGCATCAGGATCGCGTCGTCGAGCTCGCGGGCCATTGCAAGCGGCCACCACGCGGCGCCGAGCGCGAGAAGCGCTTCGGGATCCGACGGCTGCGGCCGCGGCGGGCCGCCGACCGTGATCGTCGCGCTCCGCGCCTTACGGTCGATGCAAACATCAACGTATGCGTAGTGATAACCGGTCTCGTCGATCGTTCGCGAGAGGGGCGTGAGCTCGACGCCGTTTGCTTGCCGCGGCCGGTCGCTCGCTTCGGCGAGCGCGGCCGCGCGACGCGCGACGGCGCCGGGAAAATCGCGCGATTTCTCGGTATCGTCGACCAGCTTCCAGGCCTTGGCGCGCGTGGCGCGCACGCCCTCGGGCGTCGTGCAAAAGATGTCGGCGTGATCGCGACGCACCTTGCGCTTGTCGGTGAGGCGCGTCAATCCGCCCGTCCCCGGCATCACGCCGAGGAGAGAAACCTCCGGCAGGCTCACGGCGGACGAGCGGTCGTCGATGAGCAATATCTCGTCGCAAGCCAGCGCGAGCTCGTAGCCGCCGCCGGCGGTCGTGCCGTTGCAGGCGGCCAAAAACTTCAACCCCGAATGCGCGCTCGCGTCCTCGATGCCGTTGCGCGTCTCGTTGGTAAACTTGCAGAAGTTCACTTTCCATGCGTGCGACGACATGCCGAGCATGAAGATGTTCGCCCCCGAGCAGAAAATTCGGTCCTTGAGGCTCGTGATCACGACGCTGCGAACGGTCGGGTGCTCGAAACGAATGCGCTGCAATGCGTCGTGCAACTCGATGTCGACCCCCAGGTCGTAGGAGTTGAGCTTCAGCTTGTAGCCGGGCTTGATGCCGGCATCTTCGGCGACGTCCATCGCGAGCGTCGCCACCGGTCCGTCGAACGATAGCCGCCAGTGCTTATAGCGATCGGGGTGGGTGTCGAAGGTGACCGGAGCCTCGAAGGCGAGCATTCGTCGACTTCCTTCCTGAGGGGTCTGGGAGCCGGGTTCGGGAATTATAGTGCAGTTGTGTAGCGAGTGTCAATGTAATATGATGCCATTTTCAGCAAACGGGGAAGCCAGCCACCCGATCGTCGCGGGACGGCGTCTGGAAGTGCGCAGGCTTGCTCAAGCCGGCCCAAGCCCGGGAACGATCGTCATGCTGCACGAGGGGCTTGGCTCGATCGCGCTGTGGCGTGACTTCCCGCAAAGGGTGCGGGACCGAACGGGCTACGAGGTCGTGGCCTATTCGCGCTACGGCCACGGCTGGTCCGAGGCTCTGGTCGAAAAGCGCGATCCCGCGTACATGCATCACGAAGCCGAGGCGGTGCTGCCGGAGTTGCTCGACACGCTGGGCATACGGCGTCCCGTGCTGCTTGGCCATAGTGACGGCGGCTCGATTGCGCTCGTCTACGCCGGAGGGTACCCGCACGGCGTCCAAGCGTTGATCCTGGAGGCGCCGCACGTGTTCGTCGAAGAGCTCAGTCTGCGCAGCATCGCGCAGCTCAAGACGACGTACGAGACGACCGACTTTCGCGCTAAGCTCGCGCGTTATCACGGCGACGTGGATGGGACGTTCCGGGGCTGGAACGATATCTGGCTCGATCCGAGCTTTCGGGCCTGGAACATCGAGTCGTCACTCGACGCGATTCGCTGCCCGCTGCTCGTGATTCAGGGTGAAGACGACGAGTTCGGAACGGTCGCGCAGCTTGCGGCGATCGAAGCGCGCGTCCCCGCCGCACAAACCGTGCTCATCCCCCATTGCGGTCACTCGCCGCACCGCGATCGACCCGAAGCGACCCTCGCGGCGATAGCGCGCTTCCTCGAACAGCGCTAAGCGAACGAGGTTTGATCGGACATGGTGAACTTGGCGATCTTCGCGGCGGGAACGAGCAGCGTCTGCGGGGCATCGGCCGACTCCGAGCGATAGAGCTTGTCCGCGAACTCCACGTCGGCAAGCGCGCTCAACATCGACGTGAAGAAGCGGAAATTCCTCAGCGTCTTGGTGAGCCTCCCGTTTTCGATGAGGTAGACCCCGTCCCGCGTAAGGCCCGTGATCGTGCACGGGCGCGGATCCACCGTTCGCGTATACCAGGTTCGCGATATGAGGATCCCTCGCTCGGTTTCGGCGATGAGCTGCTCGCGCGACTTGGTTCCCGGCATGACGATCGCGTTCGTGGGATACCCGTCGTGGCCGGTGTTCTCGACGCCGAATTTATTGGCGAGATAGGTTGACGACACAATGCCCTTTGGCACGCCCTTTTCGACCAGGACGACCCGCTGGGTGGGCGCTCCGTCGGAAGCAAACGGCTGATTTGCAACCCCGGGGTAGCTCCAGTCGTCGATGACGGTGAGATTCGGCGAGAACAGCGGCTTGTCGAGGCGATCGATCAGCCATGAGTCTTGCGATTCCTTGATTTTGTCGACCGCGAATCCGTAGTAGAGGTTGTTGATGCAGTCGACGAATGCCGGCGGCTCGAGGATCACGGTGTAGGTGCCCGGCGCTAACCCGGCCGGATCGTCCGAGACGGTCGCCTTCGCTGCAGCGATGTGGGCGCGTTCGGCGGCATCGAGCACCGCGTAGTCGCGGGTCCAGAAATCGGCGTAGCCGCTCGTCCGTTCGGCGATTGCCTTGATCTCGATGCCGGCGTACGTGCCTTCCCAGGCCGCTTCCACCCCCAAACTATTGGCAATCGCAACGCTGTGTGCTTGGGTCGTCGTAAAACCGGCAGAACCCAGCGAGGAGCGCTCCATACGGGCGAACACCGCCTTCAATTTGGCGATGCGGTCGGCGGGCGTCGCCTCGGCGGTGGCCGCAAACACGCTACGCGCCGATGCGCCGATCGCGCCCGGCACCGCGAGGGAAACGAATTCGGGGTTGGCCGGCACGTGAGCCGCTACGTCGGACGCTCGCGCGACGACGGCTCGCAGTCCTGTCTCGGAGAGATCACCGGTCGTCGAGAGACCCTGCTGCTTGTTCTTCACGAAAGTTACGGATACGGTCGTCGACACCGACGCCAGGTTTGCGACCACGTAGTTCCGCGCAAAACGCGAGTAGGCCGCATCGGCGCCGTTGACCTGAACTGAGGCTTGATCGGCGCCGCTTACGAGCGCGAGCGTTTTCTTTGCAAGCGCAAGGGCCGCTCGCGCGTCAGTCATCCGCTTTGACGCCCATTTTGACGCCGGCGAAGCGCGCGTGGGAACAGGCGTGCGACGTTCGCCCGAACTGGTTGGGCTCGCCCTTGCCGCAATTCGGCGTTCCCCAAACAACCCAGTCCTGGGCTCCCGCAACGCGATCGAGGCCACCCCAGAAATGGGGCGTGACGCCCGTGTACGTCGGTTTGCGATAAAGCCGGGTGCGCTTGCCGTTTTGAATTTCCCAAGCGAGCTGCGTCCCGAATTGGAAGTTCAGCCGATGGTCGTCGATCGACCAGGAGCGGATGCCGTCCATCAGGATCCCTTCCTTCGTGTCGGCGACGATGTCTTCGAGCGTGCCTTCACCCGGGGCCAGCGAAATGTTGGTCATGCGGACGATCGGCACCGATGCCCAATCCTGCGCGCGCACCGACGCCGTGAGGGGAAGCGACGTTTCAGCTGCCGTGTCGCGCGACGATAAGAAGGCGCGTAGCATTCCGTTTTCGATCAGTGGGACCGGGCTTGGTTTGGTGCCCTCGTCGTCGTATCCGACGGTCGCCATGCCGAGCGGCAGCGTGTTGTCGCAAACGACGTTCAGTTTCTCGGACCCGTAGCGCAGTTTCCCGACCTGGTCGGGCTTCGCCCACGAAACGCCGGAAAAGTTGGCCTCCCAACCAAGGCTGCGGTCGAGTTCCAGCGGATGCCCGATCGATTCGTGCATCTGCAAATTGAGCACCGCGCCGGTCAGGATGAGGTCGCCGGTCATCGCCGGCAGGACCGGCGCCTTCAAGAGGCTCACCGCATCTTCGCCGAAACGCGTGGCGTTGTTGACCAAGTCGGCTCGCTCGGCGACCTCCCAGCCGCCGCCCTGATACAGACCGTAGTCGCCGGGGCCGCTGCGAAACTCCGCGTCCCCATCGGCAACCGCGTTACAGCCGGTGCCCGCGCCCGTCTGAACGAGGTGCTGGACGATTGCGCTGCCGGTCGTGCTGTAGAACTCCTTCGTGCGCGTCTCGTTCCACGAGAAGGCGTAGCCGTACACGATGCTCGCGGAGACGTGAAGGGCTTTTTCCGCCTGGAGCAAGTAGTCGATCTTCGTTCCGAGGGGCACCGATTTGGGATCGATCGATACGGCGGTCGACCACGTGTCGACGTATTTCTCGACCGGGGTCACGGCGCGAACGCGTTTGGGAATCAGCGCGGATGCCCGTGCGATAGAAACGGCCCGCGCAGCGGCAGCGTCGAGATCGGCATCCTCGAAGCGGTCGCTGCCGGAGAAACCCCACGACCCGTCGACGAGGGCGCGCACCCCATAGCCCACCGTGCGAGAGTTGTCGACGTCGCGAACCACGCCCGTCTGAACGTAGATCGACTCGCTCTCCGCAATCCAAAATTGAACGTCCGCGTACCCGGCGCCGCGTTTGGAGGCGGTATCGAGAACGCGCGCAGCGTATCGCGCATAGCCGTTGCTCATCGCGCGTTCCTCGACGGCGTGATGACCTCGGCGTCGCGCTCGAGCGCGTACAGGCGCTCGACCAGCGCAGAACGGCGTTCGATCACGCGGCGTTGATTCACCGAACCCTTATCCGTGAGCTCGCCATCGGCCGGTGACAGGGGTTCGCTCACCAGGAGCGCGGCGGCGACGTGTTGCGAAGAACCGCCGGCGCGCGCGTTGTGCGCGGCGAGGGCGTCCGCGATTGCCAAGCGCACGATTTCGGCGCGCGCGAAGTTGTCGTCTTCGCATAGCGCCCGGCAGGCTGCCGCGTTCGGGAAGAGCAGCGCCACGATCTCTTCCCGGTCGGCGCCGGCGATCACGGCGTCGTCGACGAGCGGCGCGGTTGCGGCGATCAGCGCGAGCCGTAGCGCGCCCGAGTCGACCCAGGTGCCGCTGCTCAGCTTGAAATTCTCGGCGATCCGCCCGTCGAATAGCAGTCCTTCGACCGGTTTCTTCGGATCCGCAAAACGGATCGCGTCGCCCATCCGGTAGAAGCCTTCGTCGTCGAAGGCGGCCTCGGTGAGGTCGGGGCGGCGCCAATAGCCCGGCGTCACCAGCGGCCCGCGTACGCGAACCTCGACCTTGTATTCCGTCGGAACGAGTTTCAGTTCGGTTCCGGGGCCGGGCAACCCGATGTTTGCCGGATCGTTCAGCGCATAGTGGACGGCGGTCGCCATCGGCGACGTCTCGGTCGATCCCCAAGCTCCCACGATCGCAACCTCGCGACCGCACCACATTGCGGCGAGCCGGCGCAGTTCGGACCAGGTCGTCGCCGGCAGAGCGGCGGCGGCGTTGGAAATGAGGTCGAGGTTCGTGAAAAAGCTTTGCGCGAATGCATCGTCGGCGCGCAGCGCTTCGACCAGCAGCCGGTGACCGCGCGGAACGTTGAAGTAGAGCGTCGGCTTGACTTCGGCGTTGTTACGCACCGAGTCGGCGAAACGCGTTGGAATGGGCCGCCCGTCGTCGATGTAGAGCGTGCCGCCGTTGAAGAGCACGAGGTTGAAGTTGTGGTTGCCGCCGTAGGTGTGGTGCCAGGGGAGCCAATCGACGATCGTGGGCGGGTGGCTTCGCAGAAACGGCCAGAGCTGGGCGAGACTCTGCTGGTTCGAGCACAGCATGCGGTGCGTGTTGATGACGCCTTTGGGCTCGCCCGTCGATCCGGAGGTAAAGAGAATCTTCGCGACGTCGTCGGGCTTCACGCCGGCATGCGCTCGGTCCACGCTGGCCGAGATCGATCCTTGGCTGAGCTCATCGAAGGAGAGCATGCCTGAGCCTTCGGCGCCCGCACCGGCGACGACGGTCGCTGAGCGCGGGACGATCTCGAGCGCGCTGCGGTAAGCGAGCGCGCTTTCGACGAACACTAGGCGCGGTTCCAGCGCGTCGAGGATGAACTGCAGGCGGCGCAGGTCGCCGAACTGCGTCGAGTAGGCCGGCGAGATCGGTGCGACCGGAACGCCGGCATACATTGCGGCAAGCGACGCGATCGCGTGGCGAATCGACGGCTCCGAGAGGATCGCAATCGGGGTCGTCGCGCCCAGGCCGAGCGACAACCAGGCCGATCCCACGGCGCGCACGGCGGCGAGCGTCTCGCCGTAGGTAAAGAGCTTCCACGCACCGTCGCGACGCTCGGCCAGGAACGGTCGATTGGGAGTAACCCGCGCCCAGCGCTCGAGCTCGCTCGCGACGTCGTTGGCGTAGGCTCCCAAAGGCTCGCGCGAACGCAGCAGCGTCGCGCCGTCACGCCGCTCTTCGAGCTCGATTGCCGGCGCGGCGAAGAAGGATCCTTGCACGACCGTTGCGTTCATGGTGACGGCCTCCTAGCGGGAAGCATGCAACACGATCAGGCGAGCGAGGCGTTCGGCGCTTTCGCCCGGCGTGCAACCGCCGGTTTCGAAGGTCAAATCCGCGTCGCGATAGAGCGGCTCACGCGTGGCCAGAATGCGATTGAGGTCGGCCATCGCCTGCGCGTCGTCTCCCATCGGCCGCAGGTCCCCCTGTGCGACGACACGCTGCATGTGCTCTTCCGGGGTTGCGCGCAACCATACGGTAAAGCATGCCGCCCGCAAGCGCGCGAACGTCGCGGGCTCGGACACGATGCCGCCTCCGGTCGCTAGAACGAAACGTTCGCGCGAGGCGAGGATGCTTTCGAGGCTGCGGCGTTCGAATCGCCGGAACCCTGCCTGTCCGTAAAGATCGAAGATCGTACCGAGCGACATTCCGGTTTCGCGTTCGATCTCACCGTCCAATTCGATGAACGGATCGTCGAAGGCTCGAGCGATTCGCAATCCGAGCGAGGTTTTGCCCGCACCCCGCAAGCCGATCAACGCGATGCGGCCCGCTCGTGCAGCACGGTCGACGGCCCCGTAGGCGCCGGCCAGCATGTCGTGCGCCTCGCGGAGCTGCTCTTGGTCGAGGCGCCGAAGCAGTTCCACGGTATGCGTGAACTGGACCGACTCCTCGACGCCTTCCGTGAGCCGGCCGAGGGGCACGTCGAGCGCGCGCGCCACCTGCCGCAACAGGAGAACCGAGCCGTTGCCGTGCCCCGCCTCGAGAAGCGCGAGGTAACGCTCGGAAACGCCGGAATCTTTGGCGAGAATGCGGCGCGTCATGCCGCGGCGCGCACGCGCTTCACGCACGCGTTCGCCGAGCACGCGTAGATAGCGAGATTCCTCTTCGTCGTTCGATGCTGCGGCGGGCGCCACGGCGGCGACGACCTGCGGGCGCCGGGCGAGCACTGCGGTCGCGGGGCGGCGCTTTGCCATGTGCAATATACTACACGGCAGGGTGCGGCCGTGCAAGCTCAAACTGCTCGGCTAGCAACACACCGTCGCAGCCGGAGGAAAACCATGCAGATCGCCGGACACGCCGCAGCCGTCACGGGCGGCGCCTCGGGCCTTGGAGCCGCGACGGCGCGCGCTCTCGCAGCGCGCGGCGCGAAGGTCGCGGTGTTCGACATCGATCAAACCCACGGTCCCGCGGTGGCCGAGGAAATCGGCGGGCTCTTCGTCCGGTGCGACGTGGCCGACGAGGCGAGCGCCGAAGCCGCCTTCGCCCAAGCCGAAGCCGCCCATGGAGCAGCGCGCATCCTGATCGGGTGCGCGGGGATCGGGCCACCGCAGAAGATCGTTGGCAAGGACGGCCCGATGCCGCTCGACCGTTTCCGGAAAGTGATCGAAGTAAACTTGATCGGGACCTTCAACATGATGCGCCTCGCCGCCGCAGCAATGGCGCGGCTCGAGCCGCTCGCTGACGAGGAACGCGGCGTCATCGTGTCGACCGCGTCGGTCGCCGCTTTCGACGGTCAGATCGGCCAGCCGGCCTACGCGGCGTCGAAGGGCGGGATCGTGGCGCTGACGCTGCCGGCCGCACGCGAACTAGCGCGCAGCGGCATCCGCGTCTGCACGATCGCTCCCGGCATCTTCGACACGCCCCTGCTCGCATCGTTGCCAGAGGATGCGCGCCGGTCGCTGGCCGCGTCGATACCCTTTCCGCAGCGGCTGGGAAACCCCAACGAGTTCGCAGCACTCGCGGTTCACATCGTCGAAAACGGAATGCTCAACGGCGAAGTGATCCGACTCGACGGCGCGATCCGCATGGCCCCCCGCTAGCGCCCCGCAAGCTTTCCAGTCTCGGGGCTCTTCGGAGGTCCGGTTTTCGTGTTTCCCTTTGTGCGAGAGCTTTTTTGGACACCGGTGGACCTTGCTGATAAATCCGAGAGTCGTGCCACGCCGTGCCCTAGGCCTCCTTGAAGGTGGAGCGAAAGAGGAGCTGACCCTGCTCTCTCCTCTTTGGATGGAGGCTATGATGCTGCGTACGCTGATCCGCTTTGCTGTTTTAGCAATGTGCGGCTCAATTTGGTTTGCGCTCCCTTTGGGTGCCACCACCAGAGCCCCGATGACGCCGCACGCCAAGCTAACCGTGCCCGAGCTAAGGTCAGCTTGCTGCGGTGCGGTAGCCGAACGTCTCTTCAGTTTTCACTTCAACAAAAAGGGTAACGCACCTCATGGCGCGTGGCCGCTCGCCGGTTTGACCGCCGACCCAAGCGGTGATGGCGTTTTGTACGGAACGACCTGGGGGGGCGGGAGCCACGGAGACGGCACGGTCTTCAAGTTGACGCCATCGGCCTCAGGCTATGTAGAAAGCGTTCTTTACTCTTCTCACGGCGGTTCTGAGGGCCAATTCGAGAACGCTCCGCTACTCGTCGACTCTGCGGGCGCGGTCTACGGGACGACATTCGGCAGCGGTTCGTCACGTTCGTACTGCAACTGCGGCATAGTGTACAAGCTCACCCCGACAGGGTCGACCTACGCGTTTAGCATTCTCCACCGATTCCGAGGCAAAAGAGACGGCGCTATTACCGGAACGCCCCAAGGCCTGTATCGAGACTCGGGCGGCGCACTGTATGGCACCACTTGGACTGGCGGCGAGCCGAAATGCAACTACGGCGCCGGCTGCGGAACTGTATTCAAGCTCACGCCGACGTCATCCGGTACCTACACCGAATCCATTCTTTACCGTTTCCAAGGCGGCAAAGACGGGTGGATACCGGGTTCGGCACTGATCGCAGATTCTAGCGGCGCGCTCTACGCCACAACGATATTTGGCGGCAACGCAGGGGCCGGGACCATATTCAAGCTGACGCCAACCAGATCCGGGACCTACACCAAGAGCACGATTCACAACTTTGATGGAAGCGACGGGATGCATCCGAACTCGTCGCTACTCGCCGATTCCAGCGGAGACTTCTTCAGCGTCGCGGGCTACCTCGAGCCTGGCGAAGTATACGAACTGACCCCTTCTTCGTCGGGCAGCGGCTACTCATTCCATGTCTTGTTTGCATTTGATAACAGTTACTACGGCGATGGATACAGGCCGCAAAACGTGGTATTCTGCTCCAGCGCCGGCTCCCTCTGCGGCACTACTGAAGAGGGGGGCAGGGACAGCTTCGGCCTTGCGTTCAAGTTGACTCCCACGCAGAATCCAAAGAAGCCTTATGTCGAGAGCATTCTTCACAAATTCAGCTACGATGAGGCCTACCCATCGGCCGTCACGATCGACTCCAGCGGAGCGCTCTACGGGACAAGTTTCGGCGGTAGCTCAAGCTCGACTTTCAGGGGCGGTGGTATTGCGTTCAAAATCAGCGTACCGAGCGACTCGTCGGAGACTTCACATTGAGGCCCTCACCTCTGCTTTGCAGAGAGACTTTTTGACCTGGGCGTTTCAGCGGGAGCGGCGGGCGGCTTGGTGCCGACGTCGGCGCAGTAAACAAGGCGCCACGCGATTTATAGACGTTGTAGCGACAGCACAAACAATGTCCTTATCATCCCAAGCCGACACCGTTTGTCGGGTTCCTTCGTCCGTTCGCTTGGCCGCTGCTGCCCATAATGACGCCGCCGTCGGGCAGCGATGGTATGGCATTATCACCCCCCGTTTGGAGTATGCAGCGTTCCGCCGACGATGGCGTCAAGCGCAGCGGCTAGTTGCGTGCGTTCTGAGCGCATGCCGACCGAGATGCGCACGTAGCGGTCGAGCGGAGGGAAAGGCGGTTTGCGCACGTGGATGCGGTAACGCAGTAGGGCATCGAGTGCGTCTTTGGCGCGCGGCGCGCTGCCGAAGTCGAACAGCACGAAGTTGGTTGCTGAGGGCAGTGTGCGCAGGCCCAAGCGTGCGCCGAGCGCGTGGTACTCGGCGCGGCCCTCGGCGATGCGCGTCAAGACGCTAGCGACGAACTCGTCGTCGCCGAGCGCTGCGAGGGCCGCCGCTTGAGCGGGGCGGCTGACCCCGTACAGCAGTCGGACCGCATCGAGCGCGGCGATGGCGTCCGGGCTCGCGAGCGCATATCCGACGCGTGCCCCGGCTAGGCCGTATTCCTTGGAAAACGTGCGCAGGCGAATCATTCGCGGGTCGATCGCGTCACGCGGGAAGCGCGCGTCGCCCTCGAGGAAATTGGCGTATGCCTCATCGTGGATCAGCAACGATCCGTCGGGGAGCGCGTCGAGGAACGCGACGACGTCGTGCCACGGATGCATCGAACCGCTCGGATTGTCCGGATTTGGCAAGAAGATCAAGGCACCGCCGAGCCGCCGAGCTGCGTCGAGAAAGCCCTCGAGATCGATGTGCCCGTCCTCTCGGTACGGCACGCGCTCCAAACGTGTCCCGAATCCGGTAACGTGCATTTCAAACGTCGGAAAGCTGCCGAGCGCAGCAACCGCCGCGCCCCCGTTGGACGCGTAAGCGCGCACGATCCACCCGAGCAAATCGTCGATTCCGGCGCCGACGCTAACGTTTTTCGGAGAGACACCGTGGCGAGCTGCGATCGCCTCGCGCAAATCGCTCACCGATGGATCGCCGTAGCGATTCGCGCGCTCCGCCTCGGCGCGCATCGCCGCTATGGCCTTGGGGCTCGGTCCAAAGGGCGACTCGTTGCTTCCGAGCCGCACGATCGTCTCGAGTCCGGCGCCACGCGCAAGCTCCTCGGGGCCGACTAGTGCCGCGTGCGCGACGCCTTGCGTCAGTCCGAGCGGCCGCATCGGGGACTTCACGCCGCCTTTTTCGAAAACCACAACCCGCCCCCTTGAGACGGGCCTGCGAACGGCGCGGTTAGGGGGTCGCGGCCAGCTCCCGCGCAGCGCGCTCCGGCCAAGCTGGTTCACCGTCTTTGGTCGCGTTCATCGTCAAGAGATCGTAAGCGGCCACGGTCTCGCCATTTTGATTGGTGATTTCCACATCCCAGCGCACCTCGCCATATTCCGGTTTTCGTGCGGTCTTTTGCTTGACCGTCAAACGGACGCGGATCGTATCGCCGGGGACGACGGGTTTGAAGAATCGCAGTTCGTCCAGACCGTAATTGGCCAGAACCGGACCCGGTGAGGGTTCGACGAAAAGCCCGGCCGCGAAGGAGAGCAGCAGATAGCCGTGCGCAACGCGCCCCGGGAAGAAGGGATTGGCTCTAGCCGCCTCCTCGTCCATGTGCGCGTAAAACGTGTCGCCGGTAAACTCGGCGAAGCGCTCGATGTCGTCGAGTCCGATCGTCCGCCCGCCGGTGTGAATCGTTTGACCGATCTCGAGTTCCTCGAACGGATAGCGAAACGGATGCTCGGGCTTCTCGATTTCGGGCGCGCCGCGCAGCCAGACCCGGGTCAGCTCCGACAACCGCGAAGGCGAGCCTTGCAGCGCGGTGCGTTGCATGTAGTGGAAGACGCCGCGCAATCCACCCATCTCCTCGCCGCCGCCGGCGCGGCCCGGTCCGCCGTGAACCAGCGGCGGAAGCGGCGAACCGTGCCCCGTCGACTCCTTCGCGCAGTCACGATCGATGGCGATGAGGCGGCCGTGATGAGAGGCGATCCCGAAAACAAGGGCGTCGGCCACGTTGCGATCGTGCGTGTAGATCGATGCGACGAGGCTACCGCCGCCCATTTTGGCGATCTCGATCGCTTCGTCGACGCCGTCATATGGCATGAGCGTACTGACCGGGCCAAAGGCTTCGATTTGGTGCACGCTTGGCGCGTTTAAGGGATACTCGCAGGCGAAGAGCAGCGGCGAAAGAAACGCGCCGCGCTCGGCGTCGGCCCCAACCGGATCGCAATGGAGCGGGTCGCCGAAAAGCACGCGCGCTGCGGTCGCGAGCTCCGCCGCTCGGGCGCGCACTTCGTCGCGCTGCGCGAGCGACGACAACGGTCCCATCGAAACGTTTTCAAGTTTGGGGTCGCCGACGACGACGCCGCGCATGCGTTCGACGAGCGCCGCTGACGCCGCATCCCAGGCGCTGCGCGGCACGAGGGCGCGGCGAATCGCCGTACACTTCTGCCCCGCTTTGACCGTCATCTCGCGGCTGGTCTCGCGGATGAAGAGGTCGAACTCAGGCGTTCCGGGTGCGGCGTCGGGGCCGAGGATCGCCGCGTTAAGTGAGTCGCGCTCGGCGATAAAGCGAACGGCTTTCGTCGCGACAACCGGATGGTTGCGCAGCAGAAGCGAGGTCTCGAGCGAACCAGTGAACGAGATTACGTCCTGGCCGTCGAGATGGTCGAGCAGGTTGCCCAGGCTGCCGACGACGAGCTGCACCGCTCCATCCGGTAGAATGCCAGACTCGACGATCGACTGGAACAGGGCGTGGGCGAGATACGCCGTCGCAGTCGCCGGCTTGACGATCGAGGGCACGCCGGCGAGAAACGCCGGCGCCAGCTTCTCGAGCATGCCCCAACAGGGGAAGTTGAATGCGTTGACTTGGATCGCGACACCCTGCAGCGGCGTCAGGATGTGCCGGCCGACGAAGGTGCCGCCCTTGGAAAGCGGCTCGACGTCGCCCTCGACGACGAAGCGCTCGTCGGGCAGTTCGCGGCGCGCCTTCGAAGCATAGGAGAAGAGCGTTCCGATCCCGCCGTCGATGTCGATCAGGTGGTCCTTACGGGTCGCACCGGTCTCGAACGAAAGCGCGTAAAGCGGCGCTTTGCGCTCGCCCAGGTACGCGGCGAGCGCCCGCAGCATCGCCGCGCGCTGCTGGAAAGTCAGCGCTCTCAGCCGCGGCCCGGCGTCCTCACGGCCGTAGCGCACCACCTCGGCAAAGTCTAGCGCCGCACTGGATGCCGTGCCCAACAGGCGGCCGTCGATCGCGCTGCGCAGCTCGGTCCCCGAACCGCCGGCACCCTGCCAACGTCCGGCGATATAGCTTTGCAGCGTGGTCACGAGCCGACGATCGCGGGCTCGCTCGGCATCGGGCGAGAGGTCCCGGAATCAGGGCCACCGTGCGGCGAGCGCTGCTCGATCGGGACGTACGAGCGTTGCGTCGGCCCGGTGTAGAGTTGGCGCGGACGCGCGATGCGCTGGTCGTGATCCTCGAGCATCTCTTTCCATTGAGCAAGCCAGCCTGCCGTGCGCGCGATCGCAAACAGTGCGGTGAACATCGTCACCGGGATGCCGAGCGCGCGCATGATGAGGCCCGAGTAGAAGTCGACGTTCGGATACAGTTTGCGCTCGACGAAGTAGTCGTCCTCGAGTGCGATGCGCTCGAGCTCCAGCGCCAACTCGAAAAGCGGGTCGTGCTCGGCTCCCACCTCGGCGAGCACCTCGTTGCAGACCTGGCGCATGACCTTGGCGCGCGGGTCATAGCTCTTGTACACGCGGTGACCGAAGCCCATGAGCCTGAACGGATCGTCCTTGTCCTTAGCTCGCCGAATGGCCGCCGGGATGTTCTCCTTCGAGCCGATCTCCTGAAGCATCTCGACCACCGCCTCGTTGGCGCCGCCATGCAAAGGCCCCCATAGCGAGGCAATTCCCGCTGCGATGCACGCGAACGGGTTGGCGCGGCTCGAGCCGACCGTGCGGACGGTCGACGTCGAAGCATTCTGCTCGTGATCGGCCTGCGCGATCAATAAGAGATTGACCGCCTTGGCGAAGACCGGCCGGATGACGTAGGGCTCGGCCGGTACGGAGAACATCATATTGAGGAAGTTCTCCGAGTAGTCGAGGTCGTTACGCGGGTGGACGAACGGCTGGCCGACCGAGTACTTGTGCGCCAGCGCCGCAATGGTGGGAAGCTTCGCGATCAGCCGGTGAATCGAGATCAAGCGCCCCTTGGGATCGAAGACGTCGATGCCTTCGGGATAGAACGCGGACAGCGCGCCGACGACGCCCAGCAGAATCGACATCGGATGGGCGTGGCTAGGGAACCCGTTGCAGAACATGCGGATGTGTTCGTGCAGCATCGTATGGTAAGTGATGTCCTTGCGAAACTCGGCCATCTCGGCGCTCGTCGGCAGGTCCCCGAAGAGCAGCAGATAGGCGACCTCAAGGTAGCTGCTCCGCTCGGCCAACTGCTCGATCGGGTAGCCGCGATACAACAGAACGCCCTTGTCGCCGTCGATGAAGGTGATGCTGGAGCGGCAACTCGCGGTGCTGCTGAACGACGGATCGAAGGTGCATAGATCCGTGACCGAAAGGAGGTGGCGTACGTCGATCGCGTCGGATCCTAGCGTGGCGTGGAGCAAGGGCAGGTCCGCGACCGCCTTGCCTTCCCCGTCGATTAGCTTGTACGCCGGGTGGGAATTCTGCGGGCCGTCGCCGCGCGCTTTTGAACCGTCCATGCTGCTCCATACCAAGGAGGGCGCGACGAGTCCCGCCACGCCCACTCCGCCAAGCCGGAACGTGTGCGCAACCCGGGCAGGTCCACCGGCTGCCCGGCGTCAAGATCACGCCCAACCGCAGCCTTTGCGGAGGAGGTTCGCTTCGGTAACATGGACGATTCGACCGCCGGCGCCGAGAAGGATCTCGCGCGCCGAATCGCGTTGCTCCCCGACGACTACCGCTTAACCGCCCGAGACATCGAGCTCGTCGACCTGGTGCTTGGCGGCCAGAACTTCAGCTATTCGTCGGGAGCGGACGGGGCGCTCACCTGGGGCGCCTTCGGTAAAGTCTTTGCGACGCTGGGCGATCTGCGGGCGATCGCGCGCGAGCATCCGCCCGCCGAAGAAGGCGAAACGGTCGGGATCGCGCTGTTTGCGAACATGCTTGACATGATCGCGTTCCTGCGCGTGCGCCTGCGCGCGGTGGCCGACGTATGCATCGAAAAGGGGCTGATTACGGGGCCCGAGTTGCTCGCGCGGTATCACACGTACCACGAGCGCAGCTTCCAAGCCTTGCGCGACCAGATGCTGCTCAAGCCGGAAATCTTCGAGCAACGTTTCGGCGAGTGGCTCGAGACCGAACGCGACTACGAAAAACGTCTAGAGCTCGGCAAGTAACCTAGTTGGGGCCGGCGCCGGGCGTGGCGCCGCTCGCCACGGGGGATGAAACGACGATTAAAGCTCGGGTCGGAGGTTGCCGATGACCAAAGGGGACCGCCGGCGACATTTGTAGCCGACGGTCGGCTCGGCGTCCTAGGGGATTTTCCTTGAGCGCCTGCCAATAGAGCCTTTACGACTTCCCTTCGCCGGAAGCCGGCACGCCTGTGCCGAGCGAACGGTGGGTGATCGTTCCGCCTCGCAATCCGCGGGCCTGGAAGCGAACATCAGCACGGCGCGCCGCCCCTCCTAGGTGAGCCGTGCGCCGGAGACGTGTGGGTCCTTTCACCACCAATCGCAGTATTAGGGTCAGATTTTGAACTTCAGCACCCTTCGCTTGCGCCCGTATCAGCTCGAGGCGCAGCGAGCGATCCTCGAAGCGCGCAAGCGCGGTTTTCGCGCGCAGCTCGTTTCGCTAGCCACCGGCCTCGGCAAGACGGTCATCATTGCGACGCTGCCCGATCTGCTCGAACTACGCTCGACCGACGTGACGCTGGTGATCGCCCATCGCGACGAGCTGATCGAACAGCTCGCGGAAAAGATGCGGGCTCAGAATCCGGAAGCGATCGTCGGCATCGAGAAGGCCGAAGGGCGCGCTGCCGAGGATTGCAACATCGTCGTCGCGACCGTACAGACGCTGACCGGAGCGCGCCTCAACCGTTTCTTAGCCCGCTTCGGGCGAAGGATCGCGCTCTTCGTCATCGATGAGGCGCACCACGCCGCTGCCCCGACGTACCGCGCTATTCTGGACAAGCTGCTGCTCAAGCGCCCCGACGTCTTGCTGATCGGCTTCACCGCGACCCCGAACCGTGGCGACGGTGCACGTCTGGTCGACATCTTTCCCGACATCGTTTACTCGATGGACGCCCGAGCCGCGATCGACGCCGGCTATCTCGTCCCGGTTCGTTCCTACGCGGTAGCGACCGAAACCAACCTCGACGAGGTTATGTCGCGCGGCGGCGACTTCGTGCTCGGACAGCTCGCGGCTGCGGTTGACACCGAAGAGCGCAACCGTAAAGTCCTGGAGGCCTACCAAAATTTGGTCGCGGGGAAGAAGACGTTAGTCTTCACCGCGTCGGTCGAGCACGCGCGAAACGTCGCGGAGCTTTTCAAAGATGCGGGCATCAAAGCGGCCTTTGCAAGCGGCGACACCCCCGAGCGGGAACGCACGGCGATCGTCAAGGGGTTTCGCGGCACGAAGATTGACGTGCTGGTCAACTGCGGCCTCTACCTCGAGGGCTTTGACGTGCCGTCGGTCGAGGTCATCATCAACGCGCGCCCCACGAAGTCGACGACGCTTTACACGCAGGTCACCGGTCGCGGTCTGCGTCCGCTCGACGAGTACGCGTACCTCCTTTCCGAGCTGCCGATTCCCGAGGCGCGGCGCCAGGTGATCGCGCAGAGCCCGAAATCCTACGCCGTGATCGTCGACATCGTCGATCAAGCGCGGCGCCATCAACTTGTCACGTTGCCGACCCTGTGGGGTCTGCCGGCTCAGATCGACGCGCAGGGGCGCCCGATCTCCGAAGTCGCCGACCAGTACGAAGAACTGTTTCGGCGCGCGCCGCGTCAATCGGCCCGCGTGCGTACGGCCGAGCAGATCGAAACGGCCCTCATCGAGCTCAACGACGCAGCGAAGCCGCGCTCGCAGCGAGCCATCGCGTGGCAGCCGATCGGAGCCGAGCACTTTCGCCTCGAAAGGCCGCCTCATCGGGTCGCCTACAACCGCAAAGGCCGCATGGTGCCTCACTTTCACGAGCAGTTCGAACGGCTGGTGGCCATGGCCGAGAAGATCGCGCCGCACGAGGATGCCGAAGGCTTCGCGTTGCGTCTTCTCGATGTCGATCGCCGCGCGATCCGCGAAGAGTCGACGCGACTCGACGTTACGCGCCGCAACGACCAGTGGGTCGCCAGCTGGACGAATGGAAAAGCGCAGCCGCGCGATATTGCGTTCGCACCCACGCTGCCCGAAGCCATCGCCATGGCGACGGCCCGACTCGAGGCGGGAGAGCTTTCAACCCCGCGCGATGCCGCCAAACTGCGCCATCCGCCCCGTCGCTTCCGTGCGCGCCGCAAACGCCCACAACCCAAACCACGAGCTAGGGTTCCGCAGAACACCTAGCACCACTGCAAATACACCGAAAGCACTTAGCTTAGGAAGTTCTGATTTGAGCCGGGGCTAGGCGCCGGCGCCCGAAGTTTACTAGGCGTAAATGAGGGCGCCGGCAACGACGCCCTGGCTCAAATCAGAACTTCCTAATGGACTTTGCATGAGATGCCGTGCTTCTCGAAGTATCGCTGGTGGTACTCTTCGGCCGGATAGAAGGTTGACGCCGGCGTGATCTCGGTGACGATCGGGCGGCGGTATCGGTCCGATGCCTGCTCGGCAGCCTTCGATGATTCGGCGATCGCGCGCTGCTCGGGCGTGTGATAAAAGATCGCCGAACGATACTGTGAGCCGACGTCGGGACCTTGGCGGTTGAGCTGCGTTGGATCGTGCATGCGCCAGAACGTATCGAGCAGCCGCTCGTACGAAATGAGCGCCGGATCGTAGCGTACCTGAACGACCTCTGCGTGTCCGGTTCGGTTGGAGCAGACTTGTTCGTAGGTGGGGTTGGCGAGCGTTCCACCTAAATAGCCTGAGGTCGCCTCGATGACGCCTGGCAGCGCGCGGAACTCGGCTTCGACTCCCCAAAAACAGCCGGCGCCGAAGGTCGCGAGTTCGGTCGTACGGGTCGTTTGCGCGGTCTCGTTCATATCGCCAATGTAAACAACGCCTCGGTTGGCAACGGTTGCGAATCGCAACGCCGCGACGACGCTGGCAAGGGAAGGCCGCTGGGCGCGCGTAAGCCGTCGAGGGTGTTCGAAGTCCGCAGGCTCTTTGTCAGTCTCTGCCTTTTTCTAGCGCTCGACGCGACGCCCGCCCAATCGCCCGCCGCACCGACTCCGCCGCCGCAAGTGAGTCCTTCGCCGCTCGGATCGCCATCCGCCGGCGTGAACCCGCCCGGTGCTATGCCGACGGGCTTCTCCCTGATGCAGCCGCCTCCGCCCGCGCAGTACGCCGGCTTTATCAAGAACGCCGAGCGCCAGCACGGCTTGGTGGACATCATTCGCAAGGACGATGAGGTCTACTTCGACCTCGGTCCCGACCAGCTCAACCACCCGCTCATCGTCGCCCCCGTTCTTGCCTCGGGCGTTGGCATGGATGCTTTCGGGGGCCGCGTCTTCCCATCGTTCATGCTCGAGTTCCAGCGCGTCGGAAAGCGCATCTTATGGGTCGAGAAGAACACCGACTTCGCCGCTCCGCCAAATTCGCCGGCGGCGGACTCGCTTGCGGTTTCGATCGCGGACTCGATCGTCAACAGCACGCCGATCGTCGCCGAGGATGAGGCCAAGCGACGAATCGTCATTCCTGCGACGCTGTTCTTGACCGACTTCGAGAATTTGGGCCACGATCTCGGCGCGCCGCAACAGCCCGTGCTGTTGCTCTCGCTGTCGCCACGCCCGGGGTACATCGTCGATCCAACCCGCTCGTACTTTGAGAAGACCAAGGCTTTTCCGCTCAACGATGAGTTGGAGGCCAGCTTGGCGTTCGTGGGTCCGCCCGGCACGAGTGCGCCCGGAGGCGCCCCGGATGCTCGCGGCGTGCGCCTGCGGATGCACTACTCAATCGTCGAGCCGCCTTCGTCGAGCAGCTACATTCCCAGGCTGGCCGACGATCGTATCGGGTATTTCATCACGGCCCAAAAGCGCTTCGATGACGACACGCGCCCGACGCCCTTCGTGCGCTACATCGCGCGATGGAATTTCAAGAATGGCCCGATCGTCTACTATCTAACCGACGAGATCCCGGTTCGCTATAAGCCGCCCATTCGCGCCGCGTTGATGGAATGGAACCGAGCCTTTGCCAAAGCCGGCATCCCCAACGCGATCGAGGTGCGCGATCAGCCGAGCGATCCGAGCTGGGACCCCGACGACGCGCGCTATTCAACGGTACGCTGGATCACCAACGACCGCGGCGGCTTTGCCGCTTATGGGCCGCACGTCGCCGACCCGCGCACGGGGGAAATCCTGCGCGTGGAGATCGTGATCGACGGTGAGGCGATGCGCTCGATCAAACGCGGTTACGTCGAGCAAGTCTTGCCGGTTCGGGCGGAGCCGACCGCCGCCGGCTGTTCCGATCTTGACGAGTGCGACAACTTCCTGCAAGATTCGGCGGAGTTCGCCGCGACCGGTTCGCTCGCGCTTCAACTCGGCGGCACCTCGAGTGCGGCAACCGAAAAGTTTGCCGAGGACTGGCTGCAGTCGGTCGTCTTGCACGAGTCGGGCCATAATTTCGGGCTGCGCCATAACTTTGCCGCTGCGATCTATCCGCTCCACGACCTGCACGACCGAAACTTCACGCGCACCCACGGCCTGGTCAGCTCGGTGATGCACTACACGCCGCTCAACCTGTCTCCGCCCGGTCAGCCGCAGGGAGATTACTTTCAGCTTCGGCTCGGGCCATACGACTATTGGGCCATTCAGTACGGCTACACCACCTTCCCCAACGTCGCGCGCCCCGAGGACGAGGCGGTCGCCCTCCATCGCATCGCCGATGAGAGTTCGCGACCCGAGCTAACCTACGCATCGGACGAGGATGCCTCCGGTCCGCGCGCAATCGATCCGCACGTCGCGACGTTCCTGCTGTCGAGCGACCCATTTGCCTTCTACGACAATCAGTTCGCAGTCGTCGACGATTTGGTCGGCCGGCTCGACCGCGTCTACCCGCGCGACGACCGGCCGTACGTTGACGAGCGCAACGCGTTTCTCTCAACGATGCGCACCTATTTGCGCGCAGCGATGCTTTCGACCCGTTACATTGGCGGCTTGTACACGTCGCGAACGCATCGCGGCCAGCCCGGCGGCGTGCCGCCGTTCCGAGCGATCGCTCGCGCCGACCAGCGCCACGCCTTTGCGATCTTGGCAGCCCACGTTTTTTCGAGCCGGGCGATGCGACTGTCGCCGGGCCTGCTCAACGATTTGGGACCCGACAACTACGTGCATCACGGGGCCGATGACGTCCTCGAACGCCCCGACTTCCCGGTCTCGGACTTCATTGCGGGCATGCAGGACGAGGTCATGTACGAGTTGTTCTCGCCCGACGCCATGAGCCGGATCGCCGACGAGCAGCTCAAGTCGAAGCCGGGCACGAGCATGTCGCTCGATGACCTCTTCGGCTGGATGCAAGCCGCCGTGTGGGACGACCTGGTCGCGGGAACGCGCTCGATCGACCCACAGCACCGGGCGCTGCAGCGCCGCTACACGACCTTGCTGATCGAGTTCGCGCTCGCCCCCTCCGTCGTGGTGGAGGATATCGGCTTTCCCGGCGATTCCCCGTCGCTCGCGCGCTTCGAGCTCGAGCGCCTCGACGCTCGCCTCGCGAACGTGCTGCGCTCGCCGCGACTCGACACGGCGACCCGGGCCCACCTTGACGACATCCACAACCGCGTTGCACACGCATTGGAGCCGAGCGCGGTGCGGGGCAGCTAATTCGTGGGCTCGCTTACGGACCCGGGCGACCGATCCGGCTATGATGCGCAGATGACCGACGTCGCATCGCTCCTCCCGGTATACGGGGAACTGCCGCCGCCCCCGGAGCCGGACGCGGAAGAGGGGTCGAACAAGGTCTGGTACCTGCGCCAGAACCGCCTGTTCGCACAGGCGAGCCTCGAATCGATCGAGGACTGCGAGCACCTGTTCAAGACGACGATCTTCCCCAAGAAGTCGCTCGTCTTCGATCAAGGCGACCCTACCCGCTTGGTTTACCTGATCAAGCGCGGCCAGGTGCGGATCGCGCGCCTGACCGAGGACGGCAAGGAAGTGACCGTGGCGATCCTGGGGGCGGGCGACATCTTCGGCGAGGAGACCCTTTTCGATCAGGAGGAACGCACCACGGTCGCCGTCTGCATGGAAGAGTCGCTGCTGTGCACCGCCAAAGCCGAAGAGCTGTTCGCGTTGCTCTCGCGCGATCCGCGGCTTGCCCTCAACGTCGCGAAGATCTTGAGCGAGCGCCTTGGGGACGCGTCGGCGACGATGGAGGACCTCGCTTATGCGAAGGTGTCCGACCGCATCATGCACCTCTTCGAGCGCTTGGCCGTCGAACACGGCCGGACCACCGGCAAGGGCACGCGCATCGACGTGCGTCTGACCCACGCCGACATCGCGTCGCTGATCGGAAGCACGCGCGAGACCGTCTCACTCGAGATGTCGAATCTGATCAAAGCCGGGCGCATCAAGCACGACGGCCGGCACGTCACCATTCCCGGTAAAGAGGTCTCCGCATGATGCTGCGCGCCCTTCGGGTCCTGCCGCTCGCGCTGGCGCTCGGCGCCGGTCCGGCAGCGGTTCCAGCTCAGCAAAGCGTGTCGCTCGATCCGCTGTTCCACGCGTCGGAAGGCTGGCTCAACGGCGGTTTGAGCCGCGCCGCCCTCGCGGGCAAAGTCGTCATCGTCGACGTGTTCACCTTCGGTTGCTACAACTGCAAGAACGTGCTCCCCAACCTGCGCGCGCTTTACCATCCGAACTCGAGCGATGTGGCGATCGTGGGAATTCACACCCCCGAGACGCCGTACGAGCGCGAGCGGGCGAATGTCGTGGCGAACCTCAAAGTCGAAGGCGTCGTCTGGCCCGTTGCGATCGACAATTCCCACGCACTGTGGGACGCCTTCAACATCGAATACTGGCCGACGCAACTCATCTTCGACCGAAAAGGACATCTGCGTAAAACCGTCGTCGGCGACTCCCAAGACGCCGAAGTGAACGCAACGGTCAAGGAGCTGGTCGCGGAAAAGTAGCGCCCCGGGCGCGGGTCCGGAACTCCCGGTCCTTCAACCCGGTTTAGCTAAGCGATGTACACCGTCTACCTGGGGCTCGGTTCGAACCTCGGCGACCGGCAGGGCAACATCTTGCAGGCGCTGCAGAAGCTGCGCGCCCGCTGTTCGGTCTGCGCCGTTTCCGCCTACTATGAGACCCCGCCCGCCGCCGGCGTGGCGGGCCCCGCCTTTCTCAACGTGGCGGCCAAACTCGAAACGGCGCTCGATCCGCTCGCTCTCGAAGCGCTCTTGCGGCAAGTCGAAGTCGCTGTCGGGCGCCAGCGAACCGTCGCTCTCGCCGCGCGCCCGATCGACATCGATATTCTTTTGATCGACGCCATCGTGCAGGACTTCGGCCGATTCGAAGTGCCGCACCCGTACCTCGCAGAGCGTCCCTTCAACCTCGTCCCGCTGGCGGAGCTTGCGCCGCATCTCAAACATCCGGCGACCGGACGTACGATCGAATCGCTTGCGGCCGGGGTCGATCGCAGCGGCTTCGTTCGCAAGACGCGCTCGCTGCACTTCGTCGCCGACCGCCAAGACGACGCGCCCGAGGTGCGCCTTTCGATCGATCGCGCCGGCGTCGCGAACGTGAAGCGCGTCGTTCACCTCGACGTCGATGGGCGAGAAACGGCCTTCAACGGCACCTTCTCGATGGTCGCCGATCTCGCTGCGGACCGGGGCGGCGTGCACATGTCGCGTTTCTCCGAGCTCTTGGAAGAAGCGATGCTGGAGGTTCTCTCGCGCGACCAGACGGCGCGGCGCATCGAGGACCTCGTCGCCACGATCGCCCGCGAGATCGTCGGCTCGCAAAAGGCGCGTTGCGCGGACGTCCGGCTTCGCGCCGAATTCGGGCTGGAGCGCTGGACGCCGGTCAGCGGCAAGCGGGGCGAAGAGACGTATACCTTGATCGGCATCGCGCATGCCGATTCGGACGGCGTGCGGCGGGTCGTCGGGGTCGAAGCCGAAGGGATGACGGCCTGTCCGTGCGCGCAAGTGATGGTGCGCGAACACTCGTTGCACGAGCTCGTCGAGGCCGGCTTTAGCGAGGCGCAGGCGAACCGTGCGCTCGAAGCGCTGCCGGTCGCGACGCACAATCAGCGCGGCCGCGGCTGCATCATCCTCGGCGTGCGCGACGGGCGCGAAGCCGAGGTTCGCGCCGAAGACCTGGTCGAGATCGTCGAGAACTCGATGTCTTCGGAAACCTACGATCTGCTCAAGCGTCCCGACGAGTTTTTCATCGTCAACAAGGCCCACCACAATCCGAAATTCGTCGAAGACGTCGTTCGCGGCATCCTGTCGCGCGCGCTCGACGTCTATTCCGATTTTCGCGACGACACGTTCGTGCTTGCCTCGCAGGTCAACTACGAGTCGATCCACAAGCACGATGCGTTCGCCGAAGCCTTCGGCACCTTCGGCCAGCTGCGGGGTGAACTGCGGAGCCGCCGCTGCGACGCGCGCAAAACGGCGCTCGCAGAGTGGCTCGGAACGCTTCCGTCTCCCGTCGTCGCTTGACCGGCCGCGGGCGCCGTTATGGCGTCGGCGTCGAGTTGGGCGGAGGCTCGGCAACCTCAGGGCGAGCGGCCCCGTTTCGCAACCGTTCGATGCGGCGCCCGAGCGAAGGATGGGTCGAAAAGAGCAGCTCCATCCAGCGGGGTTGATCTTCCTCGGCCATGTTGCGCTCGCGCAGCCGCGTGAAGGCGGCGACGCCTGCTTGCCGGTCGCCGGTGGCTGCGATCGCGAAGCGGTCGGCGGCACGTTCGCGCGAGCGCGAAAAGGCTGCGATCAGCGGACCTGCTGCGATGCCGAGCGCGGAACCCACGAAGAAGATTCGTCCGATGCCGGCTGCCGTTGCGAGCGAACGGCCCGGTTCACCGGCAAACTTGGCCGCGCCGAAAAAGACGAGCGCGGTCGCCGCCGTTCCGGCCGCAACCGAACGCCACACGTCGCGGGCCACGTAATGGCCCAGTTCGTGCGCGACCACGAAACCGATCTCCGGGCCCTCGAAGTGATCGAGCAGCGTATCGCCCACGACGATGCGCTTGGAGCCGAGAAGTCCCGTCACATAGGCGTTGGCCTTCTCGGTCTGGCGGCTCATGTCGACGCGAAGAATCTTTGCATCGCCCGCGCCGTAGCGTGCGGCGAGGTGGCGCAGACGTTGCTCTAGCTCGCCTTCGATCGGCTCGAATCGGTTGAATAGTGGAGCGATCAGCGACGGCGCGACGACGTTGGCGAGCACGAGCAACGGGAAAGCGGCCGCGGTCGCGAGCGCCGGCCACGTGCGCGGTGCGCGCTCGACCGCAGTTGCCAGCAACTCGATAAGCGGAACCGTGATGGCGAGCGTAACCGCAAAGCTTTTCGCCTGGTCGACCGCCCAGGCGGGAGCCGGTTGTTTGCTTAGGGCGTAGCGGCGCTCCAGAACGTGTCCCTCGACGAAATCGGACGGCAAGTCGATGGCGCTAGAGAGCAGCAAGGCTGCACCGATCGAAGCGACGCGCCGGGCGCGACCCTGGGGATTGGAATTAGCCGGCTCGATCAGCGGCCCCAAGCCGTACGCGGCCCCGCCGATCTGCGCTAGCGAGCGTGCCATGCTCGATAGCATGAGCGCCCGGCGCAGGCGGCCGTAAGCGGCCGGATCGGGGTCAAGCGCAGGCGCCGGCTGCGCGAGGTCGGCAAGGGCGTCGAACGTACGCTTGGCCGCATAGCCGAGCACGAAACCGCCCGACAACCCGATGAGAAAACGACGCATGCGCCAAACCTTACGCCGTGCACGTGTCCATCAACTGCCGCCTGACGAGGATTCGCCTCCATCGGAACGTTCTTACCGCGACTGCGGCGTGGCTCTGTTGCGTTGCGCCGTCGAGCGCGCAGGTGATTCCCGCGTTTGATTACGGGATCGGAACGCAGGCCGATGCGCGCCTGGGGTTCGCCGCCTCACTGATCGTGGACTTCCTCGATACGCCTTCCGTTCTCGCAACAGCTTCCGCTCGGCGCTTTATCGAGGACGCCTTTACCCGTCTGGAGGCCGGCGCCCCGAGCGAGCAGCTTCGCGCGCAGCTGAGCGGCGAGCGCGGCGCACTCACGGCGGAGAGCGGCGATTCGCATTTCGACCCGATCACCTCAGCCAAACTCTTGCGCGCAACCATGGCCGCGTACGTGCGGTCGCTGGAGCCCGCTCGCGCGCAAGCGTTTGTCATCGGCGGGCTGGCCGACCAGATTGGATACAACGCGCGCGTGCTTCAGGAGAGTGACAGCGATCGTTTCTTCCGCGAGACGCTAGCGGCTTACGATGACCTCGATGCCGTCATCCCCGGTCTCGCCGACCTGCGCATGGCGGTGGTCGCAGCGCGCGCCGACGATTGGCGCGACATCGGGCACGCTGCCGACCGCTTCGCGGCGGCGCTGCTGGGAACCGATCCGTTGCTGATCGGTTACGGCCAACCCGCGGCGAGCAATGCGGTCTGGACGATCTTCGTTCGGCTGCGCACGATCGGCGACGAGGGACCTCGCAAAGGCACGCTTCACTCGGCGATCGAGATCGTGTACGCGGACGGCTCGCACAAGACGCTCGGCGCCTATCCCGACGGCAAGAACGCCTTCGACCACGACGGCGGCCAGCTGCTTTGCGGGCTCGACCTCGAGCCGGCCGCAGGCAAATCGACCGTCGTTCCAATCGTGCCGCCCAACGGCGTCGGGTACGATGATCTCGCGCTGCGCCTCTTCGACGGCTGCACGGCGTTCAACCAGCATGCGCCGGTCTACGACGCGCTCGCGCGCTCCGGCGGCAACGACAACACCTTCGTGGTCGGCATCCTGCACGCGAACGGAGTCGACACGACTCGTCTTACCAATGAAAGCTCGGAGTCCGCAACGCAGGCACCCGCAGCACAATCACCCGCGCCGCAAACTCCCACGCCGCATGCCCTTCCATCTCACGGGTAGCGGTCGGGTAGGAGCTGACCCGCACGCGAAGCGCAACGCTTACTGCGGCGGCGCAGGCGGATCGACCGCGACACCGGTTGGGTCGGGCGAACTGATGGACCCGATCAACGTTCCCGAGGCGTAGTCGAACGCGTCGACCAGATTCGCTCCCGAATCCGCGACGTAGAGCACCGTCTCCGTCTTGTCGAACGCGAGGAACTGCCCAGACTTCAGCGCGCCGAACGTTCGGACCGGTTCTCGGCTGCCGGGTGCGAACACCTCGATTTTCGTACCATCTACGGCAACGAGATCGCCGTTCTGGTCGAACGCGATGCCGCCCGGGTTCTTGATGTGCCACGGCGCGTTCTTGCCTGTCTGCGCGCCGGGCGCGTACTCGATGATGCGAGCCTTCGTTTCGGGATAATATGCGACGAACAGATCGTCGCTCGCGTCGAGGGCCGCCGAGATGGAATACCACGACTCCATGTTGACGGTGTATGCGGGACTCGTCTGCCCTTTTAGGAAGACTTCGAAGTCGCCGACGCCGCATGCGTCGTTGACGAGGTTGACGTCGTACACGGTTCCATCTTTGCCGACGGTCACGTCGCCGCCGAAGTCTCCGCTTATGTCGGTTTCCTGCAGGCGCATCGACGGCTTGGAGCTTCCGGCCGGAAAGATCAGCACGTAGGGCCCCGTCGGCACGTACAACTGACCCTTAGCGAAGAAAAGGCCGCCCGGATTGTAGATGCCGGCGGAGGTGCCGAGCGCCCCGATCGCCGTGCCGCCGGGGAGGCGGTACTCGGTTACCGTGCTGTTCTGATACGANNCGCGACGCCGCCGCCGGGCACGGCGCTCGCGCCGATGAGAAGAACCGCGAGCGTGTGAACGATGCGCTTTGACACGAACCCGGTCATGGCGAGCACCTCCAACGTTACGCGGCCACGAAAATGAGACCCTTAGATCAGGGAGATCTCTGCGGCGGCCTTGGGGAGCGCGGCGAGGGCCGCGAGCAGGGCCTGGGCAAGCGTGTCGCAGATCGGATCGTCGATCTCGTCGGCACGCCCAGCGTCGGAAAGCTGCATCAGCTTGGGGATGATCGGCACGCGCGCGAAAAGCGGAGCGCGCGCGAGCGTCGCGACTTGGTCGGCATACGATGGCCCGAAGATTTCGTAGCGGCGACCGGTGTCGGGCGCAATGAAGTACGACATGTTCTCGATGACGCCGATGACCGGCTTCTTGAGTTGCATGACCAAGTTAGCCGCCTTGCGCACGATCATGGTCGCCAGCGCCTGCGGCATCGTCACGAGTACGACACCGTCTACCGAGAGGGATTGCAACACGGTCAGCGGCGCATCGGACGTCCCCGGCGGTAGATCGACCAAGAGCACGTCGAGATCGCTCCACAGCGTCTGTTCGAAAAACTGGCGGATGACGCCGGAGAGGATCGGTCCGCGCCAGACCATCGCCGTATCCTCTTCGGGAGTGAGCAAGTTGGAACTGATCACTTCGATCGCCGAGCGCGTCACGGCCGGCACGAAGAGCGGCTTTGCCTGTCCGGTCGTATCCTTGGGGTCGCGCTCGATCGAGAGCGGCTCGCGCAAACCGAAGAGCCGCGGGATCGACGGCCCCGTAATGTCGGCGTCGAGAATGCCGACGCGCTTATTGAGGCGGCGCAAGCCAAGCGCCAACAGTGCGGTCGTCAGCGATTTCCCGACGCCGCCCTTACCCGACATAACCGGCACGACGTGGCGGAAGGAGCCGCCGGAGCGAAAGGCGCCGGGCGCTTTCCGCGCCGGTTTGCGGTCCTCGTTCGCAATCGGCGGCATGCGCCCGGCCGAGCGAGCCTGCGTTAGCGCCGCGATGATCGGCTCGCTGCGAAGCCCGTGCGCACGCGCGCCTTGCTCGATCGTTTCCGATTTGTTAACGCTGCATCCCGAGCACCCCAGCCCGAAAGCCTCGAGCACTTCGCGAGCGATCGGGACGGCGGCAACCAACTCGCTGATGTTCGTCGTAGGGGTGATCTCAAGGGTAGGCATACTCAAGAGCTTTGGACCACCGGCGGAAGAGGCCTGGATGCACTTGTCCCGATCGCGACGCCCTAGAGACGATTGGTGAGCGACGATCGGCGCGCGGCAGCGGGCACGCTCGTGCTGCTGGCCGCGGCCATTCTTGCCGTGCCGGCGCGGCGGCTACGGGCGCTCGCCCTCGGCGACGACGTAGCGCTACGCGACTGGATCGCCAACGAATCGGCGCTGCGACTCGCCGAGGCGCGCCGCGATGCCCGTCTGCTGGCCGGGCGCCTAGAGCGGGCCGGTGCGCGATTGATCGCTCTGAGTGCCCGCGACTACCCGGCAGGGTTGCGCGACTTGCGAGATCCGCCACCGTTCTTGATCGTTCGCGGCGTTGTTTCGCCCGCAGCGCGTGCGAGCGGCACGGCGATCGTCGGGACGCGCAATCCCGCAGCGGAGGCGGCCCGTGCCGCTTACGAGCTCGCCGGACGCGCCGCCGCCCCGATCGTAAGCGGCTTGGCGCGCGGCATCGACGCTGCCGCGCACGCCGGGGCGCTGGCGAGTGGATGCGTGACGATCGCCTACGTCGGCCACGGCCTGGGCGCGACGTATCCTCCCGAACATACCGAGCTCGAGGAGCGCATCATCGACGCCGGTGGTGCGGTTCTCTCCGAGCGTCTACCCGGCGAAAGCGCTAGCCGCTGGTCGCTGCTGCGCCGCGACCGCCTTCAGGCCGCGCACGCGCAGCGCATCGTGCTAGTACAGAGTGAAGTCGACGGTGGCGCCATGCACGCCATGCGCTTTGCAGCGCAACTGGGTCGCCCGCGCTTCGCGTTGGACCCGCGCCCCGATAGCGGCTTCGACGGAAATCGCGCGGCCATCGCAGGCGGCGCGCTTCCGCTCGGGTGGAGCGATTGCGATTCAACGCTCGCACGCGAAACGTGAGCCTGCTTCCCTTTACGGTAGAAGCGCGGCAACCCCAAACTCGTCGCCAGGGAACGCGAGAAACGAGACGGCGTTGTTCGTAAGCGATTGCCATGTCACGTCCGTCCATGATGCCGGCCTGCAGCGACAGTTGTAATGCCTGAATGTTTCCGCGGCGTCTGGTGCGACGCCTCGCGCGCGAAGCCTCGTACGAAGGGCTCGCAAGGCCGCGTCCGAACCGGGCGCTCGAGGACGACGCCATGAATCAAACGGAGAATCCGCCCCGAAACCGTGCGCCGGGCGCGCTTGCCGGCGGCGTCAGTTCTCCCGTGCGCGCGGGCATGGCCGTCGGCGGCGAGCCGTTCGTGCAGGCCTGCGGTCGCGGCGCTTACGCATACGACGCGAGCGGCTGCCGTTACGTCGACTACGTTATGGCTTATGGGCCGCTGCTGTTCGGGCACGCGCACCCCGCGCTGACAGGCGGCCTCGACGCGATCGCTGCGCGCGGCACCGTGTTCGGATCGACGCACGACGACGAGCTCCGGCTGGCCGAGCGGATTGCAAGCCATCTTCCGTCGATGCAGCGACTGCGTTTCGTGAGCACCGGAACCGAAGCGATGATGAGCGCATTTCGCGTCGCGCGTGCGTTTACCGGCCGATCGCTGATCCTGCGCTTTGCCGGAAACTATCACGGGCACTTCGATGCGGCGCTGCTCGGTGCCGGAGCATCGGCCCAGACGCGCGACCGAAGCCGCAGCGGAATCCCCGAGGGCGTCGCGGCCGACACTGCGCTCGCTCGCTTCAACGATCTCGACGACGTCGACGCAGCGCTGGCGGGGCGCGAGCGCCAAATCGCCGCCATTGCGGTCGAACCGATCGCGGCCAACATGGGCCTCGTGCTTCCCGATGCGGGCTTTATCGAGGGACTTTTTGAACGCGCGCGGCGCCTCGGCGCGCTCGTCATCTTCGACGAGGTCATCACGTGGCTGCGGCTCGGACTTGGCGGAGCGCAAGGACCTGCTGCCTTCGAGCCGGATCTGACCGCGCTTGGCAAGGTGATGGGGGGCGGTTTTCCCATGGCCGCGTTCGGCGGTCGCAGCGACGTCATGGCTGCCCTTGCGCCGCAGGGTGCTAGTTTTACCGGCGGCACCTTTTCAGGGAATCCGTTCGGCATCGCCCTCTCCCATCGTGTGCTCGACCTGATCGAGGCCGATCGAGAACTCTACGACCGCCTCGACCAAACGGCGCGACGCCTCGCGAGCGGAGTTCGCGCGATCCTGGCCGCCCGCGACTTGCCGTTTGCGGTCTCGCAGCTCGCCAGCATGGTCGACTTCAAGTTTCGCAGCGGACCCGCAGCTCGCAACTACGACGAGGCCTCAGCTGCCGATGCGCGGCGCTTCGCGGCGTACTATCACGCCATGCGGTCGCGCGGCGTGTTGCTCGCGCCCTCGCAGAACGAGCTGATGTTCCTTTCGACCGAACACGGCGACCGCGAGATTGATTTCACGCTCGAGGCGATCGCATCGTCACTTGGCGAGCTGCGGCAGCAAGGCGTCGCATGAAAGCGATCCCGCGCGAGGGTATCGTCGCGTCGCCGGGCCTGCGCTCGTAAAGCAGAAGGTCTTCGGGCACGAGGCCGATGTCTTTTGCGAATCTTGGGTCGATGCGCTGGTAGCGCAGTAGCCTGCCGCGCGGGTCTTTGTCGCGCACGATCGGATCAAGCACTCGGATCGATCAGGAATCGACGAATTGGTAGGCGACGGCGATGCGGCCTTGCCCGTCGAGCAGAAAGATATCCTGGCCCGTCGATTCAGCCTCGACTGCGCCGGGAGCGGCCATCTTCCAATGGAACCGCACGATGTTATGATGGCCGTTCGCATCGCCCGTCGAATAGAAGCGGTAGCCTGCGCCTGCCACCCAACGCTCATGAGCGCGCCGGACCCGTTCGTCGAGCGCTTCATATCCGCGAGCCTCGAGGCTCTTGGAAAGACAGGCTCCATCTGGTGCCCAGAGCTTCGCGATCGCTGCACGGCGCGTCCCGGCGTTCGGCTCGTTCCACATCGCGACGTAGCGATCCGAAATGTCCGTAGCAGTTTCCACATCGATATCCGCGCTCAAGACGCTCACCTTATCCGCACGCATCGGAAGCCTCGCATGTGCAGCGTACCCTCCGATTTCGCTTGTGGTACGATCGTACTGCGCGTATACTAGGACGCACAATGCCTGCGAAGCCTGAATTGTTGTCCGATCGTCCTGTAGAGCCCCTCGACTCCGGCGACGCGATGGACCATGTTTTTGCCGCAATGCGCGTCAAAAGCGCGGTGTACGCGCGCCTCGAGGCAAATGCACCTTGGGGCGTTCGATTCGCAGGGGGCCAAAGCGCGCGCTTTGGGCTCGTGCTGCGCGGCGGATGTCTGCTCACGGTCGAGGGCACCGAAGGCTCCACCGCGCTTACCGCCGGCGACTGCTACGTCCTCATTCGCGGCTCGACGTACACCCTTGCCGACGCGTTGGATTCGCCGACCCGAAGTTGTTTCGACGTGATTCGCGACAAGATCGGCGGCGTCGTCGAGTTGGGCGGCAAGGGAACCCGCACGACCGTGATTACGGGGTGGTTTCGGTTTGACGAGTTCGGGGCCCGGCCGCTTTTGGAGCTCATGCCGCCGCTATTGCACGTTCGGATGGACCAAGGCGGTACGCAGGTGCTGCACTCGACGCTGCAATTGCTGGCCTTGGAGACGGCGGAGCAGCGCCAGTTGGGATCCGGTGTCGTGATCAGCCGTTTGGCCGACGTTCTCTTCGTCCAAGTGATTCGTGCGCACGCCGCCGGCGGAACGAGCGACGGCGTTGGATGGCTCGGGGCGCTGTCGGACCGCAGCCTCGCCCCGGCGCTTCGCGCCATCCATCAGAACATGTCGCATGCGTGGACGGTCGAGGCGCTGGCGCGCATCGCCGGTATGTCGCGATCGGTCTTCGCGATTCGGTTCAAGGCGCGCCTCGGCGAAGCGCCGCTCGAATACGTCGCTCGCTGGCGGATGTTCCGGGCCGGAGCCTTACTGCGTCAGAGCGACCGTTCTTTGTCGGAGATTGCAGAAGATGTCGGGTACGAGTCCGAGGCGTCGTTCTGCAAGGCCTTCCGACGCACCATGGGCTTGGCGCCGGGCCGCTATCGACGAACCGTCGCGGAATCTCGCAGCGCGTAGACGGCGCTTACCGCGCCGTTCTTCAGGCGACGCTCGACTGAGCCGGCGCGGCGCCGACCCACGTGATCCAATCGGCGTGCAGCGGATCTTCGCCCGCAACGGCCCGCAAATATGCGGAACGAATGCGCGCGGTGATCGGGCGGACGCCCGAATACAGGTGGTCGTCGATGCAGGAAAGCGGCGTGACCTCGGCCGCAGTGCCGGTGAAGAAGACCTCTGCGGCATCGTGGAGGTCGTCGACCTCCAGCGGTCCGATCTCGATCGGAATGCCGAGGTCGCCGCAAAGCTCGATCACGCTTGCCCGCGTAATGCCGTGCAATACGTCAGCCGAACGGTCGTTGGTGCGGACGACGCCGTTTTTGACGACGAACACGTTTTCGCCGGTGCCCTCGGCGACTTCGCCCCGGTCGTTGAGCAAGATTGCTTCGTCAAAGCCGCGCTCGACCGCGTCCTGCATTGCCAGCACCGAGTTGGCGTAGTGCCCGCAGCCCTTCACGGTCGACGGAAGCGCTTTGGACGAGAATTTCCGCCACGGCGAAAGGGTGACGCGAATCCCGTTGGCTTGCCCGGTCCCGAAGTAATTTCCCAGAGCGCGCAGCGCGATCAGCACGTGGGTCGGACAGTGAAAGCGAGGCGCGAGCGAGATCGTGCGTTCGCCGAAGAACACGAGCGGCCGGATATACGCCGACTCCAGCTCGGCGGCGCGTATGATTTCGAGCGCGGCGTCGCACAGGGCCTCGGCATTCCAGGCAGGTTGCAAGCCGTAAACGGCGGCCGAGCGCGCAAGGCGCTCCATGTGTTCGCGCAGGCGGAAGACGGCCGGCCCGTGAGGCGTGGCGTAGGCTCGAATTCCCTCGAAGACGCCCGAGCCGTAGTGAAGCGCGTGCGCGAAGGGATGGATGCCGAGTTTCTCCCGGGGTATGACTTCGCCATCGAACCAGTAGAAAGGCGCGATCTGCATGTGCTCGAGCGGGGCCGGCATGGTGCTCCTTTGAATTGAAAATGAAAGACCCCGCCGGCTTCGGCGGGGTCCATCGTTACAGCGTTGTGACTTTGCTTTACGACGAACGAAGCCGAGTCCGGCGCGTGGCGCCGAGAATAACGAGTCCGAGACGGAGTCGCGCTAGGTTCATGTACGCGGACCGTACCATGCCTTCGCGACGAGCGTCAAGCGTGCGAGGAAGCGCCTGCCTTCTTCGGCCCGCCGAACGCGCGGGCCGGTTTGCCTCAAAACCCGATCGCGCAGCTGCCGGCCTTGCGAAGAAAACGGCCCAGGACGACGGCCGTTCCCTTTCCCGGGAAGCTGCGCACCGAGAAGATGTCGGTGCAGTGCCGCATGATCGGAACCCCGCGGCCGCGTTCTTCCATGCCCTCCGGAAAGGAGGCGTGCGCAAAGTCATCGGAGGCACAGCCGGCGCCGCTGTCCTGCACGGTCGCGACGATTCGCCCGGCGCCGATGCGGCACTCAATTTCGATCGCGTCGCTGCCCTGCGCGTGCTCGATTGCGTTTACCAGGGCCTCGCCGAGGGCAGTCAGCAGCGCGCTCAGGTCGCTTTCGCCGACGCCGTGGGACCGGGCGAACTCAGCAACCCTGTATCGCGCCGCTCGGCAAAGATGTGGCTGAGGCGGGATCTGAAAATCCAAAACCGCGTCCGAATTCGGCATGCGTCCTTTCTGTGGTTCCCGGGGTGCCGGGTCTCAAACGCGAAACGCCAAAGATTATGACCGTTCCCGCGAGCCGGGCCTTCGCGCCCTATCTCGTTTACGTGCTCGCCTGCCGAGACGGATCGTTGTATGCGGGGACGACGAACGACCTCGCCGCCCGCATCCGAGCGCACCGTCGCGGTTCGGGTTCGCGGTACGTGCGCTCGCGCTCTCCGTTTACGCTTTGTGCCTGGTGGGAGACCGCCGATCGCGGTGCCGCGCTCCGCGAGGAGGCGCACTTTCGGCGTCTCACGCGCCGTCAGAAGCTGAGCGCGCTTGCCTCGGGACAGGTGTTCGGCCGGCGCGTGCGCAACGCGCCGCACGTCGGTGGTGCCGGCGCGCCCGCACCGCGCCGCCGGCGGTTCGAAGGAGAAGCGATGGCAACCCAAGTCCAGCCCAGCGGCGCAGAACTTGAAGCTTTGACGACCGAAGCGTCGCAGGCGCAAGCGCGCATTCACACCGCGAAAGGCGATATCGTCTTCCGCTTCTTCCCGGACGACGCGCCGCGGCACAGCGCGGCTTTCGTCAAACTGGCGCGCGCGGGCTTCTACGACGGTCTGAAGTTCCACCGCGTCGAGCCGGGCTTTGTGATCCAGGGAGGCTGTCCGCTAGGAAGCGGCACGGGCGGCCCGGGTTACGCGTTGCGCGCCGAATTCAACGCGCGTCCGCATCGCAAGGGAACCGTCGCGATGGCACGTTCGTCGAACCCCGATTCCGCGGGTTCACAGTTCTATATTTGCCTCGACGACGCGCCCTTCTTAGATCGTCAATATACCGTCTTCGGCCAGGTCGAAAGCGGTCAGGAGGTTGTCGACGCGATCCGGGTCGGGGATGTCATGGAGAAGGTCACGATCGAGCCGCTCGGTTAGGTCGGGCGAGAGAGGACCGCATTGACCGCCTTCGCGATCCGGCGGATCGCGAGGTTGCCCTCGGAGAAGTCCGCTAGGTCCTTGGTCAGAACCGCCAGCACGTACGGTGCGTCGCCGTAGGGATCGACGATGCCGACATCATTGCGCACACCGTCGATCTCGCCGGTCTTGTTTGCGAGCGGTTCCCCTCTGGGCAGGCCGCGTGCGATCTTGTCGCGGTCTTCCTGCTGTAGCAGAATGTCGATCATGCGCCGGCACGACGACGCTGAGGCCACGGTCGGGAGCGCTTCGCGCATCCCTCGCTCGATTTGATAGAGCAACGAGCCCATATCGTGTGCGCTGGTCAAGTTCTCACTGTGATGGACGATGGCGGCATAGTCCATGAAGTGCCGGTGAAGCTGCGTGTGCACGAGGCCCGCGCGGTGCGCGGTTTGGTTGATGCGCTCGAAGCCAAAATACGAAATCAGCACGTTCGAGGCCGTATTGTCGCTCTGCACGATCATGGCGCGCGCGAGAGAAGCAATCGTGTAGCGGTCGCCTGGGTTGGCATTCTGAAGAAAGTCGGAGCCGCCGACGAAGTCGTCGATGTGCAGGGTCAGCTTCTTCTGCCATAAGGCCGGGTGCGCGTCGATCTCTTGGAAAAGCGTGACGAAGATCAGCAGTTTGATAACCGAAGCCGACGGGAAGCGCTCGTCCGCGCGATACCAAACGGCCGCAGGGCCCGGCGTCATACGCCGAGCGTACACGCCGACCGTTCCGGTTGACTCGGATGCCGCCGCGATGACCGCGCGTTCGAGTTCTTGCGCGCCGGCAGAGACGGGAAGTGCGGCGAAGGCGGCCAGGCCGCCGGCGAAGGTGGAACGGTTCACGGCAGGCGACGTACGGACGAGGAGTTGCCGATTCCTCGCCGCAAGCGCAACGCATGCGTTTCTACTGCTTTCTTGTGGCGCTGGCGCTCGTACCGGCCGCGCCGAGCGCCGCGGCCGGCTCGCTGAGCGGCATGACCTTCGTCGTCGACGCCGGTCACGGAACACGTTACCCCGACGGAAGCCCGCTCAATGTCGGTGCGGTGGGGCCCGACGGCGTGCAGGAAGCCAAGGTGACGCTAGCGGTCGCCGAGGACTTAGCGGGACTGCTGCGAACCGGCGGGGCGCGCGTCGCCCTGACGCGTTCGTACGCGCATCCGTATCGCGTTGCAACGAATCTTCGCAAAGATAATCGCGCCCGTGCCGCTTTGGCAAACGCCATGCGAGCGACGGCCTTCATCTCGATTCACGCGGATTCGTCTCTGGATCCGCGCAAACGCGGGATCAGCGTGTTTTGGCTGCACCCCAATTCCGCGCGCTTGGCACGGAACGTGNNGCCGTGCTCGTCGAGCTCGGCTTCGTTTCCAATCCGGGGCAGGAGCGGCTGCTCGCAACCCCTGCCTTTGAGGGTCGCGAAGCGGTAGCACTGCGCGACGCGTTGGCCGAGACCTTCGCGCGATGAGCGCGATGCCGCTCGTCCCGAGTGACATCTACCGGCTTGCCCTGCCGAGCGATCCGCAGTGCGCCCCGGGCGACCGCGTTTTTTTCGTGCTCGCGACGAACGACGAAGCGACCAACGAAATACGCCGGGCGATCTGGCTCGCGCGCAGCGAGCAAGCCGCGCAGCCGTTTACGGCCGGCACCAAAGACCGCATGCCGCGTGTCGCGCACGATGGCTCGGCGTTAGCGTTCGTGAGCGACCGCGGCGACGGCATTCGGGTCTATGTCGCGCCGTTGGACGGCGGCGAGGCGCGCGCGGTGACGCCGGCCTACCCCACCATCGAATCGCTCGAATGGTCGCCGGATAACGTTCGGCTCGCCTTCAGTGCGACCGCGCCGCACGATCCCGCGAGCGCGCGCATCGCGCTCGACGAACCGAGCGGCGCGCGACACATTCGCGGGCTGCCTTACAAGAGCGACGACGCGGGCCTGCTCGACGGGCGCCGTTACCACCTCTTCACGGTGGAAGCGTCGGGCGGCGTGCCCAGCCAAGTGACGCATGGTGACTTCGACGTGGCGGCACCGGCATGGTCGCCGGACGGAGAGCGCATTGCCTTTGCGGCGCAGATCGACCGGCCGGAAGATTCGTTCATGGAAGACATTTTCGTCGTCGAGCTGGCGAGCGGCGCAGTTCGCAAAGTGAACGACTCGGACGGCATTGCGGGCTCGCCGTCGTTTTCGCATGACGGACGGGAGATTGCTTACATCGGACATTCCAACGGTGACGACATCGGAGGGCGTTTCAATGCCGAATTGCTCGTGGTGCCGCTGGAAGGCGGCGTGCCACGCTCGCTCTCGGGGGCGACCGATCGCACCGTCGCCGATTACATCGTGTGCGACGTACGCGGCGTTGGACGCCAGCAGGCTCCGGTCTGGTCGGCCGGCGATTACGAGCTTTTCGTGCCGCTCTGCAGCGAGGGAACCTGCGTGGTCGCAGCCTTTGCGCGCGACGGCTCGCACCATCGCGTCGCCGCCGGCGGCGAGCGCGACATCTCGGCCTTCTCGCGCGCCGTCGATGGCGCGATTGGGGCGGTCGTCTCAACGCCGCTCGAACCCGGCGAAGTTCTGCTGTTCGACTCGTTCGGCAGCGAAGAGCGGTTGACCGACTGCAATCCATGGATGCGCGAACGCGACGTGCGAATGCCGCGCCGGCTTCGCCCGGCAACCGCTGACGGCTGCCTGCTCGACCTCTGGATGCTCGATCCGGATCAGAGCTCCGGCGCGCCGTATGTCTTGCAGGTGCATGGTGGCCCGCACACCGCGTACGGATTCGCATTCTACTTCGAGTTCCAGATGCTCGCTTCGCATGGTATCGGCGTCGCATTTGGCAACCCGCGGGGCAGTCAAAGTTACGGTCACGCCTTGGCCGACGCCGTGACGGGCGACTGGGGCGGCATCGACGCCGCCGACGTGCTGACCCTGCTCGACACGCTCACCGCCGACGCGCGGGTCGATTCGAGCCGCGTTGGTCTGGCGGGCGGTTCGTATGGCGGCTTCATGACGACGTGGTTGCTCGGTCATTCGAAGCGCTTCGCCGCCGGCGTTTCGATGCGCGCGGTGAACGACTTCGTGAGCGAAGCCGGCGCGTCGGACTTCGGCTGGTTCCTCGAGCGCGAGGTCGGCGCGCCTTGGGACGACGGCGGTAAGAAGTTGTTCGAGGGCTCGCCGATGCGCTACGCCCACCAGATCGAAGCACCGCTGCTCGTCGAGCATTCCGAGCGCGACTATCGTTGTCCGATCGACCAGGGCGAGCAGCTTTTCACGCGCCTGCGGCGCTTGCGCCGCAACGCCGAGTTCGTACGATTCACGGGCGACGGTCACAACCTTTCGCGAACGGGCAAGCCGCGCAACCGCGTGTTACGGCTGCGAGCAATCGCGCACTGGTTCATCCGGCACCTGCGGCCGGACGGCGTCGAAACGGTGCCGGAGTCGGCCGGTGCGCTATTCGCGCCGCTGACGACGGAAAAGAGCGCTTCGTAACGGCCGGGCTTTCAGCTTCCGGTGCCCTGATAATGGTTGATGCCGGCGCGCCAGAAGGCGTATGAAAGTGCGAACCAGGCGACCCCGATGACCGGCGTCAAGAGACCGATCTCGGGCGAAAGCGAGAGTGCTCCGTCTTGCTTGTGGAGCAAGAACGTCGCCGGGAAGTAGTTCATGAACGCAAACGGAAGCACGAAGGCGAGAATGAACCGCACGCCCCGGGTGTAGATGCTGATCGGGTAGCGGGTGAAGTCCTGCTCGAGCGACATCACGACCCAGCGCAGCGTGTCGATGCGAATGACCCAGAATGCGGCCGTCGCGATTGCCAGCTGAATGCCGAAGTCGATCAGCGCGCCGCCGACCACAACGAGGGGCACGTACGCAAGGAAGCCGGCGTCGACGCGCACGCCGACGAAGTGCGTTGCGACCGAGAAGAAGAGCAGCGCCAGGATCAGCTCGTCCGGCCAGATCTGCTGCGGAACGGTCATGGCTTGAAAGAGCGGGTCGAGCGGCCGTATCAAAAAGCGGTCGAAGCGGCCTTCGCGAATCATGTTCGGCACCTCGCCCACCGTTACGAAGAAGGTGTTGTGGAAAGCGTGCCCCATCATCCAGAGGCCGTACAGAAAGGCCATTTGGCGGAAGTCCCAGCCGTTCATCGAGGGAAACTGCTGCAAAGTCACCCATAAAGCGCCGACGGCGGTCGCATGATAGATGATGGTGAAACCGAACCACATGAAGAAATTCGCGCGATACTCGATCATCGTCAGCAGGTTGACGCGCCAGTACTGCACGTATGCCGCGTAGCTCACGTGCCCCGGTTTCCGCTTTCCAGGCGCACGTCCCCGTAGCGGCTCCGTATCGTCTCGATCTGACGGTCGCTGTGCTGCGACGCCTTTCGAGCAACGTCGTCGACCGTCTCGAGCCGGACGGGACTTACCGGCGCGCGCTCGACGGATTCGCGGCCCCGCTGCTGGCGAGCGTGCGGCAATGCGAGCCCGGGGCGCTAGCGGTCACGCTCGACGCGATGCCGGGCGAAGAAGAGCGCGGTCTGGCACTCGTGCGGCGCATCCTCGGCGTCGATCGCCGGCTCGATGCCTGGGACCGCAGCGCGGCCAAGGTTCCCTGGTTGCGCGGGCTCGCCCAACGGATGCGTGGGGTGAAGCCGCCGCGCTATCCGACGCTTTGGGAGACCTGCGTCAACGCCATCATCTTCCAGCAGATCAGCCTCATTGCGGCGGGCGCCATCATGCGCCGCACGATCGAAGCGCTTGGCAGCGCGGTCGAGGCCGGCGGCGCCGTGCTCTACGCATTTCCTTCGGCCGCGGTCGTCGCCGACGCGCCCGAGGCGGTGCTGCGCGGCGCCGGCCTGAGCGGTGCGAAGATCGCCGCTTTGCGCGCCATCGCGACCGCCCTGCTCGAAGGCCGGTTGGATGAAGCGATGCTTGAGGAGCGCTCGAGCGTCGAAGCCGCAGAGTTGCTCTGCACGCTTCGCGGCATCGGGCCATGGACCGCCGCACTCATCCTCTTGCGCGGACTCGGGCGGCTCGACGTTTTTCCGATCAACGATTCCGGGGCAGCGCGCAGCCTTGCGCTGTTGTCCGGCGGCAAGGAAGTCGACCTCGAGGCCGCGCTGCGCACGCTCGGCGCACAACGCGGCCTGCTCTACTATCATTTGCTGCTCGCGCGCCTCGAAGCGCGCGGCGAGCTGGCCCAATCGGATTAGCGAGGTGCGTAGACGGAGGCCAGGAACGCATTGACGGCGTTCGCAAACTGTTGTGGCTGGTCGTACATGATGAAATGCTTCGAGGGGAAGATAGGCGTCACCGTCAAGTGCGCGGTTCCGGCGTATAATTGCGTGTAGAGCGTCACGGTCTGCGGTGCGTTCGCCTCCGTGTCGGCCGGGACGAGTACGCCGATCGGCGCAGTAATCTTGCCGAGATCCGGCCGCAAGTCGGACAAGACCAGCTCGTACGCGGCGCCGGCATACGTTGCGCGGTCGCTCCGCAGGTAGCGGGACGTTATGAGATCGACGTTCTTGGGGTCGGTGACCAAGTAGGAGACGAAGCGTCGCACGGTATCCGCAAACTGATCGGGCGTCGTGGAAAGGAAACTGTCCCGGAAACTCGTCGCTTGCGCCTTACGCTGTTCGGGCGTCTCGCCCGGCTGCGGCGGCGGGAAGATCGGCAATGAATCGACGATCAACGCGCCGCCGATACGATCCGGTTGTTCCTCGGCGACCCGCAGCGCCAACGCTCCCCCGAGACTGTGCCCGATCAGGATCGGCTTTGCCAAGTGCTCTTGCGCGATCAGGTCTTCGATGCTCTTGGTGAAGGCATCGAAATACGGCGGCTGCACCGGCGGCTCGCCGTCGAAACCTGCAAACGTGATCGCATACACCGTGTAGCGCGCCGCTAGCGACGGGCTGATCCCTTCCCAAACGTAGGCGCCCGACGCGAGACCCGGAATCAAAATGACGGCGTGCGGACCGTTGCCCGATCTGGTAACGTACGCCGCGCCGACGTGCAAGCTGGTCTGCGCCACGGCCGGGCCGAGCGTGCTCGCGCAGAAGACGAACGCAACGGTGAGTCGCAGGAACATCGAAATTACCTTTCGTCGAAGAGGAAGATGTGCTCGATCGGGCGCTCGAACAGCCGCGCGATTTTGTAAGCAAGGGGCAGGCTCGGATCGTACTTGTCGACCTCAAGCGCGTTGATCGTCTGGCGGCTCACGTCGAGCCGTTCGGCGAGTTCGGCTTGAGACCAGCCGCGTTCGGCACGCAGGACCCGCAACGTGTTCCTCAACAGCGATAGCGGCGCGCCGCGACAAGCGAGCCGGCAGCCCATAGGACCGCCATCAATGGCCACACCGCAAACATCGAGAGTCGCGGCGCGCCGGCGTAGACTTCAAGAAAACCGTAAGACAGCGTGACGACCGCCGTGATGACCCATGAAAAGAGAATCCCGTCAGCCTGGATCTTGCGCTGCATCTCGTCGAGCGCGCGGATGCGGTCCATGCTGGCAAAAGCCGCCAGAACCGCCGGCACCATCGGCAGCAGCGCCGCCGGAACCAACAGCCCCCGCGGGATCTGCCCCGCATCGAAAAGCGTGCTGACGACGAGGACGAGGACCACGTAAAGGGCCATCCAGAGCGCAAACCGGGCCCAGGCTTGCCGTCTCAACTGCTTGCTGATCATCGATGCGATAGTAAAGCAAACTTGTCATAAAGTCAAGATACCAGGTCATTATATACTTGACGCAGTAATCGGCGCTCGGTAGGATGGTCCTGCCGTGACAGGGAACTGGTGTGTTTGTGCGCCGTGTCCGCGATCGCGCAGGGCGCACAAACGAGAACCGTGCGCTGATTAGCGCACGAACTTAATTGGCACCGACCCCCCGCGCTAGCACGAGGCAATCGGTTGCAACGGCGCCAGAGATGCGTCAGCCCCGGGTACGGTCTGACCCACCGCCCGGGGCACTTTATTTGGGTCGGGGGCGATGAAACTACTTGATGAAACTACTTTCGGAAGATCGACGATCACACGTTCGGCAAGGCAAGCGCAATATCTTGTAGCATGCGGGAGAGCGCCGCCGGGTTAACGAAAATCCCTTGCCCCAAGGACCGATAACACGGTACGATACTCGTCCGAAATGTCGGACCAGAAGGGGCAGAGCCAAATGAAGCGCACAAACGGGAGTCTAAACGGGTGCGCTGACGCAAGCGCGGAGCACCTGGGTCACAGACGTGAGACGATCGGGCTTGAGCCTGAAGAATACGCGCGATTCAAAGAAAGCCTTGAAGCGGACCCAAAAGAAGACGCTCAGGAACTAGCAGCGTTTTTTGCCAAAACGGAGCCTGTCCATCGTTAAACCGGAAGACTGTAAGGACGAGCCGCTGGGGAATCAAGACCGAGCGGCTTTTTCTTGTAGAGACGAATCCCTAGAACCTGACGAGGTGGAGCCCGTAGACGCCTATTTCAACGGCGAGGCAATAATACGGGACATTAGGAAATTTGAAGCGGCTGCGTTCGTCATTTTGGACGATGATGGCACAATCATTTCGTTTTACACGTTATCGAACGCATCTATCCATGAGGCCGATTTCTCCAATACAGAGAAAAAGAAGCATAGCTACGAGTTCACGCCTGCGACCCTAATCGGCTACCTTGGCGTCAATAAACCCTACAAACGGCAAGGCTTTGCCAAGCGCACGGTCCAACTTGCGCTTGACCGCTGTCTCAAACTCAGCCGTGAATCCGGCTCCGCAGCGGTTATCGTTGATGTGGAAACCAAAAACCAGTTCGCTTTGGACCTGTACTACAAATCCAAGTTTCGTGACCTGAAGCAATATACAACGAGCGGCGGTAAATACGAGCTACTAAGGCTCTTTATCCCAATGAAGGTCGTTGCTGGAGCTCAGGAAGCGCCGGCCCAAAAGGCGACGCCCTAATCACCTTTCCTTTGCTTCTTCTTTGGGCTCGGTCGCCTAAGCCGCTTCGCCTCGATCGCATCTAGCTCGGCCTTCGGTACCTGCGCGAGGGCGCGCATCCGCTTCATAATCTCAGGGTCCCATGAGTCCTCGGGGCGCCTATCGTCTGCCATAGGCAAAGTCTACCACGAGCGGCCGGATTTTCGATTACCAGGAAGCGTTGACTTGCGCCATGACATGGTTCTAGGATGCAGGGAGCCAGGTGCGCTGACACGCCCTGGCTCCCGCGGAAGAAGGAAAACCTCACGGGAAATACCTTCGCCGCGGATTGTAGCACCAAGCCAAAACGCCATGTAAGAGGGACAATCCGCCATGTTAGACGCCAAGCGAATCCGCAGCCTCATTGAGGAGGCGCGGGCTGACCTTCGCCGATACGACGCGCTTCGCGCGAACACGAACGCGCTGATCGCTACGTACGAGAAGCGCCTTGAGCTGCTGGGCGATGAAACGGTGCTTCCGCTTCCGGGCGTGGAGTTAACCGTGAAAAATAAGCCTACATCCCGTAACGGGGGCGCACCCAGCAATAAGGACCGATTCGAGGCCGTTCTGCGCGAAGCAAGCGGGCCGCTCGACAAGAAGCAGGTTTGGGAACGAGCCCAGGCGATGGGAGCCCGGACCGACTCCAGCAATCCCTATCGCATGACCGATTCGGTCCTGCGTGAGATGGTCACGCAAGGACGACTCGTTCTCGTGCGGCCGGGCCGCTTCACCGTAAAGAGGGAGACTCAGGTCGTTACCTCCTGAGCCTCTCTCTGTTGCCCACAATCCTCGAAAGGAGGTGATGGACTCGATGGACTGTCCCGGTAAAGACCCCAATCGTTTCGAATCCAAAACCAGGGTGGGCGGGCCTCTGTGAAATCGGAGGCCCTGCCATTTTCCCTCGGTTACTCCTTCCCTGTCAACCGCTTGTAAGTCAGCCGCCGACCATCCGCGCCCTTTCCGATCGCCGGGAACCGCGTTCCGTCCGTGGACTCGTGCGCGCGGTAATCGAAACGGGACCGGGTTCGGTAACTGAAACGCCCCCACCCGAGTGCGTAAGTTTTGGATGGGTCATCGGATGACCTGGAGGTCATCCGCCGGCGTGAAGTCGCGTTGTAGGGCCTGATTTCGATCCGTTTTTCGGGCGGGACGGCGGTTTTGACTGGGTCGGAGGCTCGATGTGCGGCGGCCGGCGATCGCGAGTGCGGTAGCTCTCGCCGGCGATCGGGATGATGTGAGCGTGGTGAACGAGCCGATCGAGCACCGCGGTCGCCAGGATCGGCTCGAACATCTCGCCCCAGAGTTCGAAGGGTTTGTTGCTGGTGATGATGATTGCGCCGCGCTCGTAGCGTTCCGAAACGATGCGGAAGATGTGGTCGGCGACGACCTTGTTGAGCGGCGTGAACCCCAGCTCATCGAAGATTATCAGATCGGCCGAGACGTACTGGTCGATGAGCTTCTCGATCGACAAGTCGGCCATGGCGGCGCTGAGCTGTGAGGCGAGCCGTTGAATCGTGGCGAAGAGGACGCTGTAGCCACGCATGCACGCTTTGACGCCCAGAGCCGTTGAAAGATGCGACTTTCCAACGCCGGGTGGCCCGACAAACAAAATCGTTTCGTGCTTGTCGACGAAATCGCAACTCGCCAGCGCCTTGACGCGCATCGCATCGAGTGAAGGCTGGAAGTTGAAGTCGAACTCCTCAAGCGTCTTGAGCACCGGAAATCGCGCAGCGCGTAGGCGCTTGTCGAGTCCTTTGTTTTCGCGCGTCGTGAGTTCATCGTCGACGAGGCGTTCGAGGAACTCCAGATACCCGAGCTTCTCGTTCATCGCGCCCTGGTGATGCGCTTCGAGCACCGACGCGGCGTGCCCCAGACGGAGCTTGCGGAGCTTCGCGCTTAGCATGACGCACCGCCCAAGAGCTCGGCATACGCCGAGAGCGGCCGCACGATCGCGATCTGCGGGGCGGTCGGCACCGGCGTTATCGAGAGGTCGTCGAGGGGTAGTTCGAAGAGCCGGCGTTCGAGGATCGAGCGGAGTGCCTCAAGCGTGTAGTTGCCGAAGTGCGCGGCGCGGGCGCAAGCGCGATCAAGATCGCACGCGTCGGTGTGCTCGATGAGCCGCACGAGCGCGCGATGAGCGTCGCTGTGCACATGGTCGCGCGAGTGGAGCAAGCCGCTGTAGAAGGCGGCGGCGCCGGTGCCGACCGAGCGGATGCGGGCGATACGTTCGGAGTGGATTTCCTGCGTGCTCTTGCGCTTGTGCGGCGGGTAGTGCTCGCGATCAGTCACCGTCCGGCCGCGACCCAAGCAGCGCTCGTGCCGGGCCACGACGACCAAGTCGTTGTAGGCCGTCACCGACGTCGCATCCACCCGGACGACGACCTTCTTGCCGATCAAGCGATACGGCACTGAATAGAAATTCGAGCGAACCTGCACGTGGCAATCGGTGCGCACCCGATGCTCGCTCCAGAACGCAAGCGGATACCGCTCTGGCAGCGGCCCACGGCGCTCGAAGGCGATCAGATCATCGGGCCGTTTTCCGGTCTTTGAGTTGGGACGGGCGTTTATCTCACGCATCCAGGCGGCCACCGCAGCGCGCAGCTCCGAAAGCGTTTCAAAGGTGCGGCCGCGCAGCGCCTTTTTGAGCACGCCGATGCCGTTCTCGACCGCTCCCTTGTCGGTAGGCCGGCGCACGTGTACGGCGTTGGGCATCGTATCGTAGTGCGCGCAGAGCGAGGCAAACTCGCGCTGATAGGCTCGCTCCTGGAAGCGCTCCCAGAAGACGCCTGAGCGCAGGTTGTCGATCGAGAGCCGCTCGGGTACCGCGTCGGCGGCGACGAACCCGTTCTGCACGCAGTTCAGAAACGTTGGGACCTGCTGCTCGAGCACAACTTCAGCGTAGCGCCAGTTCGAATGCGGCCAGACGGACAGGTACACCCACGTCCGGACGAATTCGCCCTCATGGCGCACGCGCATCAGTTCGCCAAAATCCGACTGGGCTTCGGCGCCAGGCGCATGCTCAAGCCGCTCAAAGACTTGCGGCTCCCGTTGCCGCACTGCCGCGACGTGCTTCTTCACGAGCTCATACGAGCCGCTAAACGTGGGATCCGTTCGCAGCTCGACGTAGATCGACCACGCCGTACGGCCCTGCTCGACCCGTTCCTTGATCCGCTCTCGGTAGGGATCGAGCTTGGAGCCTGGTGAGATTCGAATTGGAGCCGTTGCTCCGTTCTCAATTTTGTGTAAGGTACGGCGCACGGTCTTGATGTCGACGTGCAGGCGCCGGGCGATTTCTCGGCGGGAGAGCCCGCCGGATCGCCAGTGACGAATGGTCTCGAAGATGGCCACGGGAATCACCCTCTGCCTCCCGAGCCGCCGGCTTATGACGGCTCGGGGGGTCTGCTTTCGGCGGAGAGGGTGGGGGCATTTTCTTTACCGTAAGCCGGGGGCGTTTACGTTACCGCTGGCAGACTCGCGCTCGTTGAACCGCCAAACCTGTTCCTCGACGTACCGCTGAAGATGCCACGGGCGCGGGGCGATGTACGTCCCCTTCACGGTCCGCTTGAATACGCTCCAGAACGCCTCGATCGTGTTCGTGTGAACGTTGCCGCGCACGTACTCGAAGGCGTGGTTAATCACTTCGTGTTCGTGCGACCACTTAAGCCCGGCGTAGCTCGCGAGGGCGTCCGTGTAGACGAGGTTCCCGCCTTCGACGTGTTCGCGAATCCTACGCTGCACGGTATCCGTCTGCGTGTTCGGAATCAGCCAGGCACGGACTTTGCCTTTCTTTCCCGGCTTGTTGCGCTGGACGACGCCCATGACGATCATCCTGCCGGAACCGGGACCCTTGCTCTTGCCGCTCTTGGCCTGCGCGGGGTGGCGCTTGTTGCGCTCCTTGCCGCCAACGTAGGTTTCGTCCGCTTCGACCGGGCCGGCAAGTTTCTCGGCCGTCGGCGTCTGCATGGCGAGCCGCAGCCGGTGAAGCATGAACCACGCGGTTTTCTGCGTTACGCCCAGCGCCCGGGCAACCTCGCATGAGGAGATGCCGTTCTTTGCGTTGGCGATCAGCCACATGGCCGGGACCCACTTGCTGAAGCCAATCGGGGAATCCTCAAAGATCGTCCCCAGCTTGGCCGTGAAGAACTTGCGGCATTCCTTGCATTGCCACTGCTTGCGCGTCTTGATATAGTACACGTCCGCATTGCCGCAGCCCATGCGCGGACAAGCCACACCATACGGCCAGCGCAGGTGAACGTAGAACTCGCGCGCCACGTCCTCATCCGCGAAGTAGCGCACCGCCTCCAACAGGGTTTCCGGCTGCTTGTCCATGCCCTAATCGTAGCAGGGACGCGCCTTCTGTGTCAAGTATATAATGACCAGATACCACGTCTAAAAGTAAAGGTTGCGAGACAAAGGTCGGGGGCCTCGTGAAGTCCGGTCGAATGCCCAGGCTGGGCGAAACCCGCGCATGGTTATGGGTGGTGAGATGCATCCTTCGATGACCGACTCGTTCAAAATCCAACGCGCCGGAGAGCGCGCCTTTTTCGACTTTGGCTGGCTGCAGACGCACCATTCGTTCAGCTTCGCCGGTTACCACGACCGGAACAACGTGAACTGGGGGGCGCTGCGCGTCTTCAATGACGACGTCGTGCAGCCCGGCATGGGGTTCGGAACCCACCCGCATCGCGACATGGAGATTTTGACCTACGTGCTCGAGGGCAACCTCGAGCACAAGGACTCGCTCGGAAACGCGGGCGTCGTCGGGCCCGGCGCAGTGCAGTACGTCAGCGCCGGGACCGGTGTCTCGCATTCCGAATTCAATCATTCGAGCGAGCGTCCGGTGCACTTCGTTCAAATGTGGGTTCTGCCGCGCGCGCTCGGCCTCGCGCCGCGCTACGGCCAAGTCGACTACACGCGCGCCGAGCGGCTCAACGCGTGGCTGCCGATCGCGAGCGGCGAGGAACACGTCGAATCGCGGATCGCTCTCTGGCAGGATGCAACCGCGTACGTAGCGCGCCTCGAAGAAGGGAGCCTAAGCCATGCCGTGCGGCCGGAGCGCTTCGCGTTCTTGTTCCTAGCCCAGGGGCAGGCAACGGTTAACGGCGAGCTTCTCTCCAGCGGAGATGCCGTCCGCATTGCGGGTCCGTACGACCTCGCCGTCGCGGGGAACGCCGAGTTGGTTCTATGGGACGTTCCGGCTGTGGACCGAGCGGCCGCATGAGTCAGCCGGCCTGCACGCACCTTGCAACGATACGCGACGTCGAGCCGCGCACCGACGGCTGCGAGGAGTGTTTGAAGATCGGTGACGACTGGGTCCACCTGCGCCTGTGTCTCGAATGCGGTCACGTGGGCTGCTGCGACAGTTCCAAGAACAAGCATGCGACCAAACACTTCCGCGCGATCCATCATCCGATCATCACCTCGCTCGAGCCGGGCGAGTACTGGAAGTATTGTTACGTGGACGAGGTCACTTGGCAGTAGCGACGCTAGCCGCGTTCGTCATGCTCGAGCTCACGCTCTGCTTGATTCCCGGGCCGGCGGTGTTGCTGACCATCGCCACGTCGCTGCGGCGCGGGCTGCGCGCCGGGCTGCTCGCCGCCGCCGGCATTCTGGCCGGTAATACGCTCTATTTCGTGCTCTCGGGGCTAGGCCTTATCGCGATCCTCCTGGCGTCCCACGCGGCGTTCAGCGTCGTCAAGTACGCCGGCGCGGCATACCTTGCGTACCTTGGCTTGCGCGCGCTCTTCGCGCGAAACGCGCCTGCGCTGCAAGCGATGGCAGACATCCAGCCCATCCGCGCCACCGAGCGGGCCTTTGCGAGCGGCTTCGTCACTCAGATGGCTAATCCGAAAGCGATGGTCTTTTTCGCCGCGATCCTCCCGCAGTTCGTTGACGTGCACGGCTCGGTGCCGTTGCAGATCGCGCTCTTGACCTTCGCCTCGGCCACGGTGGAGTTCTCCGTGCTGACGAGTTACGCGGCTGCCGCCGATCGTCTCCGCCGCACGGACATCGCCGCGCGTGCCTCGCTTTGGATCGAGCGCGCCGGCGGTGCGGTCCTGCTCGGCATCGCAGCGCGCATCGCGCGCGAGCCGTTCGTGCACGCGCGCTAGTCGACGCCGGTGAACCTCGAGGCGGCGGCCGCGTATGCGGAGCGCCACAAACTGCAAGCGCTGGTGATCGGTCAGGAAGGCCGGCCCGGTTTCGAACGGTACGCGGACGGCTGGGACGGATCAAAGCCCCACGCTCTCTATAGCGGTACCAAGAGCTTTTGGGGCGTGCTCGCGGTCGCCGCTGCGGAGGATGGATTGCTCGATCTCGAGGAGCCCGTATCGCAGACGATCCCCGCCTGGGCTGACGAAGCGCGCAAGTCTCGCGTCACGCTGCGAGACCTCCTGCAACTAACGAGCGGCATCGGCTTCGGTGGGCTCGGAAGCGCGGTTCCGACGTACGCGAACGCGCTCGGGGTCGCGCTGAAGAACGAACCCGGCGACGTGTTTACCTATGGCGGTATTCCGCTGCAAGTGTTCGGCGCCGTTCTCGAGCGTAAACTTGCCCCTCGCCACGCAACGCCGCATGAATACTTGCGGGAGCGCATTCTCGATCCGATCGGCTTACGGATCGCGACCTGGCGCAGCCTTTCGGATGGGACACAGCCCCTACCGACCGGAGCGTTCGTGGCGGCCGGCGAGTGGCTGAAATTCGGAGCGCTCGTTCTTGCGGCTGGCCAGTGGAAAGGCACGCAGGTCGTGCGGGCGGAGTCGCTTGCCCGCTGCTTCGAAGGATCGGCGGCCAATCCGCGCTACGGTCTGGCCTGGTGGTTGAGCCCGCTCCCGTCGTACGCCGACATCGTTTACGCGAGCGGTTCCGGCGGTCAGGCGCTCTACGTCATTCCGTCGGCGCGAGCCGTCGCCGTCAAATTCGGCGCGTCGTCATCCTACAAGCATGAGGCCTTCCTTAAGAAGCTGCTGCTCTAGAGCCGGGATTTACCGGCAGCCGTGAGAATCGGGCGGCCGAGGAGAAGCGATGGAAACATGGCACCCGGAGCCGCGCAGATTCGTTCGAGCGGCAATCCTCGCCGGCCTCACCGGCGCGATCCTGATCGACGCCTATCTTTCAGTCACGCACGCCTTCATCTTTCACGACGCCACGCCGCTCGAAGTTTCCCAATGGGACGCCTCGAACGTGCTGGGGCGCGCCGCATTCCAGGGAGGGTGGCCGGCAGCCGGACTCGGGTTCCTCCTGCACCTGGCGGTCAGCCTTTTTTGGGCGACGCTTTTCGTGTTCGCGGCAACGCGCCTGAAGGCGCTGGTCGATCAGCCGATTCTGTGGGGCGCCGTCTACGGCGTTCTCGTCATGCTCGTCATGCGCTTCGCCGTGGTCCCGCTCGGCCACGCCGCACTCGGAGCAACCTCACCCGCCGCGCTGATCAACGTCTCGATCGCGCACGTTCTGTCTTTCGGAATTCCGGTCGCGCTCGTTACCCGTCGCTTTCTCTGATTTGGCCTTCTCCGAACCCGAAGCCCGGCCACGAACGACCTCGGCATCACGACGATGCTTGCAGCGTTGAAAGGAACTGATCGAGGTATGGCGGGAGGGCGGCGTAGGGGTTCGAGCCGGATCCGTTGGTGACGAACTCGTAGAGCACGTACGCTTCGGCCTGCTGGTCGAATGACACGTCGAGCGATGACTGATCGTATGCAATGAAACCGAAATGCGAGCGGTCGTACTTCGAATGCCATCCGCCACCGAGGTACTGCAAGGTCGGGTACGCATCGTTTTCCCAGATGACGATGGCGTCGACGGTCGGCTCGTAACTTTGTGACGGGTTCGTTCCCGGATTTCCGATGACCGGCGCGAGGCCGAGGGACTTTGCATAGGAGGTCGCGCTCGCGTAGAGCGACTCGTGCCCCTTCTTCGACGCCATCTCGTCGAGAAAGATGCCGTCGACGGCATAGACCTGCTGCCAACGCTCGATGTCGTGCTCGATCGTACCGAGCGCCCGGCGGCCGTAGCGCGTGTAGACGTAACCGAGCACGGTGATTCCGCCCGCATGAAGCTGCGCCACGCCGGCCTGATAGTTCGCGTCGAGCTTCTTGCCAGGCCCGTTGTCGACGTTGACGATTGCATCGACCGGAATCGAGGGAGCCTGTTGATGGCCGCTGACGAGCGGAGCCCACACCGACGAATTACTCGGGTAGCTATACAGGGGCACGAGCGCAATTGCATTCGGAAGCGAGCCTGACGCTTGCGCAGACGGTCCACTAGGCTGGCTCCGCGATGCCGACTGGACCGTCGCGCCTCGCTGCCAGCCCGGCGTCGCGCAGCCCGGAAGCATCCCGAGCACCGCGGCGACGACTGCCGGCGGGAAGGCATCCCACCAAACCGGTCCGCCCCTCGGCCTCGTCGCGGCGTAAGCGATCGTTCTTACTCAGGCTCGGCGAACATTCGCGCCAGCGTCGGCAAGCCTTCGGACAACGTCGGATGGATGTGGACCGATTCATCGAGCACCTGCCAGGTCGCACGGTTCATGATGTGCGCGAGGATCACGTGGATCAGTTCGCCCGCTTCGTAGCCGACGAAGGTCGCGCCGACGATTGCATCGTTCGAGCGATCGACGACGAGCCGAAAGAACCCTGCCTCGACATTCCATTCGACCGCGCGCGCAACCGCCGACAACGGCAGCGTTACCGCTCGCGCATCGATTCCGGCTGCCGTGGCACTCTCTAGCGTATGTCCCACCCGGCCGACTTGCGGCTCCGTGTAGGTCGCGTACGCGAGGACCCGGTCGTCGCGCCGGCGCGGTTTGCCGGCCAGCGTCGAGGTTACCCGGCGATAGTCTTCCCACGAGACGTGCGTGAACGCCGGCTGCCCGGCCACGTCGCCGAGCGCGTAGACACCCGGGCAGGTCGTCTGTAGGTAGTCGTCGACCGCAACGTAACCGCCGCGAGCGCAGCGGATGCTGCTGCGCTCCAAGCCGAGCGCTTGCGTGTTCGGGATGCGCCCGGTAGCGATCAACAGCCCGTCGCCCTCGATCACTGCGCCGCCTTCGAGCGTGAGACGGACGACGTCGCCGGCGTACGATGCCTGCGTCGGCCGAGCGCTCAGCCGAATCGTGACACCGTCGGCCTGCAGGCTCGCGAGAAGCGCGGCGCTCACATCGGCTTCTTCGCGTTCCATGATGCGGTCGTGGGCATGAACGATCGTCACCGCACTCCCCAGGCGCTGGGCCCCCTGGCCGAGCTCGAGCCCGATGTAGCCGCCGCCGATGACGATCAGCCGTTCGGGAAGTACCGAGAGGTCGAAAAACGTTTGGTTCGTGAGGTACGGGACAGCTTCGAGGCCGGGAACCTTTGGAATCGCCGCAGTCGTCCCGGTGTCGATCGCGACGATCGGCGCTTGAATCTCGCGCTGACCGCCGCGCACCGTGCGTTCGCCGGAAAAGCTCGCCTGCGCCCCGATGAGTTCGACGCCCGCGTCGCGCAGGCGCTTCTCGACGCGCGCGCTCCACTCGTTGCGGATGCGGCGCAGGCGTTCGAACACGGCGCGCTGATCGACGTGAACCTCGGCCCTCACTCCAAGCGGCGCCGCATGTCGCGCGCGACCCGCGTTGTGAGCCGCGGCGAGGAGCGATTTCGACGGCGTGCAGCCATAGTTGATGCAGCTCCCGCCGTACGCGCCGCGCTCGAACAGCACGACACGCTTCCCGGCGCGAGCGAAGTCGGCCGCTAGCGGCACCCCGCCCTGCCCGCTGCCGACGACGATGAGGTCCGCCCTTTCGATCACGCCGGCACGGAGACGGGCGCGAGCACGAAGTCGCGTTCGAGGGTGTAGAAAGGCACGCTGCAGCCCCGTTCTGCGGCTTCCCCTGCACCTTCGTGACGACGATAGTCGCTGACGAGCGAGGGTTTGACGGAAAAGACCGCGTCGGCCTCGAGGTACGGGTCGCCTTTGACGTAAATCGCGGTCGTCAGCGGCACGTAGCCGTCGGGTTCGATCTTAAAGTGCACGTGCGCCGGCCGCATGCTGTGGCGACCGAGCGCTGAGAGCATCGCGCCGACCGGGCCGTCGCTCGGGATGGAGTAACTCACCGGCAAGACGCCTCGAAAACGAAAAGCGCCCTGCGCGTCCGTGCGAAGGCGTCCGCGGCAGTCGGGTCCTAAGCGATCCGCGTACTGCACGTCGTAGGTCCCCGTTCCATCGGTTTCCCACACGTCGATCGGCGCGTTCGCGATTGGGCGGCCCAGCGTGTCTCGGACGTGGCCCGAAACGAAGAGCGGATAGCCCGAACCCTCCTTCGCGATAGTTCCTCCGGCGGCCACGTCGTGTGCGTCGAGCGTGAAGAACGGGCCGAGGACCGTCGACTCCGTGCTTCCGCTCGCCCGGCCGCTCGCCAGCGCATCGACGAGCATCGATATCCCGGTCGTATCCGAGAGCAGTATGAACTCCTGGCGAAAGTCGTCGCATTTCTTACCCGTCGCGGTGAGGAACTCGATAGCGCTCATCCACTCCTGCGGCGTCAGCTCGACTTCTCGAACGAACGCGTGGAGATGTTCGATCAGCTTCGTAAAGAGCGCGCGCGTCCGTCCGTCGCGCGCGGCGCCGGCGCTGTCGACTACGGCTTTCGTCAGCCAGGCCGCGGTCACGGAATCATCCATCTCGAAAAGCTCCTTGGGATGTCGTAGACTTCGTTCGTCGCGAACGCGTGCCTCGTCTAGCCACCCTGGATGACGACGCGCCGTTCGGCTGCGCGCCACACCGCAAACGACAACGCGGCAAAGAGCACGAGCCAGAAGGCCTGAAACGCGAGTGCCGCGGGCCACGCCGCCGGCGCAAGCTGCCCGATATAGATCTGCAGCGGCGTCGAGTAGATCGCGGCAAACGGCAGGTTCTGCACGATCGCGCCCAGGATGCCCGGGAAAAAGGTGAGCGGCAGAATCTGCCCGCTGAGCAGATCCGACGCCCAGCGCACCATCAACTGAATGGCGAAGGTCTCGAGCGTCCAGAAGGCCACTGAGTTCATCAGGAAGTTGATGAAAAAATTCACGAGGTAGCCAAGCACAAACGACGCGGCGAAGGCGCCAAACGTCGTCAACGCGGGCACGTCGACGTGCACGAGTAGCAAGGCGAGCAGCAGCGAGGGCAGGATGAGCAGAGCGTGAAAGAGCGTTTGCCCGAAGCCGTCGCTGAAGAAATAGAGCGGCAAGCTGATCGGCTTCATGAGATCGGTTGCGATCGTCCCTTCGCGAATCCGCTCGCGAATGGCGCGCGTCCCATCGATTTCCAGGATCAGCGACATCAGGAGTGCGACGGTCGCGTAGGTGATCATGGCGTGCAGCGGGATGCCGGCCGGTGCCGCATTCTGAGAATAGAGCGCGGTCCACAGCGAGCGAAGCAGGTAGACGCGCAGCAACAACGACCCGACGTTGGTAAAAACCTCGACGCGATACGTCGCCTCGCGTGCAAAGGCTTTTTTCGCGAACTCCAGGTAGGGCGCGAAGAGTCTTCGGATCAATGCAGCGCGGGCGCGGGGACAAGCTCGGCTGGAGGCGGCTCGGCGTAGCCCTCCACGTAGATGCGGCGAATGATCGACTCGAGAGCGGGCTCTTCGAGCGAGACGTCGTTGACGCAATAGCGGTCGGCGACGCGCCGAATCAGTTGGTCGGCGCTGATACTGCGCCGATCGAAGCGTAGCCGGACTTCGGCGCCGGTGCGCGACTCGAGCTCGGCACCCTCGACCTCGAAGGTTCCGTTGTCGTCGCAGAGCTCGACGATCAGCGTGCGGTGCGTCCCGTACTGATCCTTGAGCCGCTCGATCTCGCCGTCGTACACGAGGCGCCCCCGGTCGATCAACATGATGCGCCGGCACAGCCGCTCGACGTCGGCGAGGTCGTGCGTCGTCAAGATGATGGTCGTCCCCCGCTCCGCGTTGACGCGCGCGATGAACGTACGGATTGCCTCCTTGGCCACGACGTCGAGGCCGATCGTCGGCTCGTCGAGATAGACGATACGCGGGTCGTGGAGCATCGCGGCAGCAAAGTCGCCGCGCATGCGCTGGCCGAGCGAGAGTTGCCGCACGGGCGTGTGCATGAACTCGTCCATCTCGAGCAGCTCGCTGAAAGCCGCCAGGTTTTCCTTGTAGCGTGCGGGCGGAACGTCGTAGATGGCCCGCAGCAGCTCGAACGATTCCACCAGCGGCAGGTCCCAATAGAGCTGGCTGCGCTGTCCGAACACGACGCCGATGTTGCGAGCGTTCTTCTTGCGTTCGCGGTACGGCACCAGCCCGGCGACCTTGATGGAACCCGATGTCGGCACGAGGATGCCGGTCAGCATCTTGATGGTCGTCGACTTGCCGGCGCCGTTGGGCCCAATGTATCCGACGAGCTCGCCGGCCTCGAGCGCCATGCTGATTCCCTCGACCGCGACGCGCTCCGTGCGCTCGCGGGAAAAGAGCGTGCGAAGGGCTCCGAGCGCGCCGGGCGCGCGCTTGACTCCGTAGAAGACCTTCCGCAATTCGCGCGTCTCGATGATCGGCATTCGAGCCGGCCTTCGGCGCGCCACGCCGCCCTTCATGGGCGGCCCTCAGCTCGTTCCGTGCGCGACTTCAAGCGTAGCACCGGCGGCGGCCGTCGCGACGCGGCGGGCCATCGCCATGACGGTGAGCATCGGGTTGACGCCGCTCGATTGCGGAAAGGCGGAAGTGTCGGCGACGTACAGGTTGTCGTAACCCCAAACGCGCCCCGAAGGATCGACGACGCCCGAGGCCGCTAGCGCGCTCATCGGCGCCGTTCCCATCTGGTGCGCCGAGAAAAGGATCTGGCGGTTGGGCGCAACGCCGATGCGGCGCACGGCCGCCTCGAGCTCGGCCCGCTTTGCCGCGTTCCAGGCGGCGCGCTCGATGACGATGGGACGGTTGTGGAGCGTTTGGGCACGGACGGCTCCGGCGGCAAAGGCAATGTCGAAAAGTCCGACCAACCCCGCCAGAAGATGCCCCGCGTCGAAGGGCGAGAGCGCGTAGCGTATCGTCGCCTCGTCGTCGAGCGAAATGGAGCCGGGATCGCGGTCGCGCGTCAGCGCGATCAAGGTAGCGGCACTGCGCGTTCGATCCATTGCTTGCGCGTGCGTTGCGGCGCTTTGCCAGGGTATCGCGAGCGCGCCAAGCCCAGGATGCGTCGGCGCGACCTCGATCTTGGCCCCGTAGTTACCGTCACGATAGTTGTATGCGTCCGAAAATGCGGTTTGCATCGCGCCGCGCCACGCCTCGATCGGGCGCTCGAAGGTGGCCATGCTGCCGGCCACGGGATGCAGGAACAGCCGCCGCCCGAGCAACCGATGCATGATGCCGCTGCGCGCCAGGAGGCCGGGCGTGCGCAACGCTCCGGCCGCGCAAATGACGATACCGGCGCGCACTCGAAAGCGCCGCGCCTCGCCCACGCCGTTGGTCTGGAGCGCGACGACGCCGGCGGCGCGCTTTTGGTCGAGCAGGATGCGCTCCACGCGCGCGCCCGCATAGATCGCGCCGCCGCGCGCCACGACGTCGGGCAAGTAGGCGCGCAAGGTCGAGCGCTTCTTTGCATATGCGCAGCCGAAGCCGCAGTAACCGCACCCGTCACCGCATTCGGCTGCATTACGCGGCATTGCGCCCGCGTGAAGGCCGAGGGCCTGCGCGCCGTCGACGATCACCGCATTGTTCGCGTTGTGGACGGGGGCCGGCGCGATCCCGAGTTCGTCCTCAATGGCCGCATAATGCGGCGCGAGCTCGGTACCCAGTTCGGGGATGCCGCTCTGCGCACCCCATTCGTCCGCGATGCGCTGCGGAAGACGAAACGAGGTGCACCAGTTGACGGTCGTTCCGCCGCCGAGGGTCGCGCCGGCCAGGATGGAAACTCCGACATCCTTTGTGGCGGCGAGCCCCCGTTCGAGATACAGGTCCGCGATCGACAATTCGCGCTGCGAGAAGTCTTGCGCCGCATAGGCCGCCCCAGCCTCAAGCACGACGACTCGCTTTCCGGCGCGCGCGAACACGGCGGCCGCCACGCCCCCTCCCGCGCCGCTGCCGATCACGACGACGTCGGCTTCGACGGTTTCGCCTTCAGAAGCCGACGATAGCGGCGGCAACCTTTCCAGGACCGTTCGATCCCTGCGCGGGCCCGGATAGCCGAGTCGCGCCCACGTCGGGTTTTCCGAACCGGGCTCGCTTTCGGCATACGAGAGAAAGAGCGTGAGGCGCTTGAGCGCGGCAAAACCGCTGCGAAGCTTGACGGCCGGAGCATCGGCCAGCCATGCGAGAAGGCGTGCGCGCTGTGGTGGCGGCAACTTCATCGGCAACGCCAAGAGCGTCAGCAAGAGCTCCAACTCCGCGCGACGCTGGGGCGAAAGGCTTTCGATGGCTTCCGCCGCCAGCTGCGTGACGCGCTCGCTGCGCGCGTCAGGCGGGGCGAAGCTGTCGATGACGGTGTGCAATGTCGCGCGGCGTGCAGCGGATAGGCTCTTCGCGTTCATCGGCGGGAGGTTCGCGGCCGCGAAGGCCGTTCCGCCGGGGTCGCCGGATCTCACGTAGAAGGTTCGCGTCGCTCGCGATCGGAGAACTTCTTATGAAGGTAGGCGTCCTCGGAACCGGTGAGGTCGGCAAAGCACTCGCCGACGGCATGCTTTTGCTCGGCCACGCGGTGATGTTGGCCGGACGCAGCGCCGACAATCCGGCCGCGGCCGCTTGGGTGAAAGAAGCGGGGCCATTGGCTTCGCACGGCTCATTTGCCGATGCGGCGCGCTACGGCGAGATGCTCGTTCTGGCGACCCAAGGGACCGTGGCGGAAGCGGCACTCACGATGGCGGGGCCGGGAAACTTTGCCGGTAAGGTCCTCATTGACGTGTCCAATGCGATCGAGGGCTCGCCCCCGGCGCTTGCGATCGTCGGGCGCGATTCGCTCGGCGAGCGCGTGCAGCGCCTCCTGCCCGAGGCCAACGTCGTCAAGGCCTTTAACACCGCCAACCACCAGCTCTTCGTCCATCCCAAGCTTTCTGCCCGGCCCGACATGTTCATCGCGGGCAACGACGACGGCGCGAAGGCCGAGGTCGGCAAGATCTGCGAGGCCTGGGGTTGGGGCGTCGTCGATCCGGGCGGGATCGAGAGTGCGCGTTACTGCGAAGCGATCGCCATGGCCCGGATCATCAACGCTTTTCGCAACAACGCCTGGAGCGTCGCGTTTAAGCTCGTGTCGTGAACCGATTTCACGTTACGCTTCGATCGTAACGGGGCCGGCCGGTTTTTTCGCCCTTCCCAGCAGCAGCACGATCGGCGTGGCGGCGAGCGTCAGCACGCCGAGCGTGAACGACGCATCGGCGAAAGCCATCGTGTTTGCCTGCTGCAGGATGATGTTATAGAGCGTCCCGATCCCATACTGTCCGATCAAATCCCGAACCGGGGCGCTAGCGAGCGTGGCGTTCGCCGCCAGGATCGTCTGATGGAACGCCTCGCGGTGAGCTAGCAGCGTGACGAGCGCGGCAGTCGAAATGGAACCGCCGAGCTGAAGCGAGAGGTTGACGAAAGCCGCAGCCTTCGGCGCGACGCTGCTGGGGACGCCGCTCAGCACGGCGATCGAGATCGGGACGAACAGCAGCGCAAGCCCGGCGCCCGCAAGCATCAGCGGAAGAGCGAGCGTCCAGAACGGCGTCGTGCTCGTCGTGACGAACGCAAGCCAAAGATTGGAGACGGCGAGGAGGATGAAGCCGGCGCCGAGCAGCACGCGCGTGTCGATTCGACCGCTTCCGACGACGCGCACGATGATCAGCGTCAAGATGCCGGTCACGACGGCGCGCACCAGGATCAACTCGCCCGACAGCGTCGCGGTGAAGATGAGAATGGATTGCACGTACTGCGGAAGCAGCACGATAGCCCCGAACAGACTTGCGCCCATCGCCAGCCCCAAGATCGATCCGGTCCAAACGCTGCGGAACTTCAGCGCCCGCAGGTCGACGACCGGTTCCCTGGCCCCAAAGAGCTCCCAAAAGACGAACGCGGTGATGCCGACTGCCGCGACGCACGTAAGCGCGAGAATCGTGCCGTCTCCGAACCAATCCTTGCGTTGGCCTTCGTCAAGAACGTATTGCAGCGAACCGATCCCGACCGCGAGCAGGCCGAAGCCGATCCAGTCCAGCGGGATCGCGCGCGGCTTCGTCGGGTTTCGCAGCAGCAAGAGCACGAGCGTCCCCGCAACGATTCCCGGCGCCACGTTGATGAGAAAGACGTAGTTCCACGAGAAGTTGTCGGTCAGAATTCCTCCGAGTGTGGGACCCACCGTTGGGCCGACGATCGCACCCAGTGCGAAAATCCCTTGGCTGAGGCCGAGGCGCTCGGGCGGAAACGCGTCGCGCAGCGCCGCTTGTGCTGTCGCAATGAGGCCTCCGCCGAACGCACCCTGCACGACCCGCCAAAAAATCAGCGTGCCGATCGAGTCCGCGAAACCGCAGAACACCGACGCCGTCGTAAAGCCGAAGATGGCGGTCGCGTAATACTGCCGGCGGCCGAAACGCTGCTGCAGCCAGGGCGTGATCGGAATGACCACCACGGCCGAGATGATGTAGCCGGTTACGACCCAGGCGCCCTCGTCGATCGTCGCACCGAGGTTGCCCTGAATGATGGGCAGGGCGACGTTGACGATCGTCGTGTCGAGGGTCTGGAGCAGCGTGGCGAGCATGATGCCGATGACGAGGATGACTAAGCGCGGGCCGTGCTCGACAACGCTCTTCGGTTGATTCAGTGCAGGGATCAAGGGGCTTCGCCTTCGTGCCGGTGGATTTCGCGGTCCTCCCAACTCGCAAAACCGGCCCAGCGGGGCCATGGGTGCGAAGAACGAAGCGCCTGCCTGTGATCGTCACTATCTCGCGCGAGTACGGAGCTGCGGGGCTTGCAGTTGCCCACGGCACGGCACGCGAGTTAGGCTACGAGTTACTTACCGACGATCTGCCGCGCACCGTTGCAGCCCGCCTTGGAACGACGGCTGCCGAAGTGGTCGCGCGCGGCTCGGCGCCGTTGCCGCTTTCGGAACGCCTCCTCGCCGGGCTCGGCGCGGGAACGGCGGAGCTCATTTCGGCCGCTCCGCCGCGACACGACCCAGGCGATTTCGAGGAGTCCGTGCGGCGCGAGATCGAGCGCACCATCCGGGAGCGAAGCGCACGCGGCAGCGTCGTGATTCTGGGTCGCATGGCGAGTGCCGTGCTGGCCGGAACGCCCGCTCTGCTGCGCGTCTTCTTGACCGCACCGCGCGCGTGGCGGGTCGAGCGCATCGTGGAGACATTTGGATTGACGCGCGGCGATGCCGAACGCGAGGTCGACGCCATCGACCCGCTGCGCCGGCGCTTCGCCAAAGAGCGCTACCGGATCGCCTGGGGCGATCCGCATTTCTACGACATGATCCTGGACACGTCGCGCTTCGGCATCGACGGAAGCGTCGCAGTCGTCGTTGCGGCGGTTCGCGCCTGCGCGCCGGGATGACGGCCCTGAGGCCGCCGGTCCCACTCGAACAGCACGTTTCACGGCGCCGCTCGAACCTGCTCGCGCCGTTCTCGTATCGCGGCTTCCGGCTGCTCTGGACCGGTCTCATCATCTCGAATCTCGGAACGTGGATGCAGTTCACGACCCTCGGCTATTTGGTCGTCGTGCTGGCCGGCAGCCCGGCGCGCGCGGCGCTCGACGTCGGCATCCTGGGTGCGTCGTCGGCGATACCGGTGGTCCTCTTGTCACCGCTTGCGGGCCATGTCGCCGACAGCTATCCGCGCCGCCGCGTGTTGCTGCTGACGAACGGTACGCAAATTGCAATTGCCCTATGCCTGGCGATCCTCTCAACGTTTCATCTGCTGACGATCTATGAGATCTTTGCGCTCTCCGGACTGCGCTCGACGACGCAGGCGTTCGACGCTCCGGCGCGCCAAAGCTGGGCGCCGCTGCTCGTTCCGCGCGAGCTCCTGGGCAACGCGATCGGCCTCAACTCGATCGCCTTCAACGCCCCGAGCGTGATCGGGCCGCCGATCGCGGGCGTCCTGATCCTCTACGTCGGCATCTCGGTTTCGTTCTACGTCAACGCCTTGGCAACGTGCGCGGTGGTCGTTGCGCTGCTGCTGATGGCGCCCTCGCCGCCCAGCTCGACTTCGCGGGAAGGCGCGCTTGCATCGATCGTGGCGGGGCTCCGCTACCTGGCCGGGCACGCGGTATTGCGTTCGATCATTCTCTTGCTCGTGGCGACGTGTTTGCTGGTCAGACCGTACGCGCAGCTGTTGCCGGCCTATGCGGTGCACGTCGTGCACGTCGACGCGCGCGGGCTCGGCCTGCTGCTGGCGGCGAGCGGCGTTGGAGCGATCGGCGGTTCGCTCGTCACCGCCATCGTCGGTGCTCGCCGGCGCGGCGTCGTTTGGTTCAGCAGTGCCGTCGTCATGGCGCTCGGAGTCGTCGTCCTCGGACTCGTGCACGACTTCCTTGTGGCGCTCGCCGTTCTCGGGGTCCTGGGCTGCGCAACGCTGAGCTTCGCGGGAAGCACCAACGTCCTGCTGCAGATGCTCGCTCCCGAAGATATGCGTGGGCGCGCGATCTCGGTGTTCTCGATGGTCATCCTCGGTCTCGTGCCGGCCGGTTCGCTCCTGCTCGGTTCGTTCGCGGCGATCGTGACCTTGCCGGTGGCGTTTGTGTGGAGCGGCGCGCTTGCGGTGGTCGTGGCCGTGTCGATCTTTGCCGGCAGTCCGGGTTTGCGCGACGTGTAGTGCAACCGCCGGCCGTACTCGACAGGCTGCCGCCCTTGTTTTCCTCTCGGTTATCTCGTACAACTTGTACCTGTGGCACACCGTCGTCGTCCAGGCGCTGCGCGACTGGGGCGTGCCCCGGCGAGGCGGGACGGACCCGCATACAGACCGATGGCGAATCGCAAGGCCGCAGCGTTGTCGGCGTTTGGCTCGCGCGCGGAGGGTTCGGCCTGAGCTGCGCACGGATCGCGCCGGCGGTCGTCATTTCCGTTTGGCTGCTTGCCGTATTGCGGCTGACGGCATCGGGCGCCGCGCTGCCGCACCCGGCTCACATCGTGTTGGTCATCGAGGAGAACAAGTCGCTCGCGCAAATCGACGGCAGCCGCTCTGCACCTTACTTGAACGGCCTGATCCGAAGCGGTGCGCTGTTCACGAACTCGCACGGTGTCACCCACCCGAGCCTGCCCAACTACTTCGCGCTCTTCGCGGGGCTCACGAACGACAACGGCGACGGCTGCCCCGCGACCGGCGTGCCGCCTAGTGCACCCAACCTCGCGAGCGAGTTGCTGGCTTCACGCTTGACCTTCGCAGCCTACTCGGAAGGCTTGCCGCAGGCCGGCTGGAAAGGTTGCGCCGCCGGCAGGTACGGCCGAAAGCACGCGCCTTGGGTGCACTTCACGAACGTTCCCGGTTCGCTGCAACTGCCGCTTCGCGCGTTTCCCAAATTCGACCGGTTGCCGGCGCTGGCGGTCGTCGTCCCCGATCTCGACGACGATATGCACGACGGAACGATCGAAGAAGGCGACGTTTGGCTCGCAAGAAACCTCGGCCCGCTCGTCGCGTGGGCATCGCGCCACGACACCTTGATCGTCGTCACCTGGGATGAAGGGTTCGATCCATTCAACACCGTCCCGACGATTTTCGCCGGTCCGATGGTGAAGCCGGGACGCTATCGGGAGCCGGTGAACCACTACCGCGTCCTGCGCACGCTCGAGGACCTCGAGCGCCTGCCACATGTGGGTCGCAGCACCGGCGTGACGCCAATTTCGGACTGCTGGCGCTCCGCTCCCTAGCGGCCCACGCCGCTTGCGGTTTGGTTTGCCGCCACGTCGGCCAGCGCTTGGTCGAAGCGCGTGAGGATCGAGTAGCGATGGACTTCGAGCAAGGTGACCGATGCGCCGGCGTTGCCCCAGTCCTCGGTGAAACCGAGCCGGTACCCGTTGGCAGCGGCGATCCGCTCGACGCGCGCGTCGACGTTGTCGTACGGGTAGGCAATAGCGTACACCGAGTGAGCGAGGTGGCGTTCGATCGAAAGCCGCGAGAGCCGCAGCTCGTGAACGATGTCCGCGTCGCTGAGCGCACGCAAGTCCTCGGGGTGGTTCGCGGTTTGACTCTGCACGACGACCAAACCCGAGCGTTCCATCGAACGCAGGTCGTCCCAGGTGGAGTGGCGCTTGCTCGTCGTCTTCCCGACGTAGTTGGTGTGCACGAAGAGGGTTGCCGGGTAGCGGTAGCGCTGCAGCAGGGGGAAGGCGTTCTCGTAGATGCCGCGCCCGTTGTCGTCGAAGGTCAATACGAGCGGCTTTCTGGGAAGCGGCGCACCGCGCTCGAGGTGTGCCCGGAGCGCCTCGAGGGTTACGACCGCAAAACCGCCGCGGCGAATCGCTTCGAGTTGTTCGTGGAACGCGTCGCGAGTCGTGTCGAACCAAACCTCTTTGCTCGGTAGGACGTCGTGCCATACCAGCACGGCGACGTACGGCGCGCGCGCCGCCGGCGTCGGCAGCGGCGTCTGTGCGGCGGCGCTTGCGCCGCGGCACAGAAGTGCGATCGCAAGGAAGCAACGCAGGCGCCGATGCATGCACGTTCTTGCGACCTCCCGGCAAGACTTTCCCGGTTCGTTCGGCACGAATGAAGGACTAGGCTCCGCCGCGAGAGCAACAAGCGCGCAATGGCGCGCTTCGCGCAACCTGCTCGTAGAAAAGGCTCGGCGTCCCGGTCCGGCCAGCGCGCGCGAAACGTCTTGGCGGCGCTGCTTACGGCATCGATCGTGATCGCGCAGTGGTGCGCCGGACTGAGTGCGCGCGCACGTTTCTTCGCGTTCGCGCTCGTCGCTGCGCTGGCGGTGACCATCGTGGCGTTTGCCCTCCGTCAACCGGTCGAGCGACGCGTCGTGAGTTGGATCGCGAGCGGTGCGACTGGGTTTATGGTCGACGTCGGCGAGGTCCAGCCCGAGAACGGCGCGATCGTTTTGCGCGACGTTCATGCGCGTTCGCAGGGAGGCGCCGTCCTGGTCGACGCCGGGCGCATCGCATTGCACTGGGCGGGGAGCGATCTTCAGATTGCGGCTGACGCGCCGCGCTTGGGCATCGTGCTCGAGCGGTGGCGCGGCGACGAGCGGGCTCGGCTCTTGGAGGGATTGGCTCGCTACGGTTTCGCTCGCGACCGGATCGAGCTGCGTTTGATCGACGGGTCGGCGTATGCGATCGGCACGCCGCTCCCGGTGCGCCTAGCATGGTGCGATGCAATCACCGGCANNGGCCCCGACGGAATGGTGACGCATCGTTGGTACGCAGCGGCGTTGCCGCTTACGGAACTTTCCGGCCTCGTTCCGCGGGCTGCGGAAGTCTCGATCGAGGGCGGATGGCTGCGCGATCTCACCCTGGCGAGCGCTGCATCGATCCACGCGACCGCGACCGTCGAGCACGTCGCACTCGGCATCGTGGGTCGCAACGGTCGCCGCCACGTCCTGCGCGAGCTCGGTGGTTCGGTCACGCTCGATGGTTCCGGCATCGGCTCGAACGGTGTGCGCGGCACGATCGACGACATCCCGATCGATGCGGTCGGCGAGGTGCACGACTTCCCGGCCGGTTGGGACGGCGTGCACACCGGTAGCAACGACCTGCGCTCGCTCGCGCGGCTCGCCGTTGAGACGGCAGAAGAGCCCGGCGTGCAGGCGGTCCACCTCGAGACGACCGCGCCCGGCGTTGCGTTCGCGCAATACGCACTGACGACCGACCACGGTCCGCTCGCGGTACAGGTTCTTTCGGTCGACCCGCGCGAACCGACGCTCTCCTTCAACACCGCGATCGCGGGCGATCATATTATCTCCGGCGGCGAGCGCACGTCGGCGATGGGCGTGAGGACGGGAGCCGTCGCCGGCGTGAACGGCGACTACTTCGATATCGGGCGCACCTACCAGCCGCAGGGCATGCTGCTGCGCTCGGGCCGCCTTCTGCGCGGGCCGACAGATCGGTTTGCGCTGGTGCTGCGAGGGGACCGTTCCGTTTCATTTGCCGAGTACCGCATGCTTGGCACCGTCCGCGTCGGCAATACGACCTTTCCGGTAACGCAGTTGAACAACTGGCCCGCAGGCAACGTCACCGTTATCACTCCCGACTTCGGCAAGACGCTGCCGCCCGCAAGCGGCATCCGGTTCGCGGAGCTTACGCCGCTCGGCGGAGACCGCTTTCGCATCGCGCGCGTGGCGTCCACCGATGCACCGCAGCCGGTGCACTTCGGGCTCGCGTTCGGCCCAAAGACGAGCGCCGTGCTACGGCCGGGCGAGAAGATCGAGTTGCAGTATCGGCTCGAGCCGGCGATCGGCGACGCCGTTGCGGGAATCGGTGGCGGCCCGCTGCTGCTCAAAGACGGAGCCTGGTTCGAAGATCCGCACGCGCCTGCCCCCGACGAGCGCGACGTACGCTGGCCGGTCGTCGCGCTCGGCCGGCAACGCGATGGGAATCTGCTGCTGGTCGCCGTCGACGGGCGACATCCCGAGCGCTCGGTGGGCATGAAGCGTCCCGAGTTCGGCGCGCTCTTGCAGCGCCTCGACGTGACCGATGCGATGGCGCTCGATTCCGGCGGATCGGTGACGATGGTCTCGCGGGCGCCGGGCGACCGCAACGTTACGGTGCGCAACGTGCCCTCCGATTTCAGCGCCGAGCGCTGGGTGTCCGACGGGCTCTTCATCTACAGCTCTGCGCCGGCGCCGGTCATCATCCCGCAGCGCAGCGCACCGACACCGGTGCCCGAAGCCCGCCCGACTCCGTGAAGACGTTCGCCGCGCTTGCACTGGGCTGGCTCGCTGTAACGCTGATCGCGGCAACCGTACCGGCCGGCGGCACCGCGGTGCTGATGTACCACCGCATCGACGGCTCGGTACCCGCAGATCCGGTCGGGCGCGATCTCACCGTCGTTCCGGCGGCCTTTGAAGGCGAGCTGCGCTGGCTGCACGATCATCGCGTGCGAACGCTGACGGCAGCCGAGCTCACGGCGAGCCTCGCGCGCGGGGAGCCGCCACGCCACGCCGTCGTGCTTACCTTCGATGACGGGTACGAGGATGCGGCAACCGTGGCCTTTCCGTTGCTCCGCCGGTACGGTGCGCGAGCAACCTTCTTCGTCTCGAGCGGTTTCGTCGGAACTCCGCGTCACCTGAGTTGGCGGCAAATGCGGGCCATGATGGCAGGCGGCATGGAAATCGCGTGTCACGGTACGCGGCACCTGGACCTCTCGACGCTGGATCGAGCCGGCCAGCTGCGCGAGATCGGCCATTGTGTGGCAGCTTTTCGCCGCTATCTCCCCGGTTGGCGTCCGGCGACGTATGCGTATCCCGCCGGCAAGTACGACGCGACGACGCTTTCGATTCTCGAAAGCTTCGGCTTCCGCGCGGCTTTCACGGAACGGCCGGGGCTGGCCACGTCGCTTACGCGACGGTTCGAGCTGCCTCGCCGCCGGGTGCGCCACGACGACGCCCTCGCCCAATTCGAAACGCTCGCGACACCCTAGCGCGCTGCGGAAGCGCCTGGAAAAACGCGAACCGCGCAGATGCTACGCGGTTCGCGGTTGGTTCGCTGTCCCTTTGGTTATGCGGTCTTCTTGGCGACCTTCCGGCGGCGGGTTGTCTTCTTGCGAGTTGAGGCCTTGCGAACGGCTTTCTTGCGAACGGCCTTCTTTCGTACGGCCTTCTTGCGTGAAGTCGATTTCCGCGTCGAGGTCTTTTTGGCGGCCTTGCGACGCGTCGTCTTACGCGCTGCCTTTTTTCTCGGAGCTGCCTTCCGACTCGTGCTCTTGCGAGCCGACGTCTTTTTTGCGGCTGCCTTTTTACGGGTCGCTTTCTTTCTGACTGCCATTCCTTAGGTAGTCATCCTTTCCGCGAACCGACCGTTTTCTGACGACGGTCGGTTCGACATCGTCAGGGTAGTTGTTCCCTTTATAACCTGTTTATCGGTTTTTGGCAACAATTTCCCGACTGACGAACCTCGCCGGAAGCGTTTCGAGCCGCATCGAAAGAGGTTCGCATGACAATCGATATCGGCGCAGCGCACATCAACCGAGGGTCGCAGCCCTGATGCGCGTCGCCGTCGACGGCACGTTTTTCGACGTCACCGACGAGGGTCGGGGCGTCGCGCTGGTTCTCATCCACGGCTTTCCGCTGGCGAAAGAGACGTGGGACGCACAGGCCTTGGAGCTCGCGAGTCGCGCGCGAGTCATCCGCTTCGATCTGCGCGGCCTCGGGGCGTCCAGCGTTACGCCCGGTCCGTATTTGATGGAGGCACTGGCCGGAGACGCGGCCGGCATCCTCGATGCACTTGACGTCGGCGAGGTCGTTCTTGCGGGCCACTCGCTTGGCGGTTACGTCGCGCTCGCGTTTTGGCGGATGTTCGCGGAGCGCGTTCGCGGCCTGGGCTTGATTTGCACGCGAGCGGGCGCCGACGACGAGGCGACCGCACGCGGCCGCCTGGAGTTTGCACAACGCGCGGAGCGCGACGGCATGGCGCCGATCGTCGATGCGTTCCTACCGCGATTCTTCGGGCCGCCGATCTACTCCGAGCAGCCCCAACTGATCGAGCGAATGCGGGTGCTTGTCGAACGCACCAATCCGCAGGGAGCGGCCGCTATGCTGCGCGGGATGGCAGCGCGCGTTTCATCTGAAGATCTGCTGGCGGAGATCGACGTACCGCTGCGAGTGGTCGGCGGGCGGAACGACACGCTCATTCCGGTCGAGCGGTCGCAGGAGATCGCGGCCGCCGTGCGCGGCGCACGGCTCGACGTGCTCGAGTGCGGCCACCTTCCTCTTTATGAGGCCCCGCAAGCCCTTACTGCCAGCCTCGACGGGTTACTCGCGGAGGTCGCCGCTACGAGGTCATGCGCGAAAACCGCGCCTTGGCGAACGCGCGCAGAAAGTTGACCAGGAACAGCGAGCCGAGTACGACCGCCGCCAGGATGGCCGCAAAGAACACGATTTTCACGAGCACCAGGAACGCCAGCACGGCCACGCAGGCTAGGGCGATCATTAGGGTCAGGCGGACGAACGTCGCGATCATCAATAGAACCTCGACTCGGAATACTGCGCCGGGCGGCCTACTGTTTCGCCGCCGGACCGCCGCCGTGCGTTCTCATGTGAGCTTCCCGAGCCGATCGAGTCCGTAGTAGACACTGGCGACTTGGGAGCCGACGGCGATCGTGCCGTCGCGCACGAAACGGCGCAGCTCTTCGAAGGTGGCCAGCTGAACTTCGATTTGTTCGGTCCGGTCTAGCCGCTGGGCGACCGTTGGACGGGCACCGCGCACCAGAAAGAGATGGAAGCGGGAGTTCGAGCTCGTCGGGTCGTTGATGAACGTACCGAGATGCTGGGGGTCGGGCGGATCTCCCACGTAGCCGGTTTCTTCAGCGAGCTCGCGGCGCGCGCAGTCAAGCGGCGATTCGCCCGGATCGATCGCGCCGGCCGGGAGCTCGAGCACCGTCTCGCCGATGCCGTGCTTGTACTGGCGCACGAGTACGGCGCGCTCGTCGGGCGTGACGGCCATGACGACGCTGAACCCACGCGACTCGCGGACGTAGTAGTCCTCGACGCTGCTGCCGTCGGGCAGCTCGATCGCGTCGCGCCGCAGGCGAAGGTGCGGCGTGTCGATGATGATGTCCGATCGACTGATGCGCCAGGCGCCGGGCCGCTCGCTCACGCCCGTCCATTTGACGGCCGGCGCGAAGGCTCATGGCCCCGTCCCGCAAAAAAAGACCGAACAAGACGAGAGGTTCCACGACGATCGAAGCGCTACGCATCGGAACGCACTATCAGACGACCTACGGGACGCTTTGGAAGGACGGCACGTACTTCCCGCGAGGCACGCGCGTGATCGTCGCGGGCTTGCATCTCGAGCAGGGCTTTTGCGTCCGGTTTCCGGCCGAGGTCGACGGCGACCCGCTTGAAACCTGGGAAGACTGGTCGGAAGCGGACTTTCTGGCGCAGGACGGGAGCGTCAGCGGCGCGGCGGAGCCGTCCGCTACCGTACTCGCCGAAGCGCGCGAAGTTCTCGACGATGCCGAGGACGGTACGCACCTGCATTTGCACGAGAGCGACTAGATGGAGGCTCGCGCCGGGGCGCGCGTGCTTTCCGTCGCCTTGGCGATCGCGCTCTTCGGACAAGCGCCGCAGCCGGTCGGCGACCAGCGTCTGCGGGCGCTCTCGATGCGATACTTCGCGGAGCTTTGGGAAACGGACCCTATCCGCGCCACCGGAGTCGGGGTTCACGACTACGACGGTAAGCTGCCCGATTTCTCCGCTGCAGCGTTTGCGGCGCGCGCATCGTCGATCAGGCATTACCTCGGCGATCTCGCGGCAATCGATCCGAATTCGCTTGGCGCCGAAGGCTCGTACGATCGCCGCATTTTCGAGGCAAACCTTCAGACCAGCCTGATCTCGTTGCAGACCCTCGCAGCGTGGCGCCACGATCCCAGCTACTATACGAGCCGTCTAGCGAATGCCGCTTACGGGTTGCTGGCGCGCGATTTCGCGCCGCTCCGATCGCGCGAGCAGTCGCTCTTGGACCGCGAGCGCTTGATGCCGGCGGCGCTCGACACGGCCCGCGCCAACATCGAGGGCGTCGATCCGGTGACGGCGGACCTGGCGCGCCGCAGCATCGCGGGAACGATCGACTTTTTCGCGAGTGCCGTTCCGGCGGCCGTCGAACCGGCCGCTCCGCCGGCGTTCGTCGCGCAGTTCAAGGTTGCCAACGACGCCGTCGTCGCTGCGCTGCACGGCTACGACGAGGCGATGGAAGCGGGGCCGTTTGCGCATCCGATCGGCACCTACGCGATCGGACCGGCGCTGTACGAAAAACTGCTCGCACTGCAGGAGCTGGAGCCGATTCCGCTCGCGACCTACGAACGCCTCGGCCAGAGCGCGCTACGCCAGACCGAAGCCGAGTTCGTGTCGACCGCGGCCAGAATCGATCCCAAGAGCTCGCCGCGCGAGGTTGCGGCGGCGCTGGGAACCGTTCATCCATCCCCTGCCGATCTGCTCAAGGCTGCGGCGAACGACATCGCGGCCCTGCGTGCGTTTGTGATCGCGCGTAAAATTCTGACCCTGCCCGCCGACGACGACGTGCAGGTCGTTCCTACGCCGCAGTTCGCCCGTCAAACGACGTTTGCTTCGATCAACGTAACTGGCCCGCTCGAGAAGACGGCTAGCGTTGCGTACTTCGAGATAACGCCCGCAGAAGCGGATTGGTCGCCCGAGCGCAGGGAGGAGCACCTCGCGTTCTTCAACGACTACGCGCTGCCGCTGATCAGCGTGCATGAGGTCATGCCCGGTCACTACGTCAACTTCGCGCTCGACCGGCACGAGCAGCTTTCGCCTATTCGCCGCCTGCTGCCGAGTAAGACGTTCGCCGAGGGCTGGGCACACTACGCCGAGCAGATGATGGTCGACGAGGGCTGGGGGCAGGGCGACCCGCACGTCCGGCTCGCACAACTGCAGTTGGCGTTGCAGCGCGAATGCCGGTATCTCGTCGGATTGCGCGAACATACCGAAGGCATGACGGTCGCCGAAGCCACCCGCTTTTTCGAAGAGCACGCCTTTATGGGCGAGGAACCCGCCCGGCGCGAGGCGCTGCGCGGGACCCAAGACCCGCTCTACGGCTACTACACGCTCGGAAAGCTAGAGCTTCTCAAGCTGCGCGACGATTTCAAGAAGGCCGCCGGCAGCGAGTATAGCCTGGAAGCCTTTCACGACCAGCTCCTCGACCACGGCGATCCGCCGATTGCCATCGCGCGCAAGATCGTCCTCGGCGCCGACGACGACGGTAAGTTGCTTTAACGGTACGTTGCTTTAAATGGAGGCGTTGTCATGAGCTTGACCGACATTCGCTTGGAAACCGGCGTTGCCGTCCCGGGAACGATGATGGACGTGCAGCTCACGATCGGCTGGATCTTCGAGCACGTCCTACGCAATCACGGGCGCCGGGAAGTCGTCGCCCGCCTCGACGACGGTTCGCTGCACCGTTATACCTACGCCGACTTCGGGCGCCGGGTCGCGCAGCTTGCGCACGCGCTCGTCGAACTCGGCATCAAACCGGGCGATCGTGTTGCCAGCTTCGGTTGGAACACGCACCGGCACCTCGAACTGTACTACGCCGTGCCGATGATCGGCGCCATCTTGCATGCGACGAATATCCGCCTGTTTCCCGAGCAAGTGTGCTGGGTGCTGCGCCACGCCGAAGACCGGTTCGTGTTTGCCGATGCCTCGCTCGCACCGGCGGTGACGCGCGCGATGGCGACGACGCCGGAATACCGCATTCCGCTGGTTGTCATGGGCGCGGCCCCGGCCGATTTGCCCGGCGAGCTTTACGACTACGAGTCCCTGCTCGCGCGGCAGCCGGAGAGCTTCCCGTGGCCCGATCTTGACGAGCGCACGGCGGCCATGTTGTGCTATACCTCGGCCACGACCGGCGACCCCAAGGGCGTGCTCTACACGCACCGCTCACAAGTGTTGCACGCGATGTGCGCGGGCCTGGCAGCCTCGCTCAACATCACCCAGCGCGACACCGTCATGCCGGTCGTTCCGATGTTTCACGTCAACGCTTGGGGCGTGCCATACCTATGCCCGATGGTCGGTGCGAAGCTCGTTTTGCCGGGGGCGAAGCTGGATCCCGCGAGCGTGATCGACCTTGTTCAGCAAGAGCAAGTGACGATGTCGCTCGGCGTTCCGACCGTATGGCTTCCCGTGCGCGACGAGTTGGAGAAACGCGACCTGCGCCTCGATTCGCTCAAGACACTGGTCATCGGCGGATCGGCCGTGCCGCCCTCGCTCTTCGACGATCTCAAGAAGCGCGGAATTACCACGGTACACGCCTGGGGAATGACGGAGATGAGCCCGATCGGAACCGTCTCGCGCCCGATTGCCGAGATCGAGCACGGGCCGCCCGAGCAGCTCCGCACCGAGTTGCTCAAACAGGGCCGCTTCGTGCCGCTGGTCGCGTGGAAGCTGACAGGCGAAGAGGGCAACGAGGTCCCGCGCGACGGGAAAACGCCGGGTGCTCTGTGGGTGCGCGGGCCGTCGGTGACCGCTTCGTACTATCGTATCGGAAACGATCTGCCGGCCTTCGAAGAGGGCTGGTTCCATACGGGCGACGTCTGCACGATGGACGAGTGGGGCTACTTACAGATCGTCGATCGTTCCAAAGACTTGGTGAAATCCGGCGGCGAGTGGATCTCGAGCGTCGACCTGGAGAACCTCTTGATGGGTCATCCGGCCGTGCGCGAAGCGTGCGTCATCGGGCTTCCACACGAGCGTTGGGTGGAGCGTCCGGTAGCGGTGGTCGTGCTGCGCGAGGGTCAGCAGGCCGACGAACCTGGAATCCAAGCCTGGCTCGGCGAGCGCGTCGTTAAATGGATGATTCCCGACCGGGTGATCTTCATCGACGTGATCCCGCGGACGGGCGTCGGCAAGTTTCTCAAGCGCGAACTGCGCGAACGCTTCCATAGCTTGCTTACCGGCTAGCGCTCGTGAGTGCCCGGCAGCCGTTCGTCTTACGGCGTCTGCGGGTCGATCAGATGGCGTAGATACCGCTGCGGGGCAACGAGGAAGTCGCGCGTGACACGCACGTGCTCGAGATCGTCGTACGCTGCCGTACCGATGGTACCGTTTTCGAAGAGCAAGATCTGCGCGCTGGGAAGCGCAGCCAAGATCGGCGAGTGGGTCGCGACGATGAACTGCGAGCCTTCGCGAGCAGCCTCGTAGATAAGCGAGAGCAGCGCGAGCACGCGGGTCGGCGAAAGAGGCGTCTCCGGTTCGTCGAGCAGATACAAGCCCGGCGCTGCGATTCGGCGACGCAAAATCGCAAGGAAAGTCTCGCCATGCGATTGCGCATGAGGGTCCTCGCCATAGCTTGCAGCAAGCGCGGCTCGCTGGCCGCGAACGTAACCTGCGGCTCGGCGGCGCGCCTGCAGCCCCGCCCCCTCGTCGCCGAGTAGAGCGTCGGCTTGCGCATCGAGCGCCTGCATTTCCGATTCGATGCGGCGCGTAAAACCGAACGCATCTTCGGCCCGAAAGAACATGCGGGCACGAGGCTGTGCGCGCCGTTGCAGGACGAGCGTTGCAGCGAGCCGCCGGGCACCCGTAAGGGTTGCATCGTCCGCGATATCGAGCGCTCCGGCGGTTGCAGCGCCGGCGGCGAGGGCGATCGCTTCGAGGAGCGTCGACTTTCCCGAACCGTTCTCGCCCATGAAAAACGTCACCGGTGCAGTGAAGCGCAACGTCTGCAACGATCGAAGTGCGGAGACGCTCCATGGGAACGTTTCGTCGATAGCCGCGTGCGGCCGCCGGCGTATCGCTTCTAGGAACAGAGCCATGGCCCGGTGTCCTCCCCGCCGTCGCCGAGACCTTCGCTGGACTCCAAAGTTCGGCGGTCCCTTCACCATGCGACGGCCGGGCCGGAAGATTTCGCATCGTGAAACGGATGAATAGCTATAGATGCGGAACGCCCTGGGCCATCGGTTTAAGTTAGGCCAGCCAATGGAAGAACTCTCCTACCAAAGCGCCGCCGAAAGGGAATGATAAGCGCCGTGCCAGGTTTTAGCGACGCCAAGCAGCTCGAACTCATGTGGGAATCCGACGCGCGCTGGTCGGGAGTCAAGCGCACCTATAGCGGGGACGATGTCGTTCGTTTGCGCGGCTCAGTCAATATCGACTATACGTTGGCACGGCTGGGAGCCGAGCGTCTCTGGAAGCTGCTGGGCTCGGAGCCTTTCGTTGCGGCGCTCGGTTGTATGACCGGCGGTCAAGCGGTCCAGGCGGTTAAGGCAGGCCTGCCGGCCATCTACCTCTCCGGTTGGCAGGTTGCGGCGGACGCAAATCTCGCGGCGCAGACCTACCCCGATCAAAGCCTGTATCCGGCCAATTCGGCCCCCGCCCTCGTCAAACGCATCAACAACGCGTTTCAACGAGCGGACCAAATTCAAGCCGCCGAGGGGAAGGGCGACACGTACTACTACGCGCCCATCGTCGCCGATGCCGAAGCCGGCTTCGGCGGCGCGCTCAACGTGCACGAGATCATGAAGGCCTTCATCGAGGCCGGTGCGGCCGGAGTGCACCTTGAAGATCAGCTCGCGAGCGAGAAGAAGTGCGGCCATATGGGCGGCAAGGTGTTGATCCCGAGCAAAACGGCAGTGCGCAATTTGATGGCCGCGCGCTTGGCCGCCGATCTGATGGGCGTTCCGACGGTCATTGTAGCGCGCACCGATGCGAACGGCGCGCATCTGATCACAAGCGACGTGGATCCTTACGACCGGCCCTTCATCACCGGCGAACGAACGGAAGAGGGTTTCTTCCACATGCGCGGCGGCTTGGATGCGGCGATCTCGCGCGGCCTCGCCTACGCCCCCTACGCGGATCTGATTTGGTGCGAAACCTCGGAGCCCAACATCGATGAGGCGCGGCGTTTCGCAGGGGCGATCTTGGAGCAGTTCCCGGGCAAGCGGCTCGCCTACAACTGTTCGCCCTCATTCAATTGGAAGATGAAGCTCGCGCAGGCCGACATCGAGACCTTCCAGCAACAGCTCGCGGCCATGGGCTACCTTTTCCAGTTCATCACGCTGGCCGGGTTCCACGCGCTTAACCATTCCATGTTCGAGCTGGCGCGCGCCTACAAAGCGCGCGGAATGGCCGCCTACTCGGAGTTGCAGCAAGCGGAGTTCGCCTCCGAGCAGCACGGTTATACCGCGACGCGCCACCAGCGCGAAGTCGGCGCTGGGTACTTCGACGAGATCGCTCAAGTCGTCTCCGAGGGAAAATCCTCGACGACCGCACTCGATGGATCGACCGAGTCCGAACAGTTCCACCCCGCCGGCGTCCACTGACGAGAAGTCAGACTTCCCCAGAAGACGGGCCCCACTAGGGCCCGTCTTCGCGGCGGCGGGCATCGACACGACGTTACGCGCATAAGCGCGGCAGATGGCATCGTTCGTGACGGACATCCCGCACCGGCTCGATCGCTTACCGTGGAGCCGTTGGCATTGGACGGTCGTCATCAGCCTGGGCATCACGTGGGTTCTCGACGGACTCGAGGTCACCGTCGTCGGAGCGATCGGGCCGCGCTTGCAAGAGCCGGCCGGCCTTTCGCTCGGCGCGCAGCAAATCGGATTTGCCGCGACGGCCTACCTGCTCGGCGCCGTCGCCGGGGCGCTCGGCTTCGGTTATGCGACCGATCGCTTCGGGCGAAAGCGCCTTTTCCTGCTGACGCTCGTTTGGTATCTGATTGCGACCTTGCTGACCGCTTGCTCGTGGAATCTCGAAAGCTTCGTCGTCTTTCGTTTCCTAACCGGAATGGGAATCGGCGGCGAATACGCCGCCATCAACTCAACGATCGACGAGTTGATTCAGTCGTCGCGCCGCGGTCACGTCGACCTCGCGATCAACGGAACCTGGTGGCTGGGAACGATGATCGGGAGCGGCGCGAGCCTGTTGCTCCTTAATCCTCGGCTGGTCGATCCTCGCCTGGGCTGGCGTTTGGCATTTGGACTGGGCGCGGTGCTTGCGCTCGCCATCGTCGCGCTCCGCGCGACGGTGCCGGAGAGCCCGCGTTGGCTCGTGCTCCACGGGCGGCGCGAGGAAGCCGAGCGGGTCGTCGCCGGCATCGAGCGTACCGTCGAGAACGAATCGGGAGTTCGCCTGCCGCCCGTGACCGGCTCGCTGCGTTTCGATCCAAGACGGCGCGGCGGGGATCTCGCCGGCGTGGCGCAGACGATGCTGCGGCGTTACCCGCAGCGCACGCTGCTCTCGCTCGCGTTGATGGTGTCGCAGGCGTTTCTCTACAACGCGATCTTCTTTACCGAAGCGCTCGTGCTGACGACCTTCTTCGGCGTCCCGTCCTCGAGCGTCGGGGCATACATTTTTCCGTTTGCCGTTGGCAACTTGCTCGGACCGCTATTGCTCGGGCCGCTCTTCGATCGGATCGGAAGGCGCCCGATGATTGCCGGTACGTATATCGTTTCGGGCATCTTGCTGGTTGCCACGGGGCAGCTCTTCGTGCACGGCGTTTTCGATGCGAAGACGATCACGCTCGCGTGGTCGGTGATCTTTTTCTTCGCTTCAGCCGGTGCGAGTGCGGCCTACCTCACCGTTAGCGAGATCTTCCCGGTGGAAATTCGTGCCATGGCCATTGCGATCGTGTACGCGGTCGGGACTCTGGTCGGCGGTGCCGCGGCGCCCGCGCTCTTCGGCCTGCTGATCGCGACGAAGTCACCCGCGGCCGTTTTTCACGGTTACCTCATCGGGGCAGCGGCCATGATCCTGGCTGGCATCGTAGAGCTTACGATCGGGATCGACGCCGAGCGCAGACTCCTCGAAGAGATCGCGCCGCCGCTCGCCCTCGAGGCCGGGTGAACGTGCAGCGTCCGTCCGGAAGAAGGCTTCTGCGCGACTTCAGCGTCATGAGTTTCGACTGCTACGGAACGCTTATCGATTGGGAGAGCGGCATCTTCGAGGGGTTGAAGCCGCTGCTGTGCGAAACCGGCGCGGACCCATCACGCGACGACGTCCTTGCTTGCTTCGCGCGCCACGAAGCGCAGCTCGAAGCAGCGTATCCGCTCGCATTGGAACTCGCGGCTCCGCAAGTTCGTCTGTGGTCCTTGGATGCGTTGCTCGCACGGATGGATCGCAGGCTCGACGTCCTGGTCGGCGGAGCGCGCGACCTGCCCGAGCGCCAACAAACGATGCGCGGCACGCTCGAATGGAGCTACAAGCTGCTCGACGGAGACGAGCAGTCGTTGTTTGCGCGGCTTGCAATCTTCGTCGGCAGCTTCGAGATCGATGCGGTCGAAGAGGTGTGCGGGGTAGCATCCGTCGGCGCCAGGCCCGCGCTCGACGTACTCGCGTCGCTCGTCGGAAGGGGCCTCTTGCGCAAGGCGGAGTCGAGCGCCGGCGATGGGCGGCTCGCGATGCTCGAGACGGTGCGGGAGTTTGCGTTGGAGCGGCTCTCCAAAGGCGGCGAGCTGTCTCGCGCGCACCGCAGACACGCCGACTATATCGTCGCGCTAGCCGGGGAGGCGCAACGTGCCTTGCGGGGGCCGGACAACGCGGCGTGGATGCTACGGATGGAACGTGAGCTTGACAACGTGCGCGCGGCATTGCAGTGGGCACGAGCGGTGGGCGACGACGAGCGTGGTCTTCGGATTGTGGCCGAACTCGAGAGCTTCTGGGAGCGACGCGGTTCCATCGCCGAGGGAAGGAGCTGGATCGACGGAATCCTGGCAAAGTCCGACGTGCAGGCGCGCTGCGCGCCGGCAACGCACACGATCTCGGCAGAACGAGCGAGGCCGAAGCGCGCCTAGAAGAATGCATCGCACTGGCACGCTCCTCGGCGAACGTACATATCCTTGCGCTGGCGCTGGCCAATCTGGGCAAGATTCGTCAGGGCCGCGGCGAGGCATCGGCGGAGGCGCCGCTGCTCGAGGCGCTGAGGCTCATGCGCGCGGCCCGCGATCGGTTCGGTACGCTCAACACGCTTTGTTTTCTTGGAGAAGCAGCGGAGACATCCGGCGACCACGCACGCGCGCTGCGCCTCTACCGCGACAGCATGCGCATAAACCGGGAGTTCGTCGACAGCCGCGACCGGCTCGTCCAGTATCTCGAGGGGGCCGGTCGGCTCGCGGAGGCCCGGGGCGATTTCGCTCGAGCGCTGCTCCTTCTTGTCGCGGCGCGTCGGGAACGGGAGCGCATCCGCGTGCCTGGGACACCCTTGGAGCAGGAAACCGCCCCCGACTTCCTCGCACGGATTTGCGAGCGCGTTCCGGAGAGCGCATTCACTCGAGCGAGCGAGGTCGCGCGCGTCCGGCCCTTCGACGATATCGTCGCGGACGAACTGGCAATCGCCCGCGAGGACGACGCTCCGGTAAACGGATAGGCTACGCGTTAGCCGGGCGACGGTTCGCGCGGCGAAAGAGACTGCCCAGGCCGCCCGGTACGAAAAGGACGAGAACGATGAAGAGCGTGCCGAGAATGAAGAGCGGTTCGGAAAGCGGCACGCGCAGAACCGCCGGGAGATTCTGCAGCGCCGAGGCGTTGGAAAGCTCGACCAGCCGGAAGTCGAGATACTCATAGACGATGCCGCCGATGACCGCGCCCCACAGCGTTCCGACGCCGCCCAGCACGACCATCACCAGCAGCGTCAGCGTGAAACTGGCCGTGGTCACTTGCGGATTGGCGCCGCCCTGCAGCAACAGGTACACGACTCCGGCGCCGGATGCGAGAAAGCCGGATAGAACGAACGCCCCCAGTTTATAGAGGTACGGATTGAGCCCGAGGACGGCCACGCGGCGCTCGTTCTCGCGGATCGCTTGCCACACGCGCCCGGGCGGCGAGTTGACCGCCCACCACACGATCGCGCAAACGACGACCAAGAATGCAAGCGCGATCCAATACAGGTTGCGCGTGTTGACCACGCCCGCGAGCGCGGCGGGAAGGACGCCGGCTCCAAGCGCCAGTCCTTCTTCGCCGCCCGTCAAGCCGAACGGGTTTTGCAGCACCAGGAGCGAGCCGGCCTCGGCGAACGCGAGCGTTACCATCGCAAACGAGATTTCCCGCGTGCGCAAGCAAATCGCACCGAGGACGAGCGGAAGGACGAGCGCGACCACGGCCGTCAACGCCAGCGCTTGCGGCATGCTCCAGTGCCAGCGCGCGAGCGCAATCGCCGTTACGTAGACGCCCGTTGCGAAGTACAACGCGTGGCCGAACGAAAGCAGCCCCGTGTAGCCGAACACGACGTCGTAGCTCAGCGCGAGCGCACCGAAAACGAAGCACAAGCCGAGCAAATTCAAGGTTCCCGGGCTGTCGAGCGTCCCTTCCATGAGTCCCGGCAACGGGACGTGCAGGAACGGCAGCACGATTGCTACGAGCACGATAACCCCGAGCACGAGTGCGCCGCCGCGTAGCCGCTTCACGAGGATGCTCCAAGCAGTCCGGCGGGGCGTACCAGCAACACGACCGCTAACAGGATGACGACCGCGAAATCCCCCACCCCCGTCGCCGCATAAAAGTTCAGGAACTGCTGCAGCAGGCCGACGATCACGGCTGCCAGCGCCGATCCGGTGATCGAGCCTAGCCCGCCGATGACGACCACGATGAAAGCCGAGATCAGCATCGACGTTCCACGCGCGGGGTCGATCGTTCCATAGTAGGTGGCCGCGAGCACGCCGGCGAGGCCGGCGGCCGTCCCGCCGATGGCAAAGACCAGCGTGAAGGCGCGCTGCACGTCGATGCCGAGCGCCGATACCATCGCGCGGTTCTCGACGCCGGCGCGAACGATCAAACCGTAACGCGTGCGCCGAAGAAAGAAGAGCAACAGCAGCAAGACCAGGGCCGCCGCCACGATGGCCACGATGCGCGTGTTCGCAATGGCGGCGCCGAACAAAGGCGAGGTCGCGCTCATCCATGCCGGCATGGAGACCGGGCGCGGATCGGAACCGAAGCCGCCCTCGACCAGCGCAACCGTCGCGAGCGCCAAACCCACCGTCACGAGTACTTGTCCGATGTGGCGCTGGTAGAGCGGGCGGATCAAAACGGCCTCGCTCAGGGTGGCGAAAAGACCGCCCGTCACCATGCCGACGAGCAGTGCCACAAACCACTGCAGCCAGGGTGACGCGCTTGCGAGGGCCTGGCTCGCCGACCACGCCGCATACGAGGCGACCGTGAAGAACGCTCCGTGCGCGAAGTTGAGCACGCGCATCAAACCCCAAATGAGCGAAAGCCCCGCCGCGACCAGAAAATAGAGCGCCCCCAGGCCGAGGCCCGTCACCGCAAGCAGGACGATCGTACTCATCTTAGTGCACCTCTCGGGCCGCGGCCAGGCCAAGGTAGCGGCGCGCGAGGACGGGATCGCCGATCAGTTCTTCGACGTCGCCGCTAAAGACGACCCGGCCTTGGTCGAGCACGATGACGTCTTTGACCAAGCGGTGCGCGACGGCGAGGTTCTGCTCGACGAGCAGGATCGTGGCTACTTCGGCAGCTCGGCGCAACGCGTCGGCGACGCGCTTGACGATCAGCGGAGCGAGGCCTTTGGTCGGTTCGTCGATCAAGAGGATGCGGTTGTCCGCATTGAGCAGCGCGCGGGCTAGCGATACCATCTGCTGTTGCCCGCCGGAGAGCGTTCCGGCCCGCTGCGCCGCGCGCTCGCGCAGCTCGGGAAACAGCTCGTAGACGAGGTCGTAACGGTGCGCCGCACCGGGCCGCTCGGCCAGGCGCAGGTTTTCCTCGACGCTCAAGCCTGCAAAAACGTCGCGGTCCTCGGGCACGTAACCGACCCCGCGCCGCACGATTTCATAGGTCGCCAGCGCCGTAAGCTCCGCTTGGGCCAGCGTCACGCTGCCTGTGCGCGGCACGAGGCCAAGGATACCGCGCAGCGTCGTCGTCTTACCGACGCCGTTGCGTCCCAGCAAACCGGTAATACCTCCCTCACGCACCGTGAACGAAACACCCTGCAGGATCTGCGACTCGCCGATCGTTACGCGCAGGTCGTGCAGTTCGAGCAAAGGAGCGCGTGCGTTCAAAGCGGATCGCCGAGGTAGGCGGTTTGAACGGTTTCATTGGCGATGATGCGGTCGGGCGTATCGACGGCCAAGAGCGCACCATGGTGCATCACCGCCATGCGGTCGGCTAGGCCAAGGATCAGATCCATCCGGTGTTCGACCATGAGGACCGTGTTTCGATGCTCGCGATGCAGCCGCGCGATCAACTCCATCATGTCGGGAACGTCTTCGACCGCCATCCCCGCCGTCGGCTCGTCGAGCAGCACCAGACGTGGTTCGCCGCACAGCAGCATCGCAAGATCGAGCTTGCGCTTCTCACCGTGCGAGAGCGCTCCCGCGTGGTCCGACGAGCGCGCTGCAAGCCCGACCAGCGCAAGGGCGTTCTTGGCACGTTCGAGGGGGGCTCGCCCGCGATCGGCCTGGCGCCAAATCGCGGCACTACCGCCGAGTCTTGCCTGGGCCGCGATGCGCACGTTTTCAAGGGTCGAAAGCTCGCTAAACACCGTCGACGTTTGAAAGCTGCGGCCCAGCCCAAGCCGCGCCCGAGCGTAGGGCGGCTCGTGGGTGATGTCGCGCTCGCCCAGCATGACGCGGCCGGCCGTCGGGTACACGACGCCGGAGAGGAGGTTGAAGAGCGTCGTCTTACCGGCGCCGTTCGGGCCGATGATGACTAAGAACTCGCCGTCGTCGACGTCGAGCGAAACGCCTTCGACGATCGACACGCCGCCGATGTGCAGGCTGAGCTTCTCGGTGCGCAACACCGCGCGGCGTGCCGCGTCGCTCACGCGTTCGCGTTTATTTGAATGGGTGGGACGGCGGCGCGACGGAGGCTGGGTCGAGGGTTTTGACGAGTTGCGGTTCGGAACCGGACAGCTTCGCGATGAACATCGGCTGCAGCATCGCATGATCCGAGGCGCGCACCGTCTCCATGCCTTTAGGCCCTTCGAAACTCCAGCCCTCAAGCGCCGAGATCATCTTGTTGACGTCCGCGCCGTCGACCTTTTCGATGGCATGCACGATCATCTGCGCTGCCACGAAGCCATCGGGATCGAAAAGGTCGGGGACCTTCCCTTGCTTCTTGAGCGCTGCGATGAGCGCGTCGTTGGTCTTGTTCTTCGGCGCTTGGTAGAAGTAGTAGGAAAGGAAGGTGAGTTTCGATTCGAATGGGGCGAAGAACGGATAGGATGCGCGATCGGCGAGTCCGGTTACGACCCGCGTCGTCGCGAAGACGCCCTGATCGTCGAGCGTCTTCCACATAGGCCCGGCGGTTGCGCCGGCCCACGCGACGAAGAGTAAGTCGGGTTTGGCGTCTTTGATCTTTTGTGCGAACGGGGCAAAGTCGTTGGCGGTAATGGGCACGAGGACGCTCGAGACCGCGGCACCGCGCTCGGTTCCCAAAATCGCCTGTACGCCTGCGACGTTGGCTGCACCGAAAGCCGAGTCCTGAGCGAGGACCAAGACCTTCTTGCCTTTCACCGAGCCGACGGCGGCCTCAGCGGTCGCCACGTCCTGATACGTTTGACGCCCGGAGCGGAACGTGAAGTGATTGTTGCCGGTAACCCCGTCGGCCGCTGCGGGGCCGGAGATGAAAAGCACTTGGTTCTCTTGCGCTAGCGGCGCCATCTGCAGCGCGACGCCCGACGACGTCGATCCGGCGATGATCTTGTAACCCGAGCCGATGAGCTCTTTTGCCGCAGCGCTCGCCTTCGCAAAGTCGCCCGCGTCATCGCGTTCGGTGACGATGATCTTGTGGCCGTTCGCTACGCCGGTGCCGTGGGTGGCGTAATCGAGTCCCGCCTGGAAGCCGTCGGCATATTGCGCCCCGTAACTCGCGAGCAATCCGGTTTTCGAATAGATGAGCCCGACGTTGATCGGCGCTGTGTCGGCGGCCGTCGCCGGGCTCGGTCGCACCCCACCGGTCGAAGTGAGCGCGACGACCAGTGCAGGCGTGGCCAGCCACGCGAGAATCCGACGACCGTTCATAGTACCTCCAGCTTCGGCGCAAAGACAAAGACCGCACAAGGTTACGGCCCCACGATTAGCACGCCCTGGCGCGCCGAGGCTTTTCCAGCAACCTGCCTGGCGTTCCTTAGCCGGGCACCAGCACGGCGACCGGGAAGGCGCCGAGCAATGCAGCCGCCCGCAGCGTCGGTTCACCTCGATCGAACGTCGCTTCGTGCGACGCGCCGGTGAAGCGGTCGACGAAGCGCTGCGGAAGGCCCGGACGCAACACGATCCGTTCGTCGCCGAAGCCCAAACGCAGTCCCTCGGCATCCCGAACGACGATCCGCCGCATCAGTCGAGGGACGACGACGAGCGTTCCGCCGCGCGCGAACGCGACGAGGTTCTCGCCGCGCTCGCCACGCGTTGCGAGTGCGGCGTAGCTGCCGCCGCCAAAAACGTGCGCGAGCTCCCGGCGCAGATGCAGAAGACGCCAGGTAACGAACGCCTTGACCCGCCCATCGCGCCAGTTGCGCACGAGCTCGCGCGCAAGCGGCTCGAGGTTTCCTTGCTCGACCGAGGTCGCGAGCGTTTCGAGGATCGCCGCGCGCGCGGCGAAGTCGACCGGCCCCCGATTGTCGGGATCGACGAGCGAAAGATCCCAAAGCTCGGAGCCCTGGTAGAAGTCCGGCGCTCCTGGAGCGGTCAATTTGAGCGTTAGCTGGGACAAACTCGAGAGCGCGCCCAAGGTGGCGACCTCCCGCACCAGCTCGCCGAACTCGCGCCGGAACAACGCATTCCGCGTCGGGTGCAGCACTCGGCGCAAGAACGCGGAACAGGCTCCCTCGTATGCTTCGTTGGGGTTGCTCCAACTAGAGCGCAGCTTCGCTTCGCGAACCGCTTTGTTCAGATAGCGTTCGATGCGCTCGATATAACCCTCGAGCGCCTGCGCATCCGGCTCGCGGTCGAGCCAGAGCGCGGGCCAGGTACCGAGCAGGGTTTGATAGATCAAATATTCGTCGTTTGCGCTCGGAGCGGGGTTACCGTCGACGAAGGCCTTCTTGCGGTCGTTGTAACGGCTCCAGCGCTTGAGGGCACGGTTCCACAGACCCGGCATCTCGGTCAGCGCGTCGACGCGCGTTCGAACGTCTTCACCGCGTTTGTGGTCGTGCGTCGCCGTCGCCAGCAAAGCGTGGGGATAGGCCGCCGCTCGTCCTTCGTTCGCCAGGTGGAAGGAATCAACCGTCGTCCCGAAGCGGTTGGGGTTTCCGCCGACTTCGTTGAGCGAAAGGAGCCTGACGTAGCGGTAGAACGCCGTGTCTTCGACCGACTTGGCCATCACCGGACCCGTGTACTGCTGAAATTTGATCGCAAACTGAAGGACGGCGGTGCGATCGTAGCGCGCGTTCGGCAAGTGGGGCGCTTCGAGCAAGAGCACCGACTGGATGAAGTCGAATACGCGGTCGTCGCCGAAGTCGCTGCGCTTGCGCGCCAGAAAGACCGCCGACTCGATGTACGCGCGGTCCTCCGGCGAGATCGTTTCGTTGATCACGTAGGTTCGGTAGACGGCAAACGAGGCGATGATCTCGGTCAGCGCATCGCGCAGCACGTCGAAGGTCAGATCGCTCGAGCGCCGGTCCATCGCCGCGATGCGATCGAGCATCGTGGTCAGCACGGTGAGCTCGCTCGCTAGCGACGTGCGCACGATCTGGCGCTTTGCCACATAGGCGACCCGTTCGAAGTCGCTGTCGAGTCCCGCGAATTTGCGGTACACGCGATCGAACGCCATCTCCGCCTTCGGATCGACGAAAAGCCCGTTGACCAGATTCATGAAGTCGTAGCCGGTCGTGCCGTCGATCTGCCATCCGCGCAGGGTCTCGAAGGGCGCCAAGATCTTTTCGACGACCAGGTAGAGGGGCTGATGCAGCGCCGAGGCGCGATCCTCAAGGAAGCGGCAGTAACCTTCCGGATTTGCGAGGCCGTCCACGTGATCGATGCGTAACCCTTGAACGCTCCCGTCGCCGATCATTTCAAAGATCAGGCGATGCGTCTGCGCGAGAACCTCGGCGTCCTCGACGCGTAGTCCGGCCAACTCGTTGATGTCGAAGAAGCGGCGATAGTTGATTTCGTGCAGGGCGACGCGCCAGAACGAGAGGCGGTAGTGCTGCTTGGCGAGCAATCCGTCGAGCCGGTCGACGGCCTCGGCGCCGTCGGGCGAAAAGTAGGCCAGCGCTTTGGCGATCGCTTCACCGACATCGGGTTCGCCCGCCACCACACCCGATAGCTCGTGGCGCAGGCCAATTGCATGCTCGCGGTCGGCGCTCGCGAACTCGGCTGCAAGCGCGCGCAGGGGCCACGCCTTACTGCCCCGCCGCTCGGCGGCGACCGCCAGCAGATCCGGGTACGTCGTCGTCGCGAGCGGAAAGCGCTGGGCGTCGTAGGCAATCGCGAAGGACCCGGAGGCTGCATCGAAAACGGGCTTGAGCTCCCCGCGCTCGATCGTTGCGCCGTAGCTGTCGCGCAGGAAAGGCAATAAGACTTTGCCGTGCAGTTCGGGCCGTTGCGGGTTCCAGTCGATGTCGAAGTAGCGCGCGTAGGGCGACGCCGAACCCCACTCGAGCACGTCGAGCCACCACGGATTCTCGCTTCCGCCGACGCCCATGTGGTTGGGGACGAAATCGACGAGATGCCCGATGCCGCGTGCCTGGGCTGCCGAGATCATGTGCGCGTGCTCCGCCGCGGTGCCGATCTCGCGGTTGAGAGCGTTCGGGTCGACGATGTCGTAGCCGTGCTCGCTGCCGGGCCGGGCTTGAAAATAGGGCGACGCATAGATGTAACCGATGCCTAGCGCGCTCAAGTACGGAACGATCGCCGTTGCGTCGGCAAAACGAAAGCGGTGCGAGAACTGCAAGCGGTACGTCGAGGACGGCCGAGCCGTAACGTTCATCGCCGCAGCCTCACTCGACCGACCACCGGACGCTCCACGGCGCGGCCGTACCGCCCGCGAAACCCGTCTCGTGGGTCGCGAAGACCGTCGCGCCGGGCGCTTTTTCGGGGAAGCCGGCTTGTGCGGCCGGCCCAAGATTCGCCTCGAGGCGCAGGTGTTGGATTCCGCTGCGCCAGCTCGCGCACAGCCCGCGCGCGCCGAGGGTGCTAAAGGCGGCGTCCGTTCCGCGTAACCCGCCGATGCGCGGCCAGATGTAGACACGCCGCAGTTGCAGTAGATGCTGGTAGTAATCGAGCCATCTGTGGTGCTCGGTATCGCTCAACTCTTGCCAGTCCAGCTTACTGCGTTCGAAGGTTTGCGGCGCGGCTGGATCCGGGATTCGCTCGCGCGCTGCCGGATCCGCAAATGCGCCAAAGCGCGCGAACTCGTTGCGCCGTCCTTCGGTGACCAGACGCGCCAGTTCCGGTTCGAAATCGGCAAAGAACAGGAAGGGTGAGGCGGCGCCCCATTCTTCACCCATGAACAGCAGCGGCGGCGAGGGCGCCAGCAGAAGCACCGCGAGAGCAGCTCGCACGGCGGGTTCCGGCGCCAGCGCCGTGATGCGCTCGCCGAAGGCACGGTTGCCGATCTGATCGTGGTTCTGAAGGAAATTGACGAACGAGAGCAACTCGTAGTCGGCGCTCGGCTCGCCCCGCGCAAGCCCGTCGCGAAAGGACGACGGTTCGCCCTGATAAGCAAACCCCGTGCACAGCGCGCGCCCGAGCAAGGCCACCGGCCGTTCCGCGTAATCGGCGTAATAACCATCGACTTCGCCGGTTGCCGCGACGTGGAGGCAGTGGTGGACGTCGTCGTTCCATTGCGCGCGGTACCCTTCGCGCAGAAAGCGCGCCTGGTTGGAGTCGTTTTCGAGCACCAGGTCGATGGGGCGTCCGGCGCGCGCGTGTACGGTCTGCGCCAGCTCGATCAAGAACGGCCGGGGGCGCTCGTCGAAAATCGCGTGCACGGCGTCGAGGCGTAGGCCGTCAAAGCGGTATTCCTCGAGCCAGTAGAGGGCGTTTTCGATAAAAAAAGCGCGCACGGCGGCGTTGCCGTCGCTCTCGAAGTCGATGGCCGCGCCCCACGGCGTCCGATGCTTCTCGGTGTAGAAGTTCGGCGCGAATTGATGCAGATAGTTCCCTTCGGGCCCAAAATGGTTGTAAACGACGTCGAGCCAAACGCCGAGACCTTTCGCGTGGGCCGTCGCAACGAACCGCTTGAGCTCTTCGGGGGAACCGTAGTTACGCGTAGGCGCGTAAAGCAGCACGCCGTCGTATCCCCAGTTGCGCGTGCCCGGCACTTCCGCGAGCGGCATCAACTCGACCGCGGTGACCCCAAGGCGAACCAGGTGGTCGAGCTTCGCGCGGGCCGCCGCGTACGTGCCCTCCGGCGTAAACGTGCCGAGGTGCAGCTCGTAAAAGACGTGCTCGTTCCAAGGCCGGCCGCGCCATTCGTTATCGGGCCACTCGAAGGCGTGCGGGTCGACGACCGAGCTCGGTTCGTGCACGCCGTCGGGTTGGTAGCGCGAAGCGGGATCGGGCACGGGCTTGGCTCTACCGTCGATTCGAAAGGCGTAACGGCAACCAGCCCGTGCGCCCTCGACGAAGCGTTCGAAGAAGCCGTCTTCCCGCCGTTCCGTCGCGAGCCCGCGCGCTTGCGCGGAGCCCGGCTCGAGCAAAAGCTCGACCTGCTCTGCCGCCGGCGCGTAGAGCCGAAAACGCACGCCGTCACGCGAAAGCTCCGCGCCAAAGGGAGAACGGTGCCGGAACTTCACGTTTCCGAACGATCGAGGACTGCCGCAATCGAACGGATCGGGATCGTCAGCCACGAAGGGCGGTTTGCATTCTCGTACACGATCGAGTAAAGCGTGCGATCGAGGCGGTACAGATGGAGAAGATCGCGGTCGATCGTGGCGCCGCTGGTCCGATGGTAGCCGGCGAGGAAGGCTGCGGTTGCGCGCCGTTTCCATTGCGCGAACTCCGGTGCGAATCGGCTGAGGTCTTCCGTCCGGTCGGCCGTGAGTCCGGCCAGGGTCGCCATCTCGGCGTAGTCGAACGACTGCAGAACGCCGGCGAGATCTTCGAGCGGCGACGTCTTGTCGCGCCGCGCTGCGAACGGGCGGCGCCGGTCACCGTCGAATCCGACGATCAGCACGCCGCGTTCGGTGACGAGGACGTTGCCGAGATGGAACCTGCCGTGGATGCGCTGCTTGTGCCCGCGGTGTGGTACGGCCGCTAGCTCCGCGATCCGGTCGACCAGATCGTCGTGACGTGCGAGCAAGGCGCGCGCTTCGCGCACGAGCGCCTCAGGCAGCGAGCGGAGCGAACGTTCGAGCGTATCGAAAGCAAAGTCGACGCGCTGGCGCGCCACCCATGCGACTTCCTCAACGTCCTTGGCTTCAAACGGTTCGGGGGCAAAGTTGGGGCCCTCGCCGGCCGCAAGCGTTCGATGCAGGTCGGCCAGCGTTTGACCGAGCGCAAAGGCAGGACGACCGTAGAGCTGCGTGTCGTCGCCGTCGGCCGAGCCCCGTTCGCCGCTGGCGGCCATCGTGCGGCTGCGCTCGAGCATGCGCTCGAGAAAGTTCAGCGTGACGCGCCACGCGTCGCCCTGCGACTCAACGAAACGATGCGCCACGCCGACGGCGTAGCGCGTTCCGTCGCTGGCCGTATATTCGATGGCGCCGAGCATCGGCGGCGCGTGCTCGAACGCGGCCTCGTGCAGAAACCGTCCGAGCTCGACCTCGGGATGGATGCCGGCTTCGATGTGCCGGTACAGTTTGAGTGCGATCGCGTTGCCGATGACCACCGCGTCGTCGTGCAGGTTGCGCGGCTCCTGGATGCGACGCACGCCGCTCGCCCGGTCGATTTCAAGGCCGTCGAAGCTCCAGGTCGGATCGAAGCCGAGCGTTCCGGCGCTTCCCGCGACGCGCTCCGCGCCGCGCAGCCCGTCGGTGAGGCGCAGCCAGAAGCGATCGTCGGCGACGGCATCGTAAATCAGCGCCTCGCGCGGCCCGCTTCGCGCTCGTGCAAACGCCAGGCGCGCGACCGACGGGGCGCGCGAGCGGTCATCGTACGAAAGCGCGAGGGGCAGCGAGTATTGCGTGGCCGGCCGGGTACCGTCCCGCGCTTCGATTAGCGCCAGCAGCGACGGATTCTCCGCGCCGTCGAGCGCGATCGTTTCGGTAATGCGGTGCACCAAGGGTTTGTGGTCGTCCCCGGCCTCGTACCACGGCTTTGAGCGAAGGAAGAGCGGCAACACTTCTTCTTCGAGCTCGGTGCGGGACGGCTCGTTCACGAGATCTCGCCAGCCGCGAGGAATGACCAGCGTGACGAATTCCGGCGGAAGGATCGGCGGCGCCATCACCGGCTCGGCGACCCGATCGGCGAGGAAAAACCAGAAGAAAGCATGCCCTGGCAGGGTCAAGACGTAGCGGTCGTCCGTGATGCTCGGAAAGGTGCTCCAATCGAGCATCTCGATCGGCGTCCTGCCCAAGAAGGGTGAGAGGTCGAGCGTCACCGGTTGCGACGTATGCGCAAGGTTGGCCACACACAGCACGATCTCGTTGTCGAGCTCGCGCGTGTAGGCGATCACGTGGCGATTCTCAGGGTGCAAGAACGCAAGCTTGCCGCGCCCGAAGACCTTGTGGGCCTGGCGCACCGCGATCATGCGCCGAACCCAGTTGAGCAGCGACGAGGGGCTGCGCATTTGGGCTTCGACGTTGACCGAATTGTATCCGTAGAGCGGATCCGCGACGATCGGCAAATAGAGCCGCTGGGCGTCGGCGCGCGAGAAGCCGCCGTTGCGATCCGGCGACCATTGCATCGGCGTGCGGACGCCGTCGCGGTCGCCGAGATAGATGTTGTCTCCCATGCCGATCTCGTCGCCATAGTAGATGACCGGAGTCCCAGGCATCGAGAGGAGCAGGCTGGCAAGCAGCTCGATCTTGCGGCGGTCGTTATCCATCAGCGGCGCGAGCCGGCGCCGAATGCCGACGTTGAGCCGGGCCCGCGTCTCCGCCGCGTACACGCTGTAGAGCAGCGAGCGCTCCGATTCGCTCACCATCTCGAGCGTCAGCTCGTCGTGGTTACGAAGGAAGATCGCCCACTGAGCGTTCTCCGGGATGGGCGGCGTTTGCCGCATGATGTCGTAGATCGGGTAGCGGTCTTCTTGCGCGATGGCCATGAACATGCGGGGCATCAGCGGGAAGTGAAAGGCCATGTGGCACTCGTCGCCGTCCCCAAAGTAGGGCCGCACGTCTTCCGGCCACTGGTTCGCTTCGGCAAGCAAGAAGCGGCCCGGGTACTCGGCGTCGACGATCTTGCGCAGGCCTTTGATCACGGCGTGCGTTTCCGGAAGGTTTTCGTTGTTGGTGCCTTCCCGCTCGCATAGGTACGGAACCGCGTCGAGACGCATCCCGTCGACTCCGAGGTCGAACCAGTGGCGCATGACGTCGGCGATGGCGTTCACCACGCGCGGATTGTCAAAGTTCAGGTCGGGTTGGTGGTTGAAGAAGCGGTGCCAGTAGTATTGCTTGGCGAGCGGATCCCACGTCCAATTGGAGGTTTCGGTGTCGGTGAAGATGATGCGGGTCCCGGCGTACTTGTCGTCGCGATCGCTCCATACGTAAAAGTTGCGCCATGCCGAGCCCGGCTTCGCTCTCCGGGCGCGCTGAAACCAGGGATGCTGGTCGGAGGTGTGGTTGACGATCAGCTCGGTGATGACGCGCAGGCCGCGCTCGTGGGCGGCTCGCACGAAGGTGCGAACGTCGCGCATCGTACCGTACGAGGGGTGAACTCCGCGGTAATCGGACACGTCGTAGCCATCGTCGCGCAGCGGCGAAGGGTAAAACGGCAACAGCCAGAGGGCTGAGACGCCCAGGTTAACGAGATAGTCGAGCTTCTCGACCAAACCGCGAAAGTCGCCCGTTCCGTCGCCGTCGGCGTCGTAGAATGCTTTGACGTGGAGCTGATAGATGACGGCGTCTTTGTACCAGAGGGGGTCGCTCGCCGTGGGAGGGGACTCTGGAGCTCGCATCGTCGCTTGGCTTACCCGGCGCAGGCGTTCAACAACCTATCCACACTGCTCATCCAATCCACACGCTGTGAGATGTTCGACACGAGGCGGGTCCACAGCTTCTCCCAAAGCTATTCACCGGCGCGGCGATGAAGGCGGTCGCATGTCCACGCGCGCCTTTACCCTGATTCTCACCAAGGGCACGCATTCGGTTTCGGCCGAAGCTGCTGCGCTCATCGTGCGTGCGATGGAGAACCACGAGCCGCTCGTCGAGGTTGAGCTCGACTTGTTCGGAGCCGGCGACGTGCCGCGACGGGTCACGTTGGCGACCGGGCACGTCATCGCACTGAGCCTGAACCCAAAACACGATCCGTGCTTCCCCGCCGAGGAAGGCCGAGGCGCCACGATTGCCCTGCTCCGGCCGCGGGCCGCGCTCGGCGGCCATCCGCGCTGATCCCTTAGCCGACCTGCTGGAGACGCCGGGCCTGCGATGCGATGATCGAAGCGAGTTCGGTCACGAGCCGCCACGTTGCCTGCAGCTCGGCTGCCGCCCGATTTCCGTCGAAGGCGACCCGTACGTAACGCTCGAGAATCGCCGAAGCGTCGTAGTCGGACTCGGCGCCGTCGCCATGTTGGCAGCGCCCGCAGATCGCGAACACGAACTGCTCCTGCGCAAACGCTCGTAGCTCGTCACTCATACAAGCAACGACCTCGCCGAGCACGGGTTCGGGTATCGCCATTGCGGCTTCGAGTTGCGCGTCCCAGACGGCGCGCTGCAGGCGGTCGCGAACGGTATGCTCGGCATCCGGCTGCGCCGCAGCGCTCCCGGCCAAGGATGGGGAAGCTTGGATGGGATGGTAGGCCCGCAGCCACTGGCGCTTCGTTTCCTCCGACGCTCGCGGATCGAGCGTGGGAACGCCGCAAAAAGCGCACGCTTCGGCGGCCCGGGCGCGCAGCAGCGCTGCTTCGCCGATGGTCAGGCCCTCTGCCGCTAGCGCCGCGTCGTCGGGATACACGCCCGTCGCTTGGGGTGCGTGCCGGTCGAAATCCCGCCGAACGTTCGTTCGGCCCCGCGCGTTCCGCGACGGGAAGGCGCAGGAATCGGCGCGTCGGGCAGCCGCATTCGGACGAGCGGTGGACGAACGGTATCGGATCGCAGTTCCCAAGGCAGGCATGTTCGACGCATGGTTCGCGCTCTACGCGCGCTACGCGCACGAGATCGGCGAGCACGTCGACGAGCGCACCGCCCGCACCGTCTGGCAGTGGCTCTTGAGCGGCTCGCACCGGGTGGCGGGCATCGTGCTGCTGCACGATGCCGCGATCGTCGGGTTCGCGCACTACCGCCCGTTTCCCAGGACGCTCGATGCGAACGAAGCGTGCTACCTCGACGATCTCTATGTCGCGCAGGAACACCGCCGCAAGGGTCTCGCGCAGCGAATGATCGAGCGCATCGGCGAGATCGCTGCTGCAAAAGGCTGGAGTGAGGTGCGCTGGGTTACGACCCAATCGAACGAGGGTGCGCAGCGAATCTACGATCGGATCGCCGAGCGCAGCGACCTGGTCACGTACCGGATGCAGCGCGGCGTCCCGGCCGCAGCAAATCCGACCAGGGCCGGGAAACCGTAAACGGTCCGGCAGTGCTCGCGGCCCGAAGTGCTGCGCGCGCGGAGGCCCGGCACAGGAAACGTGCGGCCGGAGCACGGACCCTCGGTGTATGACGACTCAAACGATGCGCGAGCGCGCGGGCGCCGTTACCTTCCGCGGGACCCCGATGACGTTGGCCGGCGAAGAGCTCAAAGCCGGAATGCCCGCGCCCGAGTTCACCTTGACGACGGTCGCTCTGGCACCGCTCGGCCTGGCCGAAGCGATCGACAACGGATCGCGCAGCGCGATGTTGATCGTGGTTCCGTCGCTCGACACACCGGTTTGCTCGACCGAAGCGTGCACCTTCAATGTGAGGTCGCCCGAGGTTCCCAAGGACATGGCGGCCTTCGTCGTTAGCCTGGACCTGCCGTTCGCGCAAGCGCGCTGGTCGAAAGCTCAGAACGTCGATGGCATCGCAATGCTCTCAGCGTACCGCAGTCCCGAGTTCGGGCCGGCGTATGGCGTGCTCATCAAGGAACTCGGCCTCCTCGCGCGCGCGGTTTTCATCATCTCGAAGAACCGCACGATCGCATACGCCAAGACCGTTGCGGAAGTCACAAGCGAGCCCGACTACGACGAGGTGTTCGCCGCAGCGCAAAAGCTGGGCTAGAGCGCGAGAAGCGGGGCCGCTGGGCAGCGACCCGGAGTTCGGTTAGCTGCCCTTCGGGTCGAACCTCAGCGCGACTCCGTTCATGCAGTAACGCAGGCCCGTCGGTTTGGGACCGTCGTCGAAAACGTGACCGAGATGACCGCCGCAGTTCCGGCAATGAACCTCGGTTCGCTCCATGAACAGCGAGTTATCGGTCGAGGTCTCGACGGCATGAGCCAGCGGCTCGTAAAAACTCGGCCAGCCCGAGCCGCTGTCGAACTTCGTGCGCGCATCGAAAAGGTGCTGCGCGCAGCCGGCGCAGAGGTAGATGCCAGGGCGGTGCTCGTGGTCGAGCGGGCTAGTGAACGCCTGCTCGGTCGCATGATGCCGCAGAACATCGAACTGCTCGGGGGTTAGGAGCCGGCGCCATTCCTCTTCGGTGTGCTCGACCGGAAAGTGCTCGACCCCGGCTGCGGCCGGCTTGCTGGCGATGCCGAGCGTGGCAGCGATGCTGCACAAGCCGCCGATCATGCTCTGACGTGACATTCGATCTCTCATACCTCCGCCTACTATAACCCATCTCGGCGGCAAAACGATGTCGGCCGGCTTACCGAGCCGGCCGACACGAGGGGCCGCACGCCCTTACGGGCGCCTACTCACTTCCGGACCGAAAGGCCATACCGAGCGGATCGACGAGGCCCGACGAACCGCTCCCCATTGGTGCGTGTCCCCGCGAGAAGGCCGTAATGTTTCCGTCCTCCAGCTGACACCCTGAGCTCGTCTCCTGATTGGGCACATAGAGCGCCCGGGAGGAGGTAACGGTGAACAGACCCACGTTCGTGAGCCCGGCCGTGATCGTTGTCGACGGCTGCAACGAGCCCTTGGCAAACACTTCGATCGACGTTGGGAAACCGACGTAGAGATTTCCGCGACTATCGAGAGCGAGGCCGGTGGCGCCCCCCTGGATGCCGGTGGAGACTGCCTTGCTGGAATTTGCCGGATACTCGACGACCTGCGCCTTGACGCCCGGGTATTCGGTGGTGTAGGAGAGGTACACGTTGTCCGACGCGTCGATGGCGACGCCGCCCATGAGCATGTAGTACGCTCCGTCTAGGGGGACCGTGATCCGCCGGGTCGGAACCGTGCTGCCCTTGGCGTAGATGGCGAGTTTGCCAGGCTGCTCGTAGGTGACGCCGCTAGCGACGACGAGCGTGCCGTCGGCGCTCACGGCCAGTGCGACGGGATTCGCTACCCCGCGCTTTATCGTTAGGAACGGTTGCGTCGCGCCGGGCTCGTACTCGGATATCGTCGATGAATTGGTATTGGCAACGTAGAGCACGCCGTTGCTATCGACGGCGAGGCCGGCGGGAGAGTCGATGCCCGCCGTGATTTCACCGATCGGCGCAGCGTCGATATGCATCGCAGGATAGACGTATACGGCGTTGTTGATCCCGTCGGAGACGAAGACGACCGACGACTTCCGATTGGCCGCCTCGGGCGACATGAAGCCTCCCGAGGATCGTGCGGCGCCGTTCCCTAGGTGCGCTTGAACGCGCACGTGCGTGGTTGCGGCCGTAGCAAGGGCTGGGATGACGGAGATGCCGATCGCCAAGATCGTTCCCCGGACGACGGCTGGGTGTAAGACCATCGGGTTTACCTCCTGGAAAGCCGGGGCCGCCGGCGGGCAATCATTTATCCGCCGGCCGCCGCTGCGCAAAGCGTGGCCTCGAGAAGTGAAAAAAGTCTGAGGCTGGGGCCTCAGACGCCATGAGGATGCGCCGGCGCCGTCGTAGTCGGTCCCCGTGGATGAAGCGTTTGTCGTTCGGAATCGCATCGCGCTTTCGTGCAAGGGAAGCCACGTGATCCTTCACGCCGCCGAACGGAAAGCGGCCTCCATGAGGGTGCCCGAGTGCATCGCGGTGGTCGACGCCTCAGGCGAGCTGCTGGCCTTCTCGCGCATGGACGAGGCGCGTCCGGGCTCGATCGAAGTCGCGATCACGAAAGCACGTTCGGCCGCGCGGCGGCGCCGGCCGACCGCCGAAGAAGGAGCCGGCGACGTGCCGTCAACGATTCGTCTCGGGCTCGCTTCGCGCTTGAACGTTACCGGCATCCCGGGTGGCCTTCCGATCGTCGTAGAGGGCCAGGTAGTCGGCGGCATCGGCGTCAGTTCGGGGACCGGCGATGAGGACGTCGCCGTCGCGCAGGCGGGGATCGAAGCGCTGCACGGCGCTTCTGCGCCATAAGAAGTATACCGGAAAGCTGATCGCCAGGAGCGCCATGCCGACCCCGCTGTCGACCGGGAATTCGATGCAGGCGGCGATGACGACGAGGGCGCTGACCGCGATGAAGAAGGCGGTCGACCACGGGTGAGCTGGAACGCGAAAGCCGCGCTCGGCTCTCATCGCGCTGCGCCGGCGAAAGACGAACAGCGCGGCGCCGGCTAGCGCCAAGTAGACGAAATCGATCGACGTCACGTAGTTGAGGATTTGGTCGTAGCGCCCGGCGAGCAGAATGCCGATCGCAACGACCCCTTGGAGCGCGATCGCGACGATCGGGACGCGGGTCTTCGGATGCAGGCGCGCGATTTGTTTGAAGAACAGTCCGTCTTCCGCCATCGCGTAGTACAGGCGCGCTGACGTGAGAATCGAGTTGCTGACGAATCCGAGGGTCGAGATGGCGATGCCGAGTGCGATGAAGCGCTCGCCGGCCGGTCCGAGAAGGCGACCCATGATAGCGGAGGCGGGCGTTGAGGTCGCCGCCAGGCCCGAAGCGCCGAGCGCATGCACTCCGGTTGCGGCTACCAAGAGATAGAGAACCGCAACGCCGCCGACACCCCACAGCATCCCGCGCGCCATCGCGCGTCCCGGGTCGCGCAGCTCGCGGTCGATGAACGGTGCCGTCTGCCATCCGTCGTATGCGTACAGCACCGGAATGAGCGCGGCCGCCATTGCGCCGACCAGTCGCAGCGAGCCGCTCGGGGCAACCGCCGCGACGGAGTCGTGCGCCGAGGGCGCAGCAACGAGAACGCCGGCCACGACGAGCCCGACGATCGCGCCGCCCTTCAAGAGCATCAGCACGTTCTGCGCGCTTGCGCCCTCACGCACGCCCAGGCAGTTCAGCACGCTGAGCAAAACGATGGCCGCGATCGCTAGCGCTAGCTCGGAACGATGGACGTTCAGCGAAGGTGCCAAGTAGCTTGCGAAGGTGATGGCCGCCGCCGCGATGCCGCCGCTTTGCGAGGCCAAAAGGGCCGTCCAGCCGTACGAGAATGCGATCGACGGATGGAACGCATCGCGCAAATAGCCGTAAAGGCCGCCCGATGACGGCCGGCGCGAGGCAATCTCGGCGAAAATACAGCCGCCGATGAGCGCGAGAACGCCTCCGACACACCAGGCGGCAAGAATCAGCGGTACGGTGCGGGCGCGTTCGGCGACCACCGACGGCGTCATGAAGATGCCCGAACCGACGATTCCGCCCATCACGACGAGCGTCGCATCAATGCCGTTCAAGCGCCTCGCGGGACGCAACTCGGGGGCGCGCGGCGCGGCGATCACTCGGCCGCGGTTTCCTTCATGACGCTTCGGTAATGACGATCGAAGGCGTACAGCAGGCCCTCGCGCTGCACGTAGGGTCCGGGCGCATAGGCCCTCGACGCAACGCCGAGTTGGGTCAGCTCGTTGACGGCCCAGTCCTGGCGATTGGTCAGGTCCCAGAAGTCGATCGCGTCGGCGGGGTCGAAGTCGGCGTGCGCCGCCGTGTTCGGCTCGAAGAGCCATTCGCAGACGACGCGCGTCCGACCGGCTGCAAGCGGCGTCACGTAATGCGCCATCGCGTAGTCGGGATGGAGGCTGAGCAACAGCGAGGGGAAGATCGTGTAAAAATACACGCGCCCCAAGTCCGGCGCCGCAAGGCCGGGCAGTGCCGGACGCACCATCCGGCCCGACGCCGTAAAGCTCGTCACCGCTTCGCGCAGCGACGAGTAGCCGCCCAAAACGGGACCTTCGACGAGATCGTTTCGCCCGCTGTCGGAGGGCGAGAGACGCTCGACCTGCGGATGAATGACCGGGCAATGATAGCACTCGGAATAGTTTTGGAAAACGAGCTTCCAGTTGCAGCGCAGCTCGTACTCGATTCGGCGCACGGCGCGCAAGCTGCCCACGTTCCAAGCATCGAAGCGCCCGGCGAGGCCGGGGAAGGCGGCTTCGAAAGGCTGGGCGTCCCCATCCAAGCTGACGAACACGAAGCCGAGGCGTTCTGCCACGCTTGCAATCCGCAGCGCGTAGCGCTCGCCTTCGACGTCGAGCGTCCCCTCGGCATCCCGCGCGACTAGGAGCGAACCGTCGAGCGCGTAGGTCCAGGCGTGGTACGGACAAACGATCGCACCCTTTAACCTGCCGGCCTGCGCCGAGCACAGCCGCGTGCCGCGGTGGCGGCATACGTTGTAGAACGCGCGCAGCTCGCCACGCACGTCTCGCAAGACGATCAGGCTTTCCCCGTCGACCTCGGCCAACAGGTAGTCGCCGGCGCGCGACACGCGCTCGGACCGCTCGACGCAGGTCCACCCGCGCGAAAAGATGCGTTCGCGCTCCCTTTGGAAGACGGCTTCAGAGTGATACCAATGGCCTTCGAGGGTCCTAGCGCCCGCCGGAACGGCGGCGGGCGAGAACGTTCGCACGGAAATAACCTCGCTTCAGATCGGCGCGTCTTGGTCGCGCAGGCGGTGCCGAGTTCGATCGCGCGCTGCATTCGCTGCGCTGCGCGCGACCGCATGCCGCACGGCGTAGGCCGGACGTAGGGCGTACCGCCTCAACGCCGAAGCGCCAAACATGAGCGAATCCGTCCTTCTACGCGACCATCGTGCGGGCGTGTTGACGCTGACCTTCAATCGGCCCGACAAGCTGAACGCCTTTAACGACGAGCTGACCCAAGAACTCCTCTCGGCCCTCGGCGACGCCGAGCGCGACCCCGCGGTGCGCGTCGTCGTCTTGCGTGGGGCTGGGCGCGGCTTTTCGGCGGGCCAGGATCTCGAAGCGTTCGTCCGCCTCAAAACCAGCCCAACGCCGATCTCGGTCGCCGAACATCTGCGCAAGAGCTACAATCGCGTCGTCATCAGCATCCGTTCGATGGAGAAACCGGTGATTGCGTCGCTCGGGGGAATCGCGGCCGGGGTCGGATTGTCGATCGCGCTTTGCTGCGACCTTCGCGTGGCGGGCGATGACGCCGTGCTGACCCTCGGTTTCTCGAAGATCGGCTTGATCCCCGACGGCGGCGGAAGCCTGATGTTGCCGTTGCTCGCCGGACTTGGGCGCGGGCTCGAGCTCGCGTGGACGAGCGACCGGATCGACGCGCGCGAAGCGCACCGCATCGGACTCGTCAACAAGGTCGTTGCCGCCGCCGACTTAGAGAGCGACACGCACGCATTCGCGCGGCGTTTCGTCGAGGTCTCGCCGATCGCGATCGGCCTGACCAAACGCGCCTTCAACCGTGCCATTCTGCCCGGTTTCGCGGGCTGGCTCGAAGAGGAGGCGGACCTGCAAGAAGAGGCGGCAGCCGGCCCCGATTTGATGGAAGGCGTGCGTGCGTTCATGGAAAAGCGCAAGCCGGCGTTCGCCGGCCGATGAGCACCCAGGCTCCGCGGAGCGAGACCGCCGCGCGCGGCCTTTTCGATCTCACCGGCAAGGTCGCGCTGATTACTGGGTCGACGCGCGGCATCGGCCTCGGAATCGCGAAGCAGTTTGCGGCGCATGGCGCGCGGGTCGTAGTTTCGAGCCGCAAGCCCGATGCGTGCGAGGCGGCGCGCGGCGCGATCGTCGAAGCCGGCGGCGAGGCGATCGCGGTGCCCTGCAACATTGGTCAAAAAGATCAACTCCAGGCCCTGGTCGAGCGCACCCTTGCCGAATGGGGGCAGATCGACGTCCTGGTTTGCAACGCGGCAGTCAATCCGTATTTTGGGCCGATGTCCGGCATCAGCGACGAAGCCTTCGACAAGATTTTGGGCTCCAACGTGCGCTCCAACCTGTGGTTGTGCAACATGGTCCTTCCGCAAATGGCCAAGAGCGGCGGCGGCTCGGTGATCCTCCTCTCGAGCATTGCGGGCCTCAAAGGAACCAAACTCCTGGGTGCATACGGCATCTCCAAGGCAGCCGACTCGCAACTCGCGCGCAACCTGGCCGTCGAGTGGGGTTCCAAGAACGTGCGCGCCAACTGCATCGCGCCGGGGATCATCCGCACCGACTTCGCTAAAGCGCTCTACGAAAACCCGAAGGCCTACGAGATGGTCCTCAAGACGTATCCCCTCGGGCGTCTCGGGGAGGTCGAAGACGTCGCGGGGGTCGCCGTTATGCTGGCCTCGGACGCCGGCGCGTTCATCACGGGGCAAACGATCGTGGTCGACGGGGGCACGACGGTCGGCGGCTTCGAGTAAGCGCGGCCACGCACGGCGTTGGCGGCCGCTTGCCGGGAATAGGGCCACGCTAAGAGAAGTCCTCGGGTCCTCTTTGCCACACTTTGACGACCGGAGAACCATCGAACGATGAGCGTGTACCAAGCCCCACTGCGCGACTTTCTCTTCAATATCACGGAGCTGGCCGGCCTCGACGATGTCGCCAAGCTGCCGGGTTACGAAGAGGCGACGGATGTCGTCGAGCCGGTTCTCGAAGAGGCGGCCAACTTCGCAAGCAACGTCCTCGACCCGCTCAACGCGACCGGCGACCGTGAGGGTGCGCACTTCGACAACGGCAACGTCACGACGCCGAAGGGCTTCAAGGCCGCGTTCAAGCAGTTCGCCGACGCGGGCTGGATCGGGCTCCCGATGCCGCCGGAATATGGCGGACAAGGCTTGCCGCAACTTCTTTCGACCGCCGTGCTCGAAATGTGGCAAGCATCGAACATGGCATTTTCCAACGGGCCGCTGCTCAACCAGGGCGCGATCGAAGCGATTCTGCTGTGCGGCACCGAGGAGCAGAAGCAGCGCTACATTCCAAAGTTGATTTCGGGTGAGTGGACCGGGACCATGGACCTCACCGAGCCCCAGGCCGGATCTGACCTCGCGCAGGTTCGTACGAAAGCGGTCCCGAGCGGCGACCACTACCTGCTCACGGGCCAGAAGATCTTCATCACCTACGGCGACCACGACTACACGGACAACATCGTCCACCTCGTCCTGGCGCGCACCCCGACGGCGCCCGAAGGGGTCAAAGGGATCTCGCTCTTCATCGTTCCCAAGCGCCTGCTCAATGCGGACGGGTCGCTCGGCGAGCACAACGACGTGAAGTGCGCCGGTATCGAGCATAAGCTTGGCATTCACGCTTCGCCCACGTGCACGATGAACTATGGCGAGAAGGGCGGAGCCGTCGGATATCTGGTCGGCAAAGAGAACGAAGGCCTCAAATACATGTTCATCATGATGAACGCCGCGCGCTTTTCGGTCGGCGTTCAGGGCTACTCGATCGCCGACCGCGCCTTTCAGGCGGCGCTTTCCTACGCGCGCGAGCGCGTTCAATCGAAAGACATCGCCGCGAAGGAATGGACGCCGGTCCGGATCATCGAGCATCCCGACGTGCGCCGGATGCTCATGGATTGCAAAGCGCAGATCGAGGCGATGCGTTCGCTCGCTTTCTATACCGCCGCGCAGCTCGACCACGCGCACGCCAACCCCGACGAAAAGGCGAAGGCCGAGGCCCTCGCGCTCGTCGAGCTGTTCACGCCCATCGTCAAGGCCTGGTCGACCGAAGTTTCGACCCAGATCGTTTCTGAGGCCCTGCAATGTTTCGGCGGAATGGGCTTCATCGAGGAAACCGGCGTCGCGCAGTACTACCGCGACGTGCGCATCGCACAAATCTATGAGGGAACGACCGGCATTCAATCCAACGACTTGCTCGGCCGCAAGTTTCTCAAAGACAACGGAAAGACCGCGATGAAGGCGATCGGACTCATGCAGGCGACCGTCAAAGAGCTGGCCGCAAGCTCGAACGAGGACGTCAGTGCCTTCGGGGCTCAGCTCGGCAAAGCGGTGCAGGCGCTGGCCGAAACCTCCCATTGGCTCGGCGCGCAAGGCCTGCAGATCCTCTCCGGTAAGGGCGACCTGCGCGCGATGTTTGCCGGGGCAGTTCCCTACCTCATGCTGTGGGGTTACACGGCCGGCGGCTGGATGATGGGCCGCGCCGCACTGGTCGCAGAGAAGAAGGCCGACGACGCCTTCTACAAGGCGAAGCTTGCGACGGCGCGCTACTACGGCGATCACGTGCTTCCGAAGACCAGCGGCTACAAGCACGAGATCACGGTAGGCGGCGCGAGTACGCTAGCGATTCAAGAGGATGAGTTAGACCTAGACCGCCGCCGCCTCGCCCTGGTCTAGGGTGGAAGCGCTGATTTAACCCGGGCCGTCGTTGCCGCGGGGCTTATGTACGCGGAGTACACTTCGCCCCGCGGCGCCTCGGCCCGGATTAAATCAGCGCTTCCTTCGAGGGTTTCGTTTGGGCGGGATTATTGGCGAGGGTTTTTGGGGAGTTTGGGGAGCCAGCGGGGGACGGTTGCGCGATAGTGGTCGTACTCGGGGCCGAAGGAATTGCGAAGTGTTGGTTCCTCGTAAAGTCGTACGAATGAGTGGGTCAGGAGCCAGATCGAAAGGGCGTAGACGATGAGTCGCTCGTTGCCGAGAAGGAGAGCTTGGCCGAGGATGATGAGGACGACCGCAAGGTACATCGGATTTCGCACGTAGCGATAGAGGCCGCGAATGACCAGCGTTCGCGTGGGGTAGATTGGGGCCGGCGTTCCGAGGCCATCGAGTGCGAAGCGAATGAATGAGTCGAGCAGCACCGGGATGCCGAGCGCGATAAGGATCGTGCCGAAGGGCCGACTTGCGGGAATCCCGAGCAGGGGTGGCTGCTCGTGCCAGCCTGAGATCAGCCAGGGAATCAGTCCGGCAACGACTCCTGGAACGATGACCAAGAACATGGCTGATCCGATGAGCGCCTGAGCTTTTCTCACTTAAGCGCGATCCGAAAAACTTGCTTCCAAGCGTACAGGTTCTTCCGATAGATCATCGACTCTAATCTCCTCTCTAGACAGCGTGCCGAAGCCTATACCAATAAGAGGGAGCTAAGGCGAGAACCGGTTCGCGAGTCCCCGAAGTTCCAGCGGCTCGGATGCGTTGGTGGGTACCGCGCTGGTGCCGAGGCGTGCGCCAGACGGGAAAAACAACATTGCTGCGGTGCGCTGCCGCATAGAGATCGCGAATGGAGCGTTTGTGAATAAAGGCTGAAAAGCGAGGGCGGATCGTTTCAGGCCGGCTTCATGCCTCGCGTGCACGATGGTGTGCATGAAGATGAAATCGATCGCGTTCGGGTTAATCGCGTCGGCGCTACTTGCGGGTTGCAGTGGCGGCGGCGGCGCTTCCGGTGGCTCCTACGCAATAACGCCAAATCCGCAACCCACGGGCAGCACCTCTCCGGTGACTCCCGGCAGCGTCCTTGCGACCGCCAACCTCGACGGTGCGCCCGCGTTCGTCACGGCAAAAGACTTCGCCGTCTACGTCCTTCCGAGTGACGGGAACGATCGGTCGACCTGCAGCGGGGGCTGTGCGTCCGAGTGGCCTGCAGTGGCTCCGCCAACCGGCACGCTGCCCTCACCATGGTCGTCGTTCACGGGGACCAACGGGTCGCCGCAACTCGCGTACAACGGGCATCCCCTCTACACGTTCGTCGGAGACACCAAGCCCCTCGAGGCCACCGGCGTCGGGGTGCAGGGTTTCGAACTCGCCCGGCCTTCTGCATCGGGCACGCCGACTCCAGATCCGACCAGCGCCCCAACTTCGAAACCAACGAGCACGCCCTATCCGTAAGAGCGGCGCGATCGTTTGGAAGACGTAGCGAGTCCGGCCGGGCACCCAAGCGGTGTAGGATTCGCATCGAAACCGTGAAAACTCGGCGGTAACCGGCTCCGTCGAGGTGTTCTTATGTTGACCGAAACCCGTCCCGAACTGAGCGCGCTGCATGCGAAACTCAAAGCGTTCGTGCGAGACGTCGTCGAGCCCGGCGAGCGCACGTACCGGCAACAGCACGCGGCGTCCGCAAACCGGTGGTCGGTGCCGCCGGTTATCGACGAGCTCAAGGCGCAAGCGAAAGCCGCCGGGCTCTGGAACCTGTGGCTTCCCGAGAGCGAGTTCGGGGCGGGGCTGACCAATCGTGAATACGCGCCGCTGTGCGAGACGATGGGCCGTTCGCACCTCGCCCCGGAAGTTTTCAACTGCAGCGCGCCCGACACCGGAAACATGGAGGTGCTGGTGCGCTACGGTACTGAGGAACAAAAGCGAACGTGGCTGCTGCCGCTTCTCGACGGCGCGATCCGTTCCGCGTTTGCGATGACCGAGCACGACGTCGCCTCGTCGGACGCAACCAACATCGAGGCGCGCATCGTGCGCGACGGTGACTCTTACGTCGTCAACGGGCGCAAGTGGTGGACCAGCGGCGCCATGGATCCGCGCTGCAAGATCCTCATCGTGATGGGCAAGACCGATACCAGCGCCCCCAAACACCTCCAGCAGTCGATGATTCTCGTCCCGATGGAGACTCCGGGCGTCAAAGTCGTGCGTGCCCTCAACGTCTTCGGTTACGACGACGCGCCGCACGGTCATGCCGAGGTCCTCTTTGAAGACGTGCGGGTCCCCGCGGGCAATTTGCTTCTCGGCGAGGGACGCGGCTTCGAGATCGCGCAAGGCCGCCTCGGCCCTGGGCGCATTCACCATTGCATGCGTTCGATCGGCGCGGCCGAGCGAGCCCTCGAGGCGATGTGTGCGCGCGCGACCCAGCGCGTCGCCTTCGGAAAACCACTCGCCGAGCAGGGCGTGATCCAGCAATGGATAGCGGATTCGCGCATCGAGATCGACCAGGCGCGTCTGTTGACGCTGTACGCAGCCGAGAAGATGGATTCCGAGGGCAACAAAGCCGCCCGGGCGGAGATCGCGATGATCAAGGTGGTTGCGCCCAGCATGGCCTGCCGCATCATCGACCGCGCAATCCAGCTCCACGGCGGAGCCGGCATCTGCGACGACTTCGGGTTACCGTTGCTGTACGCTCACGCGCGCACGCTGCGGCTGGCCGACGGCCCCGACGAAGTGCACCGGGCGGCGATTGCAAAGCTCGAGCTCGCTAAAGCGGCGAACTTTTCCGACGGCCGCATCGAATCTTCCGACTGCCGGAATCGTTGATAGGGCAACATCGCCCAACAGGAGCGTTACAAGGATGAGATTCACATTAGGAAAGGTGAGCGGCCTCCCGGCCCTTGCCGCAGTCCTCGCGCTGGGCTGCGCGTTCGCCACGCCGCTCGCCGCGTTCTCCGCCCCGTTGCCCGTCGGCACGAACGTTTTCGGCGTTCTTTCGACCGACCTCAACACCGCTGACGTCAACGAGGGCGACGGCTTTTCGCTGCAGATCACGACCCCATATCCCAACGACGACCCTGCGTACGCCGGCGCATACATACGGGGCCACGTCACGAGCGTCCAGCGGGCCGGTCAGGGTAAACCCGCGCAGATCGACTTAGCCTTCGACCGGATCGTCTTTCCGGACGGTCTGTCGGCGCCGATAACCGGACATCTCGTTCGCGTCGCAGAGAAGAAGCAAAGTTCGATCGTGCAACAGGCAGCCGGAGCCGCAGTCGGCATGATCATCGGCAACTATATCGGCAAGCATCTCGGCACCAACCTAGGCGGCCTCATCGGCGCCGGCGGCGGCTTCATCTACGCAAACAACCTCAAAACAAACTTCACAATCCAAAAAGGCTCAACAGTCGTCGTCCAAACCGACTCCGAAGTCCCCCGCCCCCAAGCCCGCGAATAACCCACCCCCGCACTGAACTTCCGAGCGAAGTTCGAATTGACCCGATGCTAGCCGCGCCCGGGGCGACGTGTACGCCAGTACACGAGCCCACCCGAAACTCCGATGGAAGTTCCGCATTGACCCGGGGCTAGGCGCGGGCGGGCGCAGTGTACTTCGACGTACATAAGCCCGCCCGCAACGACGCCACGGGTCAATGCGGGACTTCCCTAGCTTTCCAAGTGGGGGAGAGGGCGGCGTAGAGTGCCATATCCCGAAAGCGTTGATGCAACAGGTACGCCTGATGCAAGATGCCTTCGAGGCGGTAGCCGAGCCGCTCCGGGATCGCCCGGCTCTTGTGGTTTTCGACGACGCACCGAATCTCCAGACGGTGCAGCGCGAGCCCGGTGAAGGCGTACCGGGTGAGCGCTTCACAGGCGCGCGTCATCAGCCCCTGGCCGCGAGCCTCCGGCGCGAGCCAGTAGCCGATCTGCCCATTGCGGCTCACCCAGTCGACGTCGTACAGGCCGATGGCGCCGGCAATCGTCCCGTGGCGCCGCAAGGCGTAGTCGAAACCCACCTGTTGTTCGAACTGCGACTCCGCAAAGTGCGCGTAGCGCCGCGCGTCCTGGACCGTTCTGGTGGCGTCGATCCAGCTTATCCATTCGTGCAGCGCCGCACGGTTACGATCGACGACGGCAAACATCTCCGGCGCATCCGATGGATTGCGGGGCACGAGCCGGAGTTCGTCGTCGACCACGAGGGTGCGCGTTGCAACGGTCATTGCACGACGCCCTCGCGTCCGAGCATCTCGGCGTAAATGCGTCGCACGCTTTCCAGGGTGTCGATCTCGTCGGGACGCTTGTCGGGCCGCAGGCGGACGATGCGCGGGAAACGCAGCGCGAAGCCGCTGGCGTGAAGCGTGCTTGGCGCGACCACGTCGAAAGCGACCTCGATGACGACGCTTGGTTCGACCGCGAGCGCATGGGCGCCGAGCGGGCCGCGCTGATGCTCGAGAAACCACCCCGTCATCTGCAGGATCTCGGCGTCGGTCAGGCCGGAATACGCCTTGCCGATGGGGAGCAACTCGTCGCTGTCGGCGGCCGCGCGTACCGCGAACGTGTAGTCGGAAAGCACCTTATTCCGTTTGCCGTGGCCCCACTCGACGCCCACGACGACGACGTCGAGGGTCGTCAGTTCGCGCTTGAGCTTGAGCCACCACTTGCCGCGCCGCCCCGGAAGATAGGGTGCATCGGCGCGTTTGAGCATGAGCCCTTCGTTGCCGCGCTCGCGGGCCGCCTCGTAAAGGGCCGCAAGGCGCGCCGGCGACGCCGCGACCTCGAGCTCGAGCCAGGGGGATACGATCGCGTGGTCATTTTCGCGAACGCGCTCGACCAGCTCGGCGCGCCGTTCGGTCAGCGTGCGCTCGAGCAGGAAGTGCTGGTTCGCAGCGATAGCGTCGAACGCGACAAACGCAGCCGGAGTCTGAGCGAGGAGCTGGGCGCTCGGGTCGACGCGTTGCAAGCGCGTCTGCAGATAGCGGAACGGCAGAACGCGCCCGTCGCGCCGCGCGACGATCTCACCGTCGAGGATCAGATCGCCATCGGAGCCGGCGAGCGCGGAGGCCACCTCTGGAAAGGCTCTGGAGATCTCGCTGAACGTTCGCGTGAAGAGCCGCACGGAGCTGCCGGTCTTATGGGCCTGAACGCGAATGCCGTCGTACTTGTCTTCGACGATCCATTTCCGATCGCCAAGCTCTCGGTACGACGAACCGAACGCGATCGGTGAAGCGAGCATGAAGCCGATCGGACGGCCGTAGTGAAGCTCGATCTGCTCGAGCGCGCCATTGCGTGCGGCAACGGCAACGGCGCCGACGTCGCCGGCCGCCATCGCGGCGCGGCGCACGCCGGCCACGTCGCGCTCGAAGGCGCCGGCGATCGCCTCGAGGACCAATCCTTCGCGCAAGCCGATGCGCAACTCGCCGGTAAGGATCTTGACAGCGTACGCGGCCTCGCGCTCCTCGCGGCACGAGCGCAAGATGCGTTCGCAAAGCAACTCGCGTTGCTTACCGGCACTTCTGCCGCTGGCTGAGGCGACCTCGTCGAGAAGCTGCGCAAAGGACGCGGGCGTCAGCGGCGCGTCAAACAAGCTGGGAGCGTTCGGCCCCCGAACGAAGCGTCCCAAGGCATCCCCCAAGTCGCCGGTTTCGCGATACGCAAGCGAAAGGGCTGCCTGATCGATGCCCCAAACCCTGCGAGCGGCGGAAGCGAGCGTCCGGCCGCCGATGGCAAGTTTGCGCGTGTCGCTGGCGGGAAGAGGGTATCCGGAGCAGAAGCGCGCCGCCGCCGCCAGATCCTCCTCGTCCAGCGAACTTAAATAGCAACCCAGGCGTTCAACCTTCACGGACTTCGCGGTAGTCGCCGCGACGGCGTCGCAAGCCCTTGCAAATCCGATCATCCCGACAGCGTCCGCAAGCGATCCCATTACCGAAGATCCATCCGAAGCAAAGCGAGGAATGATGAGCAATTGTCTTTCATGGATTAAAATCGTGCGCCTCGGCGCCGCCCTGGCGCTTCTTCTCGGCGTTATGCCCGCACTCCAGGCGCCTGCGCAGACGCCTGTTCCGGCGAGTGACGTCAAGAACAAGCCGACTCCCGCCTTCCAGGCGCTCGAAAAGGCCTGGGACGGCGTCACCAACTACGAAGACACGATCGTCGTGCACGAGACCACCAACGACGGAAAGCAGTCGCAGGATCGAACGTACGACTACAAGTTCGTCAAGCCGACCTACGCGCTGATCACGATCACGGACGGCCCGGGCAAGGGCGGCGGCGCGGCGTGGCACGGCGGCGACAAGGTCAAAGGGCACCAGGGAGGCTTGCTTTCGCATCTCAAGCTGATCATACCGATCAACGATCCCCGCGCGGTTTCCCTGCGCGGCGACACCTTGGTCGTGGCCTCGTTCCAGTGGGAGATCAACCACTTCTTAACGGAGCCCGGCACGATGAGCGAAGCGCCGGGACCGGCGATCGACGGCAAAGCGACCACCGCGGTGTCGCTCGCAATCGGCGATCCGGCGAGCAACGATGGGGTCACCAAGGATGTGCTGTACGTCGACAACTCGACGCACCTGCCCGATCGGCGCGAGCAGTACGTCGGTGCGACGGTGGTTAAGACCGAAACCTTTAAAGATGTGAAGTTGAATCCAGGGCTAACCCCCACCGACATCGACATCGTCTGATTTCGGGCTGTCTCTTCCGCCCGGGCTTTGTCGCGGGGGGCCTTGCGATCGATCGAGANNCCGAAATCGGCGTGGGGTGGTCGTTTTGCTCCGAGCGCGGCCCTCCGCTTCGCGTTCGGGGGGTTACTGCGAAGGGGCGGAGTGCAGCGGCCCTCCGCTTCCCGTTCGGGGGATTGTTGCGAGTGGGCCTGGGGAAGTGGGGCTAGGCTGGGTGTTGGGGGGGTGGCGAATGGGGCGGGGATGATTACTGCGTTTATTATGCTTACGGTGGCGCCGGGGATGGTGAAGCCGCTGGCGGAGAGGTTGCTCGAGGTTGGGGGTGTTACGGAGGTTTATAGTGTGGCGGGGCCTTTTGATTTGGTGGCGATCGTGCGGGTGAAAGAGCACGAGATGCTGGCGGATCTGGTCACCGAACGAATTGCGAACTTGGAAGGTGTGGTGCGGACCGAGACCCTGACGGCGTTTCGCGCCTACTCGAAGCGCGATTTGGGCTTGATGTGGGACATCGGGGAGTAGCTGCCTTCAGACATTTTTCAGGCTAACCTCATAGGCTCTCGGGGTATCTCGCCCCGTGCTTTGCCATTGAGGAGAGCTTTCTATGTTAAGAGCAACTGTTGCGCGAACGCTGACGGCCGTTGGAGCCGCGGGGTTCCTTGTCGCGACCTTTGGCGCAGCGAACGCGTCACCCCGGCCCGCGCCGCCCGCAGCGGCGAACGTGCACCCGGAAACGTCGGTTACCAAACAACTCAACGCGATCGTCACGATCGGCTCGACCGTCGATCCGATCAACGGCGATCAAAACCCCTACGGCCTTGCGATCGCGCCGGTGACGGCGGGAGCCATTCACCAAGGCGATCTCATCATCTGCAATTTCAACGACGGCAATCCGTTCAACATTCAAGGACTCGGCACGACGATCGAAGATCTGTCGCCGGTTCCGGGGTCGTCGCCGACCAGAATTTCTCAAGATCCGCGGCTGACCGGCTGCGATGCGCTCGCTTTGGATCCGAAAGGGTTCATCTGGGCGGCGGCTCTGGATGCCAACGACAACCCGATCGTATCCCCGAGCGGCTCGCTCGTAACGAGCCTACCCGGCTTTTCGTGGGGCGGTCCCTGGGGCCAAGCCTATAGCGGAACACCGGAGCCGCGCAGAACGGGCGCCTTCTACGAGAGCAACTCGCTCGACGGCAGCATCGTGCGCATCAACCTCACCGACGCCGGCGGCATCTCGTTCACAAAGATCGTCACCGGATTCCCCGTCAACCATGGAGTCCCAGGCACGATCTTGGGGCCCTCCGGCTTAACCTACGACATGGTCCATGACGTCTTGTTCGTCGTCGACGGCATGAACAACACGGTCTATTCGCTCTTCGCTCCTGGAAAGATCGTCAAGGACGGGATTACGATCGCTCCCAACGGCAGCGTCGGCGGTCCCTCGGCGTCGGCGCTTCGCGTGGTCTTCTCGGGAGCGCCTCTCAACGCGCCGATCAGCGCGGCGCTGCTCTACAACGGCAACCTCGTGGTCGGCAATACGACAAACAATCGGCTCGTCGAAATCTCGACGCCGTACGGACGCGTTTTGCATACGGTCAACCTGGATACGGGAGCCGCGGGCGCGTTATTCGGAATCGTAGCGACCGGCACGTCGGCCGCCACGACCAAGATCTACTTCAACGACGACAACACCAACACGGTAGACGTGCTAGAGCAAAATACGTCCTCGATTCAACGGCGCTAGCGGCCGGCGCCGGCAGGCTGGACTGGCAAGTCCCCCAAAGCGACCGCGCGGCCGGCAGGTTGGCCGCGCGGTCGAGGTGGGCGAACGAACGTTCGGGAAGCTGAGGCGCAGCCTCCGTCCCGCACACGCGGTTATGGGCGGCAGCCTCTCCTAGGAGTTCCGCTGTGGCACGCATCTACGACAACCTGGCCGATACGTTCGGCAATACCCCTCTGGTCAAAATTCCACGGATCAATAAGGGCATCGCCGGGACCGTGCTCGTCAAGTTGGAGTCCTTCAACCCGGCAGGGAGCGTAAAGGACCGCATCGGCGTCTCGATGATCGAAGCTGCCGAACGCGAGGGCCGGCTGCGCCCCGACACGGTCATCATCGAACCGACCAGCGGCAACACGGGCATTGCGCTCGCGTTCGTCGCTGCAGCGAAGGGATATCCCATCATCCTGACCATGCCCGAGACGATGACGATCGAGCGTCGCAATCTGCTCAAGGCGTACGGCGCACAACTCGTTCTGACGCCCGGAGCCGAAGGGATGCCCGGGGCGATTCGCCGCGCCAAAGAAATCCACGACAGCGATCCCACAAAATATTTCATGCCTCAACAATTCGACAACCCGGCTAACCCCGAAATCCACCGTCGCACCACGGCCGAGGAGATCTGGCGCGATACCGACGGCAAAGTCGACGTCTTGGTTTCGGCCGTCGGCACGGGCGGGACCATTACCGGCGTCGGCGAGGTGATCAAGTCCCGCAACCCGCAATTCTACGTGGTGGCCGTCGAACCGGACGCATCGCCCGTTCTGTCGGGCGGCAAACCGGGGCCGCACAAAATCCAGGGAACCGGCGCGGGCTTCGTGCCGTCGATTCTGAACACGCACGTTTACGACGAAGTCATTCGCGTTACCAATGAAGACGCGATCGCAATGACGCGCCGCGCTGCGCGCGAAGAAGGCATGCTGCTCGGGATTTCAGCCGGGGCTAACATCTGGGCCGCGCTGCAAGTCGCCGCACGCCCGCAGTTTGCGGGCAAGACGATCGTCACGATCGGTTGCGACACGGGCGAGCGCTACCTCTCGAACCCGGTCTTCGCCGAGCAGGACGAGCGAATCGTCGAGGCCGCCCTCGCCTAGTTCGATGCGCAGGAGATCCAAGGCGATTGAGGGCCCGACCCATAGGGGAGGGTCCCTCAACTTTTTCGCAAGAATGGAGAACAGCATGTTCCTACGGGCACGCCGCTCTATCGCGGCAGCGATCGGTGTCGCGCTTGCGGCGGTGCCGGCAAGTCAAGCATTTTCTCAAGTACCGGCGGCGCCATCCGCCGCGCCGGCCGGGGACGTCACCCGAGCCACGCTCGACAATGGCCTGCGCGTCATCATCGTTCGCGATCCGCTGGCGCCGGTCGTTACCGTCTACGACAATTACCTCGTCGGTGCCGACGAAACGCCGCCCGGCTTCCCCGGGATGGCCCACGCGCAGGAGCATATGGCTTTCCGCGGCTGCGACGGCGTCAACGCCGATCAGACCTCGGCGATCTTCGCACAACTCGGCGGGGACGGGGACGCGGATACGCAGCAAACGATCACCCAATACTTCGAAACGGTCCCGGCCGCCGACCTCGACGTCGCATTGCATCTGGACGCCGCCTGCATGAAAGGCATCACTGACTCCGAGGAGCAGTGGAAGCAAGAGCGCGGCGCGATCGAGCAAGAGGTCGCGCAAGACCTTTCCAATCCGGTCTACAAGGCCTTCGTGCGCATCGACGAGGACGTCTTCGCCGGCACGCCCTACGCGCACGACGCGCTCGGTACGCGGGAGTCGTTCGACAAGACGACCGGTGCGTTGCTCGAGAAGTTTTACCGCACCTGGTACGCGCCGAACAATGCGGTGCTCGTGATTAGCGGCGACGTCGATGCGCGAGCGACGCTCAACCTGGTCAACCAGCTCTACGCGCCGATTCCGCGCAGGGAGATCGGGACGCGCCCCACGGTCGACATCAAGCCGGTCAAAGCGGATTCGTTCACGCTCGACAGCGATCTCCCGGTGCCCCTCGCGGTCGTTGGGTACCGGTTGCCCGGCAGCGACGATCCCGACTTCGCTGCAGCCAACGTACTGGTCGACGTCCTTGCCAGCAAGCGCGGCGACCTTTACGGTTTGGTTCCGCAGGGCAAAGCGCTCGATGCGAGCATGCAGATCGCTTCGCCTTTCCCCAAGGCCACGCTCGCTCTGGCCTACACCGAGCTCGCGCCGAACGCCGACACGAAAGCTTCGATCGCCGATATACGCAGCATCGTCAACCGCTATCTCAAGGACGGGTTTCCGGCGGATTTAGTCGAAGCGGCGAAAACCGCGGAGGTCGCGCAGGATCAGTTCAACCGGAACTCGATCGGCGACCTTGCCGGCGCCTGGTCCGAGGCCGTTGCAGCGGAGGGTCGCAGTTCGCCCGACGACGACGTCGATGCGATCCGGAAGGTCACCGTCGATGACGTCAATCGGGTCGCGCGTCAGTATCTGCTCGACAACGCTTCGGTCGACGTCGTTCTGGCTCCGCGCCCATCGGGCAATCCGGTTGCCTCGAAGGGCTTCGGCGGTGGTGAAACGACGACGTCGGCGCCGACCAAACCGGTCGTCCTTCCCGATTGGGCGAGCGCCAAGCTCGCCAACGTGCAAGTCCCGAACGCGACGCTTTCGCCCGACGACCAGCGTCTGCCCAACGGCGTGCGCCTCATCGTGCAGCCGGAGACGACGAGCGATACGGTAACGGTGGTCGGAGAGATCGCGCACCAAGATGCGCTGCAGGCTCCGCCCGGTAAGGAGGGTGTCGGCCAGGTCCTCGGCAGCTTGTTCTCATATGGCACGACGACCCTCGACCGGCTCGCCTTTCAAAAAGCGCTCGATGACATCGGGGCGCAACTCGATGCCGGCACGAGCTTCTCGCTACACGTCCTCAAGTCGAAGTTCGATCGAGGCGTCGAATTGCTCGCCGGCGACGAGCTTCATCCGGGGCTCCCGGCTTCGGCGTTCGCCGTCGTTCAGACCCAGGTCGAAGCCGGCCTCCAAGGCGAGATGCAAAGCCCGGCTTTCTTGGCGCAACGCGCCATCGGGAAGGCGACGCTTCCCCCGGGCGATCCGGGCTTACGAGAGGCGACCCCCAAGACGGTCGCAGCCTTAAGCCTCGATGATGTCAAGGCATACCACGGCCAGCTTTTCCGCCCTGACGTCACGACCATCGTCGTGATCGGTAATGTGACCGTCGACGAGGCGCGCTCGACGATCCTCAAATACTTCGGCGACTGGAAAGCCGACGGGCCGCGACCGGCGCTCGACTTGCCGCCGGTCCCGCTCAACAAGCCGGCCGCTGCAGTCGTTCCCGACAGGAGCCGCGTTCAAGACGAAGCGACCCTGGTCGAGAACGTCGCGCTGACCCGCAAGAACCCCGACTACTATGCCTTTGAGCTCGGCGATCACGTCTTGGGCGGCGGTTTTTACGCCACCCGCTTGTACCACGATTTGCGCCAAGTGGCAGGCTTGGTTTACAGCGTCGAAAACCGGCTCAATGCCGGTAAGACGCGCTCGACCTACGTCGTCAGCTACGCGTGCGATCCGCCCAACGTCTCGAAGGCCCGCCTGCTCGCCGAGCGCGATCTTCACGCGATGCAAACGCGCGACGTGACCGCCGCCGAACTGCAGCAGGCCAAGGCGATTCTGTTGCGGCAGCTTCCGCTGCGTGACGCGAGCGAAGACGCGGTGGCGGCTGCGTTCGCGCGCTACTCGCTGGCCGAACTGCCGCTCGACGAAGCGCACCGGGCGGCGCTCATCTATGCCAAGCTAACCGCCGCCGACATTCGCGCTGCCTTCAAAAAATACGTCCGCACGAGTTCCTTCGTTCAGGTCGTGACCGGTCCGAATCCCAGTTAGGGTGGTGATGCCGGGTGCGGCCGGGACGCGATGACGATGGACCACGGAGCACCCTCGGGCGTTCCGGCCGTCTTCGTGACTCGGGGGAGCCGGGTCGAATCGGTGCATGCGGTTGCCGCCTGCGTCGCCGACGCCGGCGGCCGGCTCGCGCTTGCACTCGGCGACATCGAGACGCCGGTCTATCTGCGGTCGGCGGCCAAGCCCTTCATCGCGGCCGAGGTGGTCGCGTCGGGCGCCGTCGCGCGTTTCGGCTTTAGCTCGCGCGAACTGGCGGTGATCGCGGCCTCGCACAACGCCGAGCCCTTTCACGTAGCGGCCGTGCGCTCGATCCTGAGCAAGATCGGCCTGGACGAGTCGGCGCTGCGGTGCGGAGTTCACGCACCGCTGTACGAGCCGGCCGCTCGAGCGCTGGCCGCCTCGGGGCACGTGCCGGGAGCGATCCACAACAACTGCTCGGGAAAGCACGCCGGCATTCTGGCGGAATGCGTGCACCTCGGTCTTGATACGGCCGGCTACCTCGCGGCCGGCCATCCCGTGCAGCAGCGCATCCTCGCCTTCTGCGCGCGCGTGTTGGAGGAGCCCCTTCAAACGCTTCCTATCGCGGTCGACGGCTGCGGCATCCCGGTCTTCGCAACATCGCTGCGCCGAGCGGCGCGGGCCTTCGCACGCCTGGGCGCGTTGGAAAAGCTGGCCGTCGACGACGCGCGCGCGCTCGGAGCCGTGCGCGACGCGATGGCCGCGGAACCGGCATTCGTAGCGGGAACCGGTCGCTTCGACTCCGCCTTGATCGGCGCCACGGAGGGCCGCGTGGTCGGGAAGGGGGGCGCCGAAGGCGTGCACGGCGACGCGCTCGGGCGCGAGGGCCTTGGGCTCGTCGTTAAGGTCATCGATGGGAACCGGCGCGCAACCCCGCCCGCGGTCCTCGCCCTTTTGGACAAAATCGGCGCGCTCGAGCCGGCCGAGCTAGCGGCGCTGAGCGCGTTCGCGCGGCCCGACGTCCGCAACGTCGCGGGGGACGTGGTCGGCGCGATTGCGGCCCGCGTCCCTGACACAAAAGTTTACGGATCGGCGTCATAGCTGTGCGCCAATTCTCGCCCACAAAGGCCCTGCTCGCGTGATCGATTTTTTCCTTCGCCGCCCCATCTTCGCGGCGGTTTGCTCCATGATCATCTTGCTCGCCGGGATCGTGACGATTCCGACGCTGCCGATCGCCCAATTCCCCAAGATCGCGCCGCCGGTCGTTACCGTCTCGGCGACGTATACCGGCGCGAGCGCCCAAGCTGTGGAAGATTCCGTCACGACGCCTCTCGAGGAGGCGATCAACGGCGTTCAAGGGCTGCGCTACATGTCGTCGCAGTCATCCAACGATGGTTCGTCGACCATCACCTGCACGTTCAACCTCGAGCGCGACCTCGACGCCGCGGCCAATGACGTGCAGAATGCGATCGTGACCGCGCAGGCCCAGCTGCCGAACGAGGTCAACCTCGCCGGCGTCACGGTAGGCAAGAACGCCGGCAACTTCGTGATGGCGCTCGGACTCTCGTCGAGCGATCCGAATACGAGCTCGCTCTTCCTTTCGAACTACGCGGATCTCTACATCAGCAACGAGCTCAAGCGCGTCCAAGGCGTCAGCAACGTCGTCATCTTCGGCGAGCGCAAGTACGCGATGCGCCTCTGGCTCGACCCCAAGCGGCTGGCCGATCACGGCGTGGCGGCGACCGACGTCGTGAACGCGCTTCAAGACCAGAACGTGCAAGTCGCGGCAGGCGCCATCGGGCAAGCTCCGACCAACGGAAACCAGCCGTACGAAATGAGCGTCAGGGCGGTCAGCCGGCTGAGCACGCCCGATCAATTCGACCGGCTCATCATCAAGAACACGCCCGACGGCGGCCACGTGTATCTGAGCGACATCGGCCATGCCGAGCTCGGTGCCGAGACCTACACCTCCGATCTGCACTTCAACGGGCGCTCGGCGGTGGGTCTGGGCATCGTCGCCCTCCCCACCTCGAACGCGTTGGACGTGTCCAAACAAGTGCGGGCCGAGATGAAGCTCATCGCCCAGAAGTTCCCGCGCGGCATGTATTACGACATCGCCTTCGACGCGACGACGTTCGTGGACGAGTCGATCCACGAGGTCATCATCACGCTGCTCTTCGCGATCGTCCTCGTGGTCGCGGTCATCTATCTTTTCCTTCAAGACTGGCGCACCACGCTGATTCCGGCGATAACGATCCCGGTCTCGTTGATCGGAACGTTCGCGCTGATGAAGGTGCTCGGGTTTTCGATCAACACCCTCACCCTCTTCGGGCTTACGCTTGCGACCGGGCTCGTGGTCGACGATGCGATCGTCGTCATCGAGAACATCGCTCGCTACATACAAGAGAAGAAGATGACACCGCTGGCCGGCGCGGCCGCCGCGATGAAGGAGATCACCGGCGCAGTCGTGGCGACCTCGCTCGTGCTGCTAGCGGTCTTCGTTCCGGTCGCGTTCTTTCCGGGAACGACCGGCCAACTCTACAAGCAGTTTGCGTTGACGATCGTTTGCTCGATCACGATCTCGCTTTTCAACGCGCTGACTTTGACGCCAACCCTCTCGGCGCTGCTGCTCGGGCGTCAGCAGCCCCCGCGCGGCGGCTTTTTTGCCGCGGTCAACTTCGGCATCGCGCGGCTGCGCCGCATGTACCACGCCACGCTGGGTGGCCTGGTTCGATTCCGCTTTGCCATCGTCGGCATGTTCGTGCTGGCGCTCGTCCTGACGGGCTTTCTCTTCAAGACGACTCCGACCGGCTTTACGCCCGACGAAGACCAAGGCTATTTCATCGCGACGGTTCAAGCGCCCGAAGGTTCGTCGATGGACTACACGGAGCGCGTGACCAAACACGTCGAGGAGATCATGCGCAAGCGCCCGGATGTCTTGCGCATTTTTGACGTCATCGGGTTCGGTTTCAGCGGTAACGGATCCAACGTGGCCACGATGTTCATCTTGCTCAAAGACTGGCACGACCGGCCGGGCTTCTCGCACACGGTCTACTCGCTTCTCTACGGACCGGGTGGTCTGGCTTACGACTTCGCGCGCATTCCGGAAGCGCAGATATTTGCTTTCAATCCGCCTTCGATTCAGGGCGTCGGCAACTTCGGCGGATTCCAGTACGAGCTGCAGGACCAGGGGAACGTCGGTCTCGACAAGCTCGATGCCGTCGCGTATCAGTTCATGGGCGCGGCCAGCCGAGATCCGAAACTGCGCGGGGTCTTTACGACCTTCCGCAACGACAGCCCGCAGCTCGTGGTCGTGCCCGATCGTGAAAAGGCGCAGTCGCTCGGGGTTCCGCTCGAGAACATTTTCACGACGATGCAGATCTACCTCGGCTCGCTGTACGTCAACAACTTCGACTACCTCAACCGCTCCTACCGCGTCTACGTGCAGGCCGATACGGCGTATCGTGCCACCGTCAAGGATCTGCAGAACATCTACGTCGGCTCGAGCAGCGGCGCGATCATGCCGTTAACCACGCTCATCACCACGACTCAGGAGAAGAGCGCGCCGGTCATCACGCACTATAATCTCTTCCGCTCGATCGAGCTGAACGGGCAGCCGGGACCGGGCTACGGTTCGGGCGACGCCATCGCCGAGATGGATCGCCTCGCAGGGCAGTTCGAAACGAACGGCATCGGGCACGAGTGGTCGGGAATCTCCCTCGACGAGATCGAGTCCGGCAGTCTTTCGGCGTTGATCTTTGCGCTCGGTCTCATCGTCGTCTATCTGGTTTTGGCGGCGCAATACGAAAGCTGGACCGACCCCTTGATCATCCTGATGTCGGTGCCGCTTGCGATCTTGGGAGCGTTGCTGGCCATCGTCGGGCGCGACATCGTCGCCTCGTTCGTGCCGTCGGTGGGCTTCGTCCTCGCCGACGTCTACGCTCAGGTCGGCTTCGTCATGCTGATCGGCTTAGCCAGCAAAAACGCGATTCTGATCGTCGAATTTGCCAACCAGTTGCGCGATCAAGGATACGACATCGTCTCGGCCGCCAAGAAGGCCGCCGAAACGCGCCTTCGTCCGATCCTCATGACGTCGTTTGCATTCATCTTCGGCATCATGCCGCTCGTTTTGGCCAGTGGCGCCGGCAGCTCCAGCCGCCATTCGCTCGGAACGCCCGTTATGGGCGGCATGATTCTGTCGACGATCTTGAACCTCTTCATCGTTCCGGTCTTCTACGTGATCGTCGAGACGCTCAAAGAACGCGGATCGCGGCACAGAGGCGATGCGGCTCGCGAGCCCGCCGCCGGCGGCCCCAAAGAGCTCGAACCCGCGCGGCTGTAGTCTTCGCTATCCGCCGCCGACGACGACCGGACTGCGGCGGCGCCGGACCGAGCTTTTCGTCTCATGCAGCATCGGGTCGCCGAGCCCATCGCGCCGGTAGGCGTGCATCTGATCGACGGTTTCGGCCGCGCTGTGGGCGACCCACTCGGCCGAGCGTCCTGCCAAGAGTTTGCGAATTCGTACCGGTGAGCCCGCGGCGACCACCCCCGGCGGGACGGTCGCGTCGACGGTAACGACGCTGCCGGCGGCCACCACCGCGCTTGCCCCGACGCTGGCTCCCTTCAGCACGACGGCGTTGCTGCCGACCAGCGCGCCGTCTTCAACCGTGCAGTCGTCGAGAACCGCGCAATGCCCAACGGTCACGTCGTTTCCGACCACGGTCGTGCGCTTCTCGCGCGCGTGAATGACGGCGTTGTCCTCGATCGAGCTGCGTGCGCCGATGCGGATCGAGCCCTTGTCCGCGCGCAGCACGACCCCGAACCAGACGCTGGATTCCTCGCCGACGGTTACGTCGCCGACAAGCACAGCCGTGGGCGCGATGAAAGCCGAAGCGGCGACGCGCGGGGTCTTGCCGCGATATTCGATGTACATAGATGCATAACTCCTCTAGTCGTGTGTACGAGGCGCAAACCGCGTGAAGGGCTCTCTGCTGCGCCAGGTTGCTGGACGGCGCGGGATTCTGGAATGGTTCGATGAATTCGAAATTCACTTTTCGGTCACCCACGAAGGGGAACGTGTGAAGCTGTTTCGCTTATCGACGGCCGGGGCCGTCATTGTTGCAGTCCTTTCTTCGCTAGGCGCGCCACAAGGCGGCAACGCGCAGAGCGGTCCGATCCACATCGCCGTCATCACCGACATGTCGGGGATCTATTCCGCGATTGCGGGACGAGGGGCCGTCGAGGCGACCAAAATGGCCGTTGAGGATTTCGGCGGGTCGGTCTTAGGGCGTCAGATCGTCGTCGACGCAATCGACCACCGCAACAACGGTCCCGAAGCGGCGACCAAGGCGCGGGAGGCATTCGATAACGGCGCCGAGCTCGCGATGGACGAGACAAACTCGGCGGTGGCGCTTGCGGTCGACGCGGTCGCCAAGGAGAAGCACAAGCTCGAGATCGTCACCGGCGGAGCGACTTCGGCCCTGACCGGCGCCTCTTGCAGCAAGTACACGTATCACTATGCCTACGATACGTATGCGCTCGCGGCGTCGACCGGGCGCAACATCGCCCGTCAACCGAACGGAAAGACCTGGTACGGGATCGTGCCAAATTACGCTTTCGGTACGCAGATGCTCGCCGATTTCACCGCGGCCATCAAGCCCGAAGGGGCGAGCTTCATCCATGCGGACATGGTTCCGGTCGCCAATGCGGACTTTTCATCGTATCTGCTGGCGGCCAAGAACTCGGGAGCGCAGGTCCTCGGCGTGCTCAATGCCGGGGCCGACACGGTGAACACGATGAAACAGGCAAAGCAGTTCGGCCTCGACAAATCGATGAAAATTGCCGTCGGCTTGCTCTTCCTCTCGGACGTCGACGCGCTCCCCGACGTTTTCGCGGGCTCGCGCATCACGACGTCGTGGTACTGGAACGAGGATGCGGCAGCGCGTGCCTGGGCCGATCGCTTTACGAAACGGCTCGGCGGCGGGCTACGCCCGACCTCCATTCAGGCGGCCGACTACTCGGCAACCTGGCAGTGGCTGCAGGCGGTCAAGGCCGTCGGCTCGGTCGACGCTGACAAGGTCGTCGCCTACCTCGACGGCCGGCAGTTCAACGACTTTTACGCACATGCCGCCGAGTGGCGAGCGCGCGACCACCGCGTGACGCACGAGATGTACGTGGTCGACGTGCTGCCCAAGGAACAGATCAAGGAACCGCACGCGTGGTTCAAGATCGTCCAGGTCATGCCGCCGAGCCGCGCCTTCCGGCCCGAATCCCAGTCGGTATGCGTCAAGACCTGGTAGGAAATCCGCAGTAAGCCGTACTAGGGCGTGGGGCCGGTGTTGAGCACCGGCCCTACGCGCTTTGGAGGAGACCCTCCCATGATCGATGCGTCGCCGTTCATGCTGGCTCAGGCTTCGTTCGGCTGGGACTATATCTTGACGCAGCTTTTCAACGGTCTGGTGCGGGGCGGCTTTTACGCGCTGCTTGCTCTGGGCTTGAGCATCATCTTCGGTATGCTGCGGATCGTGAACTTCGCGCACGGCACGATGTACATGCTCGGCGCGTTCGTCGCGTACTATGGCGCGCAGTTGATCCACCTGCCGTTTTTTGCGGCGCTGATCGTCGCTCCGGTCGCCGTCGGCGCCTTTGGTTTGCTCGTTGAAACGACGCTCTTGCGCCGTCTGTACGACGTCGACCCGCTCTACAACTTGCTGCTCACGTTTGCGCTCGTGCTCGTGATCGAAGATCTCATGCGGCTCTTGGCCGGGCCGCTCGGGTCGCCGTACGAAACGCCTGCCGTTTTGTCAGGCGCAACCAACCTTGGCTTTACCCTTTATCCAACCTACCAGCTTTTCGTCATCGTCGTGTGCATCGCCGTTTGTGCGATCGTCTACCTCATCATCGAACGCACCGCGCTTGGCGCGCGCATTCGGGCCGCGACCGAGAAGCCCGAGCTGACGCGCGCCTTTGGAATCAACACGCGGCGCTTGATCAGCGGCGTCTTCGCTTTCGGAGTGGCGCTGGCCGCCTTCGCCGGCGTGCTCAATGCGCCGAGCACGAACGTCTCGCCGACGATGGGCGACGCAATCATCATCAACACATTCGCTATCGTGGTCATCGGCGGAATGGGCTCCATTTTGGGATCGATCGTAACCGGCTTTGCGCTCGGCATCATAGCGACCATCGGTGCCGTCTACTATCCGCCCATTTCGAATACGCTGATCTTCATCGTCATGGTGCTGGTCATCTTGTTTCGTCCGGCCGGGCTGTTCGGCACCGCGGAGCGAACCACGTGATGTCCGCGCGCGCTACGGTGCCGCAGCTCCGCGAGCGGTTGGGCGCGTGAGCCTCTCGCTGATCCAGGGACGGCGCGGTCTCTTGGTTGGTGGCATGCTGTTCGCGGCCGGACTCGTCTTGCCGTACGTCGTCTACCCCGTCTTCGCAATAAACCTGGTCTGCTTCGCGCTCGCGGCCGTCTCATTCGACTTGCTTCTCGGGTTTACGGGCCTGCTTTCGTTCGGGCAAGCGATGTTCTGGGGCGGCGCGGGCTACGTTGCGACCATCCTCATCAAGGGCGGAACCGGCTCGTTCGTGGTCGCCGTGCTCGGCGCCGTCGCGTACGCACTGGTTTTGGCGCTGGCCGTTGGTTTCGTGGCGGTCCGGCGCAGCGGCATCTATTTCGCGATGATCACGCTCGCCATCGCGGAGATCCAATACTTCCTGGCGTTCCAGTTGGCCGATCTGACGGGCGGTGAAAACGGCATCCAGATCGTGAGCCGCGGGACGCTTTTCGGGCTCTCGCTCGAAGACGACAAAGTCTACTATTACTTGGTGCTCGTCGTGGCGGTGCTCAGCGTGGCGTTCGCGGTGCGCGTCGTCAGCTCGCCGTTCGGAGCCGTACTGGCCGCGATGCGTGAGAACGAGGTGCGCGCGCGCAGCGTGGGTTACCGCACCGAAAGCTTCCGGTTGGCAGCGTTCGTCATGTCGGGGGCGCTAGCCGGCTTAGCAGGCTCGCTCTTTGCGATCGGCAACCGGCTCGCAGGCCTGGACGGGGTCGATTGGCACACCTCCGGAGCGATCGTCATGATGACGATCCTAGGCGGAATCGGCACGATTTTCGGACCGATCGTCGGGGCGGCCCTGTTCGAGTCGCTCGACTACTTCGTCTCGAAGACGCCCATCGGCGACAAAACGAATATCGTGATGGGTACCGTGTTCGCGATCGTCATTCTGGTCGCGCGGCGCGGCATCGTCGGCGAGATCCTGCACCGCTTCTTCGCGCCGCGCAAACGTTTGGTCGAAGACGAAGACCAGCCCGACCGCCTGATCGTCGACCCCGAACCGTCGGTTTGAGCGGCCCGGCGCAGCCCGTGCCGATTGGTGCCTTCAAGAGGGTCGGGTGCTCCGTCCCTGCCCTCTTGCGGAAAGGTCTTGCCTTCGCTAGTATCTTTCTTGACGCCGGGCGGTGGAGTTCGCCCCGCGACCGTTCGCAAGACCGCCCGTTTGGGCCAATGACTCCTGTTGCTTGACTCGCCGCTTTGGTGCAGCAGTAGGAGACCTCGGTGTTGTCGTTCGATCATGGAGCCCCACGTCGTGTTGGCGCGCCGCTACCGCGACTACCTCTAGCCGGCCTCGCTTGGGCCGTGCCGGCGAACGGCGCTATGCGCCACCGCGAAGCACGGGCGGAGTTGAGGGCGCAATGAACATTGGAAAGCCGCAGCGAGAGCTTGAGGCTCCCACGGAGCTCCCGATTCCGCAACCGCTTGAAACGCCTTCGCCTCAGCCTGCTCAACCTTCTCAGCCACTGGTTCCAGCGTGATGCCGCCGGCATGCCTCCAGAAGGTTAGGGTCGATGCGCCAATCATTGCCTGGCGCGTGTGGCGCGTTGCTCCGGCCGGATTCGTCGCGTTCCTCAAGTCGGCGTTCCGAGAGGATCTTTGGCCGGCCAGCGCCCTCTTCCGATCGCTCGTTCTTCCGCATGCAGAGAACACCGCGGGCATTTACGGTCTCTTCACGCGAGAAGAAGCCGTCGCAGCATTGAAGCTGAGCTCGCCGGAGCGGCGCGGCATCTTCGTTGGCGATCCCGGCGTTTTCGGGACCGTCGCTCTCGGAGGGAAAATCATCGAACACGAACGTGGCTATCGCGCTGCGGTCGCTTACCCACAGCACCTGTATTGCGCCAATATCAAAACCGCCCAAGTTCTAGCGAGAACCTACGGTTGCGAAGCAGAATGCGCGTGAAAGAAAGCGCGGGCGAGCGACAGACACGGGGGGACGATCGTTGCTGGTAGATCGCCTCAGGCTCTGGTTCGGAATCCTTCCAGCCCGGCGCGCGTCGCCGCCTCTACGTTCCGGTCCGCTTGACGAAGACCCGCAGCAGCTCCGAGCTCGCTGCCGCGAGCTTGAAGGACGCATTGAAAAGCTCGGTAACGAACTCAATTCGCGCTCCGAACAGCTCTACGCGCTCCAGCAGCACTACTCTTCCGAACATTTTCGGCTGGCCGAATCGATGCGCAATCTGCGCACGGAGGAAATGCGTTCCGCGGGGGCTCGGGCTCAGAGCGACGTCGTCTTGCAGCGCTATCGTAACCTTCAAGATCGGATCGCGTTGCTCAAGGCGAGGCTGCGTCGCCATGAGGAGGTCGAGGATGCCTACTTCGATGCTGCACCCCTGGTCGTCAAGCTGCCCGAAGAACGGTGAGCGCCGTCGTCGTCTGCGAATATCTGTCTGTATAGATCCTCTCCGTAACTCGTCTCCAACGGTTGCCCCTGAGTGACTATGAACGTGCGCGTTCCGTCGGGCAGGCGACCGGCCCGCAGGAACAGCCGGCCAGGTACGTCTTCGGCGTACAGGCGGCGCGCGAACTCATACTGATGGGTGACGCAGACGACTTTGATATGACGCTCGATCAGAGCGGTAACGACCTGCCGCGCAATCTCCGAGCCCTCGCGCTCGTTGGTTGCCGCGAACGATTCGTTCAACAACACGAGGGAGTTGGGCACGAGGCCGTCGATGATTGAGCTCATCCGGCTCAGCTCTTCATCGAACTTACCGCTCTTCATTGCAACATCTTCCTCCCGCCTGTAGTGCGTGAATATCCGCTCGCACACATTCGCGGCGAACGTCTGCGCCGGCGCAAACATGCCGCACTGCATCATGAGCTGTGAGAGGCCAATGCTGCGCAGGAAGGTCGATTTGCCACCCTGATTGGCGCCGGTGACGATCACCAAATCCTTGTCATCGGCCTGCAACTCGTTGCCGATGACCCGGCTTCCTAGCTTCAATGCCAGGCAAACATCGTAAAGCCCGGTCGCCGAGTGCCTGCGCTCGGCGGGGACGCTCGGCCGTGGAAAGCACAGCGGTTCCCCCTGCACCAAGAGCCGGCCGTGCAGGTTCAGGCAACCGACGTAGAAGGCCAGCTCCGTGCGCAGCATGTTGAAGAAGCTCACGATGTGTTCGGTCGACTGCGCCAGGGCGTTTGCGACGAGATTGATTCCCCGGTCCCGCAGCTCCGAGAGCGCCCGGCTGCCGCCTTCGTCGCGATCGGGCAGCTGGAACGAATAGGCCGGGGGGCCGGTCGCGAAGATGCGTGTCAACCAACCGCCCTCCCTCGCCTTTTCCCGGCGCAGGGTGTAGCTCGCGCCTTTGGTTCCCTCGCCCAACTGCGCGCTGATGAAGACGCGATCGTGAACCTTCAGCTGCTTGAGATGGTGGCGAACCGTCGCGAAGTAGTCGTCCCCGAGTTCGCCGCGAAGCATCGCAAAGAGTGCCCTGAAGCCCTCGGATTCGAATGCCGCGGCGTGCTGGTCGGCAAGACCCCTCAAGCGTCGCAGCATGTCCACCAGCATTTCCATGCCCTCGACCGAGCGGTGGAGGACCCAGCCCGGATAACGCGCCAGGCGGCCCAGATAGTACTTGCGGACGGACGCGATCGTCTCGACTGCAAGGTCGTACATCTCTCTGACGGCGGCCTCGTTCCGCAGGCAGTCCTTGAGGATATCCTGCCGATAGAGAATCGTATCGACTTCCACCGAACTGGCCAGCAGCGCCTTTCTGACGACTTCGGTCAACCACGTGTCTCCGCGGGACATCGCCGCAAACAAGGTGGGCAATTCCAAATCCGCAACGAGCGCCTCCTCGTACGGCCGCGCTTCCTGCCCTAAATCGAAGTCGCGGTCGCGGTACATGAGGTGGGCCTTCATCGGCCGCGCCGCTCCCCGGCGCGCGTGCTGACCGGCATCGCGCTCAAAGGGGTATGCGCGCCTTCACGCGTTCGTACGTAAGGCCGTACTTCTCCGCGATCGAGATCGCGTACGACCGCCCATCTGCCGGTTTGCGCACCACCTTGTACGTCCGCAAAACCGGGTTGTCCGGCACGACGGTGCTGACCATGCTGACCGTTTTTTCGCTCGAGGTTGCGAGCTCGTCGAGAAAGGTCACGCACACGCACAGGAGATCGAGTTCGGCGACTCGGTCGATTATTTTTCGCGCCAAGAAAACCGCGTCGCTTAACGTCGTCGAATTGAAACACTCATTTACGATCAGGATGCTTTGCGGCGTCGCTTTTCGAAGGATAGCGCGAATTCGCATCAGATCGTCTTGCAGTTTTCCGCGCAGGTTTTCAATTTTCTCTTCTTTTTCAAAATGCGTGAAGATCGAATCGAATAAGAACAGGTGCGCGTCCCGCCCCGGCACGGGACAGCCGATGCTCGCCAAATGATGCAACTGCCCGAAGGTGCGCGCCAGTGTCGTCTTGCCGCCTTGGTTCGGCCCTGAAACGATAAGGACTCGCTCTTTGCCGTGGAGATCGATGTCGTTGCAAACGATTTCCGTCTCCGTGCCGGTCAGCGTGGTCGCGAGCGCAAGATCGAACACTTCCTGAGCGTGAACCGCTTTGTTGGTAGCAGAAACCCTCGCGTAAGTGAACCTCAGACCGGCTCGTTTGAAACGGCTCATGTATTCCAGGTACGCGATATAGAACTCGATCTCGCGATCGAAGCGCATCAACGTGGGATCGGCGAAACCCTGGTGCCGTACGAAGAACTCGTCAAGTTCGGCAAAGGGCTGTTTGTGGAGCAGAGACACGAATTCGAGTACCTTCGCCTCGACGTGGTTCATTTCGACCGACGAAGAGAGTCTGACTCGATAGTCGTCAACGGCGCCTTGCCGGAATTTTTCGAACGTGTGGGCAACCTGCGCGCTATAATCGTCCTCCGAGTCGTATTTCCGAACCGTGAAGCCGTTGCCCTTAATCAGGATGGAATAGTTGACCTTGGCCAAGTCGCCCGCTATCGTGCTCGACGTTGCCAGGAGGAACGCGAAAGGATCGGACCCGGCATAGTTCGCCACGAAGTCGCGAAATGCGAGCAGGCCGCGCGAGGCCACCTTCAACTCCAGCAGGTCGCCGTTTATTGCGCGCACCGCGGCGCAGTACGTTTCGACGGCGTGGAGAAACCACCGCTCCTTCTGATATTTGTAATAAAGTTTGTTCGACTGCTCGAGTTGCTCGCGCATGAGCCGCATACTCGCTGCGAACCGGTTGACGCACGCGAGAACTCGCTCGTCCTCTAAGTCGCGCATCACGTCTGCCCGATACTCGATCGCCTCGATCGTCTTGAGGGAGTCATAAAAGAAGGGCTTGAGTTCGTACTCTTGCTTTCCAGCCGCGATCCCCTCTACGATCTGGTCGAGGTTCAAGTCGCGAAAGTACTCGGGCGCCTCAGCCGGCGCGTCGCCGGTGTCGGCTCGACCGTGCTCGTAGAGGATGCTTTGGAATGGCATTGGAACGCGGCTCGCTTCCGTTAACGGGGCGACATCGCGTTAGCCCTTTGATGGGGTAACCGGCGCAGCGCGTTGCGGGCCGAAGTTGGCCTTCGCATGACTCTCCTACAGGAGCCATCAGTCGCTTGGGCGACGAGTCAGCGGCGAGCCCCATCGCCTCTCGACGGTGTGATTTTTCTCCGGCAGAGAGCGAGACCTGCCTAGTCGAACCGTCTCGCAACGGGAGGGGCGAGAGCGGCTGGAAGGTGCCTCAAAAGCCAACATCCAAAAAAAGACTAGAAAGCCGCGATGGAGCTCGCGTACAGCCCGAAACGGGACGATGGCTCCTACTCAACCCTTCCGAGTATGGAGCCGGCTTTGCTTCTCGTATTAGACCCGAATCCAACACTGGCGCGGCGGACGATCGATGGCACTGTCGATCGCTCTTAACGTTTCGCAGCTCGCGTTCGTCCTGCTGCTGTCGCCGCTTTTTGCGGGCATCCTGGCGCGCTGCAAAGAGATCGTCCAGTCCAAACGCGGCCCGAGCCTGCTGCAGCCGTATCGCGATCTGCGCAAGCTCTTCGGAAAAGACGAACGGGTTCCGCAGGACAGCAGTTGGATCTTCCGAGCGACGCCCTACGTCGTTTTCGTCGTTCCGCTGATCGTAACGCTGCTCATCCCGGTCCTCACGGACTTCCCGCTGTTCCTTGCGTTCGCCGGCGACATGCTGGCTGCGGGCTTCATCTTCGCCATTTCGGGTTTCTTCTTCACGCTCGCCGCCATCGACGGCGGGAACCCCTACGGAGCGATGGGGGCGAGCCGCACGCGCATGGTCGGCTTCTTGGCCGAGCCGGTCATCATCGTCGTCCTCTTTACCGTGTCGTTCGTGGCGAATTCGACCATTCCGTATATCGTGCAACAGCACTGGGTCCATCCGATCGCAAACTTCTTCTCGCCATCGCACATTTTGCTTCTCATCGCGTTCTTCATGATCATCCTCGCCGAAACGGGAAAACTTCCCGTCGACAACCCGAGTGGCCACTTCGAGCTCGCCATGATCGACGAGTCTAAGGTTCTGGAGTTTTCGGGTCGCGGGGCGGCCTTGATCAAGTACGGCGGCTACATGAAGTTTACGGTCCTGGCCGTGGTCTTTCTTAACGTCCTGCTGACGCCGTGGGGGCTCGCCCAGGCGGGCTCGCCCGCCGACGTGGCGCTCGCGGTGATGGCGGTGGCGTTGAAGATCGTGGCGCTGAGCCTGGGAATCGTCATCGTGGAATCGTCGTTCGCCAAACTCCGGCTCTTTCGCATTGCGGAGTTCCTCGGCGCCGCCTTCGTCGTCTCGGTGACCGCGATGGTGACGCAACTGCTGCGCCTCTAAGATCTGCACGGACACAAAAAGGAATGTCGCTACTTTCCGAACTCAACGCGCTGGCACTGGGCCTTTTCATCATCAGTACGATTGCCATGACGGTCACGCGCCAGATCGGTGCGTGCATCCAGATCTTCGTCGTGCAGTCGTTGCTCCTGGCCGCATCGGCCTTCCTGCTCGGCGCATCGACGCCTTCGTGGCATCTTATTGCCCTGGGATGCGTCACGGTCATCGGCAAGGCGATCAGCATACCTTGGCTGCTGCGGGCGCTCGTTCCAAGCGAGATTCATCGCACGCGTGAGCTCTCGCAGACCATCGATGCGCCGACGGCGCTGCTCGCAGCCCTCGGGCTCACGCTGCTCGGGTACGCGTTCGGCGCCCATATCGTGGGTGCTGCGCCAAACCTTTCTTCCGGTAACGTGTCGATGGGCATCGCGGCGTTGCTGGTGGGCCTGCTGCTCTTGGCCGTGCGCATCGAGGCGGTCCCACAGCTGTTGGGCATCCTAGCGATGGAGAACGGCGCCTTTCTTGCCGGGATCGCCATCGCGCCGGACTTCCCGTTGATTGCGGAGCTCGCAATCGCCTTCGACGTACTGCTGCTCGGTTTCATCGTCGCGCTTCTCACACGCGCGGCCTACCGGCGCATCGGAACGACGGAAGTCGGAGGGCTGTCGGCCCTGCGCGAACGCATCAAATGATTCTTGCGATCCCGCTCCTTGCCGTGCTCGCAGCCTTGTGGTGTGCGATTCCGCGCGCTGGCCGCGCGGCCCCGGCGGTGACGGTCCTGGCCGCCATTGCCGTGCTGTCGCTCTCGATACGCCTGCTTTGGACGTTGAGCGGCGGCGGCACGCTGACGGTGATCCGAGGCTGGGTCGAGCTCAATTCTCTGGCCGCGCTGCTTCTCACCCTGATCGCGCTCGTTTACGCGACTGCGGCACTTTTCTCGTGGGGCTACCTGGCAAGCGACGCAACGAGCGAGAGCCGCATCCGCCTCTACCACGCGAATTTCAATCTGTTCGCCTTCTCGATGCTGAGCATCCCGATGCTGAACGAGATTGGCCTCGTCTGGATCTTCGTCGAGCTCACGAGCCTTCTCTCGATCCTGCTGGTGAGCTTTGCGATCTCGGCCGACGCCCTCGAGGCGGCCTGGAAGTACATGGTGCTCACGTTGCTCGGAGCAACCATCGCGGTCTTGGGCGTGCTCGTCCTTTACTGGGCATTGCACGCCACGGGGAGCACCGAGTTTACCTGGGACGGCCTCCATGCGGCCGCCGCACGCATGCCCCACGCGCTGTTGGGCTTTGCCTTCGTCCTGCTGCTGGTTGGCTACGGAGCCAAGATCGGGCTGGTTCCGCTGCACACGTGGCTACCCGATGCGCACAGCCAGGCGCCTTCGCCGGTCTGCGCCATGCTGTCGGGCATCGAAACGAGCGTGATCCTGTACGTCGTTCTCCGGCTCCGCAACGTTTTCGCCGGAGATCCGTCGTTGCACGTCGGGGCGTGGTTCGTGGTGCTCGGCCTCATTTCGGTCGGTGCCGCCGCGCTGCTTCTTACCCAGACGCAAGACTACAAGCGTCTCTTCGCGTTTTCGACCGTGGAACACATGGGCATCATCCTGACCGCCGCCGGCCTGCTAACCCCGGCCGGAGACGTCGCCGCCGTGTGGCAACTGCTCGCTCATAGTGCTACCAAGTCGCTCTGCTTTTACGCTGCAGGCGTAACCCTGATAGCGACCGGTACGCGCGACATTGCCGCGATCCGCGGCTTGCTCGGAACGAGCCGTTTCGCCGCCGCGGCGCTCCTGTTCGGCGCTCTCGCGATCGGCGGAGCACCACCCTTCGCCGTCTTCCTCAGCGAGTTAGCCATTCTGCGCGCAGGCCTGCTGGCGCACGCTTATGTGCTCGTTGCGCTTCTAGCATTTTTTATCGTCGTCGCATTCTTCGGTTTACTGTGGCACGTGACGAATATGGTCGCCGGGCCGCCGGAATCGGAGCCGCGGCGGCGACGCATACCGTTGACCTGCGCGTGGGCGCTGCTCCTCGCTGCGCTTCCCGTCGTCATCTTGGGCGTTTGGCTGCCGCAGGGACTTGCCCAGGCGCTCGAAAGTGCCGCCAGGGTGTTGGGGGCAGCGTGACGACTCTTACCGACGTCCTCCAGGGCTTACGATCGAACTGGCTCGCAGTAGCGTGGAGCTTGGAGCAAGATTCCATCGCTGCCTCGATACCGGCCGAGTGCCTGAGTGACGTCGTCACGTACTTGCACGCCCACGAATGGCGCCTGGGAACCGTCGTTGCGACGGACCGTGGAACGTCGCTCGAAGTACGCTACGCTTTCTACGCCGGCCGATATCCCGGTTGGGCGCAGCTCGTCGTTGCCGCCGATCCGGTCGCAAGAGTGCTGCCGAGCATCACGCCTGTCCTGATCGCTGCCGATTGGTTCGAACGCGAGATCGAGGATCTTTTCTCGATCCGTTTCACGCAGCACCCGCGTTTGGGCGATTTCGTTTTGCATGATAACCAATGGGCCGAGAACAACGGGCTCATGCGGCCGAACGTACGGTCGAGCGCCGACATGGAAGAGCAGCGCCGGGCATGGCGGCCCCGGCGTGTCCTCAAGGAGGAGGGCGCCTTCGTGATGCCGATCGGCCCGATCTATTCCGCAGATGCGGAGTCCGCACTATTCTTGCTCGAAACGGTTGGCGAAGACGTGGTCCGCGCCATACCGAGACTCTTCTACAAGTATCGTGCGATCGAAAAGCTGGCCGAAGGGAGAAGCGTCCGCGACGTGCTGCTTCTCGCCGAACGCTGTTCGGGAACGAGCGCCATCGGAAACGGTCTTGCCTACTGCCACGCCGTTGAGCGCGCCCTTCTAATCGACGTCCCGCCGCGCGCCGCAGCTCTGCGGGCGTTTTTCGCCGAACTCGAGCGCATTCGCCACCACGTAACCTCAGTGCGAGAGATATGCGCTTCGACCTCGCTCGCGGTCGCCGCCAGTCAGGCACTCTGGCTCGAAGAGCAGTTGCTGCGCATCTGCGGTGCCGTTGCGGAACATCGCTATTTCTTCGGCGTGCTCGATATCGGCGGTCTCATGCACGACTACGATCCGGCGGCGCTCGAGGTTGCCGCGGACGGGGCCGGCGCGCTCTCGGGCCGGATTCGCATACTTCGTGATGCGCTGCAGAATTCGAGCAGCTTTCTGGATCGCATCGAGCAGATTGGGATCGTTGACGAACACGCCGCGCGGACGTTCGAGCTCGTCGGCCCGTTCGCACGTGCCAGCGGCGTCTCGGCCGACATGCGCTCCATCCAACCCTACGGAGCGTACGCGTCGGTCGCCTTCGCCGTACCGACCGAGGCCGAAGGAGACGGGTACGCGCGCCTTAGGATCCTCTTCGCAGAAATCGCGCAGTCGCTACAGATCGTTCGGACGCTCTTGCGCGAACTGCCGGCCGGCCCGGTCCGGACGGAACCAACGATGCGTGCCGGCTTCGGCTTGGGTTGGACGGAAGCGCCGCGCGGCGCTTCGATCCAGTGGGTCCAGGTAGGCGAGGAGGGGACCATCTTGCGATATCGGCTTACGCCGCCTTCATTTCGCAACTGGCACGGGTTCCACGTGGCGACCGAAGGCTTCGCATTCCAGGATTTTCCAATCGTGCTCGCCACGCTCGACCTTTCCGTCGCGGAAAACGACCGGTGAACTGGTTTGTGCGCGGTCTGTTGGCGGGTATTCGCACCGAAGCGGAACCCGGCGGCAAGGACACGCCGCCGTCCATATCGCCGGGCCTGCCTCGAACGACGCTTCACGCTTCGCCCGAGGCAGCTATCGACATCGCCGCCGTTTGCCCAACGGGCGCGATCGTCGCGCACGATGCTCTGGCCAGCGTCGTACAAGACCTGTGCGTGCATTGCATGCGCTGCAAGCCTTCCGACCCGGGGGCAGCGGGCGGACAGGAGTGGCGGCACGACGTTCGCTTCGCGCACGGCCCCGAGGGCGGTGAAGCAGAACCGTTGGACCGGCGTTTCACGCGGTCGCTGCACGTGCGCATCGTCGATGCCGGCGACTGCGGATCGTGCTTGAACGAGCTCGCGCAACTCAACGGACCGTCATACAACCTTCACCGTTTTGGCATCTTCATTACCCCGACCCCGCGGCAGGCCGACGTGCTGCTCGTCGTCGGACCGGTCACGCGTCAGATGCGCGGTCCCCTCAAAGCGGCCTACGATGCCATGCCGGATCCCAAACGCGTCGTCGCAGTGGGTGCATGCGCTGCCGGCGGCGGTATCTTCGGGCCATCGCTGATGTGTGCGGGCGGGGCCGCGGACGCCGTCCCAGTCGACCTCGTCGTTCCGGGATGTCCGCCGCCGCCATTTGCAATCGTCCACGCGTTGCGCGCCGTCTGCGGGGCGCGACCGCTCGACCCATCGGGTAATCTTGGATGAACCAATGGGAGCTTACGCTCACGCTCGCAGCCATGGGCCTTTGCCTCGTAGGAGCCCTGGTGTGCCTCGCCTTGTCCGAGCGCGCGGCGGCCCGGGTTTTGGCAGTCACGGGCTGCAGCGCTGCGGCTCTGTCGCTCGTCGCGGCGGCCGGCGTCTTGGCCGGCGGCGCTAGCGGCGACCGTATTCTCTGGTCCCTTCCCGTGCTCGGCCCGCTCGCCGTCGGCACGACGCCGCTGGGCGCCCTCTTTGCGTGCGTCGCGTCGCTCGTCTACGTTCCGACCTCGCTGTATACGACCCGCTACATGGAGCACTACGAACGCGAGTATTCCGTGCGCGCCTTCAGCTGCTGGTACTGCGTCCTGTTGGCCGCGGGCATCGGACTCTTTATCTGCCGCGATGTAATGTCGTTTTTCATTCTGTGGGAGACCGTCGCGATTGCCAGTGCGGCTCTCGTTGCCTATGAATGGCGCCACTTGCGCAACGCCAGGGCAGCGTTCGTCATGCTGGCAATGAGCGAGGCCGGTACGGTCGCCGCCATGCTCGCCCTCCTGCTGGCCCGCAGCGGTTCCGAGTCGCTCCGCTTCGGCTTACCGGCTCCTGCGTTGACGACGCCGCTAGCGTGGTCGATCTTTCTCTTGTCGTTCTTCGGCTTTGGCGTAAAGGCGGGGTTGCTGCCGGTAAACTCCTGGCTGCCCCGTGCCTATCCGATCGCACCGGGCAACGTCTCGGCGCTGTTGTCGGGCGCGATTGTGAATCTGGGCGTCTACGGAATCGTCCTCGTGAACATGGAGCTGGTACCGGTCCGGTTTGCGAGCGAAGGCGTCGTCGTTCTCATCGTCGGTGCGTCTTCGGCCCTGATCGGCATTCTCTACGCCACGATCGAAGACGACCTCAAGGCGATGCTCGCGTACAGTTCGATCGAAAATCTGGGGATCGCGCTGACCGCACTCGGCGTAGCGTTCGTCTTCGTCGCCGAGCACCAGCCGCTTTTCGCCGCGATCGGATTTGCGGCCGGCATCTATCACATGGCAAACCACTCCGCGTATAAGGCTCTCCTTTTTCTCGGGGCCGCGACGATCGACGTAAAGCTGGGCAGCCGTTCGATGAATCGCCTCGGCGGAGCGATCCGCGTCCTTCCGGTTACTGCGGCCCTTTTTCTCGTCGGGGCGCTTTCGATCGCCGCGATTCCGCCGTTCAACGGCTTTGCCAGCGAGTGGCTGACGTTCCAGGCGCTCCTTCGAAGCGTGGAGCTCGCTCCACTTGGCCTGCGCGAGGTTTTCGCACTGTGCGGCGCCGCGCTGGCGCTCACTGCCGCTCTCGCCGTGACGTGCTTCGTGAAAGCGTTCGGTATGACGTTTCTCGGCACGATGCGAACGGTCCAGCCAACGGTGAGCGAGGCGTCGGCTACGATGAAGCTGGGCATGGCGCTGCTCGCGCTCGAATGCGTGCTCCTGGGAATTCTGCCGACCTACGTGCTGGCCGCGATCGACCACGGCGGCGCCGCAATCTTCGGACTGGGCACCGTGAACCAGGCACTCGTCCCGCCCTTTTTTGAGCCAAACGCGCGTCCGAATCCGCTGCCATCCGATTTCGTCGCGACCTTCCATGCCCTCGGCGCCCAGATCGGCGCGGGATTACCGGGCCGGGGGCTAGTCGTGATGTTGCGCGGCGGAGCGGCAAATCCAGTCGTGTTTGCGATGTCGACCACGTACTTCACCCTCATCCTTGCGGTGCTTCTCGGCCTGGTTTACGGCATCGTTCGCTTCGTCACGCGAGGCCGGCGGGTTCTACGCGTCCCACCCTGGACCGGTGGATTGCAACCCTTGCTTGCGGAAATGACCTACACCGCGACGGGCTTCTCGAATCCGGTGCGCGTGATCTTCGACGCGATCTTCAACCCAACCGAAGTCGAGAACGAGCGCGAAACGATCCACGAGCATTTTCGGTCCGCGATTCGGCGCAAGCGTGAAGATGTGTTTCTGGCAGATCGCGCCGTGAGCGCGCCGCTAGCGTCGGCCGTTCGAAGCGCAGCGTCCTTGCTCGCTCGAATGCATCACGGGCGGCTAGCGGCGTACGTCGCCTACACGCTCGGAACGCTGCTCGTGGCACTCGCTATCGTAACGTTGACGTGAGGCGGCCGTGTAGCGCCAATCGAACATTCAAGAAATTTGGGCTTGACAGGTGACTAAACGGGGTTATTATATATTTGACAAAAACTAGGCACTAGGCTAAAATAGGGGCATGGACGCGCCCCTTCCGCAGACCATGATCGAAGCCGTTCGGCGCTTCGAGGAGCCGCAAGTCGCCCACGACTACTTCGTCGCGATCAGATGGCCGCAGGGAGTGGCTTGCCCTCGCGCCTGCGGTTCGCTAGACATTAAGTACTACCCGAAGCATCGCCGTTGGTATTGCCGGGACTGCCGCGGCCAATTCACGGCCAAAGTCGGGACGATCTTTGAGGATTCACCCATCGGCTTCGACAAGTGGTTGCCGGCGATGTGGCTGATCGCAAGCAACCGCAACGGCATTTCGTCTTGCGAAGTCGCCCGCGCCCTGAAGGTCACGCAAAAGACGGCCTGGTTTATGCTGCACCGTTTGCGCGAGGTTATGGCGAACGAGTCTTTCGAGTTACTCAAGGCCAATGCCGTTGAAGCGGACGAGACATTTATCGGCGGCAGAAGAAAGATGGGCCGCTTCCCCGATGGTCGCGCCCAGCGTCGTGCTCCCGGCTACGGCAAAATGACGGTGCAGGGGATGGTCGAGCGCAAGGGCCGGATTCGTGCGTTCGTCGTCCTGGAATCGGACAAGCTTACGTTGGCGGACCGGATTCGCCAGCACGTCGCTCGCGGAACCACGATCTACACAGACGCTGCGGCAGCGTATATGGGTCTGAAGCGCGACTTCACGCACTACGCGATCAACCACGCGATTGAGTACGTCAACGGCCACATTCACACGAACAGCATCGAAGCGTTTTGGTCTGTTTTCAAGCGTACTATTCGCGGAACGTACATCGCCCCGCGACCGAAGCACCTACAGCGTTACGTCGAAGAGCAAGTGTTCCGCTTCAATGCTCGCAAGGAAAAGGATGGAGAGCGGTTTCCCAGGGCGCTGAAGCGCGCCGAGGGTGTTCGATTGACCTATAAGGCGCTGATCGAAAAGCCGTGAGGTCCGGGAATCGAAAATTCCCGCTAAATGGCGCTTTTCTCAAACTCAATCGGTCCCGCCACCACATCCAAGAGTTTGACCGTGCTAGACAGGCGTTTATCAAAAGCCAACCGTATGCCGCTTGGATACAAGAATATACGAGCGGTTCGCAGGAGATTGACAATGGTGGCGGGGGAGAGAATATCTTTCCGCGCGCTCACCTCTCCTGCGCCGCTGGCGACGCGGTCCATAATATGCGGTCCGCCCTCGATCACGTCGCTTATGAAGTAGCGCGACTTCGCAAAAGCGAAGGACGACAAATCTCCCTGCGCAGTCCCGGAATAGCGTTCTTGATCATCCGCGACAAAGAAGTGTTTGAGCGAAAGGTTCGCGAGAGAGAAATAGACCGAATCGGTGAAGATTGGGTCGATTTCCTCAGGAACCATCAGCCGTATAGCGGAGGGTACGGAGACCTCCTTCTCCGGATGTCCGAACTCGACAACATGGACAAACACCGAGAACTGGTCAATATCAGCGAAAGAAGCGAACTCGCCGTCTTTCGCAAGGGGGGAAACTGCGAGCGGTTCTCCGGTCCGTTCAAAGAAGCAATAAAAACGGCATCCCTCAAGCCGGATACCGAGTCGTATATTATCGCCCACGGCGTAACGCTGGCCGAGACCCTGGGAACCTACGACGTGCGAAAAGACGCTTCCCTTGAGCTCATGGAGCTCGCCAGCGTCATTAATACGGTTGTCGTGGAAGCGAAGAAAAAGTTCTTCGCTTAGCCAGCCGTCCTCGTCGCTTTCTTTGTCCGCTTGCGTTTCGGTCGCGCCGCTTCCGCCTTGTCTACGGCTTCCTTCGGCACCGCGATCACGGCACGAACGAACGCCTTCAACTCGTCCTCCGGGACGAGCGGTTCCAGCTTGCGCGGTTGCTTCATAGTCCGGTAGGTTCGACGCGATCTGCGCGCCGTCCGCCGTAGGACCGTAGTCGGTGGGATATTCCACCCCACCCTAATTTTCGTCAAGTGAGTAATAACCCTAAACGGTCACCTATAATGGCGCTGGCGAGTTGACGAGGGCTCGCCAATCGGATGGATGTCTTCAAGGCCCTCGCCGATCCTAGTCGGCGACGCTTGCTCGACGCGCTATACGAACGCGATGGTCAAACGCTCGGCGAACTCTGCGGACACTTGGACATGACGCGCTTCGGCGTCATGAAGCATCTTGGCATCTTGGAAGTTGCCGGGCTCGTCGTTATACGGCGCGAGGGGCGCGAGAAGCGGCACTTCCTCAATCCCGTCCCCATTCAGTCGCTGTACGACCGCTGGGTCAGCAAGTACCGGTCACGCTGGACCAAAGCGCTCGGCGCGTTCAAAAACGAATTGGAGAAATGATGTCGACGACCTTGCAGCACGTGTATCGAGTCTACATTCGCACGACACCGCAGAGACTGTGGCAAGCGATCACCAACGGAGACTTGACGAAGCTCTACTTCTTCGGCGGCGCGGTGCAGTCGGATTGGCGAGCCGGTTCGGCGATGCGCTATGCCGGCGATGATGGGCAATCAATGCTCGAAGGGGAGATCTTTGAGATCGATCCTCCGCGCAAGCTCGTTCATTCGTTCATCCATCACTGGGAAGGCGAGTCGAAGGATCCGCCCTCGCGCGTGACGTACGAGATCGAGCCGCACGGCGAAACCTGCTTGCTAACCCTCACGCACGAACACTTCGCGGGCGAGACCGAGCTCGCAAAGAGCACGCAACGCGGCTGGTCGCTGATCCTATCGAGCATGAAAAGCCTGCTCGAGACCGGCAAACCGCTGGCGATGAGCGATGCGGTGGCAGCAACGGCGTAGAACGCAGTTACACGCCCAGGTGGGCGAGCAGGTCGCTTTCCCGCTGGATTACCTCGGCGTTCGTCATCGACTCGACGATGCGGCCGTGCACCATCAAGTAGTGACGGTCGGCGACCCGCGTCGCGAAGCGCAGATTTTGCTCGACTAGAAGGATCGTCACGCCGGACTTCTTGATCTCGAGAATCAGCTCGCCGATCGCGTCGACGATGACGGGTGCCAACCCCTCCGTCGGCTCGTCGAGCAGGATGAGGCGCGCGCCGCTGCGCAGCACGCGCGCGATGGCCAGCATCTGCTGCTCGCCGCCGGACAAGGTGGTGCCCATCGCCCGCCCGCGCTCTTTGAGGATGGGAAACAACGCATAGATGCGCTCGAGCGGCCAGGCTCCGGCGCCGATGATCGGCGGCAGCGCGAGGTTTTCGGCCACCGTCAGGCTCGCATATACGCCGCGCTCTTCGGGCACGAAACCGATGCCGCGCCGCGCGATCTTGTCCGCGGGCAAGCCGGCGATCGACCTTCCTTCGAAGCGCACTTCGCCCGTTACCCGGCGCAGAATACCCATGATCGATTTGAGGGTCGTGGTCTTGCCCGCGCCGTTACGTCCGACGAGCGTGACGACTTCACCGCGGTCGACCCACAGATCGACCCCGCGCAGAACGTGGCTTTCGTCGTAGAAGGCATTGAGGTCGCGCGTCTCAAGCATGCGCGTCCCTTCCGCCCAGATAGGCGTCGATCACGCGTTGGTCGCCACGCACCTGCTGGTAGGTACCTTCGACCAGAATCTTGCCGCGCTGCAACACCGTAATGGTATTCGAAAGGTCGGACACGACGCTGAGGTTGTGCTCGACGAGAACGACCGTGCGTCCCCGTGCTACACGCCCGATCAGGGCCGAGATGCGGCCCACGTCTTCGGTCCCCATGCCGGCCGTCGGCTCGTCGAGCAGCAGTACCTTCGGATCCGGCGCTAGCGAGATGGCGAGTTCGAGCGCGCGCTTGCGGCCGTAAGCGAGCTGGACGGCGAGCAGGTCGCGCTCCTTGTCCAGCCCGACGTCGTCGAGCAGTTCGCGGGCGCGCTCGTCGAGGCGCCCGGTCGCCTTTCCGGGAAGCCAAAAACGGTACGGCAACTCGGTGCGCGCTTCGAGCGATACCTTGACGTTGTCGAGCACCGAGAGATGCAAGAAGATGCTGTTGATTTGAAAGCTGCGGACCATGCCCAGGCGCGCGATGCGGTGCGGGGCCATTCCGGTGATGTCGAGCTCGCCGTAGCAGATCGTTCCGCTCGTCGGAACGACGAAGCCGGAGAGCAGGTTAAAGAGCGTCGTCTTGCCGGCCCCATTGGGACCGATGATCGCGTGGATCGTCCCTTCTTCAACCGATAGCGACACGTCGTCGACGGCGCAGTAGCCCGCGAACGACTTCGAAAGGCCGCCGGTCCGTACGATCGCGCCCATTCGACGCGGTTCCCCGAAGCGGGAGGGGGCTTCCTCCGCAAACGGCGCGAGCCCAATCGGGGGTGAGGCACGGGTTCGGCGGGTATTTCTCGTGCATGCAACAGCGCAACCTTGGAACTGCGGGCCTGACCGTCTCGGCCGTCGGTCTCGGCTGCATGGGCATGTCTTGGGCCTACGGAAGTGCCGATGCAGATGAAGCGCTCGCGACGATCGAGCGCGCGCTCGAGCTGGGCGTCACGATGCTGGACACGGCCGAAATTTACGGTCCGTTCACGAACGAAGAGCTGGTTGGTCGCGCGATACGCGGACGCCGCGACGGGGTCGTCATCGCGACCAAGTTTGGATTCACCTTCGCCGAGGGTAGCGTTACGGGGGTCGACGGCCGTCCGGAAAACGTGCGAGCGGCGGTCGAAGGGTCGCTGCAGCGCCTAGGCATCGAGACGATCGATCTTTTCTACCAGCACCGGCGCGATCCGAAGGTTCCGATCGAGGAAACGGTCGGCGCTATGGGAGAGCTGGTCACGGCCGGGAAGGTGCGCTTTCTCGGTCTTTCCGAAGTGGGCGCGCAAACGCTTCGGCGGGCCAACGCGGTCCATCCGATCAGCGCGCTGCAGAGCGAGTATTCCTTGTGGGAGCGCGGGGTCGAAGCGGAAATTCTTCCGGCCGCACGCGAACTCGGCATCGGGTTCGTCCCGTACAGCCCGCTGGGGCGCGGCTTCCTAACCGGCGCGATTGCGGATACGGCGGACTTGGAGACCGACGATTTTCGGCGCAGCCTTCCGCGCTTCACTGCCGAGAACGCCGCACTCAACGGGCGCATCGTGGAGGTCGTTCGGGACGTTGCGGCGAGGCATGGCGCGACTCCGGCCCAGGTCGCACTCGCGTGGGTCCTCGCTCAAGGCGACGACCTCGTTCCGATCCCGGGAACCAAGCGTCGCCGCTATCTCGAAGAAAACCTCAGAGCCCTTGAGGTGCGCCTGAGTGCAGACGATCGGCGCGAGCTGGGCGAACTGGCGCAGCTTGCCGCGGGCGAACGCTACGCCGCATCGAATGCGGCGCTGATCGAGCGCTGAACGAACGGTTTCAGCCGACGCGCGCGGGTCGACCGGCTCGCGCGCGTGTGGCGCGATAGTCGGCTACCCACGCCCGGGTCGTACAGAGCTTCCCGCCGCGGCGCAGCGTGCGCAGGCGGCCGCGCTGCGCCGCTTTGTAAAGCGCCGCACGGGCCCGGCCCTCGGCGAAGTCGGCGACGGGTTGGAGTTCGGCTCCCACACCCGCCGCGCTGAGCTTCAAGAGAGCGTCGAGGAGCGAGCGCGCGAAGAGGATGGCCAGCGGCCAGGAGTCGCGCGAGTCAGCCGAACGCAGCGCAGCCACGTAGCTAGCGGAACGGCGAGCCGGCACGATCAGGCTTGGAAGGCCAAGGCGCCGCAGCAGCAGGTTCGCCAAAAGGCGACCCGTGCGGCCGTTGGCGGCGCTGAACGGATGGATCCGCTCGAAGCGCTCGTGACTCTGCGCCACCCACGCGACCGGCGATGCCCCCACCGGCAGCCCGGCAGCGTAACGGTCGACGAACGCCGCGACCTGAGATGGGATCAGCCATGGCGGCGGCGCTACCATGCCGCCGGGGAAGGCCGGAACGTTGTGATCGCGCCACTTCCCGGGCCGGGAATCGGGGGAGCGCCGGGTCGCGCGCGCGTTCAACGCGACGATCTCGTCGGCGCGCAGCAGCGGCAATCCGCGTCTCGGCGTCGGGAGCTCGCGGATCAGCCGGGCCGCCGACGCGTAGTCGGCGACCATCACGCAGTCGCCGAGCTGCCGCGCTGCCGGAACGAGGTCACGTTCGGCAAGCACTTGCACCTCGTCGAGCGTCAGCGTGGCGCCCGCAAGGCGCGTCGAAGTGAAAATCTCCTCGTAATAGAGAGCCGACCGATCCCGCTCGACCGCGTCCACCGCCAGGGAGCGTAGCCGGACCCGCTCGGCCCCCAGCGCAGCGTCAAGGCGTCGGAACGTTTCCCTAGGTGTCATTGTCCAACTTTAGCCGAAATGTCGAATTTGGACAATTACCTGCGGGGAACGGAGCCGCGCGCCGCGTAGGAAACGCCGTGAGCACGTACCTGGAGGCCCTTGCCGACCGCATTCTGGTTTTCGACGGGGCAATGGGCACCGAACTGATGGACCTCGGCCTCGTTGACGCCGATTTCGGCGGCGCCCAGTATCACGGCTGCAACGAGGCCCTCGTGCTCTCTCGACCCGACGTCGTCGAGGAGGTTCATCGCCGCTACCTCGAAGCGGGCGCCGACGTCGTCGAGACCGACTCGTTCACGGCCTCACGGCTCAAGCTCGATGAATACGGTCTGGGCGAGCGCACGCACGAGGTCAACCTGCGGGCGGCGCAAATCGCGCGCACCGTCGCCGACCGCTTCGCGACGCCGGCTCACCCCCGGTTCGTAGCGGGCTCGCTCGGCCCGACCGGAATGCTCGTCTCCTCCTCCGATCCGACCCTCTCGAAGATCACCTTCGACGAGCTAGCCGCGCTCTACGGCGAGCAAGCGCGCGCGCTCGTGGAAGGCGGCGTCGACTTGCTGCAGGTCGAGACGAGCCAAGATCTCTTGGAGATCAAGGCGGCGATTGCGGGCATCGTACGCGAGTTCGAGCGCGGCCTGCGGCGCGTGCCGATCCAGGCCCAGGCGACCTTGGACGTGACCGGCCGCATGCTGCTTGGCACCGACATACGCGCGGTGTGCGCCACGCTGGATGCGCTGCCCATCGACGTCATCGGGCTCAACTGCTCGACGGGTCCGACCCACATGCGCGACGCGGTGCGCTATCTCGTTGAAACATCGCGCTGCTTCGTGGCCGTCATCCCGAACGCCGGATTGCCGCTGATGGGGTCCAAGGGCGAGACGATCTATCCCGAGACGCCGGAGGAGATGGCGCGCGAGCTCGGCGCGTTCGTGCACGACTTCGGCGTCAATGCCATTGGCGGATGCTGTGGCACGACGCCCAAGCACATCGCCGCTTTTGTCGAGGTGGCGCGCGGACGCGCCGGCCGGCGCCCCGAACCAAAGCCGCTTCAAAGCGCGGCTTCGGCGATGTCGGCGACGGCGCTCAAGCAGGACGGCAGTCCGCTCTTGATAGGCGAGCGCATCAACGCGCAGGGTTCGCGCCGCATCAAGCGCCTGTTGCTCGAAGAAAACTACGACGAAATCGTCCTGGTGGCGCGCGAACAGGTGGAGGGCGGGGCCCACGTTCTCGATATCTGCACCGCGTTGACCGAGCGGGTCGACGAGGACGTCCAGATGGCGACGATCGTCAAGCGGCTGGCGCAGTCGGTCGAGACCCCGCTGATGATCGACTCGACCGAAGCCAAGGTGATCGAGGCGGCGTTGAAAATCTATGCCGGTCGCGCAATCGTCAACTCGGTGAATCTCGAGAACGGGCGCGGGAAGATCGACGTGGTGATGCCGCTGGTCAAGGAAAGCGGAGCCGCCATCGTCGCGCTGACGATCGACGAGGAGGGCATGGCGAAAACCGCCGAGCGCAAGCTCGCGGTCGCCGAGCGCATCTACGATATCGTGGTCGGCGAATACGGCATCCCGCCGGGCGCGCTGATCTTCGACGCGCTGACCTTTACGCTCGCGACCGGTGACGCCGAGTTCGCACCCTCGGCGCTGGAAACGATCGACGGCATCCGGCTTATCAAAGAGCGGCTCCCCGGCGTGCTCACGTCGCTGGGCGTTTCGAACGTCTCGTTCGGCCTCAAACCGGCGGCGCGCTCGGTCCTCAATTCCGTCATGCTCCACCACTGCGTCGCCGCCGGCCTCGACATGGCGATCGTCAACGCGAAAGACATCACGCCGCACGCGGAGATCCCCGCGCTCGAGCGCGAGCTGTGCGAGGACCTGGTCCTCAACCGGCGCGCCGACGCGCTGCAGCGGCTGATCGAGCACTTCGAGAATGCCGACTCGAGCAAGCCGGGCGGCGGCGCTGCGCCGCTCGACGACGACGCGAACGCTTCGGCCGAGGTGCGCATTCACAATGCGATCCTGCGCCGGCGCAAGGATGGAATCGAGGCGAAGATCGACGAGGTGCTCGCGCGGCGCGATCCGGTCGACGTGCTCAATAACGTCTTGTTGCCGGCCATGAAAGAGGTCGGCGACAAGTTCGGTTCCGGCGAGCTGATCCTGCCGTTCGTGCTGCAGTCGGCCGAAGTGATGAAGAAGGCCGTCGCGCACCTCGAGCAGTTTCTCGAGAAGAAGGAGGGCGTCAGCAAAGGCAAGCTCGTGCTCGCGACCGTTTTCGGCGACGTGCACGACATCGGTAAGAACCTCGTCAACACCATCCTGACGAACAATGGTTACACCGTCTTCGATCTCGGCAAACAGGTGCCCATGAGCCGCATCCTCGAGAAGGCGGTCGAGGTAGAGGCCGATGCGATCGGCCTCTCCGCCCTGCTCGTGTCGACGTCGAAGCAGATGCCGGTTTGCGTCGCCGAGCAGGACTCGCGCAAGCTCGCGTTCCCCATCATGATCGGTGGCGCCGCGATCAACCGGGACTTCGGCCGGCGCATCGCGTTTCTGGACGAAGGGGCGCGCTACTTCGAGCCCGGCGTGTACTACGCCAAGGACGCCTTCGAAGGCCTAGAGATCATGGATCAGCTCACGAACGAACCCGAGCGCCGCGAGCTGTTCACGTCGCGCATTCGCTCGGAGGCCGAACGCTTGCGCCAAGCGGCCCGCGCGCCAGGCGTCCCCACGCCGAGCGATCGGACGGCGCGTGAATTCCTAGCGGTGGCCGACGTTCCGCAGGCTCCGTTTCTGGGCGTGCGCACGCTCGAGGGCATCGATCTGCGCGACCTGTGGCCGTGCTTCGACTTACGCAGTCTCTACCGGCTCTCGTGGGGGGCTTCCAACGCAAAAGGCGCCGAATTCGAACGGCTCGTGCGCGAGGAATTCGAGCCGCGGCTGCGCCGTTTTCAGGAGCGTTGCGCGAGCGAGCGCGTGCTCGAACCGCGCGTCGTTTATGGCTATTTTACGGCGGCGGGTCTGGGCGACGACGTGGTGCTCTACGATCCGAACGATTCCCGGCGCGAGCTCGGGCGTTTTCGTTTTGCGCGCCAAAGCGGCGGCGAGCATTTGTGCTTAGCGGACTATTTACGTCCGCCGGAGGAGGGTCGCGCGAGCGACGTCGTCGCGCTGCAAGTCGTGACGGTCGGACGACGCGCCTCGGAGCTCGTCGAGCGCCTGCAGCAGCGCGCCGACTACAGCGATAGCTACTATTTGCATGGCTTCTCGGTGCAGTCGGCCGAGGCGCTCGCCGAGTATTCGCACCGCCGCATCCGGCACGAACTCGGATTACCAGAAGATCGCGGCAAGCGCTACTCGTGGGGGTACGGAGCGTGCCCCGATCTCTCGCAGCACGCGCTCGTGTGGAAGCTCCTCGACGTCGCGGGCGCTATCGGCGCCGAGCTGACCGAAGCCTTTCAAATCGTGCCCGAGCAGTCGACCGCCGCAATCATCATGCACCATCCGGAGGCCGCGTACTTTAATGCCGCAGCCGTCCGGGAGCTCGTCCCGGCGTAAGACCGCCAAAGAAGAAGGCGCCGGCTAGCGCCGCGTAGAGCAACACATTGACGGCTGCGAGCAGGTGAACGACGGTTAGCGTCCACGGGTGATGATGGCCCCCGAAGAAGCCGGCCATGACGAAGGCGCAACAGATCGCAAAGACGGCGATCAGACCGCCGATCGGCAGTCGCAAGCGGGGCGCGAATGTGGCGACCACCGAGGCCAGCGCAAGCGCCGATAGCAGGTAGCGTTCGTGCATGCGCGTCGCAAGCATGTACGGCGCGGCGAGAGCAACGGTCCCGGCCAGCAACAACGAGCGGGCGCGGCCGGTCGCGTCGGTATCCGCAAGCGTGCGCCATAGATGCACGCAGACCGCGACGACCATCCCGATCGAGAGCAAGAAGCCCCATGCGTGCAACGAGAGTCCGAAGACCTGCCGGGCGTCGCTTGCATACATGGGGCCGGCGATCGCATACACGTTCCAGGCGCTCGCCGTATCCCAGGGATACTTGTCGTAACCGAAGAGGTATCGTTCGACGAGCCAACCGAGGGTTACATCCGGGCGCGCCGACGGCGCGAACGGGAGCGCTACGACGTAGGCGAGCGACGTAACGCCGAGCGCCGCCCAAAAGAGCGACCGTTCAAACCCGTGACGGCGAAGCTGCCACGTCAAGAGAACCGGCGCAAAGGCGAGCGGCTGCGGCTTCACCAGGACCGCGGCGGCCAGCCAAAGCCATGGTGAGATCGACCGCTCGGCCAAGGCATCCGCTCCGGCAAGCGCGAGAAACGCGACGGCAACCGAATCGGCTTGACCCCAATACGCGGACACGAGCCAAAACGTCGGCGCCAGCAACGCCAGCGCGCAGGCAAGGAGTGCTTCCGTACGCGAGCCCGCCGCAAGCGCCATCCGGTAGACGGCTGCGGCCAGGACGAGGTCGGCCAGGATCGGGATCGCTTTTACGAAGATCAGTATGAGGATCCCGCGCTCCGGTTGCCATGGCGCGATGACGTGCACGTAGAGCGCGGCCAGCGGCCATAACAAAAAAAAGTATCCGGGAGCATAGTCGACGCGTGGAAACGTTGCGCCCGAAATGTCCGCGTAGAGCTGGCGCGGGCCGTGGCTGCCCAGCGCCAGCATCCAATCTTCGAATGTCGTAACGTCGCCTTTATAGCCTTGCGCCGGCAAAAGAGCGATGCGCAACAGGATGCCCGCAACGAAGAGCAGCGTGAGGCGCAAGCGCATTACCGAGTCTTCCTCGTCGCGCGGTCGAGCGCGAGCGCAATGAAACCGCCGAGCGCTCCACAAAGAACGTCGAACGAGTTCCAAGCGAGACCTTCCTTGGATCCGACGATGGCCTGACCGACCTCGATGGCCGCGCTGTACGCTGCCATTCCCCAAACGGTCGTCGCCGGCGAGTCGCTGCGATGCCATTCGTCGAGCGCACGTCGTAGCAAATACCCGGCCAGGGTGAAGGCTGCGACGCTATAGATTTTGCGGAGCAGCACGTGCCAAGAGAGCCAATACGGCGAGGTCGCTCCGTACAGATCGCTATTGAGCGCAGCGGCGTACAGCGCCGCTCCAACCAGCACGGCGGCCCACGTCCATGGCCTCATCGCTCGGCGATTGCAGGAAAGGGAAGCGATTTCCCTCGGCGTACTCGACGTGAAAGGAAACGGTCCTGGCCCCGTTTTCTGTCGTTTTCGGAGGTCCCCATGCGTTTTCGCAGCATCGCCCTTCGGCTGCCGGNNCCGGCCGCCGTTCTCACGGCGGCCCTAGCCATGGGCTGCTCTTCAACGACGTCAACCTCGCAATCGGCCTCGTCGGCTACCGCGGGAGGCGTGATCAAAATCGGCATCGATCTGCCCCTGAGCGGAGCCGATGCGTCGACCGGGATTCCGACGCGCAACGGCGCCGTACTTGCGGTCGAACAAGCCAACGGCAAGGGTCTGCCGGGTGCCTTCAAGCTCGTCGCCTACGATCTCGACGATGCCGTTCAGGGGACGCACGATCCGGCTCAGGGCGCAACGAACACGAAGACCTTCATCTCCGATCCAGCGGTGCTGGCGATGGTGGGGCCTTTCAACTCGAACGTGGCCAAGGCTGAGATTCCGCTCACCAACGACGCCGAGCTCGTTCAAATCAGCCCTTCCAATACCAACACCGGATTGACCGTGGGCGACGCGGCCGCCAAACTGCGCACCTCCCATCCCGACGTCAATTCGTACTTTCGCGTCTGCACGACCGACGACCGGCAAGGTTCGGCGGGGGCGCAGTTCGCGCGCAAGTTTGGTTTCAGCAAAGCCTTCATCGTCGATGACAACGAGACGTACGGTAAAGGCTTGGCCGACGTGTTCGAGGCACAGTTTAAAGCGCTCGGCGGAACGGTCCTGGGCCACGAGCATCTGACGAAGGGCCAACAAGATTTCAAGGCGCTGCTGACCAAGGCGCAAAGCCTCGGGCCGGACCTCGTGTTCTATGGCGGAACCACGGCAACCGGGGGCGGCCTCCTGCGCAAGCAAATGGCCGACGCGGGCATGCAAAGCGTCGCGTATATGGGCGGCGACGGTATCAGCGATCAGGAGTTTCTCACGACCGCGGGCGACCAGGCCAACGGTTCGTATTTCACGGTTGCCGCACCCGAGACGTCCAAGCTGCCCAGCGCGAAGGTCTTTATTGCGGATTATGAAAAGCGCTGGAACTCGCCCGTCGGTGCCTACAGCGCCAACGCCTACGCTGCCGCGAGCATCGAGATCGCGGCAATCGAGCAAGCCATCAAGGCGGATGGCGGAAAGATGCCGGCTCGCGCCGACGTGCTCAAATTCGTGGCGGCGACGGCGAACTTTCCTTCCCCGATCGGCAAGATCGGCTTCGATCGAGACGGCGACACGACCGCGCCGATCCTTTCGCTGTACAAAGTGAGCGGCGGGAAGGCCCAGTTCGTAGAACAGATCAATCTGAAGTCCTAGTCATTGGAGATATTCTTCCAGCAGGTCGTCAACGGGCTCTCGCTCGGCGGCATCTATGCGCTGATTGCACTGGGCTACACGATGGTCTATGGGATCATCGAGCTGATCAACTTTGCGCACGGCGACGTTTACACGCTCGGGACGTTCTTTTCGCTTGCGATTCTCAGTGCGATCGGCGTTTCGGGCGAAGTGCATGGGCCGGCGCTCATCGGCATCGTGGCGCTGGCGGTGTTGTCGGCGATGCTGCTGTGCGGCGTGACCGGCGTGTTGATCGAGCGGCTTGCCTACCGCCGCTTGCGAAACGCGCCGCGCCTCGCGCCGCTCATCACGGCGATCGGGATGTCCTTCATTCTCGAAAACGTGATGCAGCTCTGGCGCGGCCCGTCACCCGTGCCGTTCCCGCAGGTCATTCCCAATCCGAGCGCCAGTTTCGGCGGCGTCGTCGTGTCCGCCAAGCAGGTGCTGGTCGTGGGCCTCGCCGTCGTCATGATGGCCGCCTTGCAGGTGTTCATCTACAACACGAAGCTGGGCAAGGCGATGCGAGCGACCGCCCAGGACCGCGATGCCGCGCAGCTGATGGGCATCAATATCAACACCACGATCGCCTTGACGTTTCTGATCGGGAGCGCGCTTGCAGGCGCGGCCGGCTTCGTCAGCGGCGTCTATTACGGGACGACGTGGTTCTTCAACGGTTTCGAGGCGGGCCTCAAGGCGTTCACCGCGGCCGTGCTGGGCGGGATCGGCAACGTCGCCGGCGCGATGCTGGGCGGCTTCCTGATCGGCTTGGTCGAGGCGGTCGCGACGCAATACATCCCTGGCGGCGCGCAATGGAGCAACGTCGTCGTGTTCTCGGTCCTGGTGCTCGTCTTGATCTTTCGGCCGTCGGGTCTTCTCGGCGAGTCGCTTCCAGAAAAGGTTTAGCGCGCGGTGCCGGCCCGACGGCGCGCTGCCGTAACCATCATCGCAATTGGGGTCGCGCTGTTGGCATTCCCATTCGTCGACCGCAACAACGCGCAGATCGACTTCATGGCCAACGCCGGCGCGTTCATTTTGCTAGCGCTGGGGCTCAACATCGTCGTCGGCTTTGCCGGCTTGCTCGACCTCGGCTACGCGGCCTTCTTTGCGATCGGTTCGTACAGCTACGCGATGCTGGCAAGCCAGCAGTTCGGTATTCACATTCCATTTTGGGTCATGCTTTTCGTCGCCTCGGGCATCGCGGCCATTTTCGGCATTTTGCTGGGCGCACCGACCCTGCGTCTGCGCGGCGACTACCTCGCGATCGTTACGCTGGGCTTCGGCGAGATCGTGCCTCAGACGTTTCTGAACCTTGAGAAGTACACGAACGGGCCGAACGGCATATCGTCCCTCGATCAACCCTCGCTGTTCGGCAAAGCATTCGGGTTCAGCGCAACGCCGTATTACTACGTGACCCTGGTGCTGATAGCGCTCGGAATCGTCGTGGCAAGCAATCTTCAGAACAGCCGGCTCGGCCGCGCCTGGATGGCGATTCGCGAAGACGAGTTGGCTGCGCGGCATATGGGCATCAACACGACGGCGGCCAAGCTCTCCGCCTTTGCACTCGGCGCCTCGTTCAGCGGCCTGGCCGGCGTCGTCTATGCGGCGAAGTTGAACTTGGTCTCGCCCGACGAGTTTCAATTCAACGTCAGCGTGCTAGTCCTCTCGATGCTCGTGCTCGGTGGAATGGGAAACATCGCCGGAGTCATCATCGGCAGTTTCGTGCTTTCGTTTATCAACAGTTTCCTTTTGCCGCAGTCGACGAGCCTCGCGCACGCGGCCGGCTTGGTCAACCTCGATTTCACCAACTACCGCTTCATGCTCTACGGCGTGATCCTGGTTCTCATGATGCTCTTTCGGCCCGAAGGGTTGATTCCGAGCCGCCAGCGCAAAGCCGAGTTTCACGAGGCGCTGAGCGATCCGACGCTGGCCGCGCAAGAACAAGCGGAATACAGCGGTGCGGCGGCCGCCCCATGACGCCGATGCTGCGCTTGAGCGAGGTTCGCAAGGTATTCGGCGGACTAGTCGCCCTCAACGATCTGTCCTTCGAAGTCGCACCGGGAAGCATCGTCGCGATGATCGGCCCCAACGGCGCCGGGAAATCGACCGTCTTCAATCTGATCACGGGAGTCTACCAGCCGACGCACGGCTCGATCGATCTGGAGGGGCGCTCCCTTCGCGGGCTGGACACGGCTGCCATCGCCTCGCTCGGAATCGCGCGCACGTTCCAGAACGTTCGCCTGTTCGCGTTCATGTCGGCGCGCGATAATGTCATGACGGGCCGTCACGCGCGCATGCGCGCCAATCTCGTCGACTCGCTTCTCCATACGCCGGCGCAGCGTGCGGAAGAGAAAAGCGTGCGGGAGCGGGCGCGCGAACTGCTGCGCTTCGTCGGCCTCGAGCGCGAGGCGGACAGCTACGCCCGCAACTTGCCCTACGGCAGCCAGCGCCGGCTCGAGATCGCGCGCGGCCTCGCCGGCGATCCGAAGCTCTTGCTGCTCGACGAGCCGGCCGCCGGGATGAACCCCAAGGAAAAGGAGAGCCTCATCGATCTGATCGGTCGCATCCGCGCCCGCGGCGTGACCATCTTTTTGATCGAACACGACATGCAGTTGGTCATGAACGTCAGCGAGCGGGTGACGGTGCTCGATCACGGCGAGAAGATTGCGGAAGGTGCGCCCGAGGTGGTGCGCCGCGACGAACGCGTGATCGAGGCCTATCTCGGCCGGGCCGACGGAGCGGCTTGATGGCGCTGCTCGAGGTTGAAGGTGTCGATGTCGCGTACGGGCGCATCCGGGCCCTTTCGCGGATCAGCCTGCGGGTGGAGCAGGGCGAGATCGTCACCCTGATCGGCGCCAACGGCGCCGGGAAAACGACGACCCTGCGCGCCATCAGCGGCCTCATCCGCCCGCTTCGCGGCGCGATTCGCTTCGACGGAAGCGACCTGCTGCGACTGACCCCCGACCAAGTCGTGCGGCGTGGGATCGGGCATTCGCCCGAGGGGCGGCGCGTCTTCGCGCGCATGACCGTGCGCGAAAACCTGGAACTGGGGGCGTTCACGCGCGACCGGGCGAGCGAGGTCGCCTCCGATCTCAAGGGGGTCCTGACGATCTTCCCGCGCCTCGGCGAGCGGCTCGTTCAGAAGGCCGGCACGCTTTCGGGCGGCGAGCAGCAGATGCTCGCGATCGGGCGAGCGCTCATGTCGCGGCCGCGCCTGCTGATGCTCGACGAGCCGTCGCTCGGTCTCTCGCCGCTTCTGGTGCAAACGATCTTTGAAGTCATCAAACGGATCAGCGCGAGCGGAACGACGGTGCTTCTGGTCGAGCAAAACGCGCACCAGGCGCTGGCCATCGCCCAGCGCGGCTACGTCCTCGAAGTCGGCAAAATCGTCCACGAGGACAGCGCGGCTAACCTGCTGGCGAGCGACGCCGTCCGCGCCGCCTACCTGGGGGGCGCTGCTTAGGCCGCACGATCGGCCGAGCACGTCATCTTGTCACGATCGAAGCCGCTGCCGGCCTGCAGAGGCCGGATGGGCCGAAGTGGCCCGAAAGTCTTACCTCCGCGCGCCTCAAAGCCTGTTTGTGGACCTTCAGGTACTCGTGTAGAATGAACCGTATCTAAACGAACTGCGGAGTTCGGCCTTTTTCGGACGGACCGAAAACGGCCATTTTGCTTGGATCGGGTCTCTGAAGAGATCCAGCAGCTCTGCGCAGCCTCGTTACGGGAACCGCCTCGGCCTAACAAACCGGCGCGCACGCCCGCCGCATTCCTTGCCGTTGCTTGTGAAAGGAGGCCCGACACGCGTGTTTCTGCGATGCTAGGGTCGGTCTCTCGTTGTTTCGCCGCAATGCTTGTGTTCGCGACGTCCGGCGGTGCGAGCGGCGCGACCCTCCCCACGGCGGCGCGCGCGCCGAACGCCCAGGGCGCCGGTCGTCTGCAAACGGTGCGCGTTCCGATGAATCGGCACGACAAAGCCGACCCGTCCGGGGGCAAGATCAAGCACGTCGTCTTCGTCATTCAAGAGAACCGCAGCTTCAATGACCTCTTTGAGGGCTTCAAGGGCGCAACGACCGCCAAATCCGGCCTTGACGCGAAAGGAAAGACGATCAAGCTGCGCCGGCAAGACTTGGCCGCAACCTGGGACATCGACCACGGCGTGTGGAGTTTTCTCTCCGACTATTCGAACGGAGCACTCAACGGATGGAACGGTGAGGGCGCCTGCTGCGGTCAACCCAAGAACTTCGCGTACGCCTACGTGCCGAGCGACCAGATTAAGCCGTACTGGCAGATGGCAGCGCAGTACGTTCTGGCCGACCACATGTTCCAATCCAATATCGACGACAGCTTCATCGCGCACCAGTACGCAATTGCGGCCTACGCAAACACGGCCGCTAACTATCCTTCAGGGGCGTGGGGCTGCGATCAAAGCTCCGGCGACACGATCAATACGCTCGAGCAAAACCGCTCGATCGGGCCGAACATCCCCGTCTGCTTTAACAACCAAACACTCGCGGACGAACTCGACTCGGCGGGTCTGGGCTGGCGATACTACGCTGCGACGACTGGCGACACCGGCAGTATATGGTCGGCCTATCAAGCGATCGAGCACATCTACGAAGGGCCTGACTGGGTCAACGACGTGATGACGCCGTCGTCCAAGTTCATCACCGACCTCCAAGGTGGGACGCTAGAGCCCGTGACCTGGATCACGCCGTCCTGGGCCAACTCCGATCATTCCGGCAATAACTCTTCGACGGGTCCATCGTGGGTTTCATCCGTCGTCAATACGATCGGGCAGAGTCAATTTTGGAGCTCGACCGCGATCTTCATCATTTGGGACGACTGGGGCGGTTGGTACGATCCGGTCGCGCCCGTGTATGAGGACTACGACGGGCTCGGTTTTCGCATTCCGATGATCGTGATCTCGCCGTATGCGAAGAAAGGTTACGTCTCGCACACGCAATACGAAACCGCGAGTATCCCCCGTTTCATCGAGGATGTCTTCGGTCTGGGCCAATTGGCCGCGGCCGACACCCGAGCGAACGATCCCTCCGGCGACTGCTTCGACTTCAACCAGACGCCGCGCCGCTTCCGAACCATTTCCGCGGATTACTCGGCCAGCTACTTTCTGCGGCAGCGCGAGGACCACCACGTCCCCGACGATCAGTAGCTCCGCCTCACTGGCATCTCGTTCGAACGTGGTGCTCTCTCGCAACGTCTACGACCCAGAGGCGAAACTGCCCCGTCAAGTCGCCATGAATCGCTATCATCCTTCGGCGCAGCGAAGAGAAGGCCGCACGCAGTACGGGAGCGCTCATGAACGACATGTGCAACATCGGAGAATCCGTGAACGGCGGCTCGTACGCGAGGCTGACGGTGACGTTCGGATCGCGTGCGATCGAGGCACACAGCTTCGCACTCGGTTCGATCAAATACCGGTTTGCCCTCTGGGCGTGAAGGAATTGGGTTGTCGCTGAGCTCGTGATGATGAACCGATCCGTCGGTCGCAGGTAGTTCGACAACTGTAGCGCCAGGTCGCTGTCGTTTGTCAAGATCAATGCGTCCGGTCGTTTCGTGATTTCGCGAGCGATCGGCAAAACAGGCGCATCGCTGCTTGCGGTATACCAGGAAGTCGCACGCGCGCTCACGCCCCACGAAACGATGCCCATGAACAGCAGAAGGCAGGTCAGCGCGCTAGCCACCCTGGCGCGGGCTCGCCCATCGCAAAGCCAGAGCGCGAGCCAGTAGGCGACAGCGAGATTGATCGCGACGTAGGCCGGGACCAAATAGCGCCCGGCCGTCGCGCGGCTTTGATGGAGGAGAATATCGAGAACGAGCAAGGGGATGGCGGTAGCCGAAAATAGTGCGAGGACAAAGGCACCCAAGCGGCGGTCGTCCGTACGGGACAGGACGTAAAGCGACCACGCTACGAGCACGGCAAGGGGCAGAAGCGCGATCGAAAACAACATATTCGCAAACTCGGCATCAAAAAAGACGCTGCCGACATTGAAGAGCCACTTGTAAAGATAGACCGGGGCTGGGACCGCGGCGGCAAACCAGGTGTTCGTCGCTTCGACCGTCTGACGATTGTGGATTATCGTCTGGACCCAAGGAGCATAGGCAAAGCCGGCAGCCAGCACCGATAAGAGGAAGGCGCGCCAGTTGACGGTCTGCCGGGTTATCGTCAGGTAGAGGGTCGTGACGGCGTGTGCGGCGATGACGAGGGCGAAGAACGCGTGCGTGTACATGCCGATGGCAAGCGATGCGGCATAAGCGAGCCAAGTGAAACGCCCGCCCGTGCGGCTTGCACGGACGAACAACGCGCTGCTGACGACGGTTAGCAGGACCCACAGGGTGTATTCGCGTGCCTGCTGCGCATACTCTAGCTCAAAAGGCGACACGGCAAACAGTGCGGTCGCGACGAGGGCAAACGAGGCGCCGCGCGGCAAGAGTTCCCGACAGAGCCAGTACAAAGCTGGAATCGTTAGGAGACCAAAGAGTGCTCCGAGCGATCGTCGCGCCAGGATCGATCCGCCGAAAAATGCGTCCCACGATCGGTCGAGCAGGTAGTAGAGCGGCGGATGCTGTGGGTCGTCGATCGCTAGCGCGCGGACCGTCGAGCCTGCGTCGTGCAGCGGGTTTGCATGCTGAAACGTTTGCAGTTCGGCGACGGTTACGGTTTTTGCCGCCACGGCATTTTGAAAGTCCGCCTCGAGATAACCCGACGTTCGCAGTGAAGTCAAGGTCTCGTCGTGAGAGTATACTTTTGTATCAAGGTATGGGAAGCGGATCAACGCACCGAGGGCGATCGCACCTACGAGCGTAATTCGCAGCCAAGGTGCGATGTGCCGGCGCAGACCTGGCCGCATCGGCTACTGGTCGTCGGGGGCGTGGTAGTCCGGCGGCTGCGCGAGAATGTCCGCGGTCGAATAATGGGCGTGAATTTTGCGGAACGGGCGCGGCGCTTTCTTGAAGTCAAAGCTGTCCGCAGCGGGATCGGCGGCTCGCGCATCGGCGGCCGCGAGTTGCGCTAAACCGAAGTTGTCCTCGATGAAGCGCGGAACGCTCGCCGTCTCATACTGAACGTGCGTAACGTACCCGCGCTTCGCGTAGGGCGAAACGATCAGCATCGGGATGCGGAAGCCGAGACCGTCGTAGTCGACCTGGTTCGGGGCCACCTCATCGTACCAGCCGCCCCAGTCGTCCCAAATGATGACGATCGCCGTCGAGTTCCAAAATGGGCTCTCACCCACCGCATCGACCAGCGAAGAGACCCACGACGGCCCGCTATCCGAGCCTGAGCCGGAGTGGTCGGAGTTCTTCCAGGTCGGCGTGATCCAGGTGACTGCGTCCAGCGTGCCGGCGGCGACATCGGTCAGGAACTGCTTCGAGGGCGTAATGACGTTCTTCCAATCCGGACCTTCGTAAATGTGCGCAACCGCCTCGTACGCCGACCACAAATTCTTCTTTCCGCCGACGGGCGAGGCGTAGAAGCGCCACGTGAGGCCGGCGGCGTCGAGCTCGTCGCCCAGCGTCTGATAGCCGAAACACGGGGCGACGGTTGGTCCCAGCACGCGCTCCGGCGCGGCCAGGGTATCGACCACGTCCTTCGAGCCGCCCTGGCAGCCCCACGCCGTCGTGGGGCTGTCGACGGATTCTCCAGCGTAGGCGGCGATCGCGTACTGGTGGGCAACGAAGCTGCCGTCGATGTTGGACTGGAACATTTGGTCGGCCAGCACATATTGTTTGGCCATGTCCCAATATGGTTGGGTCAGAGCGTAATTGACGTAGGAGTAGGCGAAGTTCGCCGGCTGACCGCAGCAAGCGACTTCGTTGTTCCAACCGTCCATCTTGCCGTCGTCGTAGGCTGCCGTGAAGTCGGACCAGTTGTGCTCGATGTCCCACGTAATATTGAACGGTTCAGCCTGGATCGCGATCTGGTCTCCGTTCTGGTCCACCCCGGTGTACGTCGTCGTCGCCCCGGGGTACCCCATGAACAAGTTATTGAAGCTCCGATTTTCCTGGATGATGAAGACGATGTGTTTAATTGCACCGCCCGAGGTGCTGCGGGCGATCCAGTCCGGCGCCGCCGGATGAAGGCGTTGGGCCGGGTGCAGAGCTTGCATTGGGCTGACGGTTGCGCCGAGCGACGATCCGCTGCCACAACCGTAGAGAGTCAGGCAAACGGCCGCCAACCCCATCCGCAAAGCCGTTGGAAAACCGAGCATCGTCACCCCCAAACCGCCCCCTTGGGGCTACCGAGCTCCCTTCGGTCACGCACCCCCAACGACCCGGGGCGCCCTCCGAGCACGTCATCCCATGGCCACCAGGACTTTAGACTCATTATTTCAATCCGTAGGCTCTTTGCGGCCGCGTTCGCGTCTGGCACAATTGGGGATAGCATGGAACGGCTTGAAGCCATAGTTGGGCGCCTGGTGCCCGGCGGCACGGCGCCGCCAGGGCTCCCTAAGGCGAAGACGTCGCCACTCGATCGAGCGGCGGTCATTGGGTTCCTCAAGCGGGCCGCTCTCATTGCGCTGGCGGGTTGCTACTTGCTACTTGCGGCGCGCTCCGTGGTCAATACCAACTACGAGTACGGCAAACCGATGCTCGCGCTCGCGCTTGCCTTTGGCCCACTGGCGTTCTATTTTGCCTTGCGAGCGCCGGCGATTTTCCCACTGGGCGCATACGTCGCCCTCATTCCGTTTGACGCCTTGCTCAGGGTCAGCGGCGGCGTCACGATTACGCGGCTCATCGGGATCGCCACCATCGTAGCCCTTTGCCTGCGCATGGTGCTGTCGCGCCGGATTCTGGTCCCGCAGGGCGCGTATTGGGCTTGGCTCGCGTGGATTGCCTGGACGGCAGTGACCTTCGAATGGACGCCCGACCCGCACGGCGGCTACAGCTATTTCACCCAGATCTTCAGCCTCTTCATCATGATGACGATCCTGGCGGTTTATCCGTTCCGGCGATTCGAGTTCAACTTCATGCTCGTCGTTATCGTCCTCACCGGCGCGTTGGAAGGGCTTTACGCCGTGTGGGAGCGCAACAGCGGTTTGTTCGACGGCGCCCGCCTTTCCGTCGGAGAAGCGTCGGGCCTCGTTATCGATCAAAACTACTTCGCCGGCTCGTTTATCTTGCCGGCTGCCTTGGCGCTAGCCACCGTTTTCTTTTCACGTTCGCGCAAGCTGCGTGTCGCGGCGCTCGTCACCCTGCCCCCAATGCTCGCGGCGATCTTCCTGTCGGGATCGCGCAGCGGGTTCATTTCACTCGTGTTGCTCTGTTTCTACCTCGCCCTCCGGAGCCGTCACCGCATCGCGGCGCTGCTTGTCACGGCGGGAATGTTCGTACTGAGCACGCTCACGCCGATCTGGAACCGCTTCCTGAACGATCCGACCGCGGCCAACGGTGCCGGACGGACCGACATTTGGGTGACGGGCCTCGCTTCGCTGCGGGACCACTGGCTCTTCGGCGCAGGCGTCGGCTCGTTCCTGACCGTCTACAACCAAAACTTGCTCAAGTCGTTCCAGGTCGATTTTCAGCACTGGGACCGTCCGCCGCACAGCTTAGTGGTCGGCGTCGTAACGGAAACCGGCGTGATCGGCTTGTTCTTNNGATTTCTACATCGTGCGTCTCGCCCTCGAGGCAACGACCCTCGCGCTCTTCATCGACGCGCAGTTTATCGACCCCGTTTACATCAAGTACATGTGGCTGGCATGCTCGCTTCCGTTGGCGCTGGTCAACGTCGTCGCCCTGACGACGGCGCGTTCGGCAGCAGTAAGCGGGTTGCGCCCGCGCGGACGACCCGTACGAGCCGATGCCCTCCACACCTAACGCGCGACTGGCCCCCTGCGCATCGAGCCCCACGACCCGGCGCAAGGCTTGCGGGCTCGCGCTTGCGCTCGCTATCGCGTTTTTGCCGGCCCCGGCGACTTGAGAGGGCGTGGAGTGCCCGTGAGCGCCCGCTACAGCGTGCAGCGGGCGGCGCTCGCCATTGCCGTGCTCGCCATTGCGATCGGCATCTTCGCGCGCTTCGATCGGCTCGATCGTAAGCTCTTCTTTCAGGACGAAGCGTTCTCGCTGCTGCGCCTCTCCGGGCATACGCTCGGCGACTATGAAAAGCTCTTCGACGGAAAGGTACGAACCGCCGGAGCGATCGCCGAGGTCATGCGCGTTACGCCGCAGCACGGCTTGGGCGATGCCTTTTCCTCGATCGTTCGGGAAGAGCCGCAGCGTGGACCCCTCTTCTATTTAGCCGCGCGCCTATGGATCGATGCTTTCGGCGAATCGATTGCAGCGATGCGCGCGTTTCCGGCAATGCTTGGGGTGTTGGGCATCGGCCTCGCGTATCTACTGGGAGCGCGGCTCGGACGCGCCCCGCCGCTCGGCATTATCTTGGCCGCCTTCGTTGCGGTCTCACCGTTTCACATTCGCTACTCGCAACAGCTTCGCGAATATGTCCTCGTGGCGGATTTAACGTTTCTGTCGACCTGGCTACTATTGCGCGCGCTCGATCGGCCGGGATGGGTGCGCTGGTCGAGCTATGCGATCTCTCTGATTTTTTCGTTCTATGCGAGCGTCGAACTCGTTCTCCTAGCGCTCGCGCACGGGCTTTTCGTTTGGGTCACGACGCGGGCCAGCGGGAAGCGTCCGCTCGCGCAGTTCGCGCTCGTCGCGTTAGCTGCGGGCCTGGCCTACGCGCCGCTCGTCCTGGCCGAACTCGGCGGCCGACATTGGGCACAAAACGGCGTCTCCTGGGAGATTACGGCCTATCCGCTGAGCTCGTTCCTGATCAAATGGGCATTCAACTTCGGGGCGGTCTTCTACGACCACGAGTTTGCCGGCGTGCGCTGGGCGGTCTTGCTGGTTCCGGTTCTCCTTATCGAGGCGTACGCGTACGTTCGCGTTCTGGGCGGCGCCTGGGTCGATGGCCAGATACGCGTGCTGGGGCTCGCGCTGACGGCCGCAGCGCTTATCCCGCTCGTCGTGCTCGATCTCATCCTGCGGGCGCGCTTCGAAGCAGCGACTCGCTACCAAGTGACGACGTGGATCGGAGCCGAACTGGTGGTCGCGGGCGTGATTGCCTCGGCTCTGGCGTCGCAAGAGTCACGCGCCCGTACCTGGTCGCTCGTGGCGCTGACCTATCTGCTGGCCTGTGGTGCGTTCGCCGCGTTCGCGGACCGTTCGTACGTCGTTTGGTGGGACAATAACGAGCACATATCGGAGAAAGCCGTGGCGGCGATCGTTTCTCAAGACCGGCACGCGCTCGTTATCGCCGACGACAACGATTACCAGTCGACGGAAATCCTCGTGCTCTGCCGCTACTTGGCGCCTTCGACGGACGTCATGCTCTTCCATGGACCTCTGCCGAACGTGACCGTGGGACGCGAACCGGTCTATCTCTTCCTACCGACAGCCGCCGTCCGGCGGCAACTCCTTCGCGGGCTCGACGCCGGTCTCGGCTTGAAAAACGTCTCGCCGGACATCGGCATCGACATCCCCGACTTACGCCCGCCTGCGAGTGCGCCGCGGACCGTTGAACCCGGGAACGCGCTTTGGCGAGTGATGTTTGCTCCAGAGCATGACTTCCTCAAGCGATTGAGAAGCTAATGCACATGGCGGCGGCTATGCGATCGCTTGTGTTAGCGTGCGTTCTTTGTTTCTTGGGAAGCGTTGCCTCGGCCGGCGTCGTCGAACGGCCGGCTGGGTCCGGCCCACGGGTCGGTCTCGAGCTGCCGGCGCTTGGCCCGGGAAGCGGCGCAGGCGTTGTATTCGTCGATGCGCTCAAGCAAGCCGGACCATGGTCGAGCACTACCGCGACGAGCCTCAAACTCGACCACGACGGGAACGTGATGTCGCTTGCGCCGGCCCAACAAGCCGAGCGTATCGTCTTCACGAGCGAAGAATATCCAGCCGGCGACTACACGTTGATGTACGACGGCCCCGCGACGTTTACACTCTCCGGAGGCGTGGTGCTCGGCGGGGCGCCAGGCCGGCTGACGGTGCGCGTACCTCTCAACAACGGCAATGGTCTGCGCCTCAGGCTTCTCGCGACGGGTTCGGGCGACTATGCCCGCAACGTACGTTTGATCTTGCCGGGATTTGCCGGGAGCTATGCGAGGGACCCGTTCGTGCCGGGTTTCGTTGCGTCGTTGCGCGGCATAGCCGTGCTGCGTTTCGCGAACTGGATGCAGGCGCAGACGTATACGGATTCCGCGGTTTGGCCCGCGCGTCCGCGCGTATCGCGCGCGACGCAAATGAGCGCGGGCGGCGTCGCCCCCGAATACGCCGTGCTGCTCGCAAATCTAACCGGAGCCGATCCGTGGTTTACCCTGCCAATCGGTGCGACCGACGCCTACGTCGATGGCATCGCGGCACTGGTGCACCGAACGCTCGATCCGCGTTTGCACCCGATCTTCGAATATGGAAGCAACGTTTGGAAAGCCGGGACGCCGGCCAACGCGTATGCGGCGATGGCTGCCCGCAACACTGGCCTCGGCGCCGATCCGGCAGCGGCCGCGATGAGCTGGTACGCGGCGCGCTCCACGAGAATTTTCGCGCTCTTGCGCGCAGCCTTCGGAAGCGATGCGTGGCGAATCGTCCGGGTCGTTTCCGGTCCCCTGGCCGATTCCCCAAGCAGCGGACCTTCCGTGGACGCGGCGCTGTTGCAACGAACGGCACGGTTCGTGGATGCATTGGCCGTTTCTGCTGAAGGCATCGGCGCCGGCGCGATTCGCGCTGCGAGCGTGGCGCGGACCGCGCGCCTAGCCGGCGCCTATGGCTTGCCGCTTATCGCCTATGAGGGAGGAGAATCGGGCGATGCCGCGCTTCCGCAGCGACGCGAAGTCACGTACGCGTCCCTCGAAACGTGGCACCGGCAAGGCGGAGGGTTATGGATCGGGCCCTCGGATATGTACGCCCGCTTGGGTGCGCAAGACTACGCGGCTCGCCACGCGCCCGCGCGCGTAGCCCCATTGGCCGCAGCACACCTCGTCGTCGGCGACGACTTGACCGATCCGCCCGAGCGCGAGCTTCCGCGGCCCTGGCGCGGCGTCGTGCCAAAACCGCAAAGGTCCCGTCTAGGCTCGCTCGAGCTCCATGGTCGCGCCGGATTGATCGCTGCGCTCGGCGTTCCACTAGCCACCGTCGATCTGACGAGGGAAGGGCAGCTCGACTGGGTTGCGCTGACGAGTGCCGCCGGAGCGCAACGGAAACGGGGCGCCGTGCAAGTGCTGCGCGGTTCGGTTACGACGCACCAAGGAATGGTCGAACCGAGCAGGTTCGAAACGTATACCTGGAGCGATGCGGCCGGCGCGGCGCCGGGGCGGACGCAAACGGGCATCGCCCTGGCTGCCGGCGCCTTCACACTCAGCGCACCGGCAGACGCGGCGCAGGAGCGCGTCTTGCGCCTCTACCTCGGCGTTAACCGCGCTCGCGGTGCGCTCAGCGCGCGGCTCGGGAGCGCGCTCTATCGTGACACGTCGCTGGACGACCGCGTCGCCGAGCGATCGGGTGTCTACACGTTCGTTTATCGCGCGCAGGTCCCCGGCGAACGGCTTGAGATACGCTTCGAACCGGCCGAGCTTCATGCGCCGGGCGCTTGGGTCTCGTTGCGCGCCGCAACGCTTGGGGCGAGCGGCACTCAGCCGGCGAAGGATTCGCTCTACGACGAACCGCTCTACCACAACGACCTCTTGCGCACCGGATGGAACCCGAACGAAGCTTCCCTGAACGTTACCAATGTCGCTTCCAGGCGCTTTGGGGCGGTAGCGACGTTGAACGTCGATGACAACGTTCTCGCGCAACCGCTTTATCTCTCGCACTATCGCTTTCCCGACGGAAGCGTCCACAACGTGCTCGTGGTCGCCACCGAGGGCGACTCGGTCTACGAGTTTGACGCCGACACCTACGCGACGATCAACAGCGTCAACCTCGGCACGCCGGAGATCGACGGGTACTGCACGGACATCAGTCCCGACTATGGCATCACGTCGACGCCGGTCGTCGACCGAGCGAAGGGGACGATCTACCTGGTCAGCGCGACCGGGCCGACGTTCAGCGAGTTCGAAACGCAGCTGCATGCGCTCGACATCGGGACGCTGCAGGACAAACTACCGCCGGTTGAAATCGCCGCGACCGAGACGATGAGCAACGGGTCGCCGCTTTCCCTCGACCCGGTCAACCAGATGAATCGACCTGGTCTCGTGCTGGCCAACAATTCCCTGTACCTCGCGTTCGGCTCGCACTGCGACTTCAACGCCGCCAACATCTCCGGCTGGCTTCTGCGCTACGATCTGCAGCTCAATCAACGGGCGGCCTTTGCGACGGCCGAAGATACGACGAGCTACTTGTTGGACAGCGTATGGATGGCCGGTTTCGCACCCGCGGTCGATCAGAACGGAAGCGTTTACGTCGTGACCGGTAACGGTGCGTACGACGGTAAACACGATTGGGGCGAAAGCGCTCTGCGGTTTGCTCCAACCCTCAAGCGCGTCGCCGGCCACTTCACGCCCAACAATTACGCCCAGCTGACCCAGGACAACGAGGATTTTGGCGGGGGCGGCGTCATGCTGCTCCCCACCCAGCCAAGCTCCTGTCCGAATCTCGCCGTCGCGATGGGCAAGGCGGCGGTCCTGTATTTGCTCGATCGCGATGAGCTCGGGGGTACGACCCGCACCAATAGCGGCGCCCTGCAAGTGATTGCGGATTCGGGGGACGAGCTGATGGGCGGACCCGCCTACTTCAGCGGTCCGAGCGGCCAATTCGTCTACTACCAGACGGGCGACGACGCACTGCACGCGTATGCGCTCCAAGTGAATTCGAGCGGCACGCCTTCCCTCGTTCTCGATTCGATCGGAAGCGTCGCTGCCGGTTACGGGGGATCGACCCCGATCGTTTCGTCCGACGGACAGGCTCCCGGCACGGGGATCGTCTGGCTCGTGAACCGCGGAAGTGGTGCGTTGATGCTCGAAGCGTACGATGCAAACGACGTCTCCAGTCTGCTTTTCCAAGGCGCCGCCGGCACGTGGTCGAACCCGAAGAACAACGCATTCGTAACGCCGCTCGTCGCGCACGGTAAAGTTTACGTTCCAGGCACGAAAACCGTCACCGTGTTCGGGCTGACGCGGACGACGCCGTGAGGATTGGTTCGTTTCACTGACCGGCAGAGCGCCCGCGGGGGAAGCAACGTCGCCCCGCGAGGCGATTCTGCGCGCGGAGACGACCGGGCGCGCTTCGGCTCGCATCCCGGAACTCGACGGAATCCGGGCGCTTGCAATCTGGCTCGTGCTGGCCGAGCATCTGTTCGGAGACCGCGGGCCGCCGGCGTACCTTCCCGGCTGGCTGCAGCAGACGATCGCCCACGGTTGGCTCGGCGTCGATCTCTTCTTCGTGCTCTCGGGTTACTTGATCACGACGATTCTGGCCGGCAACCGCTCGGCACCGACCGGCGATTACTTTCGAAGTTTTTACGAGCGGCGAGCGCTGCGCATTCTGCCGCTCTACCTTCTGGTGATCGCCGTCCTCTGGGCCGCGGGCGGCAAGCCATACGTCCCGTTCTTGCTGATTTGTTTGCTCTTCGCCGCGAATCTCGAGAATGTTTTTCACTTTCCGGGCCCTCCGGGCGCCGGTCCGCTCTGGTCGCTTGCGGTGGAAGAGCAGTTCTACCTCGTGTGGCCGTGGTTCGTGCGGTGGTTTGACTCGGCCGGGCTCGTGGCGATATCCGTAGCGCTGCTCGTCCTGGAACCGCTCGCGCGCCTTTCCCCAATCGGCGGGATGGAATTCACGTGGGGCCGGGCCGACGGCCTGGCGATGGGTGCGCTGCTGGCGTTACGGCTCGACTCGGTGGCCGCGATTCGCGAACGGTCGGGGCGCCTGCTCGTTTGCTTCCTTGCGATCGCAGCGCTGCTGGCCGTTGCCGACTTGATAATGACGAACGAGCACCTCGCGTCACTCGCGGCGCACCTGCGGGTCAGCGAAGCGGTCCTGGTATTCGGGGCGCTCGTTGCCTTCGGGATCGCTTACAGCGGGGCGCCGGTCAGCTCGCTCTTACGCGCGCCGTTCGCTAGGATCACTGCCAACTATAGCTACGCACTGTACCTCGTGCATGCGCCGCTCTACGTCGCCTACGGGCGCTTGATCGGGCCCTTGCACTACCCGTTCTTGGCGACACAACTACCTTCGGGCTGGCTGACGCGGGGTGTGACGGTCCTGATTGCTTCTTACGGCGTGGCCGCCTTCACCCGCCGCTTCGTGGAGTTGCCCTTCTTGCGCTTAGGCCGGCCTACCCGACCTTCGTAGCGCGCGCGTTCTGCAGGTGCTGCACGCCATGCACGGGCGTTCCGCCGACTACCGTCGCCAGGATTTCGTACTGCTCGTCCCAGATGGACAGGTCGGCGCGTTTGCCGCGGGCGAGCGCACCGCATTCGCGCTCGATGCCGAGCAGCCGGGCGGGCGCGGCGGTTGCCGAGACGATCGCCTGCTCGAACGGAATCGAAGCGTACGACATGAGGTTGCGAACGGCGCGATCGCAATGCAGGGCGCTGCCGGCGATCGTGCCGTCCTCGGCGCGCACGACGCCGCCTTCGATGCGGTAGCCGCTGCCGGCCGGCGCCATGTAATCGCTTGCCAGCACGAGCCGTTCTTTGAGCGTGCGGTAGAGAACGTCGATCATGACGGGTGCGACGTGAAAGCCGTCGCAGATGACCTGCACCGTGGTGCGCGGTTCCTGGATAAAGGCGGCCAGGATCGAGGGCTCTCGATGATCGAGCGGCGGCATCGCGTTGAAGGCGTGGGTCAGCGTGCGGAACCCGAGGCCGATCGCCAAGATCCCGTCGCGGTATTTAGCTGAGGTGTGTCCTGCCGAACAAACGACGCCTTGATCGAAGAACCAGCGCGCCGCTTCGTCGACGCCTTCCGCCTCGGGCGCCATCGTCACCATCACGAGCGCACCGTGGCAAGCTTCGACCAAGCTGCGCGTGCGCAGCGGCGTGGCCGGCAACAGCCAGTCGTGGCGATGCACGCGGCGAAATTTCGGATTGAGAAAAGGTCCCTCGAGGTGGATGCCAAGGCACCGAGCGCCCGAAATTCGCGAACTTTCAAGCAGTGAATGGGCTGCTTCGGCGACTTCACTTGCAGCATGAAGCATCGATTCCCACGGAGCCGTCATGATGGTCGCCACGAATCCGGTCGCACCTTGCGCGGCGTAGCCGTGCGACGCGACCTCCACCGCATTCCCTTGATCGCGATTGAAGAGCATGTCGTCGGCACCGTTCGAATGAACGTCGATCATACCGGGCGCGACCGTGGCGCGTGCCGGTAAGGTAAAGTCGCTGGGACCTTCGCCGCCGACGATGTCCGCGATGCGGCCTTGTTCGATAACCAGGCGACCATACTGAAGGGTCCCGGTGCCCAGAGCAAGGCGGGCCGGCCCAAGCGTGTAGGATGGTAACACGTAGAGAGCCTTCGGGACCGGCCGGGCCGGACCTAGGCGAGCGAACGGGACGGACGAGTGCTCGGTTACGTTCGGCGTGGATAAGTGAGCGCTCGCACGGTACGGCGTGCCTGCTTCGCTACGCCTAAGCGCGAATCAGCGTCAGGGCCCGGTCGCGTTCGCGCTCCATCAGCTCTTTCGTGTCGCCCTCGACGTTGAGGCGCAGGAGCGGCTCGGTGTTGGAAGGCCGAACGTTCATCCACCAATGAGGATACTGTATCGTAATGCCGTCAAGGTAGTCGATCTGGGCATCCTTGTAGCGTTCCGCCAACTCGCGCAGCTTGCTCGGAATGTCGCGTACGTGGCTGTTGATTTCACCCGAACGGAAACGCGTATTGATCGGTGCGACCACTTCACTGACCGGCTTGTTCGCGTCGCTGAAGACTTCTAGGCACTGGAGCAACGCGATCATCCCGGAGTCCGCAAACCAGTTGTCGCGAAAGTAAAAGTGCCCCGAGTGCTCGCCGCCGAAAACGATGTTCTCTTCGCGCATCGTCTTCTTGATCAGCGAATGCCCGACTTGAGAACGCACCGGGATGCCGCCGGCCCGCTCGATCGCCTCGGGGACGCTGCGGCTGCAGATCAGGTTGTAAAGGATCTTCGCGCCGGGGTTGCGCTTGAGCGTGTTGAGCCCGACCAGCGCCGTCACCATGTCGCCGCCGACCAAGCCGCCCTTTTCATCGACGATGAACATGCGATCCGCGTCCCCGTCGAAGGCCGCCCCGAGGTCGCATCCGTGCTCCACGACGGCCGCCTGCAAGTCGACCATGTTTTCCGGCTCGATGGGACTGGCAGGATGGTTCGGAAAGGTGCCGTCGAGTTCGAAGAAGAGCGGAATGACCTCACACGGCAGGTGCTTGAAAACGTGAGGTACCGTTCGGCCCGCCATTCCGTTCCCCGCGTCGATGGCGATGCGAAATGGTTTGATCGCGCCGCTTTCGACGAAAGAAAGGCAGTGCCGTGCGAAGTCGGGGAGGATCTCCTTGCGCTCGATCGAGCCGCGCCGTGGGGCGGTCGCGAACCGGCCACTCTGAACTTGATCTCGAATCGCCGCCAGCCCGGTATCGAGCGCGATCGCTTGCGCTTCCTCCCGCGTGAGCTTCATGCCATTGTAGTTCGCCGGGTTGTGCGACGCGGTGATCATGATCCCGCCGCCAAAGTCGAATTTGCCGACCGCAAAATACAGGGCGTCGGTCGAGACGAGGTCGATGTCGGTGACGTCCGCTCCCGAATCGTTGGCACCCCGCGCCAGCGCTGCAAACAGCGACTCCCCCGACGGCCGCATATCGCGCCCGACTACGATTCTCGCGAGGTTCAACTGCTCGACGAATGCACGCCCGATGCCGTACGCGACGTCTTCGTTGAGCTCTTCGGGATAGATTCCGCGGATATCGTAGCTCTTGAAGATTGCGGGCGAGAGGGCGACGGACATGGATCGCGCATTTCGGTCCTGGTCCACGCCCTCCCCGCCGTCCACCGCAAACGCCTCGATCGCACTCGCCGTCGCGTGCGCATCCTCTTCCTGAGGAAGCAGCCCGGCGCCCGCGACCCGAACCAGGCGTGCGCGCTTGGCGAGTTGCAGATAGCGCTGCGCGTTGTCGATCGGGTTGACGCGCGAGGCGTCCTCGCCCCAGACGATCAAGAGCGGGGCCTCGACGAACGGCAAGTCGCGAGCGACGTTGCAGTTGAGCGCGCCGCCGACATAGCGCGCGGGAACCAAGCGCGCGCCAGGTTGATGGGTAAGAGCATAGTAATGATCGACGACATCGGGCGTTACCGCGTTCGGATCGGCGTACACGCGCGAGCGCAAGAGCCGGGCGAGCGAAAGCTTCGAGGCCAGCGCGTTGAAGAGCGTTTCGCCCGCGAGCGGCGCGCGAATCAAGGCGCCAAGGGTCCGCTGGCCGGTACTGGGATCCGCGTCCAGCACTCCGCCAAGTCCGGCCGGAGTGATTGCGACCAGCCGTGCGATCCGCTCGGGAATGCGGGTCGCCGCGCGGATGGCAAAAGCCGCTCCGAGGGAGCTGCCGACGAGCGTCACCGGGCGCTCGCAGAGCGCCGTTGCGGCGTCGACGATCTGTTCGACAAAGAGCTCGGCGCTGTAATCCAACTCGGGCATATCGGAGAGCCCGCAGCCGATCAGGTCGAAGGCGACCACGCGGAACCTGCGCGCGAGCAATGGTGCGAGCAGGCGATACTCGTACGACGATGCGCCGGCGTAGAGTCCATGCACCAAGAGCAGCCCGGGACCGTTACCGAGCTCGGTAACGAAGATTTCGTGACCGCGCCACGTCCAGCGCCGTCGCACACCGCCGACATGGTCTCTAGCCAAGCTGACGCGCGAGCGCAAGCCGCGGTTGAGGAGAGCGGCAGCGCCTGCCAGACCGGCCACCGCGCCGATCGGACGAAGTGCCTGGCGAAGCCGGCCAATCGGTCCCACAAGCGCCCTTATTCTCAAAAAGCGACCTTGTTCCGCGCGCCAAGGCTACAGGCGGGCCTCCGTCTCGTCGATATGCAATAGGCGACACAATGATCGAACAGACGCCGGATCGCGAAGATCGTACGTTCGGCGGCGAGACGGGCGAGGCTCTCCTCGTGTTCGACGCGGCCTCGCGGCTGCTGCTCCATGCAGATCTCGCGGCGCATAAGCTTTTCGGACTCAAGGAGCACGAAGCGACGCGCGCCGAGGAACTGATTGCGGAACTGGGAGACCTCACCCCGCGCCGCTTCAAAACGCGCCGAGTCGATGGCGCGGGGGCTCGCGATCTGGTCGTGAGAGTCGAAGCGCTGGGAAGCGGCCCCTTCGCCCACGGCAGCGCAGTCCTGGTCATCCTGCGCAAGGCTCCGCCGCCAGGTGCGACCGAAAACGGCACCGCAGCCGCGACGACGCACCGGCCGGTCTCGAAGTCGACCCGAGCAGAGCGCCTCGAGTCGTTGTGGAGCCTGGTCGTGCGGCGCGGTCTGGGCGGCGCGGACCAGGTGAAGTCGATCTTGCGCGAAGGCGTGCGCGGCCTCGGGTTAGCGACCGCGACGCTCTCTCGACTCGAAGGCAACGACCTAGTCGTCGAGTTCGTCGCTGAACCGTCGGATGCTGCAGCGGGCGCGCGCGTCCCGCTCGAACGGTCCTTGGCGCGCGCTGCGCTGCGCCGCTCGGGAACTTTCGCGGTGCTCGATACGGCGAACGATCCCGAATTCGGCGAGGCGGCAACGCCGGCGCGCTGTTTTGTCTCGGCCGCATTTCGGGTCGGCGAGGAGCAGTGGGTCGTGACCTTCTCGGCTCCCAAGCCGCGCGCGGAACCCTTTGATTCGGATGACTGGAACTACGTCGAAACGCTTTCCGAGGCGCTGGCTCGCTCCGTCGAGCGGCGCGAAGCGGACGCGCGCATCGAGCGGCTAGCGTACTCCGACGCGCTGACGACGCTGCCCAACCGAGTCGCTGTTTTGGCCCGTCTCGACGCAGCGATCGCCGAAGCGAAGCGCAACGGCAGCCGGGTAGCCGTGCTGTTCTTGGACATCGATGGTTTCAAAAGCGTCAACGACACGGTCGGCCATCGCGCGGGCGACAACGTGTTGACTGAGGTCGCGCAGCGCCTGCGCGGTACGATTCGGCGCGAAGAGTTCATCGGGCGCCTAGGCGGCGACGAGTTCGCGATCGTCATGCCGCAACTGGGCGAGCGAACGGAGATCGAGTCGATCGCGCAGCGCATCGGCGGCGTGTTGACCTTTCCTTTCTCGGTCGACACGTACCGGTTTTCGCTCTCGGCCAGTATCGGCGTGGCGGTCTACCCCGACGACGCGACGTTGCGCGAAGACCTCATCGAGTGCGCCGACGCGGCGATGTACTCCGCGAAGGATCAGGGCGGCTCGCGCATCCGTTTTCGGGCCCAACCGGACGAGGGCGCACCGAACGATCTGGCCGACGAGCCGCGCGATATCGGCTACCTGCTAACCTACCAACCGATCCTCGACCTGGCGACCGGCGAGGTCGGCGAGGCTGAGGCCCTGATCCGCCGGCTGCACCCTCTCCACGGCCTGCTCGCCCCGGAGCGCGGCTGGTCGATTGCGAGGGACGAACCGGGCAGGCGTGCGCTCGATCGCTGGGTGTTACGCGAGGCCGTGTCGCAGGCCAAGGCGTGGCACCGTGCCGGCGCATCCCTGCGCGTCGACATCAACCTGGCGGCTTTCGACCCGGCCGAAATCGATGCGCTCGCCCAAGACGGCTTCCTGGGAGGCGACGTGCACCGTCTGCGAGTTGAGGTCGCGCCGCAACAATTCGGCACGGCGAGCTCCCTCGATGCGTTCATCGAAGCGTGTATGCGAAGTGGCATCCGCTTTGCCCTCGACGGCTTCGACGGTCAACTTTCGACGCTTGCGACGCTCGCGCACCTGCCGATCGATGCGGTCAAGCTGGACCGGTCGTTGGTCGAAAGCGTGCTGCAGAGCCGAACCGCGCGGGCGATCGTCGAAGGAACGGTCGTGGTCGCCAAATCGCTGGGCTGGCGCGTCGTCGCCAAGGGCGTCGAGACGGCCGCTCAGTTCGACGCCTTGGCGTCGCTAGGCTGCGACGCGGTTCAGGGCTTTCACGTCGCGCACCCGATGTCGGCGGTCGACTTCGGCGTGTGGCTGCGCGACCGCAGCGCGGACCACGGTTCGTGACCCTGGCCAACGCCGGTCCTGCGCCGTCGTGAAGCCGTCGCGCCGTTTCGCGGCCGGGCTAGCCCTTTGGGCCGGGACGGCGCTATGGCTATTCGGTTTGCCCGCAGCGGCGGCGCCCTGTTCGGGATTGGTCGGCGTCCGAATCGTGCTTTCGTCCGATCCCGTCGATCCGCAGGTCTTCCTATGGGACTCGCGCGAACGGCTGGCCGCCTACGCCACCGGTGAGTGGGGCAACACGCGAGCGATCTTCGCGCACACGGTGCTGGCCGATCCCGGAACGCAAGCTCAGGTGATCGCCTGCTACGCCGGCGCTTCGAAAGCAGAAGACACGTTGGGCGTGAAGGTCATGACTGGGCCCTACCGCGGCCGCTACGTGTGGGTCCTTTCGAACGACGCGCATCCCGCCCACGGAGGAGGCTCGGGCGGAGCGCACGACGCGGGCGCCCCCAATCCCAGCCCTCCGCAAAGCGCAAACACTCGCTGAGCGAGTCTTACCTCCCTCTCGCGCATTTTAGCTAGCGCCGAATTCAGCAGTCGTAGTAGAGATAGAACTCGTATGGGTGTGGACGGATCTCGACGGGCTTGAGCTCGCGCTCGTGCTTGTAGGCGATCCACACGTCGATGAATTCCTCGCTAAAGACGCCCCCTTCGGTGAGGTAGGCGTGGTCGGACGCGAGTGCATCAAGCGATTCGCGCAGCGAGCCCGGAACCGTCTTGAGCTTTGCAGCCTGCTCCGGCGAAAGCTCGTAGATGTTCGCGTCGAGCGGTCCGAAGCCGGCTTTGACGGGGTCGATCTGCCGCTTGATGCCGTCGATCCCAGCGCATAGCATCGCGGCGAACGCCAAGTACGGATTGGCGGAGGGATCGGGCGGGCGAAACTCGAGTCGCTTGGCCTTGGGGCTGCCTTGGAAATACATCGGGATGCGAACCGCGGCCGAACGGTTGCGAGCCGAGAACGCGACGTTGACCGGCGCCTCGTAATGAGGAACCAGCCGCTTGTACGAGTTCGTCGTCGGTGCGGCGAAGGCGAGGATCGAGTTGATGTGCGTTAACAGCCCGCCGATGTAATACAACATCATTTGGCTACATTCGGCGTAGCCCGCGGCGTCGTAGAACAGCGGTTTTCCGTCTTTCCAAATCGACTGGTGGACGTGCATGCCGCTGCCGTTGTCGCCGAAGAGCGGTTTCGGCATGAAGGTGACCGTTTTACCGTGCGCCGCGGCCACGTTCTTGATGACGTACTTATAAATCATCATATTGTCGGCCATGTTGACCAAGGAGCCGAAGCGCATGTCGATCTCGGCCTGACCGGCGGTCGCAACCTCGTGGTGCTGCATCTCGACGGAGATGCCCCAGCGTCCGAGCTCGATGGCCATCTCGGCACGGATGTCCTGAAGGTGGTCGGCCGGCGGAACCGGATAGTAGCCTTCCTTGTTGCGGATCGTGTAGCCCGGCCCCGGTTCGCCTGAATTCCAGTGCCCTTCAACCGAATCGAGTGCGTAACCGGTCGACTGCGGCTCGTTCTCGTACGCGACCGAGTCGAGGATGTAGAACTCGGCCTCGGGCCCGAAGTAGGCGGTGTCGCCGATTCCGCTCGTGCGCAAATACTCTTCGGCACGCTTGGCGATGTAGCGCGGGTCTCGGTCGTACCAGCTGTTCTTGATCGGATCGTAAACATCGCAGATCACCGCCAGCGTTGGATGGGTGCGAAAGCCATCGAGGTGGGCCGTCTCCAAGTCCGGTTTGAGGATCATGTCCGACTCGTGGATCGATTGGAACCCGCGGATGCTCGATCCGTCGAAGCCGATGCCGTTCACGAGCGCATCTTCGTCCATCGCGTCGGCTGGAACCGAGTTGTGCTGCCAGGTTCCGGGAACGTCGACAAAACGAATATCGACCATCTTCACATCGTGGTCTTCGATCAGCTTGCGAATATCGCTCGGTTTCTTGGCCATCCAATCTCCTTTAGACCAAAATAAAGCGCGCTGCGGCGCTAACTCAAATCGGCTTCGCGCGCGCAACGTTGCGGGCGTTCGCCTTTCGGCTAGCGATCGTGCCTGGCCCTTTGCCAATCGGACAAGGTTCCTTCCTGCCTGCGCGGCGGGTTTATCGCGCGAGCGAATACGCGCGGTTCGCCCTCGATGGCGACGCGCACGAACGTGACGCCGTAGGCGCGCCCGAGCAACTCGGGATCGAGGGCACGCTCCGGCCGCTCGTAGGCGAGTACGCGTCCCTCGCCCAGCAGCGCCACGCGGTCCGCAAAGGCAGCGGCCTCGTTGAGATCGTGCAGTACCGCGACGACGCTGGTCGAACCACGTGCAAGGGAACGCAGAAGCCCGAGGATATCGAGCGCGTAGCGCGCGTCGAGATGGCTCGTGGGCTCATCCAAGAGGAGCGTGCTCGCTTCCTGTGCGAGCGCGAGCGCGATCCATGCGCGCTGTCGTTCGCCGGAGCTGAGGCTGGCGAAGTCGCGCTCGCCGGCCGTGCCAAGATCGACACGCTCGAGTGCGGCGCCGGCGATGCGCAGGTCCTCGTCGCTGCGCGTCCAGTCCCACCACGGCCGCCGAGCGAAGCGTCCGGTGACCGCGACTTCTCGAAGGCTCAAGCCGGCGGGCACCTCGCCGTCGGAGCCGAGCAGACTGATGCGTTGCGCGCGCTCGTGCGCCGACAGCGCACCGCTATCGCTGCCGTCGATCTCGATCGTGCCCGCAAGCGGCCGGGCGAAGCCGGCGATGGAACGCAGCAACGTCGACTTGCCGACACCGTTCGGTCCGACAACCGCGACGAACTCACCGGCACGAACGGAAAGATCGACATCGGAGAGCAAGATGCGCGCGCCCGCCGCGAGGCAAACGCCGCGCAAGCTCACGTTCCCCACAGTCTCGCTGCGCCGCTAGGGCGGAGGTAAAGATAGAGAAAGCTCGGGACGCCGACAAACGCCAGCAGGACGCCGAGCGGAATCTCCTGCGGGGGAATCAACGCGCGACTGGCCGCGTCGGCCAGCGCCACGAAGGTGACGCCGAGAAGCACGCTCGCCGGGAGCGCGTAGCGCGCGTCGCTGCCGACGATACGGCGCGCCAGATGGGGCACGATCAGCCCGACGAAACCGACGATTCCCGAGAGAGCGACCGCCGCCGCCGTCAGAAAGGTAGCCGCTGCAAGCAGTTGCCATTGCGTCCGTGCCAACTCCACGCCTACCGCACGCGCGACGCTTGGGCCGAGGCGCAGCGCGTTCAGCGAAGGAACCGCCAGCAGCGCCGCCACCAAGCCGGCCGCGACGTAAGGAAGCGTGGCGAGTAACTCGCTCCAACCCCGTCCCGCCAGCGACCCCGCTAGCCACGCAAGGATCTCGTCGGAGCCGTTGTGCGAAAGGCGCGTCAGCGCGAGCGCCACGAAGGCCGAGAAGAGCGCCGAGAGTGAGACGCCGGCGAGGATCAGACGCTCGGCATCGATTCCGCTGCCGCGCCGCGCGAGCAACGCGACCAGGAGCGCGGTGCCGAGCCCTGCGACGAACCCGACCGCCGGCAAGAACGCCGCGCCCAGTCCCAACGCGACGCCAATGGCGATGGCGGCCGCGGCCCCGGCGCTGACGCCGGTGAGGAACGGGTCCACCAGCGGATTGCGCAGCATACCCTGCAGCAGGAAGCCCGCGGTCGCCAGCGCTCCTCCGACGACGGCGGCGATCGCAACGCGCGGCACGCGCAGCAACCACACGATCGTCCCGGCGTCGCCGCCCGCGTGGGGATGCGTCAGGCTCCACGCGACGCTCTTGGGACCGAGCGGCGAGCCGCCGACGAAAACGCCGACGAGCAGTGCTGCGAGCGCCGCAAGCGCCATCGCCGAAAGCCGCGCCGCCTTCACCGCGTCGTGAGCTCGACCCGGCAACGTCGTCCCGGCGCCTGGTGCGCGAGTGCCAAGGCGCCTGCTCCCGTAGCGCGCAGCGCACGATCGAAGGCGTGGTGCCGTGCGCAGTGTCGTGGAACGGCGATCGGCTCGGACGGCGGCTGGTCCAAAGCGATGTGTGTCAGGTTACCGGCACATTGGTCGCATCGGCGTCGTCCCCTTGCGCACGCAAGCCTTGGAGGTTTCACGGCGTTTCTTGTTTGAGCCAGCCCGCGCATAAAATTGCGGGTACGGTAGCCACAGCGGCCCAGCACTACTACTCGGAGATCTTAATGTTCTTACGCGATTTCGCGCTCGGTGCGCTGTCGGCTCTGATCGCTGCGTGCCTTGCGTTCGCGTCGCCCGTCAGTGCCCAACCCGTCGAGCCTGCCGGCCCGTCTGCTCCCGCGTCAGCGCTTCCATCGGCTACGCCGCCGGCCGTAACGAAGTCCGAGCGCTTCAGCGTTCACGTTCAGTCGACCGATACGCAGCAATATCATGGGGCCTTTCCAGCGGCGTATTCGGGTCCGCAAAGTCTCTACGCGTCGCCCGACACGGCCAAAACGATCGATGCGACGCTCTTCCTCGGCGCGCGTTTGTGGCGAGGCGGCGAGTTCTACGTGAATCCGGAGCAAGACCAGGGGTTCGGATTGGGCCATCCGAGTCCGCTCGGAATACCGTACGCGGGCACCTTCGGCGTCGCCGGTTTCGTCAGCGGGGAAGCGTACAAAGTGGGGCGGGATAGCTCGTACGGAAGGATCCAACGCGTGTTCGTCCGCCAGACGTTCAACTTTGGCGGAGGCGAGCCGCAAAAGATCGACGCCGACATCAATCAGCTAGCCGGCTCGGCCGATCCGCAACACCTCACGTTGACGGCGGGAAAGTTCGCGGTGACCGACGTCTTCGACACCAATCCGTACGCGCACGATCCGAAGAACGACTTTTTCAATTGGTCGATCATCGACATGGGCTGCTTCGACTACGCCGCCGACGCCTGGGGATATACCTACGGCGTAACTGCGGAGTTGGCCGGTGCAAGATCGACGGTTCGCGCCGGTCTTTTCCAGCTCTCGCTCGAGCCGAACGTGATTGCGATCGAGCCCTTGCCGTTGCGAGAATATTCGCCTGTCGCCGAATTCGAACAGCGCACGTCATTGTTCGGCGGGCACCCCGGCGCGATCAAGGCCCTCGTTTATGCAGACGTCGGATACATGGGACCGTATGCGCAGGCCCTTGCCGCAGCTGCAGGTACGGGCAGTCCGCCAAGTACCGCTGACGTCCGTAATGAGAAACACGTCAAAGCCGGCGCGGGAATCAACCTCGCGCAGGAGATCGCGAAGGACGTCGGCGTGTTCCTACGGCTGAGCGCGATGAACGGAACGTACGAAGCGTACGAGTTCGCCGATATCGACCGGTCCATCTCCGAAGGCCTGTCGATCGACGGCGCCCTTTATCAACGACCGCATGATGCTTTCGGGCTCGCCGGAGCCCTCAACGGGCTCTCGAGCCCCGCGATCCAGTATTTCGCCGCCGGCGGCCTCGGCATACTGGTCGGTGACGGCGCCCTTTCATACGGCGACGAGCGGGTGCTCGAGACGTACTATAAGCTCGGCTTCAGCAAAAACTTGGGGCTGACGTTTGATTACCAACACATTACGAACCCGGCATACAACACGGTCCGGGGTCCAGTCTCAATTTTCGGGGTGCGTTACCACGTCCAAATCTGAGTCCGTTGAGCCGCTTTCCGAGCGGCTTGGGAGATTAGAAGAGGTACGCTGCGCCAAACCCGACCGCGTGGGGGTGCAGGCCGCCAGTGACCGTGAGAACGTCGCCGTATTCGAGGTCGAGTTGAAGGCGCGAACCGATGTCTTTCTGCAGGCCGCCGTCGATCGCGTATCGGCTGCCCAGACCCGGACCCGCGGTCGTGCTGCCGTAGCCTTCGAAGAAGACCTGGAAGTTATCGGGAAGCGCGTCGGCGAGAACCAGCGAAGGATCGAACGCGGAAAAGCGCCCGACCGCGCCGCTCGTCTCGGGCATCGCGCCCGCGTTGTAGGCCATCGTGCCCGACAACCCGACGTTCGGCGAGAGTGCATACGCGAAGTTAAAGTCGAACGCATAGGTCGACTCGCCGCTCGTAAACGCGCGCGTCCCGGTCGGCAGCGAGACGACGAAACCGACCCCGGCTAGAGCTTTGCTCGTGTACCCGATTTCGTACTTGAGACCGGCGGCGACGTCGCTCGGCCCCGACACGGCGGGATGGCCCGACGCCTCATTCAAGGACGGCGGGAAGACGTCAAACTCGAGCTTGTCGGGCAGCCCCAGCCTCAGCTCCGCCTGTGGGTAATTCGCGAGGACACCACCCCCCCTGCCGCTCGTCGTGGTGTTCGTGTAGCCGATTTCGATGAGAAGCGCGTCCGGCTTCACCGAGCACGCCGTCGTCGTTACCGTCGGACGCGTAACGAGTGCAAGCAACGAGGTGCACGGATCGCTCGGTCCGGACGGCGACGGCGACGGCGACGGCGTCGTCGGCGGAGCGGTCGCAGCCGCGGGAGCAACCGATGGCGCGGACGACGCCTGGGCCAAGGCGAACCCGGGCAGCGCAACGAGCGCCGCCGCGGCTGCGCATGCAGCGCAGCGCTCTAATATGCTCAAAGTCGGTTCTCCTTGTCGAATTCGCTTCGGAGCGAGGTCCGCCGCGCCTCATCGATCTGTCGTGTGCAATTCGGAGAACCAGGGACGTCATCGTAGCATTGGACGAGGCACGTTGCAGGCCCCCGAACGGACCATCCAATGGGATGCTAGCGAATCGAAGGCGCGCGCGAAGCCGAGCGTGTGCGAATCGTTTGGTCCCGAAACAAAACGGAGGTGCGCGTTCGCAGCGGTATGGCCTCGGTTCTTCGCGAGGCGTTAATACCCCAGGTCAAGGCCGTCGCTGAGAACGTCGATCTGGTCGGCCACGATCGTTCCATCAGCGGCGCGCACGCCGTACACGACCACGTACATACCTGCGCGAATCGTAGCCCCGGTGGGCTCGATGTGCGTTCCTCTGCGCAGCGTGACGCGTGCGGCAGGGTTGGAGTTCAACTGGAACGCAGAATTTTGCGCCGAGGCGACGACGGCGAGGATGGGACCTGCGGCGACCATGTAGGTGTCGCCGGGGTTCTGCCACTGGTAATTGCTCCAGTCGGCGGTGCTCCAGTGAAGTTGTGCGAACAGGCGCCTGCGCTGGTCCTCTTCGAGGACGTCGATGACGTCGAGCCGGACATTTGGATCCTGCGCCTGGGGGTCGCTTTGCAAGAGCAGGGCGATGACCGAGCGTTGGTCGGAACGCAGTCCGACGCTCTGCACGGCCGCAATGAAAGTGTTGCCATCGCTGCTCTGGGCGGGCACGGGCAGAGGCGCGAGCAAGACCGCAGCGCATGCCAGCCCGGCAAATACTTCACGTCGCGTCATCTCGGGTGTTCTTTCCCCCGCGGTCGAGGCATTACTCCTTCGGCGTCCGGCGGCCGAGGCCGTCCGCCGCCGAAGCCGAATCCGGGTGGCGATGGTCTCGCTTCGCGCCGCCGCGACCGCCGCTCTGCTGCTCGCCTTAGCGGCGAGCGGCCCCCCCGTCTTGGGGGCCGCGACGCCGCGAATCGTCTCGCTGATTCCCTCGCTGACCGAAGACCTGTTTGCGATCGGCGCCGGATCGCAGGTCGTCGGCGTTTCGGCATTTACCGACTATCCGCCGGTCGCCTCGGCGTTGCCGGCGGTAGCGACCGCAACGTCGCTCGACCTGGAGCGGATCGTCAGGCTGCATCCGGACGTCGTGGTCGGCATTAGCGCGCAGCGCTCCTTTGCGCGCGACTTGCGCCGCGCCGGGCTTTCGCCGGTGCTGCTTTCCGACGATTCGTTCGACGATATCTTTGCCGATCTGCTGGCCCTGGGCCGCATGAGCGGCCACCCGTCGCAGTCGCAGCGGCTCGTCGAGCGGCTCCAGCGCCGCACGCGGGAACTCGTTCGCAGGCTGCCGCGCGAGCCTGCGCCGCGCACGTTCGTCGTGCTTGGCGTCGCCCCGATCTACACCGTCGGCGACGCTTCGTACATCGCGCGACTGATCGCTTTGGCCGGCGGCCGCAACGCCGCCGCCGACTTGCCGCTCGCGTACGGCCGCTACAGCGCGGAGGCACTGGTTGCCCTTGCGCCCGATGCGATCGTGGCCGACCGCCAGAGTGGTCTGCAGGGCGTGCTCGACCGCGCGCCTTGGACGGCGCTGCGCGCGGTGCGCGAGAAACGTGTCTACTTCCTCGATGACGCCGACATTCTCGAACGCCCGGGCCCGCGCTACAACGAGGGGCTCGCCTGGCTCATCGCACGACTGCATCCACGTGCGCCGGCCGATCGCTAAGCGCGGCGCAGGTTTGGCCGAGCGCGGCCTGCTGGTCGCCGTCGACCGGCGCGAGCGCGACCGGCCACTCGAGCCCGAGCTCGAAGAGTTCGCGGCGCTGATCGAAGCGGCCGGCGCGAGCGTCGTCGGGCGAGTCGTTCAGCGCTTGGAAAAGGTCGATCCGGCGACGCTAGTCGGCAGCGGAAAGGCACGTGAGATTGCCGCGCTTGCCGAAGAGCTCGGCGCGGAGAAGGTCTTCGTGTTCAACGACCTGCGCCCGCGCCAGCGGCGGAATTTGGAAGAACTGATCCCGCTTCCGATCGTCGACCGCACAATGGTCATTCTCGATATCTTCGCCCAACGCGCGCGCAGTCATGAAGGCAAGTTGCAAGTGGAGCTAGCGCAGTTGCGCTACCGTCAAGCCAATCTTATCGGTGCGGGCGCCGCGCTTTCGCGTCTTGGGGGCGGCGTTGGGACGCGTGGTCCAGGTGAGACCAAGCTCGAAGTCGACCGCCGTCGCATCCTGCAACGCATTTCCACCTTGCGCGGACAAGTCGAGGGCGTTCGGCTGTCGCGGGCCACGCGCCGCTCGGGCGCGGCGGACGCTCCGCTCGTGGCCCTCGTCGGTTACACCAACGTCGGCAAATCGTCGTTACTGAACCGCCTCTCGAACGCGAGCGGAAGCGGCGCATTCGTTGCTGACCAGCCGTTCGCCACGCTCGACCCGACCCTTCGGCGCATCTATCTTGCGCCCGAGCACTTCGCGCGTTTGGTCGACACTGTGGGGTTCATTACCGAGCTGCCTAAGGAACTCGTGGCCGCCTTTCGCGCCACGCTAGAGGAGCTCTCCGGCGCTGCGGTGCTGGTCCACGTGATCGACGCCTCGAACCCGGACTGGAAGCGTCAGCGCACCAGCGTGGAGACCATTTTGCGCGACCTCGGCGCCGGTTCGAAGCCGACCGTGCTGGCCTACAATAAAGTCGACCTGCGCGACGGGGAGAGCGAGCCGCTGCCCGGCGACGGCATCCCGATCAGCGCGCGTACCGGGAGCGGACTCTCCGAACTGCGGGCCGCGATTCTCGAACGCCTTGCGCTAGCCGAGACGGCGCCTTCGTGAAGGCGTGGCTTCTGCTAGCGGGGCTCGCGACGGTGCCGCTAGCCGCCTGCGGCACCCAGCCGAAAAGCCCGGCCGGCGACCCATTCGTGCGATCCTTTCATGCGCTGCGACCCAGCGTCGTCCTCTTCACCATGAAGATCCCGAGCGACGATCCAAAGAAGAAGGGCGAGTTCGACGACGCCTACGGCACGGGCGTGGTTATTGCGAGCGGGCGTTGGGGAAGCCGCATCCTCACGGTGGAGCACGTGATTCACGATGCGCGCCGTCTGCGCGCCTGCGTCGCGGGGAAGAACGGCGTCCCCGCACGGGTGGTCGCAAGCGACGAGAAGGCTGACCTGGCTCTCGTCGACGTCACGACGCCGGACCTGCCGGCCGCGACGCTGGGCACGACGCGCGGACTCGAGCCGGGTACTGCAGTCGGTGTGGCGGGCTTCCCCATTCCCGACGCGTTCGAAGACGAGGGGCTCGGGGTTGCAACTTCGGTCTACGCGGGGCGCATCTCGAGCTTGCGCAAGGACTCGGTCGAACTCGACCTTCCGGTCATACCGGGCGAGAGCGGGGGGCCCGTCTTCGAGGCGCAAAGCGGCGTCGTCGTGGCCCTGGCGGAGTCGCGTTTCGATGAAGAAAAGGCGATCGGCTTCGGCATCCCGATCGACGACGCAACCAAATTCATCGCGGAGCATCCGCGCCGCTCGCGGCGGGAGGCGACGCAGTACCGGCGCTAACGCCATCGCCGTCAAGCGGCGTTTTGACTTTGAACGGCACGTGGATCAGCGAGCGGTCCCCGACCCATTGCGCGGGCGGAATGCGCCACCAGCTGGCCATTGCGTTGAGCGGCGCGGCATAGGTTTGACGGATCTCGGCGAAGCGCTCCCACGCATCTTCGGTGCTTCGCACCGGGAGACCGGCCTCTAAGAGCCGGACTCTAGCGTTTTCGAATTCCGTTGCGTCGATGCCGGCCGAGCCGGGTTCTGTGCCGAGCGTAAAGTAGTGCGCGAGGTCGTGCACCATGTGCCGCCCGGTGTGATTCATCATGGCGGCGTGGCCTTTGGGTAAACCATCCACGAGGGTCAGGTAAAGGGTCGATGCGTCGAGGAGCGCGCCGATCGTTCCGACCCACGATTCTGCGTCATGCGAAGAGCGAAAATACGCCAGGATGGGATAGGCCAAGTGACTTTCCATCACCATCGCCGCCCAGCGTTGGCCTTCTTCGAAAACCTGATCGACGTCCCGCGCCATCTCAAAGCGCGCGTAGGTTTCGAGCAAGGTGACGCCGGAGGCCGGGGCTCCGCCGCGAGAACCGAGGGTCACGACGAAGATCTCGCGCTGCTGGAACGAGGCGAAAATTTGAAACAAGAACGCCGTGCCGACCGCGACGACGCCAAAGCCCGAGGCGCCGGCGAAGATCGCGAGCCAGCGCGCCGGCCCTCCGACCGGAACGAAATCGCCGTAACCGATCGTGAGCAGCGAGCTGCCGGCGAAGTACAGCGACTCTCCGAAGCTCGGCACCGGCTTGAGGTACTCGCGCAGGCCGTAAAATATCGCTCCGTAGCCGAGGATCAAACCCGCTACCCACATCGCCAGATACAGGGTAAGGGCCAAAGGTGCGTAGGTTCCCAGAAAGTCTTCGCGCCTGCCCTCGTCGGCGATGTTCGGCGCGCGCACGCGCCATAGCTGCCACGTGATCCTCGTGACGTAGGCGCTGACGCGCCAGCGGCGATCGGTGGCGCGGGGCAGGATGACCGACTGGAAAACGTCGACCAGCATCGCAACGACGACCGTCGCGCCCGCGACGATCTCGAATACGCGCAGCACGGCGCCCATCGCGGACGCCTAGTGGAGTGCGGTTAACGCGATGAGGCCCGCGTCGCTCGTGGTGTCCTTGACCACGGAGACGGTGACGCTGTTCGAGCTGTAACCGTTGGCGGTGACGTTGACGGTTTGGCTGCCGATGGGAACCTTGCTCAGGGTGAAGGTTCCGTCCGACAGCGAGTGCTCGGTGATCAGCGATCCGATGCTGACGAGCGCCCCGTTGACCGGCTTATTGGTGCTCGCGTCGACAGCGCGGCCGACGACGGTCCCATAGTCCTGCACGCCGATCAAGTTAGAGTTGGGGCAGCCCGCCAAAGCCAGCGCTGCCAGCAGCGCCAGACCCCGGGCGAGGCCCAGACGAACGGTCCACGTGGTGGGTCTTCGCATAGGTTGCGGGGATTCTCGGCGAAGGACCGTCCCGCCCCTTGCAAAACTGGGGAAGGCCATGGACCCCTACGTCCCCGTATCCGTTTTCCTCGGCGTGGCGCTGGTCGCCGCGCTCGCCTTTTGCACCGTGCCGGGCCTTCTGGCCCAGCGCAGACCAAATCCGACCAAGTCAGAAGCGTACGAGTGCGGCGTCGAACCAACCTCGTCCGTCGGCGGCCGCTTCCCGGTGCGCTTCTACTTGATAGCGATGCTCTTTGTGATCTTCGACGTTGAAGCAGCCTCGTTCTATCCGTGGGCCGTTCAGATGCGGGCGCTACGGGTAAACGGCCTGCTAGAGATGATTGTCTTCGTCGCCGTCTTGGGCATCGGCTATGCTTACGTCTGGCGTAAGGGAGGGTTCCAATGGCGGTGATGCCCGGCGAATTTATGCTGGGGAAGCTGGACGACGTGGCGCGATGGGCGCAGTCGTCTTCGGTCTGGCCGCTTACGATGGGCCTTGCCTGCTGCGCGATCGAGATGATGAGCGTGACCGACGCGCACCACGACATCGCGCGCCTCGGCAGCGAAGTCTTTCGCTCGTCGCCGCGTCAAGCGGATCTCATGATTGTTTCGGGCCGGGTCGCTCAGAAGATGGGTCCCATCGTCAAACGCTTGTACGACCAAATGGCGGACCCGAAATGGGTCATCTCGATGGGCGCCTGCGCCTCGAGCGGCGGCGTCTTCGATAACTATGCGATCATCCAGGGCGTCGACACGATCATCCCGGTCGACGTGTACGTGCCTGGTTGTCCGCCGACTCCGGACGGGCTGCTGTACGCGGTTACGCTAATCCAGCAGCAGATTCGCGAGGGTGGACGCGGCGGTCTCCTGGCCCGAGCTTAGCACCGCAGCATGCCGAGTCCGCAAACGCCGTCGATCGCCGGAACCGCGGTCGACCCAACCAGTTCGCGTCCGCCCATTGCCGACGCCCAGATCGAGCGTCTCGATCCGGCGCGGCTACGCGCGCGCCTGATCGAATTGCGCTCCGAAGGCTTCAACCTGCTGCTCGACGTGGGCGGGGTCGACTATCTGGGGCGCGAGCCGCGCTACGATGTCGTCTACCATCTCTTGATGCTGCCGGCGCAAACGCCGGCCGATGTCGCAGCCGTCGGCCGCCCGCAGCGCCGGCGCCTGCTCGTGGGCGTGCCCGGCAACGAGCCGGCATTGCCCTCGGTCTCCGACCTGTGGCCGAGCGCCGCGTGGCCCGAACGCGAAATCTACGACCTTTTCGGAATCGACTTCACGGGGCATCCGAACATGCGGCGCATTCAGATGCCCGATGATTGGGAAGGCCATCCCCTGCGTAAGGACTACCCGTTGCGTGGCCCCGCCCGCGAGGCAACGCCGCGGCCGGCCTTCGCCAACAAGAGCAACGTCCCGGCCGGCGTTCCGCCTTCGGGGCGGGTCGCGGCCGCGTTGCAGCGACAGATCGCGCGGGCCCGCGGCGAGGAGCACTCGTGAGCACGACGCCGGCACCGCCTCAACCCAGGGCCCTCGACGTCGTGGAGCGGCGCGGCAACGTCATGACGCTCTCGATGGGGCCGCAGCACCCCTCGACCCATGGCGTCCTGCAAGTCGTCGTCGAACTGTCGGGCGAGATCGTCGAGTCGGCCGAGATGGAGATCGGCTACCTTCACACCGGCATCGAGAAGTCCGCGGAGAACCTGTTTTGGACTCAGGCCGGAACCGTGATCGAGCGGATGGACTACCTCTCACCGCTCGGCAACGCGCTGTGCTTCGTGCTCGCGGTCGAGCAGCTACTCGGGATCACCGAAGCGATTCCCGAGCGAGCCCAGGCGGTTCGCGTGCTCATGTGCGAGCTGACCCGCATTGCGTCGCACTGCGTCTGGCTGGGTACGGCCGGCATCGACCTCGGCGCGATCTCGGCCTTCTTCTATGCCTTCGACGTGCGCGAAGACATTTTGGACTTGCTCGAGCTCTCGGGCGGCGCGCGCATGCACCCCAACTACCTGCGCATCGGCGGCATCAACGGCGACCTGCCGAGCGGATTCATCGACCGCCTCACCGTCCTGGTCGACCGCTTTCCCGCCCGGATGCGCGAGCTGCGCCGGCTGTTGCAGAACAATCCGATCCTGCGCGACCGCATGATCGACGTCGGCGTGATCGGTGCCGACGATGCGGTTCGTTGGAGTCTAACCGGGCCGGCGTTGCGCGGAAGCGGCATCGCCTACGACGTGCGCAAGGCGTTTCCGTACAGCGGCTACGAGAAGTACGATTTCGACGTGCCGGTGCGCACCGAAGGCGACGCCTACGCGCGCTTTCTGTGCCGATTGGACGAGATGGACGAGTCGATGCGCATCGTGCGAGCGGTGCGCAAGGAATTGGAGCGCGGCGGCCCCGTGATGATCGACGATCCGAAGATCGCCGGGCCTCCTAAGGAGACGATCGCAATCTCGATGGAGGCCTTGATCCATCACTTCAAGCTCGTNNCCGGCCGTGGCGCGTGCGCACGCGCCCGCCGTCGCTGTACAACCTGCAATCCCTCAAGCAGATCGCCCCGGGCAACCTGATCGCGGACCTTGTGGTGATGATCGGTTCGATGGATCCGGTGTTCGGCGAGGTCGACCGTTGAGCGAACCGTCGACCGGCGGCCGGACGCGCGATTTCGCGTCGGTCTTGGCCGAAGTAAAACCCGAAGCCGAGCGGCTGTTGGCGGAGTACCCGCAGCGGCGCAGCGCGCTGTTGCCGATCCTGCGCGCCTTTCAAAACGTCGAGGGCTGGCTTTCGCCTGAGGCGATGAGCGTCTGTGCCGCGATGGTCGGCGAGCCGCTTTCCGTGGTGGAGTCGACCGCTTCATTTTATACGCTGTTTTACCGGCGCCCGATCGGCAAGTACATGTTGCAGCCCTGCCGTAACCTTTCGTGCACGCTGCGCGGCGCGGAGCCCATCATGGCCCACTTTCGCGAGCGGCTGGGCGTCGAGCATCTGCAAACGACCGACGACGGGCTCTTCTCGTATGAAGAGGTCGAATGTCTGGCGGCGTGCGATCGCGCGCCTTGCATGCAAGTCAATCTGGAGTTCGTGTTCGACCTGACGGCCGATAAGGTCGACGCGATTCTGGCTGCGATGCGCGAGGGCCGCTACGAGGTCGCCGCGCTTCCGCAAAGCGCCGTGCCCGCGAAATCGTGGCTCGTCACGCAGGCGCCGGCGAAACGATCGCCCGGAGCGCTGCGCGTCGCCAGTCCCGACGCGCCGGGCGGCATGGGAGATCGAAGCGGCGCGCAGATGGTCGAGCGCCTGGTGGAGGATCCCTACCCGGTCGTGGTACGGCCGACACGCGAGCGCCTGGTCACCGACGGCGCGGCGCTGCTTGCAAACGACCGCGACCTCGCGGCCGTTGCGCGCGACGTGCGGCCTGACGGAGCGTCGTAGTGGTCGTAAAAGTGCTGACCGAGGGAATCGGGGAAGTCGATCTGTGCGACATCGAGATCTACCGCGCGCGCGGCGGCTACGAGCAGTGGCGCCGCGCGGTCACGGCGCTCGGAGCGGCCGGGGTCATGGATGCGACCAACCGGTCCGGTTTGCGCGGGCGCGGCGGCGCGGGCTTTCCGACCGCTCGCAAGTGGTCGTTCCTGCCGGCCAACGGCCGGCCGCGCTATCTCGTGTGCAACTCCGACGAAGCCGAGCCGGGCACGTTCAAGGACCGCATGCTGCTGGAACGGACCCCGCATCAAGTGATCGAGGGCATTCTGATCGGTTCGTACGCGATCGGTTCGCGCCACTCGTTCATCTACATCCGCGGCGAGTTTGCCGAGGGTTATCGCATCTTCAAGGCCGCGCTCGCGCAGGCGCGCGCCGCGGGCTTCGTGGGCGAGCGAATCTTCGGAAGCGACGTTACGGTGGAGCTGACCGTGCACCGGGGCGCCGGCGCGTACATTTGCGGCGAGGAGACGGCGCTGCTCAACTCGCTCGAAGGGCGGCGCGGCGAACCGCGCCTGAAGCCGCCATTTCCCGCGGTTAAAGGTCTGTACGGGGAACCGACGGTCGTCAACAACGTCGAAACGCTGGCGTACCTTCCGCACATCCTGCGCAACGGGCCGGAGTGGTTTGCGAGCGTCGGTCCGCAGCGCTCGCCCGGCTTCAAGGTCGTTTCGGTCAGCGGCCACGTCAAGCGACCCGGCAACTTCGAAGTCCCGCTCGGCACCACGCTGCGCGAGCTGCTCGAGCTCGCGGGCGGCCCGCTCGAGGGGCGCAAGATCGTCGCGATTCAGCCGGGAGGGGGAAGTTCCGCCTGCCTCTTCGAGGAGCACTTGGGCCTCTCGTACGACTTCGACACGATGGCGGCGCACGGAACGATGCTCGGATCTGGTGCGATCGTCTTTTTCGACGACAGCACCGATTTCGTCAAGGCCGCCCTCGCCCTCGTCCGCTTCTACGCGCACGAGTCCTGCGGTCAGTGCACGCCGTGCCGCGAGGGCGGACACTGGCTGGAAGTCACGCTCGAGCGCATCCTGCACGGCGGCGGAGTCGAGAGCGACATCGACATGCTGCTGGCGGTGGCGCACCAGTTGACGGGCATCAACCTGTGTCCGCTGGGCGACTCGATCGAACCGTTTCTCGCGTCCGTGGTCAAGCGCTTCGAAGGGCAGTTTCGCAGCTACGTGCGCACGCTGCCGGTGCCGGCGTGACGACGCTGCCCAAAGAGGTCACCTTGAGCATCGACGGACTGCCCGTGACGGTGCCGGAAGGGACGCTGCTTGTCGAGGCGGCCAAGGCCGTGCAGACGGACATTCCCGTCTACTGCTATCATCCCAAGCTCGGCCCGGCGGGGCTCTGTCGCATTTGCCTCGTCGAGATCGAGAAGACCCCGAAACTGCAGATCGCTTGCAACACCGTGGTCGCCGAGGGCATGGTCGTGCGCACGCAAGGCCCGAAGGTCGAAGACGGACGGCGCGCCGTGCTCGAGTTCTTGCTGCTGAACCATCCGCTCGACTGTCCGATCTGCGACAAGGGCGGCGAGTGCGACCTTCAAGATTATTCAATCGCCTACGGTCAGGGAATGTCGCGCCTGGCCGAACGCAAGGAGCTCAAGCCGAAGGCAATCGATCTCGGGCCGACGATCGTTCTCGACGACGAGCGCTGCATCGTCTGCCAGCGGTGTTCGCGCTTCGATGAGATCGTCACGAACGAGCGATCGCTGGTCGTTAAGGACCGCGGGCAGCGCGACGTGATCGCGACCGCGACGGGCGCGCCGTACCGTTCGAACTTTAGCGGCAACGTGACCGAACTGTGCCCGGTCGGTGCGCTGACCTCCAAGACGTATCGCTTTCGCTCGCGGCCCTGGGACTTGCAGCGCACGCGGACGACCTGCCAGCAGTGCAGCGTCGGCTGCGCGCTCAACGTGGACGAGCGTCATGGTAACGTGCTGCGCACGATGTCGGTCCCTTCGGACGACGCCGTTTCCGAGGGCTGGCTGTGCGACCGCGGCCGTTACAACGTCGGTTTCTACGCCGACGAGCGCCGCATCACGAGTCCGCTCGGACGCTTCGGTGACGAGTGGGTTCAACTCAGCTGGGACGACGCGATCGAACTGTGGGCGACGCGCCTCGAAGAGGCGCTGGCGAGTGCCGGCTCGGCGTCGATCGGGGTGCTCGGCGGGGGCCGGCTCCTCAACGAAGAGATTCTTCTCGTACGGCACGTAATGCGCGCGCTCGGGATCGCGAACGTCGATTGGCGCACCGGTCGCCAGCGACAGGCCTCGCCCGGAGCCCGCGGCGGAACGTACGACGATCTCGAGAACGCGCAAGCCATCGTCACGCTTGGGCGCCCGCCATCGCAGAGCGCCCCCGTGATGGACTTGCGCATTCGCAAAGCCGTGCTGCGCAATGGCGCGCGCTTGATTTCGATCGGGGCGCATCCGGCGAGCTCGTTCGTTCCGGCAACCCATCTGGCGCGGCTCTCCGACCTTGCCGGCACCCTAGCCGAGGTCGAGCGCATCGCGTTCGTGTGGGACGGCATCGATGCGGCGTTGGGTGCCGAAGCGGAGGCTGCGCTCGCGAAGCTCGCGGCCGAGGGCAAGCACGTGTCGGTTTTCGTGCCGGGCGAGACGCCTAACGCGCGCGGCGCCGAGGCACTCGGCCTGCTGCCGGCCGGCGGCGCGCTCGACACGCGGGCGCAGCTCGAGGCGGCGCGAGGCGGCACGCTCCGCATCCTGTCGATCTTTGGGGCGAACCCGGTCCTTCATCATCCGGCCGGCGCGGCGTTCGTGCGCGAAGCGCTGAAGCGCGTCCCGTTCGTGGTCGCAACCGATCTCTTCCTGACCGAGACGGGCAGACTTGCGCACCTGGTGCTGCCCGCGAAAGCCGCTTTCGAGAAGGACGGCCACAGCTTCGACTTGACGGGCGCCGTCCACGCGGTGAACGCGGCCCATGGCGCTCCGCCCGATGCGCTCTCCGACGGTGAGGTCATGATCGCTCTCGCCGCGCACCTCGGCATCGACCTGCCCAGCCCGCGCGAGTTAGCGGATTGGGCGACAGCGAGCCCGGCTACCATCGCAAACGGCTTGGGCGATGCGGCGCTGTGCGGTTCGCTCGCGCCCGCGCGCGACGGTGCGGCCGGGCTTCGGCTCGCGATCGCGGCGCATCCCTTCGCCGGCGGCGGAACGGTCTATTTCGACGATCGCCTCGGCGAATTGCGGCCGCGGCCGGGGCTGCTGCTATCGCCTGCGACCGCGCAGGCGGCCGGCATCGGCGAGGCCGATCTGGTCGATCTCGCCGCCGGCGGCCGCGTGCTGCACGATCTGGTGGCGACGCTCGACGGCAACGCGCTCGAGGGCGTGGTGACGATCGTCGACGGCTTGCCGGAGGCGCCCGCGAACGACTTCGGGGAAGGCGAAACGGTTACGCTTGGAAACGTTCGCTCGAGCCGTGCGCTCGCCGGGAGCGTCGTCTAGTGCTCCCTGCGTTCGGCTTCGCGCTCGAGGCCCCGTGGTGGGTCGAGGTTGTCGTCAAGTCGCTCGTCTTGCTCTTCATCGTGGTCACGACGTTTGCGTACTCGATGCTGGCCGAGCGCAAGATTCTAGGATGGATGCAGCTCCGTCCCGGGCCCAATCGCGTCGGCCCGTGGGGGCTATTGCAGCCGGCTGCCGACGCGGCCAAGATGCTGCTGAAGGAAGACCTCACGCCGCAGACCGCGGACACCTTCATTTACCGGCTCGCACCGTTTATCTCGCTGATCGCGGCGATGGGCGTGTATGCGGTGATCCCGTTCTCGGAATCGGGTAACGGCTTGTGGAGCATCGGCGACGTCAACGCCGGTATCCTGTTCGTCTTCGCGCTGACGTCGATCGGCGTCTACGGTATCTCGCTTGCCGGCTGGTCGTCGGGCTCGAAGTATCCGCTCCTGGGCAGCGTCCGTTCGACGGCGCAGATGATCAGTTACGAACTCGCGATGACGATGTCGGTCGTCGGGGTGCTCATCCTGGCCGGAACCACGTCGCTCGCCGGCATCGTGCACGCGCAGAACCGTCTTTGGTTCGTCATTCCTCAACTGGGCGGCTTTGCGATCTATCTGATTACGGCGGTCGCCGAAACCAACCGCACGCCCTTCGACCTCGTCGAGGCGGAGACCGAACTCGTCGGCGGCTTTCACACCGAATACTCCGGTCTGCGTTTCGGGCTGTTCTTCATCGCCGAGTACCTGAACATGATCACCGTGTCGTGCATCGCGACGCTGCTGTTCCTAGGCGGCTGGAACGCGCCGTTCGGACTGACCGTGATTCCGGGCATCGTGTGGTTCGTCCTCAAAGCCGGCTTGTTCATCTTCGCGTACATCTGGCTGCGCGCGACGCTGCCCCGCCTGCGCTACGACCGCCTGATGGCGTTCGGCTGGAAGATCCTCTTGCCGGCGGCGACCCTCAACCTCATGCTGACGGCCGCCGTCGTCGCGGTGACCGGGTAGTGTCACCCTTGCGCGGCTTCGCATCCGCCCTGATCGCCCTGACTGGGGGCTTTGCGACCACGTTCGGGATGCTGTTCAAACGCAAACCGACGATCGAATATCCGTCGGTGAAGAAGCAGCACGCTCCGCGCTTTCACGGCTTGCACGAGCTGCGCCGGTACGCCGACGGTAAGGAACGTTGCATCGGCTGCGAGCTATGCGCGATCGCCTGCCCCGCCAACGCCATTACCGTCATCGGCGCCGAGAACGCACCGGGCGACCGGCGTTCTCCCGGCGAGCGCTACGCGGCGCGCTACGAGATCGACGAACTGCGCTGCATCTTCTGCGGGCTGTGCGAAGAGGCGTGTCCGACCGATGCCATCGTGCTGACCCCGCGTTTCGAAATGGCCGACTACCGGCGCGGTTCGTTCGTCTACGCCAAGGACCGCCTTCTCGTGCCGCCGCAGGCGGGCGTCGGCACCGCACCCGACGAGCGCCCCAACGGCATCCCGGCAGATCTCGGGACCGTCGCCGAGCAGAAGAGCACGGTCGACATCGCGACCGGGTACGACGCGACCAACCGCGGGCACATTCTCAAAACGGAACGGCGAGGACTAGCCGGATGATCCTGTTTTGGATCCTGTCGGTCGTGCTCGTCGCGAGCGCGGTCTTCACGGTGTCGCAGAAGAGCCCCGTCTACAGCGTCGTCGGGCTGCTGATTAACTTTCTGGCGCTGGCGGCGTTCTACTTCACGCTGGACGCCGAGTTCTTGGCGGTCATACAGATCGTGATCTACTCGGGCGCGATCTTGATGCTCTTCGTTTTCGTCATCGCGCTGCTCTCGAGCGGCATCGGTCCATTCCGCGAAGGCCCCAACCGCATGCCGCGGGCGTTCGTCCCCGCAGTAGCCGTCGTCGCGTTGTTCCTTGGCCTGGTCGTCTACGGCATCGCGCGCGGACCGCTCGTGCCGACGCCGCACCAGCCGACCTCGACCATCGGCGCGGCCGGCAACGCTAACGTCTTCGGCAGCATCGCCGATTTCGGCGTCGCTTTGTTCACCACGTACCTGCTGCCGTTCGAGGTAACCGCCTTCATCCTCATGGTGGCGGTGATCGGGGTCGTGCTGATCGCCGGTGACGCAGTGCCGCAGCCGACGCTGGGGCACCACGCTGCGCCCAAGCGGAAACGCCGGCGCGAGTCGATCGTCAAAAGCCGATGACGGGGTTCGATGCTTCCCCATACGCGGCACTGTCCGCCGTGATGTTCTTCATCGGGGTCGGAGGCGTCATCTTACGGCGCAACCCGCTGATCATGCTGATGTCGATCGAGCTGATGTTCAACGCCGCGAACCTGGCGCTGGTCGCGTTCTCACGCGCTTGGGTCAACAACGCCGGGCACGTCTTCGTTTTCCTGGTCGTCACGGTTGCGGCCGCCGAGGCGGCGATTGCGCTCGCGATCGTGGTCGCGCTCTTCCGTCGCTCGACGAACGTCGACGTCGACGAGGTGGCGAGGCTGCGCGGGTGACGGGTTCTGCGCTCGTGAGCTTGCTGACGCTCTGGATGCTGCCGTTCTTCAGTGCGATCGTCATTTGGGCGCTCGGTCCGCAACTGCGCCGCGCGGCCGGCGTGCTGGGCTCGGCCGCGGTGCTGCTGTCGTTCGTGCTGGCCTGCGCGCTGTTCGGCGTTGCGACCGCTCCCGGCGGCTTGCACGTCACGCCGCTGATCGGCTGGGCTCCCGGTTTTACCTTCGGGCTGCTGTTGGATCCGCTGTCGCTGGTTTGGGTCTTGATCATCACCGGCGTCGGCGGGCTCATTCACCTCTATTCGATCGGTTATATGGCGGCCGACAAAGCCGTCGCGCGCTTCTTCGCGTATCTGAACTTCTTCGTCTTCGCGATGTTGACGCTCGTGCTCTCCGACAACTTGGTCGGGCTGCTCGTCGGCTGGGGACTGGTCGGCGTCGCTTCGTATTTCTTGATCGGTTTTTGGTTTTACAAGCCTTCGGCCGTGGCCGCGGCCCTCAAGGCCTTCGTCATCAACGTGTTCGGCGACGTCGGATTGATGTACGCCATCTTCGTCCTGTATGGGGCGACCGGCTCGATTGCGTATGCCGACGTCTTTGCCAAAGCGGCGAGTCTCCCGAGCGGCGTGATTCTGACGGCTTGCATCGCGCTCTTCATCGCCGCCGCGGCGAAATCGGCCCAGGTCCCGCTGCAGACCTGGCTGCCCGACGCGATGGAAGGNNTATCTCATCGCGCGCTTCGCGCCGCTCTGGAACGCGTCGCCGCAGGCCCAGGAGCTGGTCGGAACCATCGGCGCCGTCACCGCGCTGCTAGCTGCGATTTTGGGCACCGCGCAGTGGGACATCAAGCGTATTCTCGCATACTCGACGATGTCCCAGATCGGCTACATGATCATGGGCGTCGGCGT
>PMHO01000054.1:230127-246004 GCA_003156715.1 Candidatus Tityobacter terrigena
ATGGCGATCGGCACGCTCGCGATCATCGGCGTCCCAGGCTTCAGCGGGTTTTACAGCAAGGATGCGGTCATCTACGGAACGCTGGAGCACGGGCATCCCTTGCTGTATGCGGCCGCCGTGGTCACCGCGGGCATTACCGCCTACTACATGTTTCGCATGCTCTTCGTCGCGTTCGGGGGCCACTATCGCGGCGAGGTTCCCGAGGCACGGCTCGGGATGGCGCAGCGCGAGCCGAGCGAGCCGGTCCACGCTCGCGAAGGGCACGTCCCGGATTGGGTGATGCAGATCCCGGTTGGTGTGTTGATCGTGGGATCGATCGGGGCGGGCTATCTGGCTATCGGGGGCGCGCAGAGCCCGTGGTGGCGCTTCCTTAGTTCGCTGTATGGCGGCGCGCAGGCGACGGCGCCTGCGCCGATTTCGGAGCTGCTATCGAGCCTGATCGTGCTCGCCATCGTCATCGCGGGAGTGGCCGTGGCCTACTATCGCTACGGTACGCGGTCGGCGACGGCTTCGGCGGTGGAGCGGCTGCGCGGCGAAGCGCTGCGCATGCCGGCCGTTCTGACCAATGCGTTCTATTTCGACGCGGCGATCGAGCTGCTGTTCGTTCGGCCGGCGCGACGGCTTGGCGCGCTGTTCGCAGGATTCGTCGACCCAGCCGTGATCGACGCCGGCGTGCGCGATGTCGTTTGGTTGACCGGCGCTGCGGGCTATCTGTTTCGGGCGCTGCAGACGGGCCTCGTGCGCGGGTATGCGCTCACGATCGTGGCAAGTGCCGCGTGCTTCGTGGCTTGGTTCGTGCTGACGGGGGCTGCGCGATGATCGCCGCCATCGTCGTCGTGCCGATCGTGGCCGGGCTGCTCTGCTATTTAGCGCCGCGCCGAGCGGAGGCACTCGTGACGTCCGTAGCGGCCGCGATCGCCTTCGCGAGCGCCGCCGCAGTCGCAGTCTTTCGCGACGCGCCCGACGAGTCGGTTCGCTGGCTCGTGCAGCCGTTTACCGCTGCTTTTCATTTCGGGCTTGGGCCGGGTCCCGGTACCTGGATCGCGTTGATGCTCGGCCTGGTCGCCGGGTGCGCGCTGGCGGTGACGCGCGTGCCGCGCCGGCGCGACTTCGTGGCGCAGATGCTCGTTCTGCTCGGAGCGATGATGGGCGTCTTCCTGGCGCGCGATTTGTTGACGTTCGCGCTGTTCTGGGATCTACAGCTCGTTCCGGTCTTCTTGATCCTGGTCGGTTGGGCGCCGGAAGGGAAGTCGGGCAGCGCTTGGCGCTATCTCGTGTATAACTTGAGCGGCGGCCTCGCCCTGCTGCTTGCGACGGCGGCCTACGGCATGCTCGTCGGAACGACCGACGTCCTCGGCTCGGCAAGCGCGCCGGCGCCCGCCGCACTCCAAGGCGCCGCGCTGTGGTGGGTCTTCGCGGGTCTGGGGTTCGCGTTCCTGATCAAGACGCCGGTGTGGCCCTTCCATACCTGGATGCCGGACACGTATGCGGACCTGCCTGCGCCCGCGGCGGCAGTCGTCAGCGCCGTGCAATCCAAGGGCGGCCTCTACGGCTTCATCGTCATCGCAACCGTCTTACTGCCCGGCCCGATGCACGCCATTGCGCCGCTTATGTTTGCGCTGGGGCTGATCGGCCTCGTCTACGGCGCCTGCGTGGCGCTCGTCCTGGACGATGCGAAGCGCGTGGTCGCGTATTCGTCGCTCTCGCACTTGGGACTCATCCTGGTTGCGATCTTCACGTTCAACCCGCTCGCCCTCGGCGGCGCGATCGTGTATGTCGTGGCGCACGGACTCTTCAGCGCCGGGCTCTTTATTACGCTGGGCGAAGTGGAGTTGCGCGAAGAGACGCGCTTCCTCTCGCGCCTGGGCGGCCTCGGCGAACGCAATCCGAAGCTCGCCGGCGCGCTCACGATCATGGTTCTGGCGGCACTCGGGCTGCCTGGGCTCGCAGGCTTCGCCGGGGAGATCCTCATTCTCACCGGCGTCTATCAAGCCGGCTACCCTGCGATCGCCGCGCTGTCGCTCGTGCCGATCGTGCTGGCCGCAGCCTATATGGTGCGGGTCCTGCAGGCGACGATGCACGGCCCCGAGATCCCCGATCTGCCGCAACGTGAAGATATGACGGTCCTCGAACTTGCCGCATTTGCTCCGCTGGTCGTGGCCGTTCTGCTGCTGGGGATCGCGCCGGGTGCGGTCGCACGTTCGGCCAATGCGATCGCCGCGTCACCGGCCGTCGCAACCCTTTCGCTGCGGGCAGCGAGACGATGACGCAGCCGCTCACGATTCCCTACACCGGTGCCGACTGGGCTACCGTCGTGCCGATGTTCGCGGTCGCGGTCGCGGCACTCGTCGTCCTGCTCGCGGATTTGCTCTTGCCGCGAGCGGCACGCCGCGGCGCGGCGCTCGTCTTGGGAATCGCCGGGCTCGCGCTCGGCGGAATCCTCGCCGTGCCCGGATATTGGACGCCTCACGCCGCTTTCAGCGGCGGCTTCGTCGAGGGCGCCTTCGCGTGCGTGTTCCAAGAGATCATCGTGGTTGCGGCGATCATGTCGCTGCTGCTCGCGACGCACCTCGCGCGCGACGATCAGGTGCCCGGCGCGATCGCACTGATGCTGTGGAGCGCCGCGGGCGCGATGCTCATGGCCGGTGCCGCCAACTTGATGACAATCTTCTTGGGCCTCGAGCTGCTTTCGCTCGCTTTGTACTGCCTTTGCGGGCTCGGCCGCCGGCCGTCGTCGCGTGAATCGGCGTTGAAGTACTTGATCCTCTCGTCGACGGCTTCGGCCTTCATGCTCTTCGGAATGGCATTCCTCTTTGGAGCGACCGGAAGCGTAACGCTTGCCGCGCTGCTCGAGCCGGCCGCCTCGCCGATGCTCTTTGCACTGGGCTGCGGGCTGTTCTTGATTGGTCTGGTCTTCAAGCTGAGCCTTGCCCCGTTTCACGTCTGGACGCCCGACGTCTACGAGGGCGCCCCGCTTGCGGTCACGGCGTTTATGAGCGTCGTCACCAAGGCTGGCGCCCTTGCCGTGCTGGCCCGTTTTGCCTACGCAGCGTTACCGGCGGCCGTGTCGCCGGCGATTCTGCTGCCGGTGTGGATCGTCGCGGGTATCTCGATGATCGTGGGCAACGCCGCGGCGCTGGCACAGACCGACATGAAGCGGCTGCTGGCCTATTCGGGAATCGCGCAGCTCGGATACATCGTGGCCGCCTTCGCGGGAACGACGACATTCGGCTTACAGTTTGGGATCTTTTATTTTGGTGCCTATGCTTTCATGAACCTCGGCGCGTTCGCGGTCATCGGGCTGCTCTCGCGCGAGCACGACGAGGGGTCGCACCTCGCCGCCTTCGACGGGCTCGGCCACCGCCGTCCCGCGGCGGCCGCAGCCATGACGCTCTTCCTGCTCGCCCTGGCGGGTTTGCCGCCGACGGCCGGCTTCACCGGAAAGGTGCTGATCCTGGCGTCGTCGGTCAGCGCCGGATTTCTCTGGCTGGCCGTCCTCCTGATCGTTGGGACCGCGATCTCCGCCTACGTTTACTTGAAGATCGTGCGCGTGATGTATGCCCGCGCCGGCGGCGCGCCGAGCCGCCCTTCGAGCAGTCCGGCGGCGCTCTTGCCCTGGGTCGGCATCTGCGTGTCGGCGGTGGCGACGGTGGCGCTCGGCCTGCATCCGATCGTCCTGCCCGGCATCCTTCCGCTCGTGAAGTAAAGGAAGCCGCTCGATCGACTACCGGCTATTCGCGCCGCAAGCGACGAGCGCATCGAAGCGGCCCGCGCCGCTGCTCGTCGCACTGCACGGGTGCGCGCAGACGGCAAGCGACTTCGCTGCTGGAACGCGCTTCGATCGCGTGGCGGAGAAGGCCGGGGCGTACGTCCTCTACCCCGAGCAGTCCCTGCGTAACAATCCCCAGCGCTGCTGGAACTGGTTCATCGAGCGCAATCAACTGCGCGATGGGCCCGAACCCGCGGCGATCCTGGGACTCGTCGAGGAGACGTGCGCGCGCAACCCGATCGACCGATCGCGGATCTTTGTGGCCGGTCTCTCGGCCGGGGGCGCCATGGCCGCCATCTTGGCCGAACAAGAGCCGGCGTTGTTTTCGGCTGTGGGGATCATGGCCGGCATCCCGCTCCACGCAAGCAGCGATCTGGCCGGCGCCTACGCAGCGATGCACGGCGACGTCGGGCTGGGCGACATCACGCCGCTCGTCGCGCGCCGCCAACGCCCCGCGCCCGACTACGCCAAGTTGCGCGTGATGCTTTGGACCGGCGACGACGACGCGGTCGTCGCCCCGCGCAACTCCGGCACGCTCGCGCGGCAGTTCTTGCACTTGCTCGGCGTCGACGAAGTCAACGAAAGCCGCGAGCGGCGCCCCGAGGCGCGCGTAACGCGCTGGCGCGACGGCAGCGGGCGCGTCCGCGTCGAGTTGTGGTGCATCGCCGCGATGGGTCACGCTTGGAGCGGCGGTAGCCTGCGCGGCTCGTTCACCTTTCCGCCGGGGCCGCGTGCCAGCGAAATCATGATGTCGTTTTTCTTGGGCGACGTCGAGGAGCGCAGCGACGCCCGCGGCGCAAGCGAGTCGGAGGGATAAGGTTCCGGCAGCATTGAAGGCGGAGGATCCGGGCGACTCGGCAACTTCAAACTGCCGATCTCGCGCGGTTGTTCTTGCGGTTCATAGCAAGCCCAACGGGCGGTTGTAGGGTTCCGGGCGACTCGGTAGCATCGAAGCGGGTTGATTTCGCAACGGGTATTCCTGCGATCCGTAAAGCTTTGCTTCATCGATGGAGGTTCTGTTCTTTGAAACCATTACCGATGTCCGGTATCCTCACGGCCGGGATCTTACTCTTGTCGGCGTGCAGCGGGGGCGGTAACGCAGCGTCGCCGGTCGCGCCGCAAAGCCAAATGCGCGGCGCAACCCAAACTGAAGGTGCCGCCTTTTTGAAGGCGCCGTTCACGCAGGCGCACAACGTTCGCCGCGCCTGCAACCCAACTCCGGGCCAAGCCGCATGCCTGGCCCTCGTCCGCACCGACATTGCGGGACCCCTTGTTACGGATCACGGCTACGGTCCGCCCGCACTGCAGGGCGCATACAATCTTCCGTCGACGACCGCCGGCACCGGCCAAACGGTAGCCGTCGTCGAGGCTTACGACGATCCGAATACCGAGTCCGATCTCGGGGTGTACCGGTCGTACTACAGCCTCTCGCCGTGCACGACGTCCAACGGTTGTTTTCGCAAAGTGAATGAAGATGGCAAGGCGAGCCCGCTGCCGGGTCCCGAGCCCCCTTCGTTCGATTGGGACATCGAGGAGTCGCTCGACATGGAGATGGTGTCGGCTGGTTGCCCGAACTGCAACATCGTCATCGTCGAGGCCAACACGCAAAACTACGATGACCTGGCCAAAGCCGACGATGCTGCCGTCAAGGTCGGCGCAAACGTCGTGAGCAACAGCTGGCAGTACCCCACTTCAGGGCTCACCAAGAAAGCACTCAAGAAAGACGCCAAGGATTTCGATCACCCTGGGACGATCATCCTCGCATCCAGCGGCGACGGTGGTTACGAAAACACCGAAGGAATCCCAGCCGCGTTTGCCTCCGTCGTCGCGGTCGGCGGGACGACGCTGTCCTACGCCGGTAAGCGCATCAGCGAGACGGTTTGGGACGGTTCGGGAAGCGGCTGCAATAACGCGGTGAAGAAGCCGTCCTGGCAGACCGGCGCAGCGGGCACGGATTGCTCTGGCCGTACGGCCAACGACGTGGCGGCGGTCGGCGATCCGAACACGGGCGTCGCGGTGTACGACACCTACGAAGGCGGCACGTGGTACGTGGTAGGTGGCACGAGCGTCTCGTCGCCGCTCGTCGGCTCCGTCTACGCGCTAGCCGGAAACGCAAGCTCGCTGAACGCCGCGCAGTCGCTGTACGCGAGCGGCGCTTCGCTCTACGACATCACGAGCGGCAACAACGGCTCGTGCAGTCCCGCGAACCTCTGCAACGGCGCAACCGGCTACGACGGTCCGACCGGCAACGGCACGCCGAACGGCGCGAGCGCGTTCTAGCAATCGATGGGGCTGTGCGTTGCGGCGCAGCGCACAGCCCCGCCGGCTTTGCGCCATTGCAGCGCTTCTTCGAGCTTCGTTTTCTTCGAAAGGAGCTGAGCTTTGAAAGCCTTGGCGACGCAGCTTGTCTGGATTGCGGGGATGTTGTTTCTGACGGCGTGCGGCGGGGGTCCGGCCGCGAGTGGGCCGATGCTGGCCCAAACCCAAAGCCGCACGGCCGCATCATTTGCCGCCAGCTTCGCCGGCGACGAGCCCGCCGCTCGCACGAACGCACGCCGCGTCTGTGCTCAAAGCGCCGAAGCGAACGTCATGGCGTGTCTGGCCATGGTGCGGACCGACGTGCCGGCTTCCTCGCTCGGCGAGGGCGCCGGTTACGGACCCAGCCAACTCGAGTCCGCCTACAATTTCCCATCGTCCACCGCGGGCAGCGGGCAAACGATCGCCGTCGTCGACGCGTTCGACGATCCGGACGCCGAGTCCGACCTTGCCACGTACCGCGCGTACTACGCTTTACCGGCATGCGGCAGTTCCACCGGGTGCTTTGTTAAAGTGAATCAGGACGGTCAGGCGAGGCCCCTGCCGCGTGCGGCCGGAAACTCCGGCTGGGACCTCGAGGAATCGCTCGACGTTCAGATGATTTCGGCGATCTGTCCGAACTGCAAGATCATTCTCGTCGAAGCGAACGCTCCCACCATCAAGGACCTCGGAAGCGGCGTCGCCGCCGCCATCGCCCTCGGGGCAAACGTTGTCAGCAACAGTTATAGCGGGAACGGCACCTCCGGCGCGCGCTATTACGATCACCCGGGGACGATCATCACCGCTTCGGCCGGCGACGATGGTTACAGCGCGGCGATCCCCGCGGGTTTTCCGACGGTCGTCTCGGTCGGGGGAACGGACCTACGGAAAGCGCGGAATTCACGCGGCTGGAACGAGACCGTGTGGAGCGGGACCGGAAGCGGCTGCGAAGCCACCTTTCGTAAGCCCAAGTGGCAAACCGACACTGGCTGCAAAGGCCGTACCATGAACGACGTGGCTGCGGACGCCGGCACGCCGGTCGCGGTCTACGACAGCTATAGCTACGGCGGTTTCGTCGGTGTCGAAGGCACCAGCGTTTCATCGCCGATCGTAGCCGCAGCCTACGGTTTGGCCGGCAACGCGGGCTCGCTCGACGCAGCGCGGTCGCTGTATGCTTCCGGCGCACCCTTGTTCGACGTCACCAAGGGACAGAACGGGAGCTGCCGCCCGACCTACTTGTGCCACGCCGAGCTGGGTTACGACGGTCCGACCGGAACGGGGACGCCGGACGGGGTCGGCGCACTGTAAGGCCGAGCGAAGGGATAAGGTCCCAAGAGGAGGGAAAGCCCGGCCGACCCCTTCGTTCTAGGAGCATGGCCCTCGTTATTAGCCCAGCCGTCTTGCCACGCTGGCTGTTCTGCGCAACGTCCGTTCATGTGAGCTTAAATGAGGCTCATAGCAGCGGGGGTTTCTTCGCATGCCGGCCAAACGAGCGACCGCGGGGTGCCGGGCGATTCGGCGGTATCGAAGCGGGTGTTCTCGCAACCTTATTTCAGCGATTCATAGAGCGTCGCTTTTTCAGTGGAGGTCGACTTTTTTGAAACCCTTAGCTTCGATGTATTTGAAGCCCCTAGCAATGTCGGGCGCCCTTGCGGCGGGGATGTTGCTCTTGTCCGCGTGCAGCGGAGGCGGCGGTAACGCAGCGTCGCCGCTGACGCCGCAAAGCCAAGCGGTGAGCGCAACGCATCCCGGCGGCGCAGCACCATTGCAGACGGAAGCCTCGTCGCGCGGGCTCGAGCCCAACGTGCGCCGCGCCTGCAACCCCAGCAACGAGCCCAACGTGTGGTCGTGCATGGCCCTCATACGGACGGACGTCGGCGGACTTGGACCTGACAACTCGCCGGTCGGCTATACCCCGGGCGACTTGCAATCTGCCTACGATCTTCCCTCGTCGACCGCGGGCGCCGGGCAAACGATCGCCGTCGTCGAGGCTTACGACGATCCGAACGCCCAATCCGACTTTGACTTCTACCGGAAGTTTTTCAAACTGCCGAAGTGCAAGAAAAAATGCTTTCAGAAGGTGAACCAAAACGGTCAGAAGAGCCCCTTGCCGTCAGCATGCGGAAGCTGCGGCTGGGACGTCGAGCTGTCACTCGACATGGAGATGGTGTCGGCGATTTGTCCTAACTGTGACGTCATCGTCGTCGAGGCGGAGAGCGCCACAACGACGGACCTCGGGACCGGCGTCGACTCTGCCATTAAACTCGGCGCGACCGTCGTGAGCAACAGCTACGGCGGCGGCGGGACAAGCGGTGCGAGCTTCTATGACCATCCCGGAACGATCATCACCGCTTCCGCGGGAGACGACGGTTATGGCGTGGCCGTACCCGCCGGTTTCCCAACCGTCGTGGCCGTCGGCGGCACGACGCTCCATCTCTCGGATGGTCAGCGATCGACCGAGACCGTTTGGGGCAGTTCGTCCGGTGGCGAAGGCACGGGCAGCGGCTGCGAGACGTCGTTGTCGAAGCCTAGCTGGCAGACCGACACGGGCTGCAAAGGCCGCACGATGAACGACGTTTCCGCAGACGCAAATCCGAACACGGGCGTCGCCATCTACGACACCTACAGTCAGCACGGCTGGCTCGAGGTCGGCGGCACGAGCGTCTCGTCGCCGGTCGTGGCCTCGATCTACGGCCTGGCCGGCAATGCCAGCACGCTGACTGCGGCCCAGTCGCTCTACGCGTCCGGTGCCTCTCTCTTCGACGTCACGAGCGGCGCCGACGGCAGTTGCAGCCCGGCGTACCTCTGTACCGCTGAAACCGGTTACGATGGTCCGACCGGCAACGGCGCTCCGATCGGCGCGACCGCCTTCTAGCTCGAAGAGAACTGGTTCTCGCCCGCCGCCGCGGCGGGCCCAACGGGACTCATGCGGCGCTCGTCAAAACGGCGCCGCATGAGTCAACCGGCCAATCCAGCAACGCCGCCCGCCGGCCCCATCCAGGCCAGGCCTGCACTCCTGCTCGCGGCCGCGGCCGCGGCCGCGCTCGCGCTCGGGGCCGTCGTCGGGTTCGCGCTCTTTTCTCCTCGCGAGCGGGCGGCCGACGTCGTCGGCCTCTGGAGCGGCTCGCCGCCCGGCCTTCAGGCGTATCTCGGGCCGGGCGGCGCGAACGTCGTACGGCTCAACATCGAGCGGGTCGAGAGCGGCAAGCTCGTCGGCAGCATGCGCGTGGGCGCGCTCTCAGGCCGGTTGACCGGCAGCATCCATGGCCCGCACCTTCATGCGGAGCTCGCGTCGGGTCCATCTGGAGCCGGTTCGGCCACGAGCGCCATCGACGGGACCGCCGTAGGCCCGCGTATCGAAGGAAATCTTTCGATCCGGACGAGCGCTGCGCAGGCGAATTCGACCCCGGCGGCCGCTATCGGCGTCGTTCTCACGCGGGCCGGCTTGGCGGCCGCTCCACCCCCCAGGCCGAGCGGCGCCGCTTGGGTCGCGCCCCACGCCGTTGGCCTTCGCGTGTTCGACGCAATCGTGCGCGGCGGGAAGTTCACCCCAGGGTTCTCAGCTGCCGGCGACTTCTACCGAACCCAAAACTACGTCTACGCCCACAAGGGCGGCCGGGTTACGTACGCGTTTTCGGTGCCCGCGGGTCGCACCTTGCAGGTCGGTTACGGAATCCCACGCGGGCACGTCGTGAACGACGCGCCGCTCGACGTTCTGCTCAACGGGGCGCGCCTGGCCACCGTCGCCGGCGCGGGCGGCACCTTTCACCAACTGGCGCCGCGCGACGCGATCGCGTGGTGGCACCGGTTTGGTCCGGGTTCGTACCGGCTGGCGCTAACCTCCGAGGTCGCCTCCCTGAACGTCTACGGTTTGTGGTTCGACCGTCAGCCGCGGCACGCCGTGACGCGCCGCGTACGCCGGCCGGCGCGAGCCATCAGTTCGCGCTGATCAGCTCGAACAGTCCGGCAGCCCCCATCCCGCCGCCAATGCACATCGTTACGACCAGATGCTTGGCCTTGCGGCGGCGGCCCTCGATGATCCCGTGGAGGGTTAGCCGCGCGCCGCTCATGCCGTAGGGATGGCCGATCGAGATCGCTCCGCCGTCGACGTTGAAGATCTCATTTGGAATTCCGAGCCGGTCGCGGCAGTAGACCGTCTGCACGGCGAACGCCTCGTTGAGCTCCCACAGGTCGATGTCCTCGAGCGTGAGGTTGTGGCGCTCCAGCAGTTTGGGGATGGCGTAGACCGGGCCGATCCCCATCTCGTCGGGGCGCAGCCCCGCGACGGTCATACCGCGGTAATACGCCAACGGATTGAGGTCGTGTTTTTCGGCGTAGTCGTAGCTCGTAAGCACCAGCGCCGCCGCACCGTCGGAGAGCTGCGACGAGTTGCCGGCCGTGATGGTCGACTTGGGGTTGAAGTTGCTGACGCCCTTGAGTTTCCCCAGCCCCTCTAGCGTCGTGTCGGGACGGTTTCCCTCGTCCTTGGGAAGGGTGTTGAAGACCTCTTTGACCTCGCCCGTCTCTTTGTTCTGTTCGTACATCCACGAAGGCAGCGGCACGATCTCCGCATCGAAACGGCCGGCAGCCTGCGCCGCCGCCGTGCGCTGCTGGCTTTGCAGCGCGTACGCGTCCTGCTGCTCGCGCGAGACGCCGTAGCGGCGCGCCACGATATCGGCCGTCTCGATCATCGGCATGAACAGGTCGGCTTGGTGGCGCAGCAGCCACTCTTCGGTGAAGAACTTGATGTTCGTATTGTTCTGGACGAGGCTGATCGACTCGGCGCCGCCCGCGACCATCGCCGGCGCACCGTCGACCACGATGCGCTGCGCGGCGATCGAGATCGCCTGGAGTCCGGAAGCGCAATAACGGTTGACGGTCGTGCCCGCAACCTCGATGGGCAGCCCTGCGCGAACCGCCGCGTTGCGCGCCAGGTTGTGTCCGGTCGCTCCCTCCGGCATCCCGGTGCCAACCACGCAGTCCTCGATGTCTTCGGGCGCAACCCCCGAGCGCTCGACGGCGTGCGCGATGGCATGACCGGCCATGGTCGCGCCGTGCGTCATGTTGAAGGCCCCGCGGAAGGCCCGCCCGATGGGGGTACGCGCTCCGGCGACGATGACTGCTTCTGTAGCCATTGGGTTTAGTTGTTGACCTCGATTTTCGGGTGGGGTGCGAAGGTGCCGTTTTTCTCGGCCAGCTCTTTGAGCAGCGGCGCAGCTTGCCACTGCGGACCGAGCCGTTCCTGGTAATCTACAATCGCATCGTAGATCTTTTTGGTTCCAACGCCGTCGGCCCACCACATCGGGCCGCCGCGGTACCAGGGGAACCCATAGCCGTAAACCCACACGATGTCGACGTCGCCGGGACGCAGCGCGATGCCGTCGCCGATCAGTTGCGCGCCCTGGTTGACGAGCGCGTACATGCAGCGCTCGATGACTTCCGCGTCGGATATCTCGCGGCGCGTAATCCCCAGGCGACGCGATTCTTCGGCGATCAGCACGTCGACTTCGGGATCGGCCTTTGGTTCGCGCGAGCCGCTTTCGTAGATGAAGAAGCCGCGGCCGGTTTTCTGGCCGTAGCGCCCCATCTCGTAAAGCCGTGTGGAGATCTCCGAGGTGCGATACGGCGGCTTGGGCGCCTCTTGACTGATCTTGTAGAAGACGTCGATTCCCGAGAGGTCCGACATCGCAAACGGGCCCATCGGAAACCCGAAGTCCTTGATCGCCTTGTCGATCTGCATCGGCGACGCGCCCTCCTCGACGAGGAAGTTCGCCTCGCGTGCGTAGTCGAACAACATGCGGTTGCCGATGAAGCCGAACGCGTTGCCTGAAAGGACGCCTTTCTTTCGAAGTTTCTTCGCTAGGGCCATCGCGCTCGTGAGCGTCTGCGGCGAGCTCGCTTTCCCACGAACGACCTCGAGCAGCTGCATGATGTTGGCCGGTGCGAAGAAATGCAAACCGACGACGTTGCCCGGCCGCTTGGTGACCGCCGCCATCTCGTCGATGTCGAGCGTCGAGGTGTTCGAAGCGAGTATCGCTTCGGGCTGCAGCGCTTTGTCGAGCGCTTCGAAGACCGTTTTCTTGATCGCCATGTTCTCAAAGACGGCCTCGATCACGAGATCGACGTCGGCGATCGCCGCGTAGTCGCCGACGAACGTCACGGCGTCGACGTTGGCCTGCGCCCGTTCGGCGCTCAGGCGTCCCTTCTTGACTTGTGCTTGATAGGTGTCGGCGACGTTTTTCTTGCCGCGTTCGACCTGCTCGGGGCTCACGTCGATGACCTTGACCGGAATGCCGGCGTTCGCGAACACCATCGCGATGCCGGTACCCATCGTCCCGGCGCCGACGACCGCCGCTTTGTCGACCGGCTTCGGCTTGAGGTCGGGGGAGAGCCCAGGAATCTTGCCGAGCTCGCGCTCCGCGAAAAAGAGATGGATTGCGGCTTGGGCCGGTTGGCTCTGCACGAGCTCGGTGAACAACCGCGCCTCGTGCGCCAGGCCCCAAGCAAAGTCCATCTCGGAGGCGGCCGCCACCGCGTCGATCAGCTTGTGGGCTGCGTAGCCGCCCCGGTCTTCAGGCGGAACGAGGCCGTGCGCGTAGGCGATCATGGGCGGGAAGGCCACGAACGAGAGGGCGCTGATGCGATTTTTCGTTCCGGCTTTCGTCTTGGCCAAATCGACCGCGCGCGCGAGGACGTCACCGCTCTCGACGACCTCGTCGAGGATCCCCATCCCCTTTGCTTGTTTGGCCGTCTTCTGCTCGCCCTTGAGCATCATATCGAGCGCCATCTGCAAGCCCGCCATGCCGTGATTCATCGGGTTCTTGTTGGCCAGCAGCCGTGGCAGCCGTTGCGTTCCGCCGCCACCGGGCAGAAGGCCGAGCAGGATCTCCGGCAAGCCGACTTTGGAGCTCGGCGTCGCGATGCGGAAGTCGCACGCCAACGCTAGCTCGAGACCTCCGCCCAGCGCGTTCCCGTCGATCGCGGCGACGAAGGTTTTGTTGCTTTTTTCAACGGCCGCGATCGCGTCGCGAAGGTTCTTGGAATCCGCCGGCGGGGGCTTGAGGAAGTCGTTGATGTCGGCGCCGCCGCTGAAGGTGCCCTTCGAGCCCGTGATGACGATCGCCGCAATCGACGCGTCCCCGTCGGCTGCCTCGATCTCCTTCAGGAGTGCTTGCGAGGTGGCGAACGACAGGGCGTTGACCGGCGGATGGGTGAGCGCGATGATTCGAATGCCGTCGCGCGTTTCGGCCGCGACCAGCTCCGCCGGGCGCACTGGGGTTTCTAGCATCGGTTTCTCCAAAAAAGGGGAAAGCACTATTCGACGCGCGGCCGCACTCCCTTTGAGTCGTCGGCCGCGCGCCGTCGATGTTTCGCCGTGCCGGGGCTCGCTCCGGCCATCCGCGAACGCGCGTGGAGACGGCTCCCTAGAGCGGGATGACCGAAGGCGTGCCGATCCCGACCTGAAGGTTGAAAAACGACGCCTTCAGTCCGCCGAAATAGACGGCGGTGTTGGTGCGCGGATTGGGGTCGCTGACGCACTGCGGAAACTGAATGCAGGTGACGTCGACGACGCCGATCCGCCCGCTATGGCCGCCTGGAGGATTCTGCGGGGTCCCGTAACCGAGCCATCCTTGGATAAAGAACGGCTTGACGATGATGTGATTGAAGCCGGCGATGATCGTCGGCGTGCGGATCGCGTATGGTTCGTTGGGTAGTTCGTCGACCAGGCGCGTCGGCTGGAAGAAGAACGTCGTCCGGTCGGTCGCAAAATAGCGAATGTCGAAAAACTGAAAGAGCTGCGCGTGGTTGTCCTGGTTGAGCCCGTTGGTGTTCACCAGCCACTGCGGGCCGATCGTATACGTCGCGAAAAGCTTGGATGATTTGGCGAATGGAAACGTGAGAAAGACGCCTTTGGTCTCGTCGGTTCGCAGGTGATCGGTTTGATACGTCCCGTTGGTCGGATTCCAGACTTGGAAGACGTCGTCCGCCCCGCCGATCGAGGCCCGGCGCGCAACGTAGTTGGGCGTGACGACGATCGGGTACGGCACGCCGCCCTGGATCGGCAGCGAGACGTAGATCAGCTTCGAGAAGGTAGCGATGAAGATTCGGTCCTTGACCGCAGCGTCGTTTTGCAGCGCGGCGAGGTTGGCTTGCCCGGTGTAGGGATTGCAGACGTTGGGGTTGGGCACGATCTTCATCGTGAGCTGCGGGCCGAGTGCGTTGCAGATGACGCGGCTCGTCCCGGTCAAGCCGAGCGCGGAGGGTAACAGATACGCCGGAACGGCCCCGGTGTCGAACCCGATCGGGTACTCGTCGAGTTGGTAGTAGCCGACCTGCAGACGCGTATAGGCGTCGGGACCGGCAAACAGCACGGCATCGAAGGTGCCGGGGAGATTGTTGGTCTTATATCCGGTGTCGCCGTTCGGGAACGAGCTGCCGATGTCGACGGTGTAATGGATGCCGGGCACCGCCGGGTATGGGATGCCGGGCTTCGGGGTCTCGATCGTTTCCGCGAACGGGATGGGGGTCGCCGCGGAAGGCGCGGGAGCGGGAGTCGCGGCGCCTTGCGCCTGCGTTTGGCGCCGGATCTTGCGCGACGAAAGCGCCTGCTCCAGCAGGCCGTTGGCGGCGCCGGCTGCACCGAGGCCGCTCGCGACCGCGTCGGAGCTCTGCGCGACGGCCAAGGCCGGCGGTACCGCCGCAACGCAGACCACAAGGAGCCCCAACGCCCACAGATGGCCGGCGCGAGCCGTCCGCTCGCGCTTGCGATCGTTGCGCCCGCACGATTCGCCTCCGGCTTGAAGCGTACGATTCATGTCGGTGTCCCTCACTGGTTGGCTAAAGAAAAGCAAGCGCCCAGGGGAGTGACGCTGGCAGCCAGCATTAGTGAGCGGTTGTCAATGTTCTTTCAAGATTTCGCCTTGCGATAGGAAAATTTTTCGGAGGAACGTAGCTCGAGCAGACTTGGGGGAAGACGGCATGCAGACCTTACCGCAGTTCATCACCGAACAGCTTGGAATGCCACGCGAGCGCGCGTTCGGGGAACGCCTCGGCAAGCCCGACTGGCGCTTCACCACCTCGTCGCAAATGCTGGCGCGAGCCACTGCAATTGCTTACGCTTTGCGCAATGCGGGAATCGCGAAAGGCGATCGCGTTGCCTTGATCTCGAACAACCGGGTCGACTGGATCGCCGCCGATTTCGGCGCGTTGTTGTCAGGCGCGGTCGTCGTTCCAATCTTTGCCACGCTCGCGCTCGATCAAGTCGAATACATCTTTAAAGACTCGGCCGCGAAACTGGCGTTCGTCGAGGCGCCGGCGGACGTCGAGCGCATCTCGTCGGCCTGCCCGACCGCGCCACGCATGATTCACTTCGACGGAACGGGACCGGATTCGCTGGCCGAATTTGAGGCGGCCGGCGCGGACCTAGCCAAAGCAAACCCCTCGGCGCTCGCCGGATTTACCGCGGGCACGGATCCCGACGACCTTGCCGTCTTGATCTACACCTCGGGGACGACCGNNACTACGGGTTCACCGGGCTCGCCGAGGAAAACGAGATCGTCCTTTCGGTGCTGCCTTTCGCGCATATTTACGAGCACACCGACATCCTCGGGTTCATGCTCTTCAAGTGCTCGCTCTACGTCACGCAGCCCGATTACTTGATCGAAGACCTCAAGTCGGCTCGTCCCAGCACGATGGCGCTCGTGCCGCGAATTTTCGAGCGAGTCATGGCGGCGGTTGTCGGCAAAGCCAAAGCCGAGGGCGGCCTGAAGGCAAAGCTCGTTCCGTGGGCGCTCGGGGTTGGGCGCGAATACA
>PMHO01000054.1:246023-247323 GCA_003156715.1 Candidatus Tityobacter terrigena
ACCGCGACATCGCGCTGACCTTTGCCGGCATCGGAATTCCCATTTGCGAGGGATATGGCCTGACCGAGACGTCGCCCGTCATCACCGTGAACAAGCTCGATTCGATTCGATACGGCTCGGTCGGAAAGACGATTCCCGGAGTCCAGGTCCGCTTCGCCGCAGACGGCGAGATCGAAGTCAAGGGTCCGAACGTCATGAAAGGCTACTACAATTTGCCGAACGAGCGTCCGTTCACCGAGGACGGCTGGNNGATCGCAAGAAGGAACTGATCAAGACATCGGCCGGCAAGTACGTCGCGCCGGGGCGCGTCGAGTCAGCCATGAAGCGCTCGATCTACGTCGGGCAGTGCTTCGTGATCGGCGACGGCCGTCCGTATCCGGCTGCGCTGGTCGTTCCCAACTGGGAACTCGTTCGCAAGGATTTCGCAATCGCCGAAGACGTGCCGACCGCCGAGATTGCCAAGCGCTCCGACGTACGTGACTTCATCCAGAAAGAAGTCACCGAGAAGACCGCGGATCTTGGCAGCTTCGAACAGATTCGCCGGATCGCGCTTCTGCCGCGCGACCTCACGATTGAGGACGGCGAACTATCGCCCACGATGAAAGTCAAGCGGCGCGTCGTCGAAAAGAAGTTCGCAGACGTCATCGACTCGGCCTACGCCCAAACGGCGGCGGCCTCCTAAGCGCCGCTTTTCGGAGGTGGGCCGGCTCTGAAGAAGAGTCCGGCGATCTTGCCGGTTTTGTCGTCGAGCGCGAAGGTGTAGTAGAGCGTGCCTTTGCTCCACGTGACGACGAAGGTGTAGGAGGTCATGCCGCCGGCGCTCGTGTCGGAGCGGAGCGCGAACGACGACGGTTTGCCGAGCGGCGCGAGCTGCTTCTGCATCGCATCGAGGACGGCGTCGTTGAGCGCCGCGTCGACGGTGGAATCGAGCTGGGAACGATCGATGTCGCGGCCCTGCAAACGGCGCAGCCACTCCTTGGCACGTTCGGCCGCGACGACATCCGGGCTCGGCGCGCGCGTGGCCGCGGGCTCGGGCTCGCCTTGAAGCGTTCCCGCTCCGGCATTCGGCGTCGCAAGCGCAAAGAGCGCGGCGCCGAGAAGGATGCGCGCAAGCGGCCGCCGTTGAGTTCGTTTTCGTTGATGTCGCCTTAACGTACGCGTTTTTCGATTCCCTTTCAGCGCGGTTCTTCACCGACGACCGTGCAAGCGACCTGGCGGCCGTCGCCGGCCGACCTTTGTCGTGGCCGAGCATCCGGTTACGTGCGGCACGAGTGCGGTTTTGTAGGAGCAGTCCGCCCCG
>PMHO01000029.1 GCA_003156715.1 Candidatus Tityobacter terrigena
TGGTCGAGACGATCAACCGTCTGATCAAGATTTCGCGTCAGCTCCTTCAAGAGCTCGGGCGCGATCCGACCGTCGAGGAGATTGCCCACGAGATGGGCCTGACCTCGGAAAAGGTGCGCGAAGTCATCAAGATCTCGCAGGAGCCGATTTCGCTCGAAACTCCCATCGGAGAAGAAGAGGACTCGCATCTCGGCGACTTCATCGAAGATCAGGAAGCGGTGGCGCCCGCCGAGGCAGCCTCCGTGATGCTGCTCAAAGAGAAGATGGCGGACGTTCTCAAAAACCTGACCGAGCGCGAGCGCAAAGTGCTCGTCTTACGGTTCGGGTTGGAAGACGGCCATCAACGCACGCTCGAGGAAGTCGGCCAGGAGTTCGGCGTCACGCGCGAACGCATCCGGCAAATCGAAGCGAAAGCCTTGCGCAAGCTGCGCCATCCTTCGCGTGGTAAGGCCTTAAAGGACTACTGGGCCTCCGAGTAACCGCGTTGCCGCGGTTACATGCTCGAGGATTTGGGCGGATGCACCGGTACGACGTTCGGGTTCTTCTGCGCGAACGCGCCGTTTGGGTTGGGTAACACCCAGACCTCGAGGTCCCAAATCGCAGGAAACGCGAAGACGAAGCGGACGTCGCTCGTGCTCTTCGCGATGCCGGCGGCGACCAGATCGCTTGCGGTCGGGTGGGCCGCCGCAGCCTCACCCAACTTGCGCGCCCCCGTCCCGCCGTAAATGGTCGTGTGGTTGGGACCGATCAGGCCGTAGTGAACGTGGGCGTTAAACGTAATCCAGCGCTTGGGATCGACCCCCCAGAGCGACGGCGCCGTCGGCGAATCCGCCTGCAGCACGGAGAAATCGGCTCCGAGAAGGCGCCCGTTGACATCGTACCAGAGCTGGCTCGGGTGCATCGGATCCTTGCTCGTCCACTCCAGATCGGCGTAACTGATCGCGCCGGTGTCGTCCTCGTCGGTGAACCTGACGTATCCGGCGCGCGTCGCCGCGGCAACCGTCGCAAAACGCGCCTGCAAGTCCGCGCTAACTTTAGCCACCAAGGGCGCCTCGGCGGCCGTTGGATGCCCGCTCAGCGTATCGGCGGCGAACGCAGGGCCGGCCCCGGCCGCGAAGGCGGCAACGAGACTCAAAAGGAGAGGCTTCATGCCGACCTTGTGCGCTTCGCCGTCAGCGGCTCCCTGTTGGGTTCGGGGACGGCAGGTTCGCGGAGGGAGCGGCCGGCGTTGACGCAACCGGCGATGGCGAGGGCGGTCCCGGCGTCGGCGGGGTGGGCGTCCGCGTCGCTTTGGGTTTGGGCGGCGGCGTCGGAGGAATCGTGTAGAGCGGAATTGGCGTCAGATCGGCGTGCGGCATATCGCCGTTGATCACGAAGGGAGGGGGTGTCGACACCGTCAGGGCACGCGGGTTGGTCGCGTCGACCGAGGCGGCCGTCAAGACGCTGAAGACGCTGCCCGGGCCGAGCTTGAAGTTACGCCCTTTGCGAAAAATCTGATACACGATGTAGCCCGGTATGAAAATATTCCCGGCCATGTCGCCGACGTCGCGGGTCGAGAGTTCGCCGGTGCTGCGGTCGATCGCAAGAAACTCGTGCGGCGCGCGCACCGGGAGCGAACCCGCGCCCAGCAAGGGCAGCGGGTTGACGTGAATTTGGACGGAGCCGTCGAAGTCGCCGGATTGGGCGCGCGACGAAACGACGATCGTCATCGTCGTTTGATCGCCCGCCGGTGCGATCGTGCGGCCGGCCAGAACCAAGGGATCTCGGAGGTGCACGCGGATCACCGAACCGGCGGGCGCATGGGACGAGTCGAGCGTGTCGTCGAGCACGAGCTGGAGGGTCGAGCCATAGGGCAACACCTCCGCATTGGGCGGAAGCGGGGTCGGGCTCACGGTCGGCAGCCCACGGGGCGGCTCGGGCGGGGGAAGCGCGCGCGCCGAGGGGGCCAGCGCGACCAAGACACCGGTCTGCAGCGCGAGGAAGGCGGCAACAGCGCGCGCGTTCACGCGGAGGCGGTTACGAGGCTTTCTTGGTGCCTGCTTCACGGGCCGCAGCAGCAGCCTTCTTGCCTTCTTCGATTAGCTGCTTAACTTTCTGGCCGCCCTTTTGCCCGATTTCCTCATAAAAGGCCGGGCCGTAGCGGTCGCGCGTCGCTTCGCCGCCCTTCTTGCCGCCTTTTTTTCCAATTTGCTCGTAGAATTCGTGGCCGTGGGCGAGTTTGGTGGCTTCGCCGCCTTTGCGACCGATCGTTTCGTAAAACTCGGGACCATACTTGCGCTTGACCGTCTCGCCGCCTTTTTGGCCCGCCTCGCGGACCGTCATTCCACCGCCAACCTTGCGCTTCGGACTGGACATTTTTGGGAGGTTACCTTCCGTTGAGAGTTAGACGACGCTCGGCCTCGCCGACCAGGGGCAAGGACTAGGCGCCTGCCATTTAAGATAACGCAACGTCGTCCCGGAAAGTTATTTCATTGCGATTGAACCTGCCCACCGTTCTTCCGGCCTGCGTCACGCTTGGATTGGCTGTGTTTGCAGCCTCCGGTGCCGTCCCGCCCGAGTACGCCGCGATCGCTCGGGACGAGCAAGCGCGTGCGGTGGAGCCGTTCCTCACCCATTTCCTGGATGCGGAGCCGGCCATCGCGGCTCGGGCAGCGCTGGCTGCCGGACGAAGCAAACAACCAATTCCTCTTAACGCGCTGCGGCGCCACCTCGTGACGAAATCGCCTGCGGTCCGCTCGATGGTCGTATACGCGCTCGGGCTTGCCGCGGACGGAACGTCCCTTGGGAGCCTCGTCCGCCTGGAACGCCGCGATCCGGCTAGCGCGGTGCGCTATGCCGCAGCCGATGCCGTCGGGCGCATCGTCGCGGCGCGCCCTGTGCTCGCGACCGAGGCGGTTGCGGATGTGCTGCTGAGCAGCGCGGGGGACGACCCGGACCCCTTCGTGCGGGGCCACGCCGCGGCCAATCTGGACGCTTTCGGCACCGCAGCCTTCGCCGGGGCGCTGGCGAGCGGGCTCGAGCGGCGCTTCGCACGCGAGCGGGACGGCACCGTCCGCTGGCACGTGATGTGGATCTTGGCGCGCGCCTATCCGCTGCGTTGCCACGACGCTTTCCTGCGCCGCGCGCTCGCCGATCCGAACGAGTTCGTGCGCGCCGAGGCGGCACGCGCGCTAGGCCACCGGCCGGGGCCGCGGGCGGCCGCCTTGGTGCGCCCGCTGCTCGACGACCCTTCCTGGCACGTTCAGTACGAGGCGCGCGAGGCGCTGCGCCGGCTGGCGAAGGAACCCCCGACGGCGCACTTGACGGCGCTCCCGCCCGGGATCCACCTTCCGCCCCTGCCCCCAGGGAGCGCCGGTCCTCAGCCAACTGGCTCGACGGTCGTGCGCAAGCCACGGGCGCCGGCGTACGGCGACGTCCCGGACGCTCCGCCGCTGGTTCCGACGAGCGCGGCGTCGCTCGACGGCCCGCTGCCCGGCCTTCACCCGCGCGTCCGTATCCAAACCACCAAGGGCGACGTGGTGGTGCGCCTGTATCCCGAATGGGCGCCCTTCACGGTCGCGAACTTTCTGGACTTGGCGGCGGACGGCTACTACAACGGCAACCGCTTCTTCCGAATCGTTCCGGACTTCGTCGTGCAAACCGGCGACCCAAATGACGACCGCGGCAACGGCGACGCCGGCTTCCACCTTCGCGCCGAAGAAAACCCAATCGAGCAGCGCACCGGCATCATCGCCATGGCGCTCAACTACGGCAAGGACAAACACGCGGAGCGCGATTCCGCGGGCACCGAGTTCTATTTCACGCTCTCACCGCAGCTGCATCTTGACCGCGACTTTACGGCCTTCGGCGAGGTCGAGAGCGGCTTCGACGTGCTCGCCAACCTCATCGAAAGAGATCGTATGATTCGCCTCGCGCGTATTTCCGACGACTGATCGATCTGCAACCTAGCGAGAGAAAAGCGAACGCAGGGCAAAGAGCGCGTTTTCGCGGCGTTCGGTGATTCGGCGGTAGAAATAGCCCGCCCAGTGCGTGCCGAACGGCACGTAGATGCGAACGGCGTAACCCTCGCCCACCAGAGCGCGCTGCCGGTCGCGGCGCACGCCGTAGAGCATTTGGAACTCGAAACGGTCCTTCGCAATGCCGTGCTCGCCGGCGTACGCCTTGACGGTCTCGATCAGGAGATCGTCGTGCGTTGCGATGCCCGGATAGTTGCCGCGCGAGAGCAGCGCTTCGGCGAGGCGCACGTACTCGCGCCGAATCACCGGCATGCTTTGGTATGCGACGCTCTCCGGTTCGCGATAGGCCCCCTTGCATAACCGCACCCGAGCGCCCAGTGCAATGGCACGCTCGACGTCATCGGGCGACCGCTTGAGATAGGCTTGGATGACGGGGCCGACGTTGCGATGGGTTGTGTAGACGTCTTCAAAAACGTCCAGCGTTTGGCTGGTCAGCGCCGACCCCTCCATGTCGATGCGCACGAACGGATCGGCATTGCTCGCGGCGCGTGCGACGAGATCCGTCAAGAACTCGGTGCACAGCCTCCGGTCGATCAGCAGTCCGAGCGCCGTCAGCTTCACCGAAACGTTGGTATCGACGGACTCTCGCGCGATCTCGTCGAGCATGTCGAGATACACGTCGCGCGTTCGCTCGGCTTCGGCCCGATCGACGACGTCCTCGCCGAGGAAATCGAGAGTCGCCTTCATCCCCTCACCATTGAGCCGCCGGACTGCGTCGATTGCGCTGTCGATCGTCTGCCCGGCGATAAAGCGCTTCGCCAAGAAGAAAAAACGCGTCTGGAATGCGGAGTTCGGCGCGAGGATTCGGTCGATGACGGCCATGCTGAGGGTTCGCGTTCGCCTTTTCAAATGCGCGGCCTTTGTGCCAGTTCCAAGGCGGAAGCCGGCTAACGGCAGAAGCCCGCGCCGAAGGGAATGGCGCCGCGCCCAGCCCAAGTCCCGCGGGCAGCATCGATCTTTTCGGTAAGATTGATACCGCAAAAAAAGCGCCAAGAAATCTTAACGCTGCGGCGGCTCGTTTTTCGAGGCGAGCCCGTCACCCAAGCGAACGTTTCGTTGATGAACCGAGCTTCGCTGCGCGCTGCCGCACGACCGATCAAGCGCATTCTCGTGGCCGAGGACGACGCGGCGATTTGCGCGCTTCTCGATCGCGTTTTGGGTCTTGCGGGCTCCGTAGCGACCGTTCCGGATGCCGAGACAGCGTTGCGTTTGTTGAGCTCGGAACCGTTCGACATGGTCATCTCCGACTTCATGCTGCCCGGCATGAACGGGCTGGAGCTCGTCGAGCGTATCCGCGCGTTGCCGCACAATAAGATGGTGCCGGTCCTCATCATCAGCGGTCATGCACGTTGCGGTCTCGAGGACCGCGCGCGCGACGCCGGAGCCGATGCTTACCTTGACAAGCCCTTTACGCTCTCGCAGCTGCGTGCGGCCATCGTGCGGTTGCTAGGCAGCGGCCCCTCGCTTCGAAGCGATCGAGTAGCGGCCCGCTAAGAGCCGCGAACAGGGGGATTTAGGGCTCCTCGCCCGCCATTAGACGCGGCGATGAGTTTCGTTCTGTTACGGATCGCCATCGTCGCGATTTCGCTGGCCCTCGACGTGTTCGCCGTGAGCGTGGGAGTCGGCGTTACCGGCGTCAGCTTCCGCTCTCGCTTACGCATCGGTGCATCGTTCGCGGTCTCCGAGGTAGCGATGACCGCCGTAGGAGTCGGCTTGGGAGCGGCGGCCGGCCGCCTTGTCGGCGACGTTGCAGCCTATTTCGGCTACGCTGCGCTGGTCGTGATTGGTTCGTACATCATCGTGGAATCGACGCGAGGCACGTTGTTGCCACGCTTCGACCTGTCGCGCGGTTGGGGACTGGTGCTCGCATCGCTTTCGATCAGCATGGACTCGCTCGGCATCGGCTTCTCGATCGTGTATCTCGGCGTGCCGCTGTACTGGACCCTCGGGGCGATCGCGCTCGCCTCCGGTCTGTCGACGACGTTAGGGCTAACCTTTGGTGGCGCGCTCGGCCTAAGCGCGGGGCGGCGAGCCGGAACGTTCGCCGGCGGCGTGCTGGCCGTCACGGGGCTGACGTTTGCGCTTCTCAAGCTGACGGCAAGGTTGTGACCCGATTTGGGTGGATATGGATCGCGAGCCTGGTTTACGCGGCACTTTACACCGCGCTCGGTACGCTTCGTTACGTTTCATACCATTCGGGATCGGATCTCGGCCTCTTCACGCAGAGCATCGCGGGCGCATTCCACGGGTTCGCCAATACGACCGAAGGCGGAAGCCACTTCACCTACCATTTCTCGCCGATTCTCTTGTTATGTGCGCCGCTGTTGCTTGCCGCGCATTCGCCGCTAGCGCTCGTGGCAATTCAAGCCGTCGCCGGGGCGCTAGCGGCACCGCCGCTCTATATGATCGCGCGCACCCGCGTCGGCGACCGGTTGGCGCTTGGCGTGGCGCTCGTCGCCCTCGTGTATCCGCCGCTTGCCGGCGTGACGTTTACGGATTTCCACGAGAACGGCTTCGTACCGGCAGCGACACTGTGGCTGCTATGGGCGGTCGATGCGCGGCGCTGGGGTCCGGCTGCAATCTGCCTGCTGGTGGTGCTCGGCATCAAAGAAGATCAAGCCCCGATCGTGGCATTCGCAGCCCTCGTCGGCGCGATCGCCTTCGCCTACCGTCGCGATCGCGCCGGACTGCTGTTCGCGGGCGGCGCGCTGCTACTGGCGTGCGCGACCTTTGCATTCTTCTTCGAAGTCGTCCGGCCGTGGGCCGGGGCGACCGACGCGTGGGGGCCGTCGCACTTCTACGGACTCCCGCAATCCGCGCCTCCGCCCGACGCCGAGGCGGGGGCTTTGCTGGGACGCCTCGGCTACTTCACCGAAGCGGTCGCTCCGCTCGCGTTGACGTGTCTTCTCTCGCCCGCGTTCGTGCTGGCGCTGCCCGGCTTCGCGGAAGTACTGCTGTCGCGTGAACCGATCACGTACACGATGGGACAGCACTACGCGGCGGTATGGATCGGTTACGTGCTGTTCGCCTTCGCGCTGGGCATCGCGCGGGTGCATGCAACCAGACCACGCCTCGCGCGGAATCTGGTGGTCGCCGCCGGCGTCGCTTGCGTGTCGATCCTGCTGTTCGCAAGCCCGACGCATTGGCGCCGCAATCTGAGCCTTCCGAACGCTCACGATGCCGAGGTCGACCATATCTTAGCGGCGCTTCCCCCGAATTTGGCCGTCGGCACGCAGGAGTCGATTTACTCCCACCTCGGGTTCGATCCCAACGCCGATCTCGGACTCGGTCGGAAGCCGCCCTTTGCGCTTTTCGATACGACCCAGCGCGCTTCGTACTACGTCGAAAAATGTCTGCCCGAGCTGCAGGCCGGAACGGCTCGCAAGACGTGGCGGCTCGTCTGGTCGCGCCAGGGCGTCGTTCTTTACCAACGCGTTAGCAGCGCAACGGTTCGGATAAACGAGCCTGAGGAACAGCCAAACGCCGCGCGGAAAGCGAACGAAATGGACGTCGGCAAAGCCCTTCTAGAGCGGGCGCACGCGGCCGGGGCGGCATCGATCGCGGTCGTCGGAACGAGCAAGAACGCGGGTAAGACCGTCACGGTGGCTGCCCTATGCCGCGCGCTCGAGGGCGAGAGTTTCGGCGTATGCTCGGTTGGACGCGACGGCGAGGGGGTCGACGCACTAGAGTCTTCGCCGAAACCGCGACTCTTTCTCGCGCCGAACGCCTACATCGCGACGGCTGCCGCGCTCTTACCGCGTTCTCCTGCGGTTGAAATTTTAGACCTGATGCGCGAGCAAAGCGCACTTGGCCCGATTGCGCTCGCACGGGTTCGCGCGCCGGGCTTCTTCGAGCTTTCGGGGCCGCCGCAGGCATCGTCGATGCGACGCGTCATCGCGGCGCTGGCCAAGCATGGCGCCTCGCCCTCGATCGTCGATGGCGCCGTCGACCGAATCGCGGCACTGCGCGACGGCGATGAGGCCGTCGTGGTCGCCGTGGGCGCCGGCTTCGGGTTTTCCGTCCACTGGACCGGCCTGCTCATCCTGGCGGTGCTGCTCGGGCTCCTGATGGTCATCACCTCCGCGTTCTCCATCGCCACGGCGCTGGTGACACGGGAGATCAGCGGCTTCGCCGCCATCGTGAATGGCATCAACCTGCCGGTGCTGCTGCTGGCGGGTCAGCGCGATCCAGTGACCCCGCCAGCCTACGCCGAGCAGATGCTCTCCACGCTGCCGAACGCGCGACTGCTGCTGGCACCCGGGCAGGGCCACGGCGTGATCGGTGCCGGCTGCATGCCGCGCCTGGTCGTAGATTTCATCCAGGAACTGAAGCCGCGAGCGCTCGATGATCGGTGCCTGCTGCAGCTCGGTGATATTCCCGCGTTCATCGACTTCAATGGTGCATCGCCGTGATCGACGTCGAACAGCTGCACAAATCCTTTGGGACCAAGGTCGCGGTGCAAGAGGTCACGTTCAGTGCGCGCGACGGACAGATTCTCGGGGTCCTCGGGCCCAATGGGGCCGGCAAGACCAC
>PMHO01000041.1:0-46675 GCA_003156715.1 Candidatus Tityobacter terrigena
TGATCAACGGTTTGCCGAAGACCGTTAAGATCACAAGCGAAGAAGTTCGTGAGGCGCTCTCGGAACCGTTGCAGTCGATCGTCGAGGCGGTGAAGGCCGTGCTGGAAAAAACGCCGCCTGAATTGGCCGCCGACATCATCGATCGCGGCATCATCTTGACGGGCGGGGGCGCGCTCCTGCGCGGGCTCGACACGTTGTTGGGTGAGGTCACCGGCATTCCGGTGATCGTCGCCGACGACCCGCTCTCGTGCGTAGCCGTCGGCACCGGTTCGCGCGTCCGCACGTAGGGGCGCCTCGATCGAGCGACAGGTCGTGTCACACGTTTTCCCCGGCGCGCATGGAAACGGCATGCGCACGATCGATGCCCGAACGATGCCGGAAGAACTCGTCGCGAGCGAAGCCGCGCGCGTCGTTCGGGCAGGTGGAACGGTCATTTTCCCGACGGACACCGTGTACGGGATCGGCTGCGACCCCAAACGCCTCGACGCGGTGGCACGCATCTTTCGCCTCAAACGCCGCCCGCTCACGAAACCCTTGGCGCTGCATTTCGGGACGGTCGCCGAGCTGCTCGAGTATGCCGACGGCAATGCGCTTGCCGTAACCGCCGCCCGATGCTTTCTGCCGGGACCCCTAACGCTCATCGTCGAGCGGCCGCCCTCCGTGCACGAGAGCGTCACCGCGGGGCTAGCGGCCGTCGGCTTGCGCGTCCCGGGGCACGCGTTGTGCCGGACCATTCTGGCGAGCTGTGGCCCGCTCGCTGCGACGAGCGCAAATCGAAGCGGCGCGCCCGCTTTTTCGGGAGGCGCCGGCCACGACGCGCTGCCGGCCGCCGACCTGCTGATCGACGACGGGCCGACCGCCTTCGAAACCGAATCCACCGTAGTCGATGTCACCCGCGCGGTGGCGCGGGTGATTCGTGTGGGAGTGATCACGGTGGAACAGTTGGAACGACGCTTGGGGCCCGTCGAGACGGTTGCCGGCGCCCGCCGCTCGGAGGATGCGTGAGGCCTCACCTCTCGCTCTTTGGTATCGTGCTTGCGCTCGTCGCATTTTCGCACGGGGCGCTCGCACAAACGCCGCCCGCTAAGCCGTCGACGACCCCGAGCGGCGTCGGGACTCCGAGCGGCTTGCCCGCCGTTCCGCCGGGCAGCACTGCGGCCCCAGGCGGCGGCGCCGGTCCGAGGTCAAACGGCGCGCATCCGCCATTCCCAGCCGGCGTGAATACGGGCGGCACCAACCCGGTCGCGGGCTCGCTCGGCGAGAGTTTTTTCAAGAACGTCGGCGGATTCGACCGCATCCAATCGGAGACGGTCAACTTCAACTTCGAAACCGGGAACTTTTCGCTGCCCGACCATTTTACAGCGGTCCGCGAGGGAACCGACATCAGCGCCGACCATGCGACGGGCAACTCGCGGCGCAAGGAGCTTCACGCCGTCGGGCACGTCGTGGTCCATCAAACCAAAGCCGTCAAGAGTGCGGGAAAGACCAGCGAACTGACGCAAAAACCCTCAACGCTCGTCTGCGACAAGCTCGACGTCGACGGCGTGCGGCACTTGTACGTGGCCACCGGCCACGTGCATTTCACCCAAGAGAAGCGCAGCGCAACCGCCGACTCGGCCACGCTCGACGACGCCGAGCACCACCTGCATCTCGAGGGCAGCGTGCATATCGCCGACGGCGATCAAACGCTCGATGCGCAGGTGGTCGATTACGACACCCAAAGCGGGGAGATACGGGCCGAGAAGGACGTCACGATCGTCGCGCCGGTTCCGACCGCAACGCCGGGTGTCGCCAAACCGGCGGCGACCGGAAAACCGAAGAAAAAGCACTTCCTCTGATGGCGCGGCGGCCGCGCGAGCGCGTCAGTCTCTTCGAGAAGGACGCTCCGGTGCCGCTGGCCGCGCGCATGCGGCCGCGAACGCTCGACGAGTTCGTCGCTCAAGAGCACGTCGTGGGCGAAGGCCGCGCGTTGCGGCGCGCGATCGAGAGCGACGTCGTTCCGTCGCTGATTCTGTGGGGTCCGCCGGGCAGCGGCAAAACGACGCTGGCGGAAATCATCGCCAACGCGACGGGCGCGAACTTCGTTTCGATCTCGGCCGTCAGCGCGGGGGTAGCCGACTTGCGCGCGGTCGTCGCCGACGCGCAGCGGGCGCGCGCGATCGGTAAGCGCACGGTGCTCTTCATCGACGAGATCCACCGTTTCAACAAGGCGCAACAGGATGCCGTGTTGCCCTATGTCGAGGATGGCACGCTGACGCTGATCGGTGCGACGACCGAGAACCCTTCGTTCGAGGTCAACTCCGCCTTGCTCTCGCGCACAAGGGTCTACGTGCTGCACGCGCTCGACGACGCCTCGATTGCGACCCTCGTGCGCCGCGCGCTGGCCGATACCGAACGGGGGCTCGGGCGTCAAACGATCAGGTTGGACGAGGACGCTTTTGAGGTGCTCGTCCAACTCGCCAACGGCGATGCGCGCGTTGCGCTCGGCACGCTCGAGTTCGCCGCGGCTGCGGCGGCAGTGGATGGGGCGGGGGCCAAGCACATCGACCGCACCCTGATCGCGGACGCCCTGCAACGGCGCAGCATCGCCTACGACAAACGCGGCGAGAATCACTACGACGTCATCAGCGCATTCATCAAGTCGATTCGCGGCAGCGATCCCGACGCTGGCCTGTATTGGCTAGCGCGCATGATCGACGCCGGCGAAGATCCGCTTTTCATCGCGCGGCGTCTGGTGATCTTGGCGTCGGAGGATGTTGGGTTGGCCGACTCGCGCGCGCTCCAGGTTGCCGTCGCGGCGCAGCAGGCGGTGCATTTCGTCGGATTGCCGGAGGGCTTCTTTGCGCTCGCGCATGCCACGCTGTATCTGGCGACGGCGCCAAAATCGAATAGCGTGGGACGTGCCTACGGTGCGGCGCTGCGCGACGTCGAGGAAACGCGCAACGATCCCGTGCCGCTCGACCTGCGCAACGCCCCCACGGGCTTGCTGCGTGGTCTGGGATACGGGCGCGACTATCGCTACGCGCACGACGACTACGCCGCGATGGGTGCGGCGGGCGACCTTCCGCCGCCCGAACGCCTGGAGCGTTATCTGCCCGAGAATCTGGGTGACCCGGCCTATTTCGAGCCGGGGGCGCAGGGCGAGGAGGCTCGCCTGCGGCCCTGGATTGCTGCCCGCCGCTCGAAACCGACCGGCAAACGTGCGCCGGCATCGGGCGGCCGAGGCGCGCCATCCTAGCCGAGGCTGGTACACTAGGACCGATGGAGCCCCGGCGTTACGTCGATCACGCAGCGACCACTCCCGCGCGCCGCGAGGTCGTCGAAGCAATGCGGCCTTACTTCAGCGAGTTCGGCTTCAACCCGAGCTCGGCGCACACCGAGGGCCGGGCGGCGCGAGCCGCGCTCGATCGGGCACGGGCGAGCGTCGCCGCCGTCCTCGGTGCGCGGCCGCGCGAAATCGTCTTCACCGCCGGTGGTTCGGAAGCCGACAACCTTGCGGTCCTAGGCGTCGCGCGGGCCCAGCGCGGAGCGGGCAGGCGTATCGTGACGGTGGCGACCGAACACCGCGCCGTCCTCCATGCGGTCGAGTTGTTACGCGACGAGGGCTATGCGGTGAGCGTCCTACCCGTCGACGAAAACGGCGCGCTCGATCCGGCCGACTTCGAAGCGGCGCTCGGAGCAGGGACGGTGCTTGCCTCGGTGATGCTTGCCAACAACGAGCTCGGGACGCTGCAGCCGATCCCGGCCCTGGCGCGCATCGCCCACGAGCATCAGACGATCTTTCACAGCGACGGAGTGCAGGCGCCCGGTCGCGTTCCGCTCGACGTCGATGACCTCGGGGTGGATCTGTTGTCGCTTTCGGCGCACAAGTTCTACGGCCCCAAGGGCGTCGGGCTGCTGTACGTGCGCAGCGGGACACCGCTTGCCCCGCTCATCGTAGGCGGCGAGCAAGAGGCGGGTTTACGCGCCGGGACCGAAAACGTCGCGGGTGCAGTGGGACTGGCGGCGGCGCTTGAGCTGGCTGCCCGGGAACAGCCGGCGGAATCGGTGCGCTTGCGCGCTTTGCGCGATCGTTTTGAGGCGGGAATCCTGGCGACGGTCGAGGGCGTGCGGGTCAACGCCGCGACGGGGCCGCGCTTGCCCAATGTTTCGAGCCTGGCCTTCGCCGCCGTCGACGGAGTAACGCTGGCGATCCGGCTGGACCTGGCCGGGGTGGCCGTTTCGACTGGAAGCGCGTGCGCGGCAGGCTCGATCGAACCGAGCCACGTGATCGCCGCGATCGGCGGGCCGGCCTGGGCCGCTCGCGGGACCGTACGCTTCTCGTTCGGCAAGCTGTCGACCGAGCAGGACGTCGATGCCCTTTTAGGGATGCTACCGACCATCCTCGCATCGCTGCGTGAACCCGCCGCGCTTGTGGGAACAATTGGTCGTAGCCCCTCAAACGCGGGGCCGCATGGAGGAACGAACTAGCTGTGTCCACGGCAACGGGGCCGTTCGTGTTGTCGCTTTGCGCGGGCGCGGGCGCCCTCTTGATCGGGCTCGGAATCTTCATCCTGTGTCTGCGCGCGGGCGCACTCTTGACGCGCATGCAACGGACCCTCGACGAGGTCGACGAACAGATCGGTGCGCTTTCGACGCCGATCGTAACGACGCTGACCCACGTCGGTGGCATCGCCGACACGGCCGATGCAACGATCGGAAGACTGGGGGCCGTGGTCACGCGGCTGGAGAGCGTCGCGTCGGGTGCGTCGAAAACCGCCGCCCTGATCGGGGCCGTGGTCGGCATCACCGGCTCGCGCCGGCTCGATCGCCCGGGCGACGGGTCGCCTCCGGACGCTAGTGGAAGCTAACGAGGGCAGCCGCCCGAGCGGCGGGGATGTCGGCCTCATCGCCGGCCTGCTGGCCGGAGCACTCGCCGGTGTTGCACTCGCCATCCTGCTCTCGCCGGTCGCGGGGCAAGGCATGCGGGATGCCTTGCGCGCCAAAGCCCGCCAGGCGGCCGAGCGCTCGCAGCATGGCGGCGGTAACGGCGGGCCGGCCACGGGCCTTCCGCCGGGCGAGCTGGAGAACCCCGAGAACGGCCCATCCCCATCGCAACCAACCCGCGTCGAGATGTAGGAGAAACCTTGGATATCAAAGTGCAGGTCCGCGAAGCGGACGACGATGCGTACGTCGTCGAGTTGGGCGGAGAAATCGACGTTTATACATCGCCCAAAGTGAAAGATGCGATTACGGAGCTCATCGACCAAGGGCACTACAATCTCGTCATCAACCTCGAAAAAGTGCGTTACATCGACTCGACGGGCCTGGGCGTCCTCATCGGCGGGCTTAAACGCGTCCGCGAGCACGGCGGCACGGTCAATTTGGTGTGCACCAATCCGCAGATCAAGAAAATCTTCGACATAACGGGCCTGGTCAAGATATTCGGTATCTTCGACGACGAGCAAGGCGCGAAAAAGGCGTTAGCTTCCTGAGATCGGCCTTGGAACGATCGGTGCTTGCGCACGTCCACAAAGGGGACCATCAGTGAACGAGGCAGCAACCAGCATCGAGCAGATCGAGACCGTGGAGCTGCGCATCCCGAGCAAGCCGGAGTGGGTCGCGGTGGCCCGCCTCGCGGTCGCAGCGATCGCCAACCGTTTGCCCTTTTCCGTCGAAGAGATCGAGGATCTCAAGCTTGCGATCGCCGAGGCGTGCACGACCTGTATCACGCAGTCGGTCGGGGCCGAGACGATCGACATCACGTCCGACGCCGCCCCTACCTACTTGCGCATTCGCGTACGCGATCACGGTTTCGGCGAGCGCCGGGAGCCGCCGCCGCGTCCGCGCGCGGTGCCCACGGCCGACGGCCTGGGCATCTTCCTGATCCAAGCGTTGATGGATACCGTCGAGCACAAATTCGATCCGCAGTCGGGCACGGAGCTCATCATGCTCAAGCGGCTCGCCTCCGATTGACTCGGTGAGCCTCTCCGTCGACGAAGAGGAGCGTTGGGATCGGCAGCGGACGCGCGAGGCCTTCGCCCAGTTTGGCATCGCTCGCGACTCCAACCTCGCCGATTACGAACGGCTGCGCGCCGAGCTCGTGGTCGCGCACCTCAACCTCGTGCGGTATCTCGCGGTCAAGTTCGCCAACCGCGGCGAGGCGCTGGACGACTTGATTCAAGTCGGCACGGTCGGGTTGCTCAAAGCGATCGATCGTTTCGATCTCGAGCGGGGCGTCGAGTTTACGACGTACGCCACGCCCACCATCGTTGGAGAGATCAAGCGCTACTTTCGCGATAAGGGCTGGGCGGTGAAAGTTCCGCGCCGGCTCCAGGAGCTCAACCTCAGCGTCAACCGCGCCATCGAGAGCCTGACCGTCAAGCTTGGTCACTCTCCGACGGCTGCCGAGCTTGCCGCCCACTTGCACGCCACCGAGGAAGAGATCCTGGAAGCCCAGGAGCTCGGGCAAGCCTACAACCTGCTCTCGCTCGATACGGAAGTCGCCGGTGACGGGGACAAGAACTCGCAGACCCTTGCCGACTACATCGGGCGCAACGACCCGCAGCTGGCTAACCTCGAGGACCGCGCGAACCTCGAACGGGCCTTCGAAGTGCTGACGCGGCGCGAACGGATCATCCTGTTCCTGCGGTTTTACGAATCGGTTTCGCAAACGGAGATTGCCAAACGGCTCAACGTGTCGCAGATGCACGTTTCCCGGCTCCAGCAGAAGGCGCTGGAGAAACTGCGCAACGTCCTTCTGGAACGGTAAAGGAGAAATTAGGAGAAGCTCATGAGCTCCGACAACCTCATTGGAATCGCGCTCGGCGTCGTATCCCTCATCATCGCGGCGATCTTCTTCGTGGGCGCGTTCGCCGAGGCTCGCCGCGCCGCGAAAGCAATCGGGGTACCCCGTTCGGGATAGGCGTTGCGCCCGGCGACCCTGAAGTTTAGGCGCGCCATGGCAGCGATAACCAGTCAACAACTACGGCGCTCGTTCGTCGATTTCTTCGTGTCGAAAAGGCACAAACACGCACCCGCGGCGAGCTTGATACCCGACGCGATGTCGACCACCTTGTTCACGATCGCCGGGATGGAGCAGTTCGTGCCCGCTTTCTTGGGCGAAGTGCCGCCGCCGGCGCCGCGCGTGGTTACCGTGCAGCCCTGCCTGCGGGTTGCGGGCGCGAAAAGCGATATTGAAAACGTGGGGCGAACCGGTCGCCACGGCACGTTCCTCGAGATGCTCGGCAACTTTAGCTTCGGCGACTACTACAAACGCGAAGCGATCGTTTGGGCCTGGGAATACCTCACCGAACATCTCAAACTCGATCCCGAGAAACTGTACGTCACGGTCCATGTCTCGGACGACGAGGCGCAGAGCCTGTGGGAGCGCGAGGTAGGCCTGGGTGCCTCACGCATTTCGCGCTTTGACAGCGAGAATTTCTGGACGATGGGCGCGAGCGGCCCGTGCGGTCCGTCGACCGAAATCTTCTACGACACCGGCGCGCACCATGCGAGCGGACCCCAAGACAGCGGGCCGAACCTCGGCAACCGCTACGTCGAGCTCTGGAACCTCGTATTTCAGCAGTACAATCGGAGCGCCGACGGAACATTGCACGAGCTGCCGCGCAGGTCGATCGATACCGGTGCCGGATTCGAGCGCATGCTTGCGATCGCGAACGGCAAGGCCTCGATCTACGAGACCGACCTCTTCGCGGACGTGATCGCAGCCCAGCCGAGCGTCGGCCGCACGGCGTTCTTGACCGAAGAGCGCATCGTACGCCGTCGCATCATCGCCGACCACGCGCGCGCGGTCACCTTCTTGATCGCGGACGGCGTCTATCCGTCGAACACCGATCGCGGCTACGTCTTGCGTTTTCTGATCCGGCGCGCGATCCGCAATGGCCGCCTGCTCGGCTATCCGCAAAGTTTTCTGACCGCGCTCGTGCCGGCCGTCGTGGCCACCCTCGAGTCCGGCTACCCGGAGCTTCGTGCAAAGATCGCCGCGATCGAGCAGGTGCTGGGCGCGGAAGAACTCGCATTCGACCGGACGCTGGAGCGCGGCAGTGAGATGCTGGCGAGCCTGCTCGAAGCGAGCAAGAAACATGGCGCGCCCATCGCCGGGGCCGACGTCTTTGCGCTGCACGACACCTACGGCTTTCCGGCCGAACTGACCAAAGAGATCGCCGCCGAGGCCGGCGTCTCGGTCGACCTCGCCGGCTTCGAGGCCGCCATGGAGGAGCAGCGCGAGCGGGCACGGGCCGATGCGGCCAGCAAACGTGCGGTCGTGGCTGTCGCGGACCTGCCCGCGATCGTCTCGGAGTTTACCGGATACGATGGGCTGGAAAGCGACGGCAGGATCGCGTTGATCCTGCAGCCGGCGGGGCCGGTCGATAGCATCGTGGAGGGCGATGAGGCGCAGCTCATCCTCGATCGCACTTCGTTCTATGCAGAGAAGGGCGGTCAGATCGGCGACCGCGGCACGATTACGCTCGACGGCGCAATCTTTACGGTGCTCGACACGCAGTACGTCGGTGAAGGCGTCGCGCATCGCGGGGTGCTGTCCGGCGGAGCACTAGCCGTCGGAGACATCGTGCACACCGCGGTCGATCCGCTTTGGCGCCAAGAGATTCGACGGCATCACTCGAGCGCGCACCTGCTGCAACGCGCCTTGAAGGACGTACTGGGCGACGAGATCGTGCAGGCCGGATCGTGGGTCGGCGTCGACCGCATGCGCTTCGACTTTCGCTGGTCGGGCGGAGCCCTGAGCCCGGGGCAAAAGCGCGACGTCGTCGGCCGAGTCAATGCGCTCATTCGCGACGACCACCATCAGGTACTCAAGATCATGACGCCCGCCGAAGCAACGGCCTCCGGAGCAATCTCAATGGCGGGGGAAAAATACGGCGAGCGCGTGCGGGTCGTGCATTTCGGCCCGGCGATCGAGTTTTGCGGCGGAACCCACGCGCTGACCACCGGCGAGCTCGGAATGTTCTTGATCCTCTCGGAATCGTCGATCGGCACCGGCATCCGCCGAATCGAGTCGGTCGTCTCGAAGGCCGCCGAGGCGTACGTGCTCGATCAGCAAGAGCTGGTCGGCACGCTGTCGGAATCGCTATCGACGAAACCGGCGCAGCTCGGCGAGCGCGTCGAGCGCCTTCACGTCGAGGCGCGCGAGCTCAACAAGACCCTCGCTGAGATGAAGGCGCGCCTGGCGGCCGCCGACGCTGAAGATTACGTGCAACGAGCCGAAGAGATCTCCGGAAAACGCGTCGTCGCGGCGGTCGTACGCGACGCGAACGCCGAGACGCTCAAGAGCCTTGGAGGCGCGATTCGAGGCCGGTTGCGCAGCGGCGTCGTTGCACTCGCCGGGGTCGGCAACGGAAGCGTCGCCCTTTTCGTCTGCGCGAGCGACGACCTGGTCAAATCCGGCGTTCATGCCGGCAACCTGCTCAAACTCGCGGCGCCGCTTGTCGACGGGCGGGGCGGCGGGGCGGCAGCCCAGGCGCAGGGTGCGGGTAAGAACCCCGCCGGCGTCGATGCTGCTCTCAACGCGATCCGCAGCGCCCTCGCGACGTGAAGGTCCCCTTCGCGGCGGGGGCACTGGCCGCGCTGGCAGCAATCGGCTTGAGTGCCACGGCGGTTCGCTGCGCCGAGGGCCCGATCGTACCGCCGCTCGCACCCGCGCTCGTGCTCTCCAACTACGGCAGCGCACTCGAGCGCGTTGCGCATCCGCCCAACCTGGAATTTGAAATCTCGCTCGAACAGATTGGGCCGCGCAACATCGAGCAAACGCATCGCATTTACCGGCACGGGTTAAGCGAGCGCGACGAGATCGTCTCGGTCGACGGTCAAGCGCTGACGACGCCGGCCGTGCGCATCTTGCGCGACCGCACCTATCGATACGACATCGCAGCGGTCGCGCCGCGTTTGCACGACTACGTCTTCACCTTCGTCGACGTCGAGCGCAAGGGCAGCCGTTTGACCTACCGTTTCAAGGCCGAGCCGCGCGTCCCAGGCGATTTCGCGGTCAGCGACATCTTCGTCGACGCGAGCTATTTCTTGCCGTCCGTCGTTCGCTTTCGGATGAGCGCTAACGGCGTGCGGGGAAGCGGCGAGTTAGTCTACGGCCGCACCGAACGCTACTGGCTGATCCGCCAGGCCGCGGTCTCCGTGCACCTGCCGAACGGCGCAATCGGGCACGAGCGCATCCTGTGGTCGAGGTACCAGTTCCCCCTATCGCTGCCGCCCTCGACGTTCGCCGCGCCCCATGCATTAGCGACCGACACGCCGGCGACCCCGCCGTAGTGCCTGCAGCGAACGATTTTTCGTTCTCATCGGCGAAAACGCTGGCGCTGCAGATCCGGCGCCGCCGAATCGGGGCGCTCGAAGCGCTCGACCATTTCATCGCGCGCATCGAACGGCTCGATCGCTCGATCAACGCCGTGGTCGTGCGCGATTTTGCGCGCGCCCGGAAACGCGCGCGTGCGCTCGACCGCTCGCGCGGCCCGGCCGGACCGTTGCACGGCGTTCCGATGACGGTCAAGGAAAGCTTCGACGTCGCAGGGCTCGCTACGACGTGGGGTCTCGCCGCTATGCGCGACAACGTCGTCTCGAGCAACGCGCTTGCCGTCGAGCGTCTGCAGGCGGCCGGAGCGGTCGTCTTCGGCAAGACCAACGTACCGCGTCTGTTGCTCGACTGGCAGAGCTTCAACGTCAACTACGGCGTGACGAACAACCCGTGGGATTGCACCCGCACCCCCGGCGGTTCATCGGGCGGGTCGTCCGCAGCGCTCGCCGCCGGGCTCACCGGGCTCGATATCGGCAGCGACATCGGCGGATCGATTCGCGTGCCGGCCCACTTTTGCGGCCTCTTCGGGCACAAGCCGACATGGGGACTTTGTCCGCCGCGCGGCCATTCGCTGCTTGGGACGGTCGTGCCGACCGACATCAGCGCGATCGGACCGCTCGCACGCTCCGCCGAAGACCTCACGCTCGCGCTCGATGCGATCGCCGGGCCCGACGCCGCCGACACGTCGCTACGGTACGTCCTTCCGCCGCCGCGAACGGCCTCGCTCAAAGGATTGCGCGTTGCGGTGTGGGCCGAAGAGCCCGCGACGACGACCGACCATGAGATCTCCGCGAAGCTGAGCGAGCTCGCTCGCGCGTTACAGCGCGAAGGCGCAAAGGTCGGGCTGCGGGCCCGTCCGGCCTTCGATCCCAAGGAAGCCTATCAGCTTTTCCTGCGGCTGCTTGCCGCGGCCGTGGGGACGCGCTTGGGTCCCGAACAGCTCGCCGCGGCGCGGGCGCGGGCTGCAGCTTCGGCGCCCGACGACGACAGCGCCGACGCCGTTCTCGATCGCAATTACGATCTCTCGCACGGCGACTGGATCGCCCTCAACGAACGGCGCGCGGTGCTGCGCCGCACCTGGCAGGCGTTCTTCAACGATTGGGACGTCGTGCTCTGTCCCGCGTTTGGAACCGCCGCCCTCCCGCACGAACTCGACGTTCGGTCGGCTGGGCGCCGCATCACCATCGGCGGAGTGGAACTTCATTACAACGATCTGCTTTTCTGGCCCGGTATCGCCGGCGGCTTCTACTTGCCCGCCACGACGGCACCGCTCGGCTTTACGCGAACCGGCCTTCCGCTCGGCGTGCAAATCGTCGGACCACTCTACGGCGATCGCACGACGATCGCCGTCGCGCGCCAGCTCGAACGACGCTGGCTCGCGTTTACGGCGCCCGCAAACCTCGGCTAGTGGGCCACGAGCAGGCTAGAGTGCTTGGCGGGCGGCGTCGGCGCGCACCCCGCGTAGATGTTCGTTGTGGCAGGCTTCGATCAACGAGAGCCGTCCGCGCTCGCTTTCGAGCAGTGCGAACGCGGCGTTTTCAACCGGCATTTCCCAAAAGTCGTCCAGTGGACGGCCCATCGCATCCAAGAGCGCGCAACGCACGACCGCGTCGTGGGTGACGATCAGAAGCTGCTGCGGCTGCGCGTTGAGGCCGGCGGCAAAGTCGCGCCAGCGCGCCAAGACGTCGCGCAGCGTTTCACCGCCCTCGAACGCGACGTGGGCCGGATCGTTGCGCCACGCGCGATACCGTTCGGGATCGTTGGCCGCGAGTTCGTCACGGTAGCGACCCTCCCACGTTCCGTGCGCGATTTCGATCAGGCGCGCGTCGGTCTCAAGCGGAACGCCCAGCCGCCCGGAGACGAAACGTCCCGTGGCGGTGCAGCGCACGAGGGGGCTCGCCACGACGCGCTCGGGCACCGCTTCGCCGCGCCGCTGCCGCTGCGCGAAATATTCCCCCAGCGCCAGCCCCTGACGCACGCCTAGGGCCGACAAATCGGACTCGCGGCGCCCCTGGTAGCGCCCGGCCAGATTCCAGGTCGTTTCGCCGTGTCGCGCGAGAGCGATCACAGCTCGAGGACGCGCACGCTCTTGATTCCGTCGATCAGTCGCAATCGCTCGATCGTTGCATCGTCGGCGCGGCGGTCCGTCGAGAGGACCATGATCGCGTCGCCGCCCGCATCGCGACGCGAGACCTGCATGGTCGAGATGTTGACGAGGGCCTCGCCCAGGATCGTTCCAAGCCTGCCGATCATGCCGGGAACGTCGCGATGTCGCGTCACCAGCATCGGCCCGGCGGGAATGGCGTCGATCTCGAAGCCGTCGATTTCGACGATCCGCGGCCCGCCGAAAGCGCACGTGCCCACGATCGAGGTGCCATTGCCGAGCACGCGCAAACTCGATAGAAAAGCGTTGGGCCGCGCATCGGCGCGCACGCTCGCGCGCACGCCGAGCTCGTCGGCGATCGCACGCGCGTTGACGATCGAAACGCGCCGGTCGGTCGTCGTCTGCAACAGTCCGGCAAGAAAAGCGGTGATCACCGGTTCCGCGTCGAGTTCCGCGATCAGGCCTTCCATCACGAGCGAGAAAGGCGGCAGCGCAGCAGCGCTCGCGAGCTGGGGATAGAGCTTGCCGATGCGGTGCGCGAGGTCGATGAACGGGCGAAGCCGTTCGGCGTCGGGCCCGCCGGCCACCGGCGCATTGACGGCGGCAGCGGCCGGTCCGCCGACCAGAACGCTCGCCAGGTCCTGGGCGAGTTCGACCGCGATGCGCTCGAGCGCTTCGTGCGTCGAGCCGCCCAAATGCGGCGTCGCGACGACGCGCGGATGGCGCTGCAATGCTGCTCCGGTTCCGTCCGGCGGGGGCGGCTCTTCGGCCACCACGTCGATGGCGGCGCCCGCAATCGATCCGGCATCGAGCGCATCGAGCAGCGCTCGCTCGTCGATGACGCCGCCGCGCGCGCAATTGATCAGCAATGCGCTCGGTTTCATCAGCTTCAATCGGGCGGCGTCGATGAGACCGCGCGTTTGCGCGGTTAGCGGAACGTGCAGCGTGACGATGTCCGCTTGCCGCAACAATTCGTCCAGGGCGATGAGCTCGACCCCGAGTGTCTCGGCGCGCGCGCGCGAAACGAACGGATCGCAGGCGAGCAGTTTCATTTGGAAGGCGGCCGCGCGCTGCGCGACCGCTCCTCCGATGCGCCCCAAACCGACGATGCCCAGGCGCTTGTGGGCGAGTTCCGTACCCACGAACGGCTTGCGTTCCCACAATCCGGCGCGCACCGATGCGACCGCCTCGGGCGTCTTGCGGGCGAGCGACAGCATCAGTGCGAACGTCTGCTCGGTTGCGGCAAGCGTGTTGGCGCCCGGCGTATTGAGCACGACGATACCCGCTTCGGTCGCCGCGGCCACGTCGATCGCATCGACGCCGACCCCGGCCCGCGCCACGACTGCGAGCCGCGGCCCGCATCCAAGCAAGTCGCGATCGACGTTCGTTTCCGAACGGACGATCAGTCCGTCGGCATCGGCTAGCGCTTGGCAGAGCGCTGCGAACGGCCGTCCGACCATCGAAACGATCTCGATGCCGTGCTCCCGTAAAACGGCGAGGCCGCTCTCGGCAAACGGCTCCGCGACGACGACGCGTGCACCGAAAAGGCGGGGTGCGCTCAAGGGGCTAATCTGGCGGCTTTGAGCATGCGGCGTCAGCTCGTCCTATCGTCTCTTCCCGTTTGGCTTGCGTTCCTGGGGCCGCTTGCGATCTACGTCGCATCGCTGTCGCCGGCGGTCGCCTACTGGGACACGGGCGAAGAGCAAACCGTTCCAACGATCCTCGGGATCGCCCATCCGACCGGCTTCCCGCTCTTCGTGCTGGCGGGTTGGCTGTTCGCCCATGGGGTCGTGCTGCAGACGCCGGCCTGGCGGATCGGGCTGATGTCGGCCGTCGCCATGGCGCTTGCAGCCCGCAACGTCGCCGTGCTGGTGCGCAGCTTCGATGTTGACGCGTGCGTCGCAGCGGCTGCGGCGCTCGTCTTTGCACTTGGTAACGTTGCGTGGTCGCGCGGCTCGCGCGCGGAGGTCCATGCGCTGGCGATCATGTTCGAAACGTTCGCGCTCCTCGCCGCGGTGCGCTTTCATCGCAGCGGCCGGCGCAGCGCGCTGCGGTGGTGCGTGCTGGCACTCGGTTTGAGCCTGGCCACCCACACGGTCACGGCGCTGGTCGTTCCCGGGCTTGCGCTGATTGCGGCCAAACAATGGCGAACGATCGATCTTCCGCTCGCGCTGCAGTCCTTCGGCATCCTTGCGCTGTGCGGCTCGTTGTATCTCTACCTGCCGCTGCGCAGCGCCGCCGTCTCTGCCGCGCGGCTCGATCCCACCCTTTCGATCGGAGTTCCGCCGGGCCGGCCGTTTTGGGATTACGACCACCCTGCGAGCCTCGCGGGGTTCGTACGCGAAGTATTCGGCGGCGACTTCGACGTGGACGACGGCTTGCGTGCGATCGTCTCGGTCGGCCAGTATCCCTCGGAGCTGCTGCGCTTCGTCCGTCTTGCGGTTGCCGAGACGGGCCCGATCGCTTTTGGTGCGGGCGTCGTTGGTCTCGGTTTCGTGCTGCGAGAGGAGCCGTGGCTCGGAGCCGGCTTGCTCGTGACGGCTGGTCTGATCGTTCCATTCGCTACCAACTACCGGGCCCTCGCCGACATCGACCGCTGGTTTCTGCTGGCGTACTGGCTCGTCTGCGCGTGTGCCGCGATCGGCGTCGCGCGCGTCATGCCGGCCTACCTTCAAGAGCGCTCGGCTTTGGCGACCGCTCTTTCGGGCCTCGTGCTTGGGGCGCTGGCGTTCGGGCTTTTGCGCGACAACGCGTCGATCTTCGCGCAGCGCAGTTCGCCCCAGGCCGAGCCCTTCGTCGAACGCGTTCTCAAGAATACGCCGCCCAACGCAATCGTGGTCGCCTACTGGACCTTCGCGACGCCGCTTGCGTACGCGGCGTTCGTGCAGCACCGGCTTGCGGGACGAATCGTCGAGACGCAGTGGATCGAAGACGACGCGCGATACCTGCCGCGCTGGGTGGGGCCGGGGAAACGCCCCGTGATCGCGGTTGCCGATCGTATGCCGCACGTCGCGGGCTTCCGCTTTATGCCGGTCGGCGCGAGCGGCCTTCCGATGCTCCTACGAGTCACCCGGTGATCGTTTCTCTGGTCGTCGGGTTCGTCGCAGGGGCCGCGATGTTCTTGGCTTCGGGCTTTCACGCGTCGCCCTACAACAACTATGTCGTCCTGGCCGATGCGCTGCGCCACGGCCACGTGTGGATCGACTGGCCCGGGGTGCGCGTCGACGCGCTGGCGCGCAACGGCCGCTACTACATCATCGAAGGGCCGCTACCGGCGATCCTGATCCTGCCGTTCGTGGCGCGCTTCGGCACGAGCTTCAACCAAGAAATCCTGGCTGCGATCCTGGGCGGCCTTTGCGCCGCCGCGGCGTGGGAACTGTGCCGGCGCCTCGCTGTGCCCGTGTTCGCGCGCCTGTGCCTGGTCGGCTTCTTCGCGTGCGGCACGGATGTATTTTGGTGCGCAACGCTCGGCGATGTTTGGTTTGTGGCGCATCTTTCGGCGACCGCCTTTACGCTGCTTGCGCTCGTCGAGTTGGTCGGTAAGCGCCGCGGATGGCTCGTCGCCCTCTTCGCCGCCTGTGCGGTCGAATCGCGCTTCAGCCTGCTGCTCGCGTTGCCGGTCTACGTCGCGCTGCTGTGGTACGACCGGACGCCGTGCGAGCGCGCTCGCGCCTTGGGCGGCTTCGTGGCCGTGCTCGTGCCGTTCGCGGCCGGCTGGATTGCATACAACGAAGCGCGCTGGGGACTGCCCTACGACATCGGTTATCTCGAGTGGTTTCACCGGGACGACGTGGGAGAACCGACGGGCTCGCCATTTCGCTTGCAATACCTCGGCTCTCAGCTTTATTCGTTCTTCATACAGCCGCCGGTGCTCTACAAGTATTACCCGTACGCGACTCCGCTCTTAGAGGGGGTCGCGTTGACCTGGACCTCGCCTGCGTTGATTCTGGCCTTTTTTGCGCGGCGCCCGCGGCGCTTGCTGCTCGCGATGTGGGCCGCCGTGATTCTGACGGCAATCCCGAACCTTACCTACTACGTCAACGGAACCTCCCAGTTCGGGATGCGCCACGCGCTCGACTTCGAACCGTTTCTGCTCGTGCTGATGGCGCTGGCCGTACGCAACGGCATCGGCGCGTTCGGTTCGATCCTTTGCGCTTGGTCGATCGCGGTCAGCATGTGGGGCGTCTGGTTCTGGCGTACGTTCTACCGCCCGGGCTTCCCCTCGGCTTAAGCACATGCAACACATCGACGATGCCGTAGCGGCGCAGACGCAGCCGCCCGTAACGAGGGCTTGGCTGCGATTGCGTTCGGTCAGCTTCGAAGGCGCGGCCGTCGTCGGCGCGTCGCTCCTGCTTTCGCTGATCGCCTCGCATCTGCGTTCGACGAACTTCAACAATTACGTGCGGATGGCGGATGCGATCTTGCACGGCCATATGTGGATCGACTGGCCAGGGCGCTGGCTCGACGCGGTCGAGTACAACGGGCAGCACTACGGAATCGACGGACCTTTTCCGATCCTCTTGCTTCTGCCGCTCGTCATCCTCTTCGGGACGCAGGCGAATCAAACGCTGGTGGCGATCGGGGTGGCCTCGCTTGCGATGTACCTAGCATGGCGCCTGCTGCTTGCGCTCGGCGTCGCGCGTACGCCGCGGCTGTTCCTCTTGCTCTTTCTTTTTGCCGGCACCGACCTTTGGTGGTGCGCCGAGCTCGGCGACGTCTGGTTTCTGGCGCATCTTTGCTCGGTGGCCGCAACGTTTGCCGTCCTGCTCGAGCTGACGGGGAAACGGCGCGGCTGGCTCGTCGCGCTGCTCGCGATCTGCGCCGCCGAATCGCGCAACACGCTCGTCCTTGCGCTTCCGCTCTACGCCTATCTTATCGTGACGGGCGACTTTCGCAAAGCCGCGTCCGAAGCGCGCGGCGAGCCCCCCCCGGCCGACGCAGGGTTCGACGTCAAGAAATCGCTGCGTTCGTTCGGAGCGGTGTTGATGCTCGGCCTGGCCGGATGGATCGGCTACAACGAGGCGATGTGGGGCACGGTGGTCGACATCGGCCACACGGTTTATTTCCACCAAGACAGCTGGGGTCAAAGAGAAGGGTCGCCGTTCCAACTGATCTACCTGCCGTACCAGCTCTTTTCGTTTTTCGTGCGTCCGCCGATTTTCGTTGAGTGGCTGCAGCGCACGGAGTGGCCGTATCTCAAGGTCGACCCCAACGGCATCGCGCTGACCTTCACTTCGCCTGCGCTCGTGCTGGCGTTTCTGGCTCGCATGCCGGGCCGCTTGAAAGCGGCATTCTGGGTCACTACCGCGCTCGTGGCCGGACCATCGTTCCTATACTACCTCAACGGCTGGTATCAGTTCGGCATGCGGCACGCGCTCGATTTCGAGCCATATCTTTTCGTGCTGATGGCCTTTGCCGTGCGTCAGAGCATCCCGCGCTGGGCCGCCTTGCTGTGCGCCTACTCCGCCGTCGTCGGCGCGTGGGGCGTATGGTATTGGAACGTCTTCTTCCGCACCGGCGATTGAGCGCGCTCCCGAGCGGTCCACTCCCTTAGAAGAGTGAAAACAGATTGCAAACGCGACGGCAACTTTTTACTCGGGGTGAGATTCCTCTTCGCTGACGAGGCTCGCCAGCAGGAACTCGCTGAGCGCGGCGATCCCGGCGAAGGCGCGGCGCTGCCCCGTTTTGACGTCGTCGACGGAGCAGCGCAGCGCTTCGAGCGGTGCCGCGCTTTCGAGCCAGAGCCGCAGGACGAACACGCGTTGCGGTCGTGGGCGCTCCACTTTATCGTTCGTGTCTTCGATGAGGTGGGCGAGCGGCGCTACGGGCGCCCGTCTACGCCCCCTGGTGAGGTTCGCGCGGCCACGCCGTGGACGCGTGCGACGCGGTAAACGGAAGGCGCTGCTCGATCCTGCCGTAGGGATGCGCCACAATCCGGTAGGCGAAGCCGATCGAGGAACGACCCGCGTGCGACTCGCGAACGTCGAATCCGCTCGGCGTGCGGTTCGTCACGTACAGTGTGCCCGCGTCGCCTTCGGGGGTCAGCATCACGACATACGGTCTGGTCGCGTCCATCACGTTGGCCAAGGCGGCATCGATCGCGACGCGAGCATGGCCCTCCCGAAGCGTCGCCTCACCGACGTCATCCAGAGTCGGCTGGCTCGTCTGCGCTGCGTAGGAGACAACGCGACGAGTCTTCGAGCAGCCTTGTCTACACGGAACGGCGTCAGAGAAGCCGCCCGACGCTTCAATGCCGCCGGTGTCGTTGAAATAGACGAACTCCGATTTGTTTGAGTTGTACGCTTGGAGGACATCATCGGCGTCTATGCCGTTCGATCCGCCCACGACGTAGAGGGCAATCGCGCTCTGGCTGCCGCCTTGCGCCTCAACGCCATAACCGTCGCTCGAGGATCCATTGACGCCGGGTCCATTCGGCGACGTACCGTAGACTCCCGAACCGCCCGAACCGGTAAAGGTGTTCTGGCCGCTCAGGCCGGCCTGGAAGTTGCTTGAGAGACCCAAGACGCCGTAGCCCGATCCCGTATTCGTTCCCTCGAGGCCCGGACCGCTCGAAGTGTTCGTGTCGTCGACACAGCCGACCGACGACGAACACGTCTTTGCCTTGTCCGGCTGGAGGCGGTGAGCTGCCCCTTGCGCGTTCGCCATCGCGAAAGCGCTGACCGCGGTTACTGCGCCGGCGAGCGTAAGCGCCGCCCATCGTGCCGGCTTCGAGGGCTTCCCGTGCGCGTCAAGCTGTTTGAGCATAACCTTTCATCCTCATCGAATAGGCGAAGCACATGGTGTCCTAGCGTGGAGCCGCCGAACGCCTCGCAGCTCGAGCGGCTTACGTGTCGCTTCAGCGAGAGTATCTCAGCCGCGTCCCACAGACGTCCCAAGGCTCTTGAGCGCTTCGAACGTCGCGCGCCTCTCGTCCGGCGTTCCGCCCGGCGCCCGGGTTCCGGCGGCACTCATGAGACGCCCGCAAGCTCGGAGGCCGCGAGCGCGAAGGCCTCGCGGTCGGACATCTGCATGCCCTCCGCCATGAGCTTAGCGACATCGTCGGCGCCCAACACGCAGCGCATGGCGTCGACGGAGCGATCGAAGTCAGCGCGCATGCGTGGCCAGAGGAATACGTTGCGTGACCGCCAGGCCGCGTCGACGAAGCCGATCAAACGCGCGGCGCGTGCAACCGCGCAAACCGATCCCGTAACGCGCGTCCGAAGCGCCGCCACCGTTGCAAGGTGGAACACGGAATACACGGCGATCAGGCCGAGCTCAAGGTCGCGCGATACGGCGAGTGCTTCGAGAGCGCTGCGTTCGCCGTCGTCGTAGCGCTCGAGCGCGATCTCGTAGCTCGCGATATTGCTCAGACACACCCCAAGGTACGGTTCACGAAACGAGCGCAGCACCGCAAGCGCTTCGCGCGCGCACGCAAGTGCGTCACGGTCGCTTCCGGCATCCGAAAGGCTTGCCGCAAACGCAACCTTGATACGCGCGGCCCCGAGAACGTCCCGTTCGCCGAAAGGACTCTCTTGCGGCTCGATGAGCCGCAACGCTTCTCGAAAGAGTGCATGGGAAGACGCGACGTCTCCCTCCGCGTCACGGATTTTTGCTAGCGACACGAGCGCGTAGGGCAGCAGCTTGCTCTTGAGCTCGCGAGAGATCGCGACGGCTTCGAGACAGAAAGGAGCAGCTTCGGACGCTCTTCCCGTCGTTTCAAGAGCCTCGCTGAAGAGTTGGAGGGCTTGCGCGAGACCGGCGCGGTCACCGCTCTCGCGAAAGAGCGCGAGAGCCTCTGACAGGCGCAATGCCGCCTTCTGAAAATCTCCGCGCATGAGACGAAGCTTTCCATCGATCAGGACGAGGCGCGCGAAGAGCGCGCGTGGCGTCGTCGCGTCGACGGCGGCGAGCGCCAGCTCGATCCAGTCGAGCGACTCGATGGTCGAGTACAGGTGGAGCGGCGCCCACGCGGCGAGGCGCTGACCGACGACGACGTCGTTACGAAACGCAAGCGCCCAACGAATCGCGGCTGACCAGTTGCCTTGTTCCTCCTCGAACCATATGCGATCTTCGGCGATGCCCGGCACGTGGCGTTCGACCATCTCTGCATAGACCGCAGCATGCCGGCCGGCGAGTCGATCCTCTTCGCCCGTCTGCCGCAGCCTTTCACGGGCGTATTCCTTGATGCTTTCGAGGAGCCGATAGCGGGTCCCAAGCGATGAATGGTCGCAGACGACGAGGGATTTATCGACCAGCGCCGACAACAACTCCACGACCGCAGCGGCCTCCACGGCGTCGTCGCTGCAAATCCTTTCTGCGGCTGCTCGGGTGAACGTTCCCGAGAAAATCGAGAGCCGTGCGAAGAAGCGCTGCTCCGCTGCGCAGAGCAGTTCGTAGCTCCAATCGATCAGGGATTTGAGCGCGTTGTGCCGAGTGAGCCCGGCATTCCCACTGGAAACGAGCCATTTGAACCGGTCGTGGAGCAGTACCCCGAGCTCGGCGACGGAAAGCGACGCGGCGCGGGCGGCGGCCAACTCGATCGCGAGCGGCATGCCGTCGAGCCGATGACAGATCCGCAGGACCGCGGCGGGATCGCTCGATTCGAGCGAGCGATTCCCGGCCGCTTGAGCACGGGCGCGGAACAGAGCGATCGCATCGCTTCGGCTTGCGGTTTCCCACGTCAGCCTCGGCCCCGCAGCCGGTAGCGAAAGCGGCGGAACGCGATACACGTCCTCTCCGAACGTTCCCAAGCCAAGGCTTTGCCGGCTGGTGGCGAGCACCGAAACGTTCGGTGCTGCCTGCACGATCGCTTGAACGAGGGCGGCGACGCAATCGACGAAACGCTCGCAATTGTCGAGCACGAGCAGAAGGTGACGCCTGGCGAGGTACGATCGCAGCGCCTCGAGTGGGTCAGCCGAAGGACGCAAGCGGAGCGTGCGCGCAATCGCGCCGGGCACCCGGCTCGCTTCCGGTAGCGACGCGACATCGGCGAACCAAACGCCGTCGCCAAACTCGTCACGTAGCCCGGCGGCCACGTGCAGTGCGATGCGCGTCTTGCCGATACCCGGAGCGCCGGTTACGGTGACCAGCCGCGAGCGCTCCAGAAGGCCCCGGACCGCCGAGAGTTCGGCGGCCCGCCCGATGAACGAAGACGCCGGCACCGGCAGGCTGCTCGGGGGCGACGGAAGGGCGGCTGGGACACCCGCAGCGACGTCGTCGCGCAAAGCGGCTGTCTCCCGCATCAGCGTCGTATTCATTTCGTCGCGCAATCGCCGCTCGAACGAACGGCACAGTGCGAGGGCGCCGGCGCGATCGCCGCGCTGATAACGCAGGAGCATCAGCTCGCGCACCGCATCCTCGCGCCAGGGATCGGAGCCGAGCAAGCGCTCGAGGTAGTAGTGCGCGCCCGCGTCGTCGCGTCGTCGCCGCGCGTCGGTTGCAAGCTCGCGGAGCGCTTCAACGTACTGGGAACGCAGCCGTTCGCGGGGCGCCAGCAGCCATTCGTCGGGCTGCCCTTCGAGCAGATCGCCGGCGTACAAATCCACGGCTTCCGCCCACGTATCGCTGCGCTCGATCAGCGCGTTAAATTGTCGCACGTCGACCGTCACGTCGGCGTCGGGATTCCACTGGACCGTAAGCGTGTCTGCGACAACCCATGGGTGGCCTGCGGGAAGCGCCTCGCGCAGGTGGTGCAGATGGCGCCGTAGATTGCTAATCGCGACGTCCTCGGGGTCGTCGGGCCAGATTCGGAAGGCCAGCTCCCCGCGCGCGATTGGATGCGACGAGTGCAACAAGAGGTAACCAAGCAAAGGAACGACGCGCGGCCGCACGGCAAACGGCATTGGGGCGTCGCCCGAAAGCACACGTAACGTGCCAAACAGGCGTATGGAAAGCCGGCCTGGGCGGCCGGAACGCGCCAGCCTCGCCATGGTGCCCACGCAAGCTTCGGCCCGCACCACGTTTCAGCCCGCCATTCCGGGCCCACAGGTCGTTGATCTCTCTGAGTTTCCTTGCGGGCCGGAATCTACGGCCTTGGCAACGCCAGGTCTGTCCGGAGCGGCAGGCGTCCGTCAGCCGCGCCATACGGCTTGGCGACGATCCGGTACGCAAACGAGACCGTGGCATGACCTCCGCCGACCTCGCGAACCTCGAAAGCCGTGGGCGTGCGACTCGCGACGTAGAGCCCGGCGTTGCCCTCCGGAGTCAACAGCACGACGTAGGGTTTCTTTTGGTCGATCACGTTGGCGAAGGCTGGATCGAGAGCTACGTTTGCGCCCCCGTTATGAAGCGTAGCCTCGCCGACGTCGTCGAGAGTCGGCATGCTTGTCTGCGCTGAATAGGAGATGATCCGACGAGCGTTCGAGCAGCCTTGCCGGCACTTCACGACTTCAGCGAAGCCGCCCGTGGCGTAGGCGTGACCTTCATCGTCGACAGAGAAGCCGCCCGAATCGTTTGAGTTGATTGCTTCGATCACGTCGAGCGCACCGGTACCGGTTGTGCCGCCGACGACGTACAAACTCGTTCCCGCGTTCGCCCCGACGAGCGCCTCAACCCCAACACTGTGCGGGCTGTTCGAATAGCCGTACACGCCGGCAGCGGCGCCGCCCGTTGCACCGTAGACGCCGTCATTCTCCGCGGAATAAGCGTCGACGGCGACGCCGGCGTGTGACTGGCCTTGAACGCCGTCGCCCGAGGACGAATACCCGTAAATGCCGTTGCCGGTGCTCGAGTTGCTTCCGACGGTGGCACTGGCTGTGCCGGTTGAAGAGCCGTAGACACCCTGACCTGTCGTTGCGTCGCCCTCGAGGGCGTTACCGGACGTTGACTGTGCGAGTACGCCCCCACCGGAACCCGTGTTCCTCTCGGTCAGGCATGGCGTCGAAGTGCTGCACGGTCTGCTCTTTTTGGCGCTGCCGAGATGACCCTCGGCGTACGTGATGCTCGCGACGGCAAATACGCCGGCGCTTGCGAGCAAGGATGCGGCCGCGATAACGGCCCGCCCTCCGCGGTATCGTTTCATCTTGATGCTCCCCTCTGGCTGTTGCTCCTATGGATGGAGCTTAGGGGAGCCTATCCCGGCTGCGTCCCACAGACGTCCCAAGCCGCCATCGGAAGCGGCCGGTCCCGCGGGTACCGCTCACGACCGGTCAGGTTTCCTCGCCGGGGCGCGCGTCGAAGGCGGACCGCATTGCGGCGGCGTCGCCCACCGGGGCCGCGCAGACGCGGCCTCGGCAAACGTAGGCGAGCGCACCGTCGCGGGGTGGTCGCAGTCCGCGCACCTGCAGGGTGGGATCGTCCGCCGCGAAGGTTGCGACCGTCACGAACGGGTCGGGTAACCGTAACGCGACGTCGCGCAGCGCATCCGCACCGCGTTCGCCCACGATTGCGACGCTCGTCCCGCCATAAAGCGCGCGTGCGACGGCGCTTGCATACGGCGCTGCGAACGAGCGCGCGGCGGCGTAACTGCGGCTAAACGCCTCCAGTATCTTGAGTGCGCGCTCGGCCGGCGCCGAATCACCGGTCATCGCTGCCAAGCGCAAGAGCGAGTCGGCCGCGAGGGCATTGTCGTCGAGGGGATGGTCGCGCCAGCTCATGCGTCCAAAGTCATCTGCGTTGACGTGGTCGACCAGGGTCCCGTCCGCATCCGTGAAGATCTCGCAGATGCGCTCGGCCAACTCCGCGGCGCGCACGCGGAAACGCCTTTGACCGCCCAACTCGTGCGCGTCGAGGAATGCGCGCAGCACCGCGACCTGATCGGCTAGAAGGTTCGGCAGCTCCGGAGTCCCGCCGGGACGCCGGAAATGGAAGTACAGCCCGCGCTCGTCGCGCATCTGCGCTTCGAGCGCGTCGAGCGTCGCGAGGCCTTCGGCCGCGAGCGTCTCGTCTTCGAGGACGTGCGCGCTTCGCAGGAACGCGGAGACGAGCGCTGCGTTGAAATTTGTATAGACCGTGCGGTCGACGAACGGTGCCTGCCGCTCGCGCCGCTCGTCGAGCGGAAACGCGTAGTAGACTTCGTCGGCATCTTGGCTTCCGGCAAAGAAACCCGTCGCCGGATCGCGCAACACGAGGCGCAGATAGCGCACCGTCGCTACCACCGTCTCGCGCAGCGAGGGAATGCCTAGACGTTGCCAGGCGCGTGCGTACAGCGGCAGCAGGCCCGCATGGTCGTCGGCCATCTTCTCGAAGTGTGGAAGCGTCCAGTCGCGCGTGGTTGAATAGCGAAAGAAACCGCCCTCGATGTGATCGTACATGCCGCCGCGAGCCATCGCGACCAGCGTCTTCGAAAGGATCGCTTCGATCTCGGCATCCGGGGCGCGCTCGAGGAGTAGGAGGAGAAAATCGAGTGCGGCGGGCTGCGGAAACTTCGGAGCGTCGCCGAAACCGCCGTACTCGGCGTCGTAGGTCGTGACGATCGCTTCGCGCGTCGTCGTCAAAATCGATGCGTCGAGCGCGGCGCCGTCGGGCACGTGGCGCTCCCGCATGCGCCGGGCCCGTTCGTTCAGCTCGACCGCGATCGTGGCGCGGTGCAAGTGGTATGCGTCGGAGACCTCTTCGAGCAACGCTCGCAGCTCCTTCGGGGGAACGTACGTGGCGCCGCTCAAGACCTCACCCTCCGGCGTGAGCAACGCGGTCGTCGGCCAGCCGCCCAGGTTGTAACGCGCGTTGACGTCGGGCCGCTGGTCGGTGTCGACCCGGACCGGGACGTACGAGCGCTCGATCGTGGCAGCGACGTGCTCGTCGGCGTACGAGGTGCGATCCATTACGTGGCACCAGTGACACCATACGGCGCCGATCGAGAGGAGGATCGGCTTGTCGTCGCGTTGCGCCTCGTCGAACGCCTCCGCGCTCCAGTCTCGCCACCGAATCTGCGTCGTCATTGAGGTTCTTTCAGGAGTCGCCGCGTCTGCGCCCTCCGAAAGGAGCCGGCCTAAGCGGCGCGCGGGGAAGGCTAGCGAGCAAGCGAGTTTGTCCCCCGTTGCTCGCGGGCACCGTTGGGGGGCACCCTTGAAGGAGGATTCACGTCATGCAAGAGCAGCCCGTCATCGTCCGCGAGCGCGGTAGCGGAACTAACAGTGCCCTGGTCGCCACGGTGGCGATCATCGCGGTCGTCGTTCTCGTCGGCCTGTTCATGTGGCAGCCGTGGAACGCGCAAGCACGCCATGATTCGACGACGATCGTCCAGCCGGTCGCACCGGGCCAGAATGGCGCCGGTGCCGGCAGCAATGCAGGCTCGTCGAATAGCGGCAACTCGGGCAGCTCGCAGTCGCACTAGGCTCGCGCCCGTTCCCCCGAGCCGGCCCCGCAGTGCGTGGCCGCCGTGAGAGCGAAGTTGCGGAGGTGAAACCGTGTCACCTCCGGACGCCCTCTTCCGGCGGCCCCTAACGTGCCCGCAAAAAAGACGCCCGCCAAGGGCGCGGCAGGCGGGGACAACGCGCCGCTGTCGACGTACGCCGCCAAGCGCGATTTCCAGCGCACGCCCGAGCCCGCCGGCAAGACGTCGAAGACCAAACCCAGCGCCGGGAAGCGTCTGCGCTTCGTCGTGCAGATGCATCGCGCAACGCGGCTGCACTACGATTTTCGACTCGAGGCCGACGGCGTCCTCAAATCGTGGGCGATTCCGAAAGGACCATCGCTCGACACGGGCGACAAGCGTTTGGCGATGCACGTCGAGGATCATCCCCTCGACTACCGCGATTTCGAAGGGGTCATCCCGAAGGGGAATTACGGGGCGGGCGAGGTCGTCGTGTGGGATCGCGGCACCTACGAGTTGCTCGAAGGAACGAGCACGACCGAGCAAATCGCGAAAGGCTCGGTCAAGTTCGAGCTGCAGGGCACGAAGCTCAAAGGCGCCTTTGCGCTCGTGCATATCAAGGGGCGCGGCGGCGAAGAGAACGCCTGGCTCTTGATCAAGGAACGCGACGATTACACCGATCCTACGTGGCGAATCGAGGACCATCCGGAATCGGTCAAGAGCGGCAAGACGCTAGCGGACTTCGCGAAGGATCCTAAGGCGCCGCACTGGATATCGAACCGCCCGGAAACGGACGCACCCAAGCGCGCGACCGCGCGCCGCGCTGCAGAACCGCTGCCGCTCATTTCGCAACCGATGCTGGCGACGGCGGTTGACGCGCCCTTCGATGACCCCAATTGGCTCTTCGAGCTCAAATGGGACGGCTATCGGGCGTTGGCGCGGATCGACGCGAAGGGTACGCTCGAGCTGATCTCGCGCAACGGAAACGATTTCGCGCCCAAGTTTCCCGAGCTCGCATCCTTGCCGGAGGCGTTCTCGGAACGGCCGGTCATCGTCGACGGCGAGTTGGTCGTGCTCGACGGCGACGGAAAGCCGTCGTTCCAGGGGCTGCAGGAACGTCTCGATCGCTACGGACGCAGCGCCCCGGAGAAGCATCCGGTCACCTACGTCGTCTTCGATTTGATCTACGGCAACGGGCGCGATCTGCGCGCCGAGCCGCTCGACAAACGCAAAGCGATCCTCGAATCGATCTTGACCGGACGAGGACCCGTTATGCTCAGCAAACACGTCCTCGGCGACGGAAAGCGCCTCTTCGCGCTGGCGCGCGAAAGCGGGCTGGAAGGCATCATCGCCAAACGGCGCGATTCGCACTACGGCGACCGGCGCACGCGCGACTGGCTGAAGGTGAAGGCGGTGCAACGCCAGGAGTTCGTGATCGGCGGGTGGACCGAAGCGCGCGGCAGCCGCAAGCATTTCGGCGCACTCCTCCTGGGCGTGTACGCAGGCGGCGAACTCCTGTACGCGGGTTCGGTCGGGACCGGTTTCGACGCCAAGAAGCTCGCTGCGATTGCAGCGCGCCTGCACCCGCTGGAGCGTAAGACCGCTCCGTTCTCGATTCCGCCCAAGACCGACACGAAGGCCCATTGGGTCGCACCGGAACTGGTCGCGGAGATCGCGTACGGCGAGTGGACTCGCGACGGTTTGTTGCGGCACCCCGTCTTCGTCGCATTGCGCGAGGACAAGCCCGCGAGCGAGGTCGTGCGCGAGGTTCCCAAACGAACGCGCGACGTCGCGTGAGCAAACGCACGACCGCGAATGTCGTCGTCGACGGGCGCACGCTCGTCGTCTCGAACGAAGGCAAAGTTCTCTGGCCAAACGACGGCTATACGAAGGGCGACCTCGTCGCGTACTACCGCGCGGTCGCGCAGTGGATTCTTCCGCACCTAGCGGACCGTCCGCTTACGCTCGAGCGCTATCCCGACGGCGTGGCGGGCGGGTCGTTCTTCGAGAAGAACGCGCCGCGCGGATTACCCGACTGGATTCCCACGGTCGCCGTCCCGAGCGACAGCGGACGGCGCAGCGAAGTTCGCTTCATGCTGTGCAACGAGGAGCCGGCGTTGGTGTACGTCGCCAATCTGGCCGCCATCGTCTTGCACGTTTGGACGTCGCGGGTCGAGACGCTCGACGTTCCTGATTTTCTGTTCTTCGATCTCGACCCGTTCGACGGCTGCAGCCTAGCGACGCTCGCCAAAGTGGCGCTGGGCTTGCGTGCGGCGCTCGAAGAGATTGGACTCGTGCCGGTCGTCAAGTCGTCGGGCGGCTCCGGCCTGCACGTCGCGGTGCCGCTGGCACCGGAGTACAGTTACGAGATCGCGCGCAGCTTCGGCGAGATGGTGGCGCGCACGCTGCACGCGCGCATGCCCAAGGAAACGACGCTCGAGCGGATGCCCGCGAAGCGGCCGCAAGGGACCGTGTACCTCGACTACGTCCAGGTGGGCAAGGGCAAAACGATGGTGGCGGCTTATAGCGCGCGCGCTCGCGATCGGGCGCCCGTGTCGATGCCGCTCGACTGGAGCGAGGTCGAGGCGCTGACGCGCAAGCGCGCCAAAGAGACGTCGGCCGAGTTCGCGCGCTTCACGATCAAGACCGCACCCGAGCGGCTGGCCGAGAGCGGCGACCTGTGGGGGGAGCCGTACTGGAAAGTGCAGCGCCTGGACGCAGCCCTCGCCAAGGCGCGCCGTCTGTGGCAGTGACGCGGCCTTTTCCGAACGTACGTTCGAAGGAAGAGTTCGCGGCGCCCGGCGGCTAATTGCGAGGGTCCCGAAAAACGCTCGCGCGACGGGCCGATTCGGGCACAGCGAGCTTCGGGTAAGTAAGGAAAACCATGGCGCACGCAATTTGGACCGGTTCGATCAACTTTGGCCTCGTGACGATACCGGTGAAGCTGCAAACGGCGATTCGCACGAACGATCTTCGGTTCAACTTTCTGCACAAGAAGGACGAGGGCCGGATCAACAACGTGCGCCGCTGTTCGATCGACGGCGAAGAAGTGTCTTACGACGAGATCGTGCGCGGCTACGAATACGAGAAGGGCAAATACGTCATCCTCGAGCAGGCCGACTTCGATCGCGTCAATCCCGAGGCGACGCAGTCCGTCGACATCGTGCAGTTCGTCGAGCTCTCCGAGATCAATCCGATGTACTTCGACAAGCCCTACTACCTCGAGCCCGAGAAGCGCGGCCGCCACGCCTACGCGCTGCTGCGCGAGGCGCTCAAGGCCGCCAACAAGGTGGGGATCGCGCGCGTCGTGATCCGCTCGCGCGAACACTTGGCGGCGCTCAAACCCAACGGCGACGCGCTCGTTCTGGAGCTGATGCATTTCGCCGACGAGATCGTCGATCAGTCGTCGCTCGATTTCCCGGAGCGCGAGAAGCCGCACGAGAACGAAATGAAGGTCGCCAAGATGTTGATCGACACGATGAGCGAGCCGTTCGACGCCGAAGCCTTCCACGACAAGTACCGCGAAGAGTTGCTGGCGATGATCGAGGCCCGTGCCGCCGGAAAGGAAGCGCCCAAAGCCAAGGCGCCCGTTCGCAGCCACGACAACGTCGTCAACCTGATGGACGTCCTGCAGAAGAGCCTCGAGGAGTCGAAGAAGCAGCGCGGAGCGCAGAGCGCGGAAAGCGCTTCGGAGCGCCGCGAGGCTGCTAAAAAGAAGACAGCGCGGCGCAAGAAGTCGGCAGCTTAGCGTCGCGCTCGAGCGCCGCGGGCGCTTTCCTTCAGCCGGCGCGGCCGGCAAGGCGGTCGCGCGATTCGTGGCGAGCAGCCACGAGGCCCAGGCCGAGTGCCCCGGCGCAAAAGCATGCCGAAAGCGCGCCGGTCCAGGGTGGCCCGTAGGCAGACAGCACGGCGGTCGAGAGCGTCGGGACGGCGACCCCGGCGACGGATTCCAGCGACGCGCCGACGCCCAGGACCGTGCCTCGAACGTTGGCCGGAGAGTGATCGGTCAAGAGCGTCGGCAGGGTCGCATTGACGAGCGCCAGCGCAACCGAGAACAAGATCATCGTGGCACCCAAACTGAAGCGGTCGTGCATCAACGGAACGAGCAGGAAGAAGCAGCACGCCGAAACCAGGCCGATGTTCGAGGTTGCGCGCGCCCCGAACCGGTCGGCCAGACGCCCGACGAGGCCAAGTTGCACGATGATGTTGAGAACGGCGAAGAGCGCGAAGAAGTAGCTCGTTTGCGAGGGTCCGACCCGCAGCAAGATTCCCAGCAGCAGTGCAAAGACGGCGAACCATGCGTAGAGCCCAAGCGAGAACAGCAACTTCTGAATGAGGACAGGTGAAACGCGCGCATCCCCAAGGAAGCGAACGATGTCGCCGAAGGTGGCCGCTTTCTCGCGCTCGGCCTTGGCCGCGACCTGCTCCGGCAAGAAGAAGACCGTGGTCAGCAAGGTGACGACCTGCAGCCCGGCTGCCAGCAGAAAGGGAGTGCGATAGCCGTAGCGCGCTAACAGCAGTCCTCCCGCGGCCGGCCCGAACACGAAGCCCGCGCTGAAGGCTGCTCCCACGTACGCGAATGCGCGCGAGCGCTGCGCGGGGTCGATGCGGTCGGCCACGTAGGCCTGCGTCACGCTGATGTTTCCGCCCGAGATGCCCTCGACGATGCGCGCCACGAACACCCAAAAAAGCGAGGGCGCGAAGGCAAGGCCCGCCCAACCGAGCGTCGCGCCGATCTGACTGATGATCAGCACCGCTTTGCGGCCGATGCGATCGCTAAGGTTGCCCCAGAGCGGCCCCGCAATGAACTGGCAGAAGGCAAAGGTCGAAAAGAGCGCGCCGACGACCACGTACGACGCGCCGAAGTGGCGCGCGTAGTACGGCAGGATCGGGATGAGGATGCTGAAGCCGAGGATGTCGATGAAGGTAATGCCGAGGATAGGGAAGAGCTTCGCGAACACGTTTGGGGCCTTGCGGGTCGCGACCGCCGAACCCCTGTGTTGCGCTCGGGGGCTGGTTTCCAGACAGATTGCGGTGCGGTGGAGTTCACGAAGCCTTCCGGCTCGGCAGGTACGAACCGAATTCGAGTTCTTCAACGATCGAAGTGCTGCGCGGGGTCCAGCCGAGATCGGCCTTTGCGCGCGCACCGGAGACGCGCTGATCGAGCGCCAGGCACTCGCTAAAAGGTCCGAGCGCCGTCGGCAAGATGAAGCTGATGTTGCCGCCGGCGCCCGCGCCGCGGCTGGCGGCCTCGGCGATCTGGCGCACGGCGAATGCGTCACCGTTAACCGCATTGTAGGCTCGTCCCGGGTGGCCTTGTTCGAGTACTGCGGCAAACATCTCACCCAGATCGTGCACCTCAACGGTCGCCCAACGGTTGGTCCCGTCACCCATGACGATCGAAGCGCCGCGCTCGCGGGCCGATTGAACGAACATGGCCGGAATGCCGTTTCCGCGCCCGTAGACGACGCCGGGACGGACGATATTGGCGCGGATGCCGAGGCCGCTCATGGCGAGCGTTATCGCCTCCAGCTCCGGCCGACGGGCGACCAGCGTCGGAGCCGCGAGCGGCGTTTCTTCGCGCGCCGGTTCGTCGCCGGTTTCGCCGTACACCCAGACGCTGCTCGTGTAAACGAAGCGTTTCTCCGTGCCGGCTAAAGCTCGCGCCAACATGCGCAGCGCCTTCGTCTCGACGCGGTACGCATCCGCGTCGGTGATCTGCGCGCAGTAAATCGTCGCATCGCAGGCGCGGGCCTGCTCGACCAAGGTCCGCGGATTGGCAGCGTCGGCCATCACCGCCTTCGTGCCGCGGGCCTGCAGTTTCGCCCGCGCCGTTTCGCTGCGTGCGGTCCCGATCGTATGATGACCCCGTACGCACAGGGATTCGTCGATCGCCGTGCCGACAAAGCCCGTCGCGCCGATGATAAAGACATCCACTTAGAGGTCTTCGGGTGGTGGGCAGGCTGATGTGAGCGAAGTGCGGCGAACGTGCGATCGCTCATTACGCGCGGCCGCAGCGGCTTAGTTCAGCGGGCGCGGTGCGGCCTCGGCTGGGATGAGCGGAATCGATCGGCGTGCTCCGTCGCGCAGGATCGCGAGCCGCGCGACTTCGCCGACGCGAGCTTCGGTGAGGATCCGGTGCAGGTCGTCGACGCCCTCGACGGGCAGGTCGTCGAACCCGATGAGGACGTCTCCCGAGCGTACGCCGGCGCGTTCGGCCGGGCTGCCGCGTTCGACCGAAGCGACCAGGACGCCGCGCTCGCGCGGCAGATCGAGCGCACGCACGAGCCGCCGCGGAAGCGCGACGTCCTGACCGGCGACGCCGATGAACCCGCGCCGTATGGCGCCGTCCCGCATGAGCTTGGCGGCGATAAACTTCGCCGTGTTGATGGCGATCGCAAAGCAGATGCCCTGCGCCCAAGAGATGACGGCGGTGTTCACGCCGACGACCGTTCCGCGCGCGTCTACGAGCGGACCGCCCGAGTTGCCCGGGTTGAGCGCGGCGTCGGTTTGGATGATGTTGTCCATCAAGCGCCCCGATTGCGAGCGCAGCGTGCGGCCGAGCGCGCTTACGACGCCCGCCGTGACGGTCGTTTGCAACCCGTAGGGGTTGCCGAGTGCGACGACCAGCTGACCCGGTTTGATTGCCGCCGAGTCGCCCAGCTTGGCTGCCACCAGATCGCCGCCGGCGACGCGCACGATGGCGAGGTCCGTGTCCGGATCGTCGCCGATGGCGGAGGCCGCCAGGCGCCGCCCGTCGAGCAGTTCGACCGAAATTTCATCCGCGCCGCCCACCACGTGACTGTTGGTCAGGACGAAGCCGTCCGGGGTAAACACGAACCCCGACCCGCTGCCGCCCCGCGCGGGGCCTCCGCCGCGCGCATGCGTGCGCACGTCGATCTTGACGACCGACGGTGCCGCGACGTCGACCGCGTGGGTGACGGCAGCCGAGTAGGCGTCGATGAGTGGGGCGTCGCCGGCGGGCGCCGGCGTGGTCGGGTCGAGGGTTTCCTGCATGGTGAAGGCGACGCGCCGAGCGTCGCAGCCGTTGGACACGCGCGCCGCCCGCGAGGTTGCGTTGTGAAAGGCTCGCCGCGCGGCTGGGCGAAATGTCCGCGTTCTTGCCCTGGTGGCGGAATTGGTAGACGCGCTGGTTTCAGGTATCAGTGGCCGCAAGGCTGTAGGGGTTCGAGTCCCTTTCAGGGCATTCGCTTTCGAGCATCGACCCGGCTATTGGGCGGCTGGTTTGACGATGACCTTCGAGGTCATGTAGGTGTGGTAGGTGCAAAGATAGTCGTACGTGCCCGCCTTCGAAAAGGTAACCGTCGCGGATTTGCCTTGATCGAGGTTGCCGGTATCGAACGACTTGTCCACGGCCGTGGCGGTGTGCGCGATCGGGTCGTCGTTGACGAACCGTACGCTGTCGCCGGCATTCACGGTGACCGGGTCAGGGGCATATTTGAACTGAGCGATGTGCACGACGATCGCCGGCTTGGCCGGCGCCGTAGGCGAGGGCGCGGGGTCGGCATGTGCCGCTGCCACGACCGCGAGACCGAGCGCGACGGACACGAGCGCGGCAGGTAAAGCGATTTTCAACACAGCCTGATTTCTTTCGTCGGAAATAGAACGTAATGGCTTCGAGCATCCGAGATCTTTTTCAAGAAAGTCTGAAGTAACGAGTGTTTGGCATCGCCGGTTGCGAACGCCGCTCGTGTAAGCAACGGATCGTTACGCTGAAGGGATTGTCATCAAAAGCCTTCTCCCGCTTCTCGGACCCTTCGCGTTTGCCATCGCGGCGATTCCGGGGGCCGCAGACGCCTGCGTCGCCTGCGCAGGCTCGTCTTGCGGATCGAAGATGTAACCAGGCAGTTCGTCGCCTTGAGGTCGTCCTCGCCACCGACTTTCCTCGCCGACGGGTTACATAAACTAACCGATGATACAGGTAGTGCGCGTAGAGACGGATTTGGACCATGCCTGAGACCCTCGTAAAGGTCGTCCTGCCCGAGATGGGCGAGTCGGTGACCGAAGGGTCGATCGTGGAATGGCGCGTCAAGCCCGGTGAGTGGATCGACCAGGGCAGCACGCTGGTCGACGTGACGACCGACAAGGTCGACGTCGAGGTCCCGGCGCCCGCATCGGGCCTCGTCACCAATCTCTTTGCCGGAGAGGGGGCCAGCGTTGCCGTCGGCGCGCCGCTGGCTGAAATCGACACGACGGCCGTGCGGCCTGCGACGGACGGCGCGACGCCACCGGTTGCGACTGGCAGCCGCGGGACCGCCGAGCCACGGAAGAGCGCGCCGGCAGCGGCGCCGCCAACGGTTCGCGCGACGGAGCCGGCCGCCGCTGCGGCCCCGCCGCATCAGGCCTCACCCCGGGCCCAGCTTCGCGCCGCGCGCGAGCACCTCGACTTGCGCGCGATTCGCGGCACGGGTCCGGGCGGGTTGATCCTCGCCGACGACGTCGCGCTTGCGGCGCGGGAATGGACGGCTCACTCTGGCCGGGCGGCCGACGGCCCGGCAGCGCGCCCGGCGCCACTGCTCCCGCTTCCGCCGCAGGCCGCGGTGACGCCGCTCAAGGGCCCTGCCGCGACGCTCGCGAGCGCGATGGAGCAGAGCCTTTCCATCCCGACCGCGACCAGCTTCCGCAACCTCCAGGTGGCTACGCTCGACCTCAAGCGCGCCGAGCTGAACGCGGCGCTGAAGGCAGCCGGCCGAGGCGAGAAAGTGTCCTTCACGCACCTGATCGCGTACGCGCTGGTGCGCGCCGCTCGGGACCATCCGGAGATGACCGCCAGCTTCCGGCGCGACGACGGCCTCATGCAAAAGGTCGAAGCGGGCGTCAACCTCGGCCTCGCCGTCGACGTCGAGCGCAAGGATGGTTCGCGCTCTTTGATGGTGCCCGTCATCAAGAGCGCAGGCGCACTCGACTTCGTCGCTTTTCGCGCGCGCTACGAAGAGCTCGTGGCAAAGGCGCGCGACGGGAAGCTGGTAGCGGACGACCTGACCGGCGGTACCTTCACGCTGACGAATCCAGGCGGTATCGGCACGGTGGCTTCGGTACCGCGTCTGATGGCGGGCCAGGGCGCGATCGTCGCCGCCGGCGCGATCGCCTATCCGGCCGGGCTGCAGAGTGCGAGCGAGGCGGTGCTGCGCCAGCTCGGCGTGCAAAAGGTGATGACGCTAACCAGCACCTACGACCATCGCATCATCCAAGGCGCGCAGTCCGGCGCGTACCTGGGGCGGGTCGACGAGCTGCTGCAGGGCGCCGATCGCTTTTACGATGAGATTTTCGCAAGCTTCGGCGTCCCGCAAGCCAAGGGCAATGGGACCGTCGGTGTGGGCCGCGCGGCCGGATCGTCGAGTTCGGTCGCAGTAACCGACCTGCCCGCGACGCCGCCGCGCGAGCTCGAGGCGTACTCCGACGAGCTGCTGCGTGCGGTCGCAGCCGGCATGGCGATCCTCTCCGCCTACCGGCGGCACGGCCACCTCGCCGCGACGCTCGATCCGTTGGGCACGCAGCCGCCCGGCGATCCCGCGCTCGACTGGCATACCTACGGGCTGACGCCCTCGATCATGTCGGCGATTCCGGCCTCGATCTTGCGCACGAAACTGCGCGGGGCGACGCTGGCCGACATCGTCGGCGAGTTGCGCAAGACCTATAGCTCGACGATCGCCTACGAGATCGAGCATATCGCCAACATCGAGCAGCGCGAGTGGTTGCGCGACTACATCGAATCGGGAAGGCACGTCGTTCCGCTCGCTCCCGAGCGTGCGCGCACCGTCCTCGCGCGTTTGACCAAGGTCGAGACCTTCGAACGATACTTGCGCAAGACGTACATCGGGCAGAAAACGTTTTCGATCGAAGGGCTCGACGTGATGATTCCGATGCTCGAGGAAGTCATTACGCTTTTCGCAAGCGACGGGGTCGAAACGACCGAGATCGGCATGGCGCACCGCGGTCGCCTTGCGACGATCGCATACGTCGTCAACCGCCCCTACGAAGAGCTGCTCGCCGAGTTCGAAGCTGCCGACCTGCGCGGTGAATCCGAGCGCGACGCCGACGCGACGGGCGACGTCAAGTACCACCACGGCGAGACGGGCGTGTACCGAACCGCCGGCGGCCGTTCGATGAAAGTCGAGCTCGCCAACAACCCAAGCCATCTCGAGGCGGTCGACGGCGTCGTCGAAGGCCGCACCCGCGCGCTGCAAACCAATCATAACCGGCCGACTGCGACGCTCGAACCCGGCCGCGCGGCCCCCATTCTCATTCATGGCGACGCGGCCTTCTCGGCTCAAGGCGTCGTCGCCGAAGTGCTCAATCTGGCGGGTATCGAGGGTTATGCGACCGGCGGCACGCTGCACGTGATCGCCAACAACCAAGTCGGTTTTACGACGGATCCGCGCGAGGGCCGCTCGACCCGCTATGCATCGGACTTGGCCAAGGGGTTCGACGTTCCGATTCTCCACGTCAACGCTGACGACGTCGACGCTTGCATGGCCGCGGTGACGCTAGCGATCGATTTTCGGCGGCGCTTTGCGCACGACGTCATCATCGACGTCATCGGCTACCGCCGCTTCGGTCACAACGAGACGGACGAGCCCGCGTACACGCAGCCCGACATGTACGAGCGCATCAAGACGCATCCCACCGTGCGCGAACTCTACGCGCAGAAACTGATCGCGCAGGGCATCGAGACGGCAGACGAAGTCAACGCCCTGATCAACGAAGCCACCGCGCGCATTGCCGCCGCGCATCAAAACGTCAAAGGCGGAACGTGGACGGGCGCCGTGGGGCCCGCGCTCGTGCACGTCGAGGAAGTCCCTTACAACGAACTCGCAACCGCGGTCGAGCGGGAGCGGCTGCTAGCGTGGAATGAGGAGTTAGCCACCGTACCGGCGCGTTTCACCGTTCATCCCAAGCTCGCGCGTCAGCTCGAACGGCGCAAGACGGCCTTCGCAACGGAAGGCGAAGTCGACTGGGGTCTGGCGGAGTCACTGGCGTTCGCCGCGCTCCTGAGCGAAGCGACCCCGATTCGCCTTTCCGGTCAGGACACGCAGCGCGGAACCTTCTCGCACCGGCATTTGGTGCTCCACGACGCAAAGAACAACGCGACGTACGCGCCGATCCAGCATCTGGGCGATGCGCAGGCCTCCTTCGAAGTCTACAACAGCCCGCTCTCGGAGTACGCGTGCTTGGGCTTCGAGTACGGTTACAGCGTCGAAATGCCGAATGCCCTCGTGCTCTGGGAAGCGCAGTTCGGAGACTTTATGAACGGCGCCCAGATCATCATCGATCAGTTCATCGCAGCCGGCCAGGCCAAGTGGGGCGAGACCTCGCGTTTGGTGCTGCTCCTGCCGCACGGCTACGAAGGCGCCGGCCCCGAGCATTCGAGCGCACGCATCGAGCGCTTCTTGCAGCTTTCGGCCGAGGGCAACGTCCTCGTCGCCAACTGCTCGAACGCGGCCCAATACTTTCATCTCCTGCGCGCGCAAGCGCGCAGCCCCAAAGCGCAGCCCTTGGTCGTTTTCACGCCCAAGAGCCTGTTGCGCTTGCGGGCGGCCGGCGGCACGATCGATGAGCTCGCGACGGGCTCCTTCCGGCCGGTCATCGACGACGGCCGGTTCGGCGAGGATCGCTCTGCCATCGAGCGGGTGCTCCTTTGCTCCGGAAAAATCTACTACGACCTGATCGGCCACCCCGACTATGCCAAGATGACCAAGACCGCGATCGTGCGCGTCGAGCTGCTCTCGCCGCTCCCGACCGGCGAGATCCTTGCGGTGCTGGCTTCCTATCCGAATCTGCGGGCGGTCGTGTGGGTGCAGGAAGAGCCAAAGAACATGGGTGCGCGCGCGCACGTGCGCCGGCGAATCGTCGAGCGTTTGCCGAACGGAGTCGCCGACGTCGGATATGTCGGCCGCTCCTACCGTGCCAGTCCCTCCGAGGGTTATGGCGGTGCGCATGCGGTCGAACAGGAGCGGATCGTTCGCGAAGCGCTGGCCGAGTAGCCGCGCACCCGACGAGAGATTCTCCGCTTTAGGGCGAAGGGCGGAGCATGACCTGGTCGTGGCCGCTGGCCGCGCGTGCGTTAGCACTCGCGGGCGCTATTGCCGTCGCCGAGGTATTGACTGCCGGCTTCGGCGCGTTCCTAGCCTCCGGCGGCCCCTGGAGCCATTGGCTCGTGCTCGGCGGCTTTGCGATCGCTTCGACGTTCGTTGCGCTCGCGATCGCGGTCATCGCCGTCGACCTCATCGAGTACTTGCGCCAGAACTAGCGGCCTGCTGCTTCTGACCGCATCGGCCGCGGCTCTTATGCCGGGACGTAACCGCGCGATCCACCGGCTGCGGCGATCGCTTCGGCGACCATCGCTTCGGCGGTTCGAGGATGCCGCCAGCGGCTTTGCGCCGAGGGCGCGAGGTCTTCGATCGGATCGAAGTACACGAAATGCTTGCCGGGCTTGACGCTGGGCGCGCTGTACACGGCGATGCCGTTTTCGCGATCGTAATAGTCGAAGCTGTGGACGTCGCGTTTGCCGCCGCCGCCCGGCGCGTCGCAGACGAACGTCGGGGTGTTAAAACCGGCGGTCGCGCCGCGCACGAACTTTTCGACGTCGAGTGCGGTGGCAATCGTCGTGCGCAAGTCCTCGACGCCCTTGACCATGTCGTGCATGTAGACGTAGTAGGGATGCACGTTGATCCACGAAAGCCGCTTGACGAGAAGCTGCATCGTCTCGGGGCGGTCGTTGACGCCGCGAATGAGCACCGACTGGTTGCGCACGAAGATGCCGAGCGATGCGAGCCGGGCCATGGCGCGCTGCGTGATCTGGGTGATCTCGTTCGGCGAGTTGAAATGGGTGTGCAGCACGACGTCTTTGCCGAGCGAGCGTCCCCGTTCGGCAACGGCCGCCAGCGCCTCGACCCACTCGTTGTCGGTCAGGATCTTCATGGGCATGACGGCCGGCCCTTTGGTGGCAAAGCGCATGCGGCGCACGTGCTCGATGTCGAGCAGCGTGTCGCCGATCAAGCGCAGGTTGCGGGGTGCGAGCTGATAGGTGTCACCGCCCGAGATCACGATGTCCTCGAGTTCGGGCCGCGAAGCGATGTAGTCGAAGGCCGCCTGCCACTCGCGCGACGTTTTGGCCAGCGCCACTTTGTCGACCGTATCCGTGTCGAGGCCGACGGCGTAGGAGCGCGTGCAGAAGCGGCAGTAGACCGGACACGTGCTGAGCGGTAGAAACAGCGCCTTGTCGACGTAGCGGTGCGTCAAACCGGGAACCGGCGAGTCATCGAGCTCGTGCAGCGAATCGAGCACCAGGCGCGGATGGTCCGGCCGCTGCCGCGATCCGAGCGGGATGAATTGAATGCGGATCGGGTCTTCGTAGGGGCGGGTCCAATCGATGCAGGCGATCATGTAGGGTGAGACGCGCACCGACATGGGGGAATGCCTGAAGCCGGCTCGCGCGTCGTCGATGAAGCGCGGGTCGGCGAAATCTTTGATCGTGTCGAGCAGCTCGTCGACGGTCTTGACCGAGTTGCGCGCTTGCCAGATGTGATCGAGAAACGTCGCTTCGTCGACATCGCGGTACTTGGGGATCGCGCGCCAGAACTCGCCTCCGCGCAGCCGGCGGTGCTCGAGCGTCGAGGGATCGGCGGGAGGCTTGCGGCGCAACGAGGCCGCACCGGCCGACAGTTTGGCCGCGGTCGGCGACGTCTCGGTGGCGGCGGTTAGAAAGGGAACTTCCGTGGTTTCCATGGTCTGCTAGCTCCTGGCTCCATAGCGTTCGACAAAGTAGCGGTGCAGGGCGGGATGGTCGCGCAAGGTTTGCAGGGCGGTCGCGGCGTGTCCGGTCGCATAGCCGTTGCCGACGATCATGGTGACATCCTTACAGAGGCCTTCGGCCCCGAGCGCGGCGGCCGTGAACGACGTGCACATCGAAAAGAAGTAGACCGTTCCGCCCTCGCGCGTCGCCAGAATCGATGAAAGTTCCGTCCCGCCCACGTTGACGCAGTTTACCGTCAAATCGGCAAGCGCCGGCAGAATGCCGGGTAGCGCAGTGGCGACGTCCGCTGCGTTGCGCGCATCGGCCGCCAGAAACGCGTCGACGTATCCCTCGTCGCGCAACAGACGCGCGCCGGGCGTGTCGTCTCGCGGAGCGATGCCGACGACGCGGCCCTCCGCCCCGACGCGCCCCCGTGCTTGCGCGCAGGCCAACAGACCGGACTTTCCGTCGGCTCCGAAAACCGCGACGGTCGCGCCCGGTTCGGCGAGGCGCCGAACCTGGGCGGGCGCTCCCGCGACGTCGAGCACGGCGAGCGCAACCTGATCGGCAATGTCGTCCGGAAGCTTGGTATATCCACCCGGCCCGAAGAGAACCGCGCTGCCGCGAACCCAAACGCGGCCGGTTTCGAGATCGACCTCTTCGATGCGGTCGAGCCGGAGCGGCGTCATCGTCAGCGAGACGAGCGAAGCGATCCGGTCGCCCTCGCGCACCGAAACGCGGTCGCGCAAATCCGAGCCGATCTCGCGCACGCGGCCGATGAACATGCCGCCGCTGCCGGTGACCGGATTGTGGTGTTTCCCACGCTCGAGAACCAGCGCCGCGATGTGCGCGATCACGCGCTCGCGATCGTGACCGTTCGCTTCGACGATCTGCCGAAAGGAGGCCGAATCGATGTTGAGCGCTTCGACGTCGCACACGATCTCGTTGGGGTACGCGGCCGGCGAGGGGTCGAGGCTCCACGCCGACTGCGGCAGCGCTCCGGCAGGCTCGATGACGCGGTGACTGCCCAGACGGCAGCCCCCCTTCCCCGAGAGCAGGTTCACGGCCGCAGCAACCGGTCGAGTGCGATGCCGATTCGCTCGAACGGCGTCGAGAGCACGATCGTCGTCTTGGTGCGCGCGATTCCGGGAACGGCTTTGAGTCGCGACAAGAAGTCGTCGAGGTGGCCGGTCGAGCGCGTGATCACTTTGAGGACGAACGACTCTTCGCCCGCGACGCTGTGCGCTTCGCAAACCTCGGGAAGCGCGGCGACCGCGCGATGGAACGCGTCGTAGCTGACCTCGGCGGTGGTGTAGGCCGACACGAAGGCCACCAGGCCCAAGCCAAGGCGGCGCGTATCGACGCGCGCCGCGTAGCCCTGTACGTAGCCGCGCTGTTCCAGCCGCTTGACGCGGTCGTGGACGGCGGGCGGCTTGAGTCCGACCAGCGCCGCCAACTCCGCGAAGGTCGAGCGCGCGTTCTGCTGCAACGCCTCAAGCAGACGCACGTCCAGCGCGTCCAGCTCGGGGTGTTCGAATATAGAGGCCCTGACCGTCATAGACGACCCTTCATTCGTTCGGAATCCTAACTATACTTCACGCGAGCCATTCGGACAAGTCGCGAGACGGCGCCGAGCCGTCCGCGCCCTCGCGGTTGCCCTTGCATTGGGTTCGCCGGCGGCTTGCGGGGGAGCCCATTCGCGCTCAACGGTCGTCCGCTTCAACGTTGCAAGCGACCCGAGCAGCCTCAATCCGCTCTTCGCCCGGCCCGATGCGGCGGGGGTCGAGCAGCAGCTCGCGCACTTGGCCTTCGAACCGTTCTTCGACCTCGACGCGCACGGCGACCGCGTCCCCGAACTCTTGGAGATCGTTCCGAGCACTGAAAACGGCGGCCTATCGGCCGACGGCCGCACGCTCGTCTATCATCTGCGCAAGGGCCTGCGCTGGAGCGACGGTGCGCCCTTAACGGCCCGCGACGTCCTTTTCACGCTCCGTGCGATTCGCGACGCGCGCAACCCGGTCGTCTCGCGAGAAGGCTACGATCTGATCGACCGCGCCGACGCGCCGGACGCGCGCACCGTGCGCTTCCATCTCGCGCGCGCCTGGGCGCCGGCGGTTGCGACATTTTTCGCATACGGGACCGCCCCGCAGTACGTCCTGCCCGAGCACGTCCTCGGCTCCCAGGGCGAGCTGACGCGCTCTCCGTTCAATGCGGCACCCGGCGTCGGCGACGGCCCTTTCGTCTTCGAGTCCTGGCGCCGCGGGGAGCGCCTGACGTATCGGGCCAATCCGCGTTACTGGCGGGGACGGCCGCAGATCGAGCGCCTCGAAATCGGAATCGTCCCCGACCCGCAGACGAACCTAACCCTGTTGCAAAGCGGTGCGGTCGACTTCAACCTGATCGCCCCGCTGCAGCAAGTAGAGCTGCGCAAGACCACCGCCGGGCTCGACTATGCCTACGCGCCGACGGCTCTGGTCGCCGGACTGGCCCTCAACCTCCGGCACCCGCCGCTCGACGATCCGGTAGTGCGCGGTGCCCTGGCGCTCGGCATCGACCGGCGCGCGCTGAGCGCCAAACTCACCTTCGGGCGCTATCCGGTGGCCGACTCGGACCGGCCGCGTTTCTCCTGGGCCTACGACCCGACCGTCTTGCAGCCGGGCTACGACCCGGACGCGGCCGACCAGGCACTCGACTCGGCGGGTTGGCGCCGCGGCAGCGACGGCGTCCGGCGTAAGCGCGGGCGCCGCCTCGAGCTGACCTACGTGCAGTTTCCCGAGACGACCACCGGGGTGCGGGTGGCGACCGTCGTCGAGCGCGAGCTGCGCGAACGCGGCATCGACGTGACGCTGAAGTCGATCTCGAACGCGCAGCTCTTTCTGCCCGAGCGCGGCACGCTGGCCCGCGGTGCCTTCGACATCGCTTACGTGCCGTGGTTGATGGGCGCCGACCCGGACGATCGTTTCCTGCTCGGCTGCGGCGGAGCATCGAATTACATGCGCTTTTGCGATGCGACCGTCGACCGGCTCGAAGCTGCCGCCTCCGCCGACCCCGAGCGCGAACGGCGCCGGCGCGATTACCACACGATCGACCGCATCGTGGCCCGCGACGTACCGGTGATTTACCTCTTCAATCCGAACTACGTTTACGCGTTCGCGGCGTCGCTGCGCGGATTCGCGCCGAACGGATTCACGCCCACCTGGAACGCCTACGCTTGGAGACGATGATGATCGCACAACCGACCGCCGCGCTCGACGTGCGAGCGCGCTTCGACGAACAGCGGCGGGGCTATTTGGCGGAGTCCTATCCGAGCGCCGCGACCCGCATTGCGCGGCTCAACGCCCTCGAGCGAGCGATCCGGCGCCGGCGTGGCGAGATCGCGTCAGCGCTCGGCGCCGATTTCCGCAAGGCTCCCGAAGAAGTCGAAATCAGCGAGATCCGTCCGACGCTCGACGAGCTCGGGTTTGCGCGCAAGCGCCTGGTGCGTTGGATGCGGCCTAGGCGCGTGCCCACGCCGCCGATCCTGTTCGGCGCCGCGAGCGAAGTGCGCTACGAGCCGAAGGGCGTCGTGCTGATCCTCGCGCCGTGGAACTACCCCTTCTATCTCGTGATGGCGCCGCTGATCGCGGCCATCGCCGCCGGCGACCGCGCGATCGTGCGGCCGTCCGAAAAAGTGCCGCACGTGCGCGAGGTGATGGCCGCGATTGTGGCCGAGGCATTCGCCCCCGCCGAGGTTGCGCTCGTGGGCGGCGAGGTCGACACGGCAGAAGCGCTGCTCGCGTTGCCGTTCGACCACTTCTTTTTCACGGGCAGCGCGCGCGTCGGGAAACACGTGATGCACGCAGCCGCCGAGCATTTGGCATCCGTCACCCTCGAGCTCGGCGGCAAGTCGCCGGCCATCGTCGAAGCTGACGCAGATCTCACACTGGCGGCGCGGCGCATTGCCTGGGGCAAGTTTCTCAACGACGGTCAGACGTGCGTCGCACCCGACTACGTGCTCGTGCACCAGCGCGTCGCGCGTCCCTTTATCGAGCGGATGGGCGCCAGCGTCGCCGGCATGTTCGGCCCGACCGAAGACGCACGCGCAGCCAGCTCCGATCTCACGCGTCTCGTCGACGTCGCCGCCTTCGACCGGCTGGCCGAAGTGCTCGCGCAGACGACCTCAAGCGGCGCGCGCCTCGAGCTCGGCGGGCGGCTCGAGCGCACGACCCGCTACATCGCGCCGACCGTGCTGTCGGATGTCGCCTACGATGCACCCATCATGCGCGAAGAGATCTTCGGTCCGATCCTGCCGGTGTTGCCGTACGACTCGCTCGATGCAGCGCTCGCGTTCGTCCGTTCCCGGCCCAAGCCCCTTGCGCTCTACGCGTTCAGCCGCTCGCACCGGAGCGCCGAGCGCATCCTCGCAGCGACGAGCGCCGGCGGCTCGGCCGTCAACGACGTGGTGATGCACCTCGCCAACCCGTATTTGCCCTTCGGCGGGGTCGGCGCCAGTGGAATGGGAAGCTATCACGGCGAGTATGGCTTTCGTACGTTTTCGCACGAGCGCGCGGTCCTGCGCCAGACGCCCTTTAGCTTGGCGCCGCTGCTCTATCCACCGTACACGCGCCGAACCCGGCGAATGCTCGCTGTGATCGACCGCTTCTTGTAGCTCGAGCGCGCTCGGATGAGACGCAGATGAGAAAAAGAAGGCCGCCGGTTCTCTCGCGATTCTCACGCAGCACCACGCCGCGGCGCAGTTCTAGTCCGTTGCTAAGGTAGCAGACGAACTCGCGGTGTACGATGACTTCACGTTCGCCGTCCCGGCCACTGCCCGGCTACGCGGAACGAACGAGATTCACCGCAACGGGTGCGTCTCCCGGACTACTCTTTCGAGGATTCAATAAGACATAATGAACAAGAACTCAGGAACGATCTGGCGCTGGCTGGCTCTGCTACCGGCGCTCGCGGTCCTTTTCGCGAGCATGCCGGCGCTCGCTAGCGCCGACGATCAGACGCCGCCGGCCGTCGCGCGCATGAGCGTCATTTCGGGCGACGTTGTCGTGCGCCGCGGTGACTCCGGCAGCGACGTCGCGGCCAACATCAATGCTCCGCTCATGGCCGACGACTACCTTTCGACGCGGGGCGACGGTCGCGCCGAGGTCCAGATGGACGCGTCCGACGCGCTTCGCATCAGCGCCGACACCCAGCTGCGCTTCACCCAAGTCGAGAACGCCGCGCACACCCTTCAGATCGCGCAAGGGACGATCGAACTTAGCGTCTATCGCGGGCTAGACGGACATCCCGAAATCGAGACGCCATCGGTCGCGATCCGGCCCGACGAGGCCGGCCGCTATCGCGTGAGCGTCAGCGCAAACGGCGTCACCGAGATCACCGTCCGAGCCGGACGGGCCGACATCGTGACCCCGCAGGGAACCCAGGCGCTTGGCGTCGGCAGCACGCTGGTTGCCGAGGGACCGGCTTCAAACCCCTCGTTCCGCTCGATCGAAACCGTTGCGTTCGATTCATTCGACCAATGGAATGAGGAGCGCGACCGCGCGATCGAACGCGCCCTTGCCGACCACAACGTCAACCAGGACATGGTCGGCGCGTCGGACCTCGATCAGTACGGTCACTGGGTCGACGTTGACGGCTACGGCGAAGTCTGGCAGCCGAACAACGAGCCGGCCGGCTGGTCCCCATACAGCGACGGTTCCTGGACCTGGGAACAGTACTACGGCTGGACCTGGGTCGGCTACGAGCCGTGGGGCTGGGCCCCCTATCACTATGGTCGTTGGTTCTACGGCGCCAACGTGGGCTGGGCATGGTATCCCGGCCCGGCATATGTTGCCCCCGTGTGGGAACCGGCTCTGGTCGGCTTCGTCGGCTTCGGCGGCGGCTGGGGTCTTTCGATCGGCTTTGGCGGCGGATGGGGCTTCGGCACCATCGGCTGGGTGCCGCTCGGGCCTTGGGAGCCATTCCACCCGTGGTGGGGCCCTGGGTTCTGGGGCGGCCGCTGGGGCGGTAATGCCTTCGTGAACAACTTCAACATCACGAGGATCTATCAGAACGCTTCCGCTCCTCACGGTGTGGTTGGGGTTCCGGGACGTGCCTTCGGCGACGGTAACTTCGCCCACATCGCCCCGATCGCGCCGTCGCGCTTCAGCGGAGCTACCGCGGTTCACGGCCCATTGCCCGTGGCACCCACGGCACGGAACCTCGCCTTCAATAACCATCCGGTTGCGAGCGGCGCAGGTGCGAGCCCAGGGCGCTTCGGGTCCTTCCCGAGCCAGCCGACGGCTCCGGGACGCAGCTTGACGCAAGACCGCCAGGCGATCCAGTCGATCGCGCAACGGTCGGCGCCTTCAGCGAGCGGCAGCGAGCGCGCCGGGCAAACCGGCGGTTCGGAAGCCGGTCGCGAGGCTCCAGGTGCAAGCTCCCGTCCGGGTGAGCCGTCCGTCGGTTCGCATACCGAAAGCGGCGCAGCGGCTTCGCGGCCTGAGGGCAACTCGGCAGCGGCTTCACGCCCTGAGGGCGGCGCCGCCGCCGAGGGTCCCTGGAACCGGTTCAACGCCGAACGCGGCGGCGCTTCGACGAGCACGTCACCGGATCGCGCCGGGACGAGCGGATCCTCTGCCGAGCACGCGACCAACGCCACTACGCGTGAAGGGCCCGCGGCGGCCACCCATGAGGGTGCGTCAGGCGGCGACTCCTGGTCGCGCTTCGGCTCCTCATCGGAGAGCCATCAGCCGGCCACCATCGAGCGCAGCTCGTCCGGCAACCCGTGGTCGAGCAACGCCTGGTCGCACCCGGCCTCAAGCGCCCGCACTCAGTCGAGCGGCTCGTCCGGATCGGGATACCGCGGTTGGGGCGGCGGCTACCAGTCGCATCCCTCTAGCCCCGGCTACTCACGCCCGAGCGCCGGCTCGTCGCACGGATACGGCCAACCGGCCAGCCATCCGCAAGCGGCGCCCGCCTCGCATAGCAGCGGCGGCGGGGGCGGCGGCGGGCATCACTCCCGCTAACCCCAGTCTCGCGTAGACTCGGACGGCCCGCAGGATCTCTGCGGGCCGTTTGCGTTGGCTTGTCGCCGGTGGGCTCGGTTGTGCGCGGTGCGGCGGGGCGGGGGCGCAGCCGGTCTCGCTTCGCCGCTCCGGCGCATCCTGCGCCTACGCGGCTGCGCCGCGCCGCGCTCTCGCCATCCGTGGCTTCGCGCGGCGCGGAAGCCGCTCGACCGAGCGCGCCGGCGCGCACGACCGG
>PMHO01000041.1:46758-46965 GCA_003156715.1 Candidatus Tityobacter terrigena
CGACCGACCGTAGCTGCGAGAGATTGAGGTTGCTGCGCGCCAAGCCCGGCCCGGTCAGCGCCGGTGCGGAAACTCCCTGCAGTTGCGAGCCGTGGCAGCTGGCGCACTTCGCGGCGTACAGCTGTGCGCCGGCCGCAACCTGTTGCGTCGAGTACGGGGCCGATCCGATCGACGGGGGTTGCGAAGCGCTCGAAACCGGCGCTGCTG
>PMHO01000041.1:47019-47231 GCA_003156715.1 Candidatus Tityobacter terrigena
TTCGGATCGATCGCGTAGAGATCGCCGCCGAGATCGGAGGTAAAGACGAGACCTGTCCGGGTGACGAGTGCGCCGCCCTGACCGGAGTACGGAAACTTGGTTACCCAAGCGATCTTGCCGGTGTCGACGTCGATCGCCGTGAGCTTTCCGGTGGCCTTGGTGTGCTTCGGCAGTGGACCGGGGTGGAAGTTCTGTCCCGGTACCCACACCGG
>PMHO01000041.1:47250-47478 GCA_003156715.1 Candidatus Tityobacter terrigena
CGTGCGGTCGAAGACCGCTAGATCCGCCAGTTTGTCGCCGATCGCCAGCAGGTGGCGGGTCGCGCCGTGAACGCGCCCGTCGAAGAGGACCGACCCCATCGCCGGATCGCCGTCGTGGGTGTCGTTGGGGACGAGCTGGTAGTACCATTTGACGCGCGGCTGCGCACCCGATATGTCGAGCGCCACGATCGAGTTGGTGTAGAGATCCTTTCCTTGGCGCCCGAGCAA
>PMHO01000034.1 GCA_003156715.1 Candidatus Tityobacter terrigena
CGCCGGGCGCCGCGCGAGCACGCTGCGGGTCACGCGCCTTGTGCGAACAGATTCGTTTGTTCGTCGCGGCCGAGCCGGTCGGCGATCGTTTCCAGCTCGCCAAGACCGATGTTGATGCGGCGCGCTTTGGTGCCCTCGTGCGGACCGACGACGCCGAACTCCTCGAGCTGCTTCATCAAGCGCACCGCCCGCGGGTGGCCGATCGAGAACTGCGACTGAAGCTGCGCGGTCGAAGCATAGTTCGTCTCGATGATGTACTTGGCGGCTTCGTAGGCCAGCGGATCGACGTTGCGCGCGGCCTTGTCGTCGTCCTCGATCGGAGCCACGTCCACGTCGAGAAGGTTGTCGGGCCGGGCTTGGTGTGCCCAAAAGTCGACCAAGCGCGAGACCTCCGAGAAGGTGATCAGCGCACCCTGCGCGCGCACCGGCTTTGGCGCGTCGATCGGCAGGAACAGCATGTCTCCGCGGCCGAGCAGCCGTTCCGCTCCGGCCATATCGAGGATGACCCGCGAATCGACCTGCGAGCTAACTGCAAAAGCGATGCGCGAGGGGATGTTCGCTTTGATGATCCCCGTGATTACGTCGACTGAGGGGCGCTGGGTCGCGACGACGAGATGAATGCCGGTCGCGCGCGCCAGCTGCGCCAAACGGCAGATCGTCGTCTCGACCTTCGCCGGTGCGATCAGCATGAGATCGGCCAGCTCGTCGATGACGATGACGACGTACGGAAGTTTCTGATCGGGATACTTCGCATTGAACTCTTCGATCTTGCGGACCCCCGCTTTGGCGAAGCGCTCGTAGCGAAGATCCATCTCCTTGGTCATCTCGAAGAGGGCCCCGGCCGCCAGCCGTGCGTCGGTGATGACCTCCTTGATCAGATGCGGGATTCCGTTGTATACCGTGAGCTCAACCCGCTTGGGATCGATCAGCAGCATCTGCACCTGATCGGGCGTTGCCGAAACGAGCAGCGAGGCGATGATGCAGTTGAGGCAAACGCTCTTGCCGCTGCCGGTCGCACCGGCGACGAGCAAGTGCGGCATCTTGCCCAGGTCGCCGAAGACGGTGCGACCCGTGATGTCCTTGCCGAGAGCCATGTTGAGCGGCGGGATCTGTCCGCGTTGCGGTAACGCACCCAGGATCTCGGCGATCGCAACGATCGAGACGTGGGCGTTCGGGATCTCGATGCCGACGGCCGACTTGCCAGGGATCGGGGCCTCGATGCGCACCGACGTGGCCGCAAGAGCCAGCGCGAGATCGTCGCTCAGCGCAGAAATGCGCGAGATCTTGACGCCGCGATCCGGCCGCAGCTCGTAACGCGTGACCGATGGGCCGCGTTCGATGTGCGTGACTTTGGCGCCGACGCCGAACGAGGCCAGCGTGTCTTCGAGTAAGACCGAGCGGTGTGAATCGTCGACGACCGGTTGCGCCGGCGGATCGAAGAGCGCGAGATCTGGAAGGCGGTACGAACGGCGGGATTCCCCTAACTGCGCCACGGCCGCGGGTTCGTACGCGCCCGCAACCGCTATGCCTTCGTCTTCTTCGTCTTCTTCGTCTTCCTCGTCTTCTTCATCATCGTCCGCGTCTTCGTCGTCCTCGGAGCCGGCTTCGTCGTCGCCATCCTCGTCATCGTCTTCATCGTCATCGTCTTCATCGTCATCGTCTTCATCGTCATCGCCATCGTCTTCGTCGTCGTCAAAATCCTCGATCTCCTCGTATTCCTCGGACTCGTCCTCTTCGAGCGCTTCGTCCTCGGCCGAGACGCTTGCCTCGCTTTCGATGAAGGTTCGCGCGGATACGGGACGGATTGGCACCAGCGCCGCTCCCGCGAGGGTCGCAACAGGCGCGGCCGCCGGTTTCGGGCGCTCGGGCAGCTTGGGCAAGTGGAACGCTTCGCGCAAGGAGCGTGGAGCGGGCACCTGCCTGGTGCCGGCCGCAGGCTTTGCGGCAGCGCCGCGCAGGAATGCGCTCATCCGGGTGAACGCGACGATGCACCAGCCGATCGTTTTCTTCACGGAGACGCCGGTGATCCAGACCGTGACTAGCAGCGCGAGCAGCACGATCGCGACCCATGAACCGGTCGTCCCGAGGACGGAGTGCAGCGCGCGTTCGAGCGCGGAGCCGAGCATGCCGCCGCGCGTGCCGTACAGCGACTCGACGATGAGGAAGTACGCTAGCGACGCCGAGCCGAGGCGGGCGATCGTGCGCGGAACGTTGATTTCCAAGAAGACGATCGCGCCGACGATTGCGATGACGAACGGAACGAGCCACGCGCCGTTGCCACAAAGGGCTTGCAGGCCGCGCGCTGTGGCCGCACCGAGCGCCCCGGAGCGAGCGGGTGCTGCGAGTGCAATTGCGAGCAGAACGGAGAGGCCGAACGCCGCGATCCCGGCGATCTCGAGGTTCAGCCGCATCGTCGCACGAGCCTTACGGCGTACGCGAGCCATTACCGCCAGACGTTCGTGGGGCCGCTTCTCGGCCCTGTTCTGCGCTCAGGCCGGTCAGCGCCCGGTGGGATCGAGGGCGTCGCGCAGTCCATCGCCCAACAAGTTGAAGCCAAGTACGAGCACGGTGATCGAGAGTCCCGGAAAGACGAGCGCCCACGGCGCCCCAAGCCAGTAGTCGCGCGCATCGTTGAGCATCGCGCCCCATTCCGGGGCGGGCGGCCGCGCCCCAAGTCCGAGGTACGAAAGCCCGGCAGCTTCGAGCTCGGCGGTCGCGATGCCGAGCGTCGCCTGCACGAGCAGCGGTGAAAGGATGTTCGGGAGCAAGTGACGCGCGACGATCCCGGCCGCGGAAACGCCGAGCGCGCGCGCAGCTTCGACGTACTCGAGACCGGAAATCGCCAGCAACGCGGAACGAGCGAGGCGCGCGTACTGCGGGATGTAGACGATCCCAACCGCAAGCATCACGTTCGTGATGCTTGGACCAAGAATGGTCGTGATTCCGATGGCCAGGATGATCGGCGGAAAGGCAAGCATCACGTCCATCGCGCCCATTAACATGCTGTCGACCCGGCCGCGCGCGTAGCCCGCGGTCGTCCCAATGAGAGTGCCGAGACTGATCGCAAGACCCACCGCCACAAAGCCGATGCGCAGTGAGATTCGCGAGCCGTAGAGGATGCGGGCGAAGATGTCGCGCCCGAGCTTATCGGTGCCCATCGGATGCGCAAGGCTCGGCCTACCTGCCTGCCGCGCCAGGTTTTGCGCCAGCGGATCCGCATGGGTCAGAAGCGGGGCAAACAGTGCCCCGAAGGCGATCGTCAGAATGATTGCGGCGCCGACCAAAGCCCCGGGCGTCCTACGCAGCCGGCGCCAGACGTCGGCAACGAAGGTCCGCCCGGGTGCAACCTCAGAGAGCGTATTGGAAATAGAGTCGGAACGTCGTCGGCGTCGTGAAGAACGTGTTGACGGGAATCGTGTACGGGGCGTACGGATAGGTGTCTTTCGACACGATCGGTGCAAGGGTGGGAGCAGCCGCGCCCGTTTGGCTCTGGCCGGCAAGCGAGTAGCCCACGCCGGTCGCGACCGGATACCAGTTCCCGTTTACGAGCGGCAGCCCGAAATATTCGTTGTTGAAGAGATTGAGAATCTGGAGCCCGACCGTCGAGCGCGTGCGAGGTATCGCATATTCGATCGTCATGTTGCCGAAGAGCTGGGGCCGGCTTAGCTCGCCGCCACCCGACGAGGTCTCGGGCGTGCCGCGGGTCGCTGCGACGTTCGGCTTGAACATGCTTCCAGGATTGGCCGGATCGACGAAATCGGGCGCGCCACCCGGGCCGAACTGGTCGGTCAAATTGGTGTTGGGAACGAACACGCCCGAGTTGTTGTAGAAGATCGGCGTCAAGAGTCCCGAGCCGATCGGATAGCCGACGTTGAACGTCAGCACCGGATTTATGCGAAGGCCGCCGCGCGATTTGTACGAGACTCCGACCTGCGTCGTAAACGGGCTGATGAAACCGGCGCGATAGAGCGCCCCGGTCGCGAGCGACTGCGGCAGAATGATCGGCTCGAAGTCTTGCCCATACGGATTATCGTCTGCCGGCGGAGTGTTGGTGAACTCGTTGACGTAGGAGAGCGACACGAAACCGGTGAAACCGACCGGGCGCTCCGGGAAGGTGTACTGTACGTCGACGCCGCTGGTGTAGCTCGCTCCAACGCTCCGATTCGTCAGCGTTCCCGCTTGATACGTACCGCTGGCCGGAATGAAAACCAATGGCGCAGTGATCGCCGTGACGTCGTAGCCATGGCGGTAATATGGGTTGATTTTTACGGCCGAGCCGTTGCGGAACTCGTGCGAAAAGTTGAAGTCGTAGTTGTCGTACACGCCGGGCTGTACGCCGCTGATTTCGGGGAAGAACGCATCGTTGACGCCGTAAAGCATCTCGCCGTAACTTGAGCACGGCTTGCCGAGCTGCAGCGTCGTCCCGACCGAGCCTTTGTAGGATGGCGGTGTGCTCGGTCCGGCTCCTACCGGGTAGGGCACTTCCGGGAAACAGTTCGTAGGACCGACCGGGGTGACACCCGTGAACGGGTTGCCTGTTGGAAAGAAGTTCGGGTTGACCGGGATGTTATCGAAGGCCGTAAATGCCTGATCGGACTCGGGGCTCGCGAGTGCGCCCGAGCCGGACTGGATGATCGAGCGGCCGTAGGTGAATGCCACCGAGTCGTGATCGGTCGCCCGGAAAGAGAGCCCGGTGCGCGGCTCGAGAAAGTGCGGCGTCTCGATGAACGGCCAGTCGGCGACGTATGGAGTGAGCGGCGACCCAGGTACCGGCTGGATGTTCTCATCCGCATAGAAAAGATTGTTGCCGAAACCCTCGTTGACGAGATCGTAGCGCAGCCCAAGGTCGAGTCGCAGGCGATCGTTGATCTGATATTGATCGCGGATTCCCATACCGTACTGGTCTTGGATGCCTGAGAAGCGCAAGTCCATCGGCGGCACGCGTGGAGTTCCACCGTCCTTGTAGAAGAACTGTTGCAGGTAGCAACCTGTCGTAGTCGCGGGTAAGCCGTACTCCGCGATGACGCCAGCAATGCTCGGGCATGGGTTGCTCGCGCTGACCGGTTCGTTTGGATTGGGCGGCCGTAAGAAGTCGATGACGTCCGGCCCGAGATCCATGAAGCCCATATAGGGCGCAAGCGACGAGAAGTCTGGCCGGTTAAAGGAGTATGCTCCCGACAGGGTGAGCGTGTTCTTTTCTCCTAGCTGCCGGTCCAGCTCGAAGTTGGTGCCGGTTCGGGTGCCGCCGGACGTGCCCTCCGTCGAGGTCACCGCGAAAGGCGCCACCACGGTCGGGCCGTTCGCGAACGAATCCGCCCACGACGTCGAGTGGAAGAAGCGCAATGCCAAGTTCGTGGAAGCATTGAGCGAGTTATCGTACTCGAACTTCAGCATTTGGCCTTGCTGCGAATTGATGATCGGATTTTGCGGCAACTGCTGATCGGGACTGGTTTGCCCTTGCTCGAACCCGATGATGCTTTGCATCTCCTTGACGGTCAGTCCCGACGTCGAGAACGGCCCGGCGAGCAACTGCTCGAAGTCGGGCGCGTTGGACGGAAAGTACAGTTGCAGGTTGCCGTAGTTGCCGTAGTCCGTATCGGTGTGTTCGAGGAAGAGGACTTGGAACGACTGATTGTTGCCTCGGCCGAAGCGCATCACGAAGTTGTTGATGAAATCGTTGCGGTTCTCGAACGCGAAGGTTAGGGCGTTCGCCTCGTTCGTTTCGAAGGCGCTCGCGCCCCAGGGACCGTACACGTCCGCGTTGCGCTCGCCGAAAAACGAAACGTAATCCGAAAAGCGGCCGTTCGGAGTCGCGAAGCCGTACGAAACATTCAACTGATGCGCGTACGGGCGCACGTCGGCCTCAGCGTCGACCAACCCGGTCGGAGGATAGGTGCCGCGCTGCACGACCAGGTTCACCACGCCGGCTCCCGAGTTACCCTGACTCGGGTCGCCCGCTCCCGGGACGACTTGAATCGAACGAACGCCGTTGAAAAACTCGTTGTTCACGCTGAAGTTGAAGCCCGGGTCGCTGAAATCGACGCCGTCGATGTTGTAGCGAATCTGATCGATCAAACTGCCTTGCAGAACCAGATTGCCCATGCTGTCGCGCTGGAATCCCGGAACGGCCAATAAGGCTTGATCGAGATCGGCGCTGGCAGCCTTCCCCTGCGCGTCCTGGAGCTGGGCCCCCGTGATCGTGAACTGCGGAACGGTTTGATTCGGCGTGAAAGCGCTTGCCGGCGAACGCGCCGTCACCCGTCCGATCGTGCGCAACTCGCGCTGGAGTTTGATGTCCCCAAGCGCCAGCGTATTGCCGCCCTGCACGGTGAAGCCGGCCTGCACGATGGCACGGAACCCTTGCGCTTCGACGGTGAACGTGTACGTGTCGATCGGAACGTCGAGAAAGTTGAAGAAACCCCGCGCGTCGGTCGTCTGAAAGTACGATCCGCTCGGGGACGAAAGTGCCACCCTGGCGCCCGCGACGGGCTTGCCGGCTGCGTCGACCAGCGTTCCCGTAAGCGAGCCCGTTTGGCCGCCGGCGGCAAAGGCCGGCGCAACGAGCGAATGGGACAGCGCGAATGCCAGCGTAATGGCGAGCAGCACGCGCGTCGTGAGGGTACGCGGGTGTAGGGACCGGCTCTCCATGTGAACTACCTCTCGGGTAAGTGAATCCTACGGGAAAAAAGCCGCTGCCTTTGGCCTAAAGGCGAAGCGAATGCCGAGCAATAGCAGGGCATCGTTCACCCGTCGAAGCTAAAGCCCTGTTCGATTAAGATGCCTCCCGGCGTCAGGCGTCGAAAAAAGGCTGACGTTTTTTCCGATGGGGAGGTCAGAAGTGGCCTATCCGCTTTCCGTTATTCTCGCCGCCACGCTCCTAGCGCAGGCAGGCGGTGCTGCCGTCCCAAATGCGGCGCCGCCGGCGGCCGCCGTAAACTCGAGGTCCGCCAACGGGCCGCTGCAAGAGATCGGGCACGTCAAAGCCGTGTCGCCATTCTGCAAGGCGGTCCTTACGCATGCCACGGTCGCCGTGCAGACCGCGCTCGCGGACGACGCCGACATCGAGCGGGACGGAACCTGGCTGCATACCACCGACTTTGACACCGACCTAGCAAAGCAGCAGGGAGCGCACGCGCTTATCGAGCGGTTCGTCGCGTTGCGGGCTCGCGCCAAGGAAGGCTTAGCCGAGGCGACCGCGATCAGGGCTGCCGCCAAAGATGCGCCAACGCCGGAGCAGGCCAAAGAGCTGACGGATTTCGCCGATGCGCTGGCGGGAGCCCTGAAGCGGCAAAAAGACCTTGCCGACTTCATGGGCCGATTCGTGGCGTATCTCGATTCGCATGCGCCGGTCGATTTTATCGATCGCCAAAAAGCGCAGATCGACGCAAGTCTCGCCGGGGCGACGGTCGGTCAAGCGTCTCGGATGTACGGTTACAACCACAGCGCGGATCCGCGCGATCTCGTGCCCCCGACGCTCTCGGAGGAAGCCAAAGCGACCTCCGACGACTTAGCGAAACGGCACGAGCCGGTCTACGACGATGAAGACCGGGCGGCGCAACACATCGAGCCCGGTTTTAAAGACTGCTCGTAGCGAGCCGGATCGAAAGCCGCATTTGAAATCGAAGAGGCCGGACCCGAATATCGGGCCCGGCCTCTTCTATTACCGAAACGGTTCTTCTATCGGCGGCGCACGAACGACGACGTTCTCCGATAGCGAGAACTGCTCGAAATCCCTTCGCTGCCGCTCCCGACCGGTGACGTCGTGACGTCATCTTGACCGGCCGATCCGACGATCGTAGGAGCCGCTTGGTTGTCCGACTGCGGGAACGCTGAGCTATAGAGCGGATAGTCGACGGCGAACCCGTAGACCTCGAGCTGGTCGGCAGTCGCGCTGCCGCCGCCGTTATCAGAGGCGGTGCAGAACGTGTGACCCTGGGCGTGGCCCGGCGGCGCCGCACCGATGTCGTCCGGCACCGCTACCGTCGCGGTGCCGGGCGTGACCTTGAAGGTGTAGTAGTACGGCGGGCTTCCGCTTAGCTGGCATGAAGCCGGCCCTTCATCCACGATCTCGAGGTACTCCTCGGTGGCTAAGCCGGAGCCGCTGCCTGTGAAGTTCGCCGTGATGGTACCGCCGCCCGTGCCGTCGGTCGTGAAGGTCGGTGCGGTGGTCCAGGGCGCCAACACCTTGCTCGCGGTGAGCGTGCTCGTCGCGGTCTTCGTGCCGTAGCTCTCCACGCCGTTGCTATTGATGCCGGTCGGGATGACGACGCTGAGCGAATAGATTCCGCTCACCGGCACGGCCTGGAAGTCGACGAATCCGAGCGTGAAGCCGTCGTAGCCCCCCGGGTACGTGCCGTCTTGCGTCGAGGTATGCCCACTTTGCACGAACGCCGGCGGCCCGCCGATATACTCGACCTTACAACCCGGCAGTGAGGCTGGACCGGAATATGACGATGCCGTGCACGGGGCGGCGAGACCCGGGTTTTCCACCACGTAGAAAGGCATCGGCCCCGGCTGCAGACTCGGCGTCAATCCGGAGTTCGCAACGACTCCGGGAAAGAACCCGTAAGACGAGGCCAGGTAGTTCCCTTGCGCGGACGAGCCGCATCCCGAGGGCGTCTGGCACCCGTCCGGATCGAAGGTCGTCAACGGCGGTGGCGAGGCGATGTTGGTCGGGATGAACGCAGAAATGTGGTTCGTCCCTGCGTCTCCCAACGCATCGGGCGCCGCAGGCACCTTGAAGCTTGCCGGCCCGGTGATCGTCGGTGCATTGCTAAGCAGGCTCGATCCGACGTACCCCGCGGTCGTCTGCCGCAGCGTCACGAGCGTATTCAACCCAACCACGCCCGCGATGTTCGCGGTACCCACCTCGAACTGCAACGTCGAGTTAAGCGGATTCACCGTCGTGGTCGGCGGCTCGAGACTTGATTGGATCGAGCTGCCGGAGCAGGCCGCGAGCGAAATCGCGGCCAGTCCGGCAAGAAGTCCGAGGTAGGGTTTCATGCACTTCACTTTCTATTGCCCCTACAGCGCGAGCTGATAGTAGAGGCGCATCGTGAACGGGAGCCCGACTCCGATCGGCACGTAGTACGAACCGTACGGATAGATGCCTTTGGAGACGACGTTTGCGTACGTCGGATACGCGACGCCGGTAAGGCTCTGGCCGGTCAGCGGGCCGGCGACACCGGTCGACACCGGGTACCAGGTCGTGTTGGGCGTCGGCGGCGAGTAGATCTCGTTGTTGAACAGGTCGAGGAACTGCACGCCGAAGGTCGACCGCGTCCGCGGGGGACTATACTCGAACGTCAAGTCTCCGAAGACCTGAGGCTTGCTCAACTGGCCGCCGCCCGACGGACTTTCGGGCGTTCCGCGCGTCGCGGAGATGTACGGGTTTCTGAGCGAGCCGGGATTTGCCGGGTCGATGAACTGAGGTGCGCCGGCTGAGCCGTATTGATCGGTGATGTTCGTGTTCGGAACGTTCGTCGGGCCGAACAGCAGATACGGCGTCAAGAGCCCGGGATTGTCGGGATAACCGTTAACGAAGTGGAGCACCGGGTTCACGCGGAAGCCCGTCCGCGTCTTGTACGCTCCACCCAAATTCACGGTGAGCGGGCTAACGAAGCCGGCCCGGTACAGGTCACCGGCGGCGTATGATACGGGAGGCACGTACGGCTCGAAGTCTTGACCGTACGGATTGTCGCCCGCCGGCGGCGTGTTCGTGAACTCGTTGACATACGTGGCGGAGATGAACCCGGTAAAACCGTACGGACGCTCCGGCAGCGTAAACGCGAGGTCGAGGCCGGTCGTCGTGTTCTTTCCACCCGGGCGATTGACCAGCGAACCGAACGTGTAGACACCGGTAACCGGATTGTAGATCACGGGCGCCGTTGCGACCTGAATGTCGGTGCCCTGCCGGAAGAACGGCGCGATCCTGAGGGCGGAACCGTTGGCGAATTGGTGCGAGAAGTTGAAGTCGTAATTCTCGAAGGTGGCGGGCTGAACGGAGGCGATCTCCGGATAATAGGCGTCGTTGTTGAAGTAGAGCAGTTCGCCGAGCGTGCCGCACGGCTTGCCGAGCTGCAACGTCGTGCCGACGGACCCGCTGTACGACGGCGGCGTCTTGGCATTCGCGCCGGTTGGGAACGGTATCGTCGGATAGCAGTCTGACGGCGTGACCGTTAGACCGGTCAGCGGCCACTGAAACGGTACCCAGGGTATCGATGCGCCCGGCGTTCCCGGCAGCAGCGAGAAGTTATTGAACTGCGCAAACTGGTTGAAAGAGTCGGGGCTAGCCTGTTCGCCGGACCCAGTTTCGTTGATCGATTTCCCGTAGGTGAAGGCGACCGAGTCGTTGTTGCCAAGGCGATACGACGCGCCCAGGCGCGGCTCGAGGTAGTGGGGCTCTTCGACGAACCCGTAGTTGGCGACGTAATAGGTCGAGGGCGACCCGGGAACCGGCTGTACGTCCTCATCTTCGTAGTACGCATTGGACCCGAAGCCTTCGTCGATGTAGTCGGCACGCAGGCCGAGGTCGAGGCGCAGCCGGCTATTGACCTGAACTTGGTCGCGCAGGCCCACGCCCCAGAAGTGCTGGAGGTTCTCGGAATCGAGATCCAGGCCCGGCGCGTACGGCGTGCCGCCGGACTTGTAATAGAACTGCTGGAGCCAGCAAGCGCCCGGGTACACGGTAGTCGATACCGGGCAAGGATTCGATGCGCTCACCGGCGCGCTCGCATCCGGGGGTCGCAAGAACAGCGCCGCGTTGGGACCGAGCGACTCGAGGCCGATCGGCCCGTAATTTACTCCGAAATTGGGTCGCGCGAGTTCGACGTTACCCGTCAAGGTGATGAGGTTTTGCTGGTTGGCCTGTTCCGACAGCTGAATAATCTCGCCCGTACGGCTGCCGCCGGCGGTCTGCCCCGCGAGCGGAAACGGATTGGGGAAAGCCGTTCCTGCCAACGTCTCGGGAGTCGACTCGATGATATCCGAGTTGAAGTAACGAATGTTCAAGGCCGTCGTCGCATTCAACTGATTGTCGTATTCGAGCTTGATGAGCGACGTGCTATTGACCGCGTCCGGTTGCGTCGAATTGAACTGGTTGTAAGCATTCTCCCCTGCTTCGGGCTTCATCAGCGATGCCGCGACGGAGTTCGAGAAGAAAGGATACTGGCCAAAGTTCGAGTCGAACAGTTGGACGTAGAAGATCGAGTTCGGATTTGCGTTGTCGTACGGAATCGGCACGCCGGACAAGTCCCCAGTGAAAGCGGCCGTGTTCTCGTAGTAGAGGAACTGGAGCGACTGGTTCTGGCCCTTGCCGAAGCGGAAGACGAGGTTGTTGACGAAGTCGTTCTCCGCCGAGTAGCTGTTGTCGTTGTAAAACAGCCCGTTGTTGTACGCCGAAGACCCGAACGGGCCGAATTGCAGGGCCTGATCGAGCTTGAAGAACGAGAAGTAGTCCGACACGCTGCCGTTGCTCGTAGCAGTGCCGTACTGGACGTTGAACTGATGCGTGAACGGCCGCGTATCCGCTTCCGCGTCGAGCAGGCCGGTGCCGGGATAGGTGCCGCGTTTGACGATCAAGTTGACCGCGCCGACGCCCGCGTCGCCTTGGCTCGGATCTCCGGCACCCGGCACGATCTGCGTGTTCGAGATGCCGTTGAAGAAATAGTTGTTGCCGTTACGATTGAAGCCCGGATCGGTGAAATCCACGCCGTCGAAGAAGAAGTGGACCTCGTCGGTGGTGCCGCCGTCGAGGATGAGGTTACCCATCTTGTCGACCTGGAAGCCCGGCGCAGCCAGGAGCACTGCCTGCTCGTCAGCATTAGCGGACTTCCCCTGGGCATCTTGGAGGACGCTGCCGGAGACGGTAAACTGCGGGACCGTTTGGCTCGGCTGGAAGACGCTCGACAAACCTCGCGCCGCTACGCGGCCGATCGTGCGCAGGTTCTCCTGGCCGAGGGTGATCACGCCGAGCTCGGCCGTGATATCGCCGGTAACCGTGATGCCGGCTCGGCTGACGGGAAGATACCCCGGAGCCTGCACGGAAATCACATAAGTGTCGATCGCCACATAGAGGAAATTGAACCGGCCGTGCGCGTCGGTCTTCTGCGTATACGTGCCGGACGGTGAACTCAAGGCGACCGTCGCGCCGTTGATCGGCGCGTTCGTGGTATTCAGAACCTGACCGCTCACGTTTCCGGTCAGGCCGCCCGCGGCGAAGGCGGGGGTAACGGTAATGGGACCAAGCACCATGCCGAACACGATGCCAAAAACTACCAGACAGCGCGCTATGGCAAATAGCCGCGCGCAAGATGCTCGCAAACGCACCATTAGAGAGGCCCTCAACTGGCTGTTATAGGTGGGGCCCCCCTCACCGATCACCCCGTCCGGACCTATCTCTAGCGATATCGGAACGGCGAATGAGCAATCGACCTGAGGGGCCGATGCCGCCGATAGTACGCAAGCCCTTTTCTTAAAACCTTCTAAGGATTCTTAAATTCTGCACAGGCGCTTATCTCGCGCCCGCTCCGGCCTACATTAGAGACGCGGCCGGTCAGCAGAGACGCGGCCGGTCAGCCGTCCAGAGCGACCCGGGGCTAAGGCCTTACTTGGGCGCCTCGCACGATTCGAAGGCGAAGCTGTACACGCCGAGGCCCGGGGCTTCGGAAGTCAGGCGCAGGTCGTGGTAGGCGAACTTGGCATTCATCACGAGATCGTAGGCACGCGGCGAGTCGACGGTCACGTACGAGGTTCCGTCGGCAGCGTATTGGATGTCACTTCCGGCGTCGGCCTTGGCGATCGGCGCACCGTCTTGGGTCACGTCGACACGCTCGCTCTTTCCGCCTTCCGGAGCCAGCACTCCAACGACCTGGATGGAATGGTAGCGCATCGTCAACTGGGCGCTCGGGGCGTCCGCCACGGCGGCTTCCTTTGTTTTGTGCCACTCGCCTTGCACGTAGATAGCTCCGTCCTTGCGGGGCGAACCGTCATCGACATACGCCGCCTCGCGTGACGGGTTCTGGGACGCGCCGGCGTTTGCGAACGGAACGCGCTCGAGCAGCACTTCCAGCGTGTGCAGATAGCACATCGCTCCCGGCTTATCGTAACTGTCCTGAGGAAGCAGCTGCATGACCGGGGGCAACGAGAGCTTCGAGTTTTGGGCGAGCAACAGGCTTTGAATCTTGCTCTCGGTCTCGGGGTAGTGGCCCTCGCCGTCCACGCTATCGACCAGGCGCCCGCTTTGGTCGAACAGGTATTCGTGCGGCCAGCCGTTATTCGTATAACGCTTCCAAATCGCAAAGTTGTTGTCCAGCACGACCGGCCAGCTGATGCCCAAACGCCGTGTGGCGGACTCGATGTTGCCGCGATCGCCGGAGAACTCGAACTCGTTGGCATGCACGCCGACGATCACCAAGCCGTCGTTGTGATAGCGGTCGTACCACGCCTTCAAGTAGGGCAGCGTGCGCAGGCAATTGACGCAGGTGTATTCCCAGAAATCGACCAGCACGACTTTGCCCGCTAGATCGCTCGTGCTCAGAGGCCGGCTATTTATCCAACCCTGATTGCCGTCGAAGCCGGGGATGCCGAAGCTGCCGGGCGCGAGCGCCAACGTCAAAACGAAAAGCCCGGTGAGCCAGCGCCGATCGAAAAAGCGGAACATCGTCGTGATCATACACTGCTCGCTCTGAGGCCACAAGCGCAGCGCTTCGACGCTGCGAGCCCGCTTTGCTCGAGAGTTAGGCCGAGCGACGCGCGCGACTCAGCGAGCTTCACTCGTGACGACCGGAATCGGAGGGCGTTTGCGGTGGAAGTCGGTCCGGGCTTGGTAGCCGCGCGCGATTTGGGTAAGTTTGGCTTCGCAAAAGGGCCGGCCTAAGAGCGCTATCCCGGTGGGCAGGCCGTTGTCGCCAAACCCGTTGGGAAAGCCGAGCGCGGGAACGCCGGTCAGGTTCCCAGGTGAGATCAGGCTCACGACGCCCGGATATTTCGGATACGTCTTGTCGAACGGCGCGCCGATCGGATAGGCGACCGTGCTCAACGTCGGCGAAACGATTGCGTCGTAGCGGCCGAAGGCTTGCTCGAACGATGCAATCATTTGCCGGCGCTGCCGCTGCGCGTCGATGTAATCAACCGCAAGCGTGGCATAGGCAACGTAACCGCCCGTGCGGTCGTCGGCGGAACGCAACTCGCGCGCGCGACCGCTTTCGATCAAAGCGCGAAAGGCGGACGCCCCTTCGGCGTTGACGATCGTTCCGACGGCCGCGTCGTACGGGTGGTCAGGAAGCGCGACGTCCGGAACGAGATCGCAAAAGCCGGCCAGCACCGCGAGCGACTTCTCGAAATTGGCTTTGACGGCCGGCATCGTTTTTTGGGTCGACTTGGCGAGGATGCCGATTCTCGGACGGCGCCCGCGGACGGTTGCAAAGGGCCGCGCGACGGCGGTTTCGTCGCTCGGATCGGCGCCGGCAATGGCGCGCAAGACGAGCTCGGCGTCGGCGGCGCTGCGCGTCATCGGGCCTAGCTTGTCGAGCGTCCAACACAGCGCCATCGCGCCGTGCCGGCTGACGCGCCCGTACGTGGGCCGCAAGCCGGTGACGCCGCAACTGGTCGCGGGAAACAGAATGGAGCCCGACGTTTCCGAGCCGATGGCGAATGCGACTAAGCCGGCCGCAACCGCCGCGCCCGAACCGCTGGACGAGCCGCCGCTCCAAAAAGCGGTGTTCCAGGGTGTCTTGCCGGGGCCAGTAAGCGACGCGTCGGCATCGTTGTAACCGAAACCGCCGGCCAGTTCAACCATTGCGAGCTTCGCGAGCAGCACGGCGCCGGCGTGGCCGAGCCGCCTCACGACGGTTGCATCGAAGTCGAAGTGTTGGTTGCGATACGGCGCGGCGCCCCAGGTCGTCGGCGCGCCGCGGGCGGCCAGCAGATCCTTGACGCCGTAGGGCACGCCGTGCAGCGGTCCACGCACGCGTCCTGCGGCCCGCTCGCGGTCCGCCCGCCTGGCCTCGGCCCGCGCCCTTTCGTGCACGATCGTGACCACGGCGTTGTAGACCGGTCCGTACTTTTCCAAACGGTCCAGATACAGCTCGGTCAGCTCGAGCGACGAAACCGCGCCCTTCGTCATCAACGCCTGTAGCGATGCGACGTTCGAGAAAGCTAGGTCGGCGTCGTTCATTCCGATTCGACCGCGAAGGTGGTTACCGGCTCGTCCCAGTTGCGCAGGCGCTTCTTGCGCGGGTTCAGTGCGCCGCCCGCCTTGGCGTTGTCGTCGATGCCGCGCGCGATCGTTTCGATTTCCCGGTCGCTCAGCTTGGAATCGAAGCGGCGCATCGCAACGGCAACTGCCAGCGCCGCCGCCGACGGGCTCTGCGCCTTCGGTACTGCGGATGGGGTCGCGTTCGGCGGCGCCGACGGCCCGGCGCCGGCCTGTGCCTTAGCGGCCAAAGCCAGTGCCGCCGAGGCCGTGACGGCAGCTAGAAAATCCTTACGGTTTCGCATCGCCCTCACACCTCCATCACGACCGGGACGATGATGGGGCGCCGGCGCGTACGGTCGTAGACGGCCTTGGCCAGCCCTTTGCGGATGTGCTCCTTGACGGTCGCAACGTCACGAATGCCTTCGACCGAACAACCGTGTAGGATGTCGGCCACCGTTTGCTCGAGTTTGCCGATCACGCCTTCCGACTCCGGCAAGTAGAACACGCCGCGCGATACGACGTCTGGGCCTGCCACGACGCGCGCCTCCTCCGCGTCGACGGTGACGACGACCAGCATGATGCCGTCCCCGGCGAGGTGTTTGCGATCGCGCAGCACCGCCGCACCGACGTCGCCGACCCCCGAGCCGTCGACCATCACGTTCCCACCGTAGGTTTTGCCGATCTTTTCGCCGCCCACCCGGGTGAACTGGATGACGTCGCCGTTCTCGGCGATGAAGCAGTTCTGCGATTGCACGCCGGTCTTCTGCGCCAGGCCCACGTGCGTCACAAGCATGCGGTACTCGCCGTGCACCGGAATGAAGTACTTCGGGCGCACGAGGTTGAGCATGAGCAGCAGTTCCTCTTGCGAGGCATGCCCCGAAACGTGCGCCGTCCCTTGCGCCGTGCCGTGGATGACCGTGGCGCCAAGCCGGTAGAGGTTGTTGATCGTCTTGGCGACGCTCTTTTCGTTTCCGGGAATGGGCGTTGCGCTGATGACCACCGTATCCCCCGGCACGATCTTCATGCGCGGATGGTCGCGGACCGCAAGGCGCGAGAGAGCCGACATCGGCTCGCCCTGCGAGCCGGTGGTGATGATAACGATCTCCTCCGGCGGGTACTCGTTGACCTGATCGAGCCGCACGACCCGTTCCGGCGGGAGGTGCAGGTAGCCTAGTTGTGTCGCGAAGTGCACGACGTTGAGCAGGGAACGGCCGAGCAGTGCGATGCGCCGTCCGAAGCGCAGGGCTTGGTCGATGACCTGCTGGATGCGCGGCACGTTGGAGGCGAACGACGTGACGATGATGCGCCCCTTGGCGCGCGCGAAGATGTTGGCGAAGGCCTCTCCCACGATGCGCTCCGACGGCGTATGCCCGGGGCGCTCGGCGTTGGTCGAATCCGAAAGCATGCACAGCACGCCGGCCTCGCCGATGCTCGCGAGCGCGGCGAAATCCGCCGGCTTCCCGTCGATCGGAGTCTGATCGAACTTGAAGTCGCCGGTGTGCAGGACCGTGCCCAGTTCGGTCTCGACAGCTACCGCGCAAGCGCCCGACACGCTGTGATTGACGTGGACGAAGCGCGCCGCGATGCCGCCGTAGCGCACCGTTTCGCCCGGCTGCACGGCGACGAAGGTGCGCTCGCCCATCTTGTCGTCGCGCATCTTGGCGCGCACGAGGGCCAGCGTCAGGGGCGTGCCGACGACCGGCACGTCGAACTCGCGCAAGAGGTAGGGAATGCCGCCGATGTGATCTTCGTGGCCGTGGGTGACCAGCAGCGCGCGAAACTTGTGGGCGCGCTCGCGCAGGTAGGTGAAGTCGTTGATGACGATGTCGACTCCGAACATGTCTTCGTCGGGGAACATCAGCCCGCAGTCGATCGCGATCAGATCTTCACGCGTCTCGAGCACGGCCATGTTGCGGCCGATCTCGCCGCAACCTCCGAGCGGGACGATTCGCAAGTAGGCTTCGTTCGGCGGCTCGGGGACGACTAGTCCGTCCGTTGCCGGCCCCGGGCCGTTCGCGTGTTGCAAGAAGCGACTTTCCAGTTGGACGCCGCCCCGGGCTTGCTGCATCGCGCCGGCGGCGTGATATCCCTGGGGGAGGCTAATCCATGCTGTTCGCACTTTTCGTTACGCTGGCCCTCGAGACTCCTTCGGCGCCGGCGCCTTCACCGAGCCACGGTGCGGCGCACGCCGCGCCCCACGACAAGCCGCCCGTGCCGGCGCTGCCGGTTCACGTCAACGACCTGTATTCACGCCACGCCCGGGCCCGAATCGCGAGCTACTTGCGGCTGCGCCTGCTCGAGCTGCACGAGGAACATCTAGATCGGGCCGCGGAGGTGCTCCGGCACCGGCTCTCGGTAGACGCTCTGCTCGAGCCTTGAGGCACGGCCAGGGGGATTTAGCCGGATTGCCAACCTGAGCGCCCGTGGAACCGGCCGCCGGCACCGAAGCGAACTCCGGCCCGCCGCGTGCGGGCTTCGCGCTGTTGTGGGATATCTTCATCAAACCCGGGCGAGCCTACGCCACGATCTTGGCTACCCGAGAGTGGACGCTCGGCCTTTTTGCGGTCGTGGCCGCAACCTTTGGGGCGGCTGCGCTGAACGGCCCGGCGCTGGCGCACGCGGCGCTTGTCGCCGCGAAGCGCGGCCCGGCCGGCGCCCCGGCCTCCGGGCTTTTGGGCCAGAATCCCATGGCGCTTGGGCTCGTCGCGTCGTGGTATACAATCGCGAGCCTGCTCGTGACGGCCATCGTGCTGCAGATTGCCGCGATGTTTCGAGGACAACGGCGGCCGTTTACGCTCTTTCTGTCGCTCGCGGTCAATTGCGCGCTGCCGATCTATGCCGGTAACCTCATCGGGGGGCTTGCGGTGCGGCTGCGGGATCCGGCGAGCTTCTCGAATCTGGCCCAGGTCGCACGCGCCTTTCCGGAAAGTCTGGCGGTCTTCGCCCCGAAGGCAGGCGACGCGGAAGCGATCTTCCTCGCGAACTTCGACCTTTTCGCTCTGTGGTCGCTCTTGTTGCTCGCTTTCGGCTTCGTGCGCATCACCGGAATCTCGCTCGTGGCCGCGCTCGTGCTCTGTTTCGGGATCGCCTTCGGTCTCACGCTCTTAGGCTCGTGGGGCAGCGGCTAGCGGCGGGTTTTCGAAACATCGGTCGCGCACTTCCGTACTATTCAAGAGACGGAGGGTTAGTGTGAGCGTCGAGTCCATCGGCACGTCCCGTAACGAGCTTGCGGTTCTTTGGGATGTCGTCGTTGCGCCGCGCAGCGCATTCGATGCGATCGCCCAGCGGCCGCGTTGGGCCTCGGCGTTTCTCGTGACCGCGCTGCTCGGCATGCTGGCGGCATACCTTCAGATCCCCGCGGCCGAACACGTCACGCGCGCCACGATGGCCCAGCAGATCGCGCACAATCCGCAACTTGCGGCGATGCCCTCCGAGAAGCAGGCGCAGATATTGGCGAACGTGCTCGTTTGGACGCGCATTGAGTGGCTGGCAATTCCGGTTTTCGTGTTGCTCGCGGCGCTCATAACGGCGCTGCTCATGACGGTCGCCAAAGCAGCCGCCGGCGGCCAAGCAACGTTTGCCGGGCTCTTCGCATTGGCCATGAACGTGGGGCTCATTTACTGGGGCGTCGGCTACCTTTTCATTGCCGCCCTCATCACCGTTCGCGGTTCCGAGAACTTCTCGAGCGCCGCAGACATGATCGCAATGTGGCCGGGTTTGGCTTGGCTCACTCACGACGCTGCACCCAAAACCGTTGCGTTCTTGGCGGGAATTAACGTGTTCTCGATCTGGTCGGCCGTCCTGCTGACCCTCGGCCTCGAGCGGATCGCAAGGATACCACGCCTCGCCGCCGCGGTGCCGGCCGTCGTCGCGATCCTCGCCGCCGAGATCCCCGTGATCCTTTCCATTCAATGATCCGATGCGCCGAGGCGATCGCACCGGGCGTCGTTCTCGCGCTGCTGCTCGCGGCGCTCCCCGCGAACGCGAACGCGCCGCATCCCGAGCCCATGCGCACGCCGGGCCGCTTCACCGCGGTCAGCGCCGTGCGCTACGCGCTCGCGCATGCTCCCGCGCTGCTTGCGCAGCGCGCTACGATCGCCAACCTCGATGCCACGTTCACGAAGGCTCGCGCCGCCGAGTATCCCTCGATTCTCGGGCAGCTCCAAAACCAAATTCAAAAGCAGTCGAACCTCAACGGCAGCTTCGCGCAGTTCGGGGTCCAGCCGGTCAGCAATTTCTCTCAGAACACCGCGCAGATAACCTCGACCTACAACCTCTACAATGGAGCGCAGCAGTTGACGGCGCAGCAGGCAAAGCGCATGGTCGAGCAGGCGAAGTTCGATTTGCGCCGCCAAGAAGAGCAAACGGCGGTCGACGTCTCCAACGGATTCTACTCGCTGGTTGCCAAGCGCGAGGTCATTTTCGTCGCCGAGAACGACCTCAAGTACCAGCAGGCGCTGCTCGATTCGGCACGCGCCAGCCAACGGGTCGGCAGGGTGGCCGGGGTCGACGTGCTGCGCGCCGAGGTCTCGGTCGGCAAGAGCGAATCGAACCTGCTGCAGGCGCAAACCGACGAGCAAAACGCGCGCGAGACGTTGGCGGTGCAGATCGGCGCGCCGGCCGAGAGTGCATTCGATCTTCCCGCGCAGGTCCCGCACCCCGCCCTTCCGCAAAACCCAACGGATTCGCTGGTCGTGCTAGCCAAGGTCGCGCGTCCCGAGATCGCTTCGGCCCGTGCGAACTTCGATGCGGCGCTGCTCGGCGACGCGCTCGTCGACACCGACCTGCGCCCGACGGTACAGCTTCAGGCCGCTTTCGGCAGCCAGGTGTCCCCGACGCTCGACGTCGACGAGCAACAGGAAATCGACGAGTCGAACGCCAGCGCGATCGCCGAATACAACCTGCTCAAAGGCCTGTTTCCGAGCGGTAATATTCCGCCGCCGGTTCTGTTGCCGCCGGTCAGCCGCAACAAGCCGGGTTTCTGGGAGTTCGGGATCATCTCGAACTTTCAAGCGCCGATCCTCGATTACGGTCAGCGCGCTGCCAGCCACCACGCGACCAAGGCTCAGATCGACGCGGCCGCCGCGTCGCTGTATAGCGCGTACGACACGGTCGAAGCGGACGTGCGCGCTTCGGTGCGCAATGGGGAATTGACGCAACAGCAGCTCGCTCTAGCCGTGCAGAGCGCGCAACTCGCCACCGAGTCGGCGCGCATCGCGCAACTTCAGTACCGAAGCGGCGTCATATCGTTCACCGACGCCGATCAGACGGAGCAGACGGCGGTCCAGTCCGCCAACGATCTGGTCAGCGCCCGCGTCTCCTACGTCGTAGCGGTGATCAAACTGCGCATGGCGCTCGGGCCGCCCGACCCCGCCACCGCAGCGGACTTGAGCACCTTATGAACCGCCGCCGCAATACCATCATCGCCGTCGCCGCGCTCGCGGCGCTGCTTGTCATCGGCTTCTTCGTGGCCGCCAAGTCCGGCGGAAGGCCGGTTGCCGTGCGCCTGGTAACGGTGCACTTCGGCACGTTCACGACCAAACTGCCGGAGACGGGGGTGATCCAGCGCCCACGTCTGATCACCATCCCCGCCGGCGTCGGCGGCAATCTCGGGCTGATCGACGTCAAAGCCGGTGACTCGGTCAAGGCCGGGCAAGTGCTCGCGACCATCGTCAACCCGGGGCTCGTCTCGAACTTGCACGACGCCGAAGACAATATGCTTTCGGCGCAAGGCCACGCCGCCAGCACCGCCGAGACCAACGCCGTCCTTCCGCAGCAAAACCATTCGCAGGTCGTCCAGGCGCAAGCCAGCGTCGTTCAAGCGCGGGCCGGGCTGCAGCAGGCGCGTCAGGATGCGCAAGCGGGGGAGCAGTCCGGGCTCGGCTATACCGGCGCTACGGCCGAGGAGCAGCGTCTGACTGCCGACACGACGCTGCGCAATGCCGCCACGGAGATGCGCGAAGCGCGCCGCATCTACGAAGCCAACAAGTATCTCTTCAGTCAGAAGGGTCTCTCGCAGGACGCGCTCGACCAGTCCGAAGCGAAATACGAGCAGGCTCTTGCGACCTGGCAGCAGGCCAGTCGCGAGCGTCAGATCTTGGGCGGCCAACTCTCACGCGAGGACCAGACGCTGCACGACCGGGTGCGCGCGGCCGAGGACGCGTTGCGCCAAGCCGAGGCGCAACTCGCGGCGGCGCAGGCCGACGCGTCGGAGACGAAGACCGGCGACGTGGAGGCGGCCCAAGCGGACGCCGCGCGCGCTCGGTCGGACCTCACCTTCGCGCAGGACCAAGTCGACCGCTTGCAGATTCGCGCGCCCTTCGACGGGTCGATCGAAGCGATCGCAACCCAGCCCAACGACACGCTGCGCCCGATCCAGCCCGGCGATGCGGTCAGCCCCGGGGAGTCGCTGTTCACGCTGACCGCGAGCGACACGTTCATCGTTCGGACCAAGGTCGACGAACAGGACGTTGCAGCTTTGAGTTTGGGCCAGCGCGCCAAGGTTAGCGGTGAGGATTTCGCCGGCAAGACGCTGACAGGGCGCATCGTTGCAATCTCGCCGATCGCGCAGCGCTCGGACGACCCGGCCAACACCTCACGCCAAGTTCTCACCACGATCGCACTCGATCGCACGCTGCCGTTCTTGCGCGACGGCATGACGGTGGACGTCGACATCATTACGCACGAGGAGAGCCACGTGCTGGCCGTTCCGGTCGATGCGGTGCGCCATGACGACAAAGGCGAGAGTTACGTGTTCGTCGCGCATAACAAGCGCGCGGCCCGCGTCGACGTCGTGCTCGGCGCGCAAAACGACACGTCGGTCATCGTCACCCGGGGCCTCCACGACGGCGACGTCTTGGTGGCGGATAAGAGCGCCGACGTGATGCCCAACGCACTCGTCACGGCGGCGCCCACGCCTTCGCCCGGAGTCTCAGGCTCGCCCGGTCCGTGAGGCGTCTGCTCGCGTACGCACGCGAAGCCCTCGAAGCGATTTGGCGCAACCGCGGACGATCGACCCTGACGGTGCTCGGGATGGTCATCGGCACCGCTTCGGTGATCGCGGTGCTCGGGATCGGAAAAGCCGCGTCGGCCGGCATTGCGGGCTCGTTGACCTCATTCGGCGACCCCGGGTTTTTTGTGTCCGTCGATCCCAAGCAAGACGATCCGCTCTCGGCGCAGATTCAGTTCCGGGACGCAAAGACCGTCGCCGAAGACAACTCGGACATCTTCGAATACGTTTTTCCCAACTATTCTCGAAACTACGAAATGAAGGCCAACGGCGTCGTTTACGACGGCACGGTACAGAGCACCAGCGACTACATCAACGACACGCTGACGCTGCGCGAAGGGCGGCGGGTCGGCCCGCGCGAGGTCGAAGAAGGCGAGCACGTTTGCCTGCTAAGTCAGGCGCTCGAGCGCCGCTTCTTTGGGCCGGCCGGCCGGGCGCTGGGAGAAACGGTGCGCATCAACGGCGTGCGCTTCGTGGTCATCGGCGTCTACGACGAGTGGAAGGCCGGCATCTTCAACAATATCGGCGGCTCCGACTACATCGAGATCCCGTACACGGCCTTCAACCAGCTCTCTCCCGGTCCAGTCGACTCGCTTAACATCTTCGCCAAGCCGGGAACGCCGCTCGATCGAGTGCGCGACGCCGCCATCGCTTCGCTGCGTCACGTCCACGGTCCGCGCGCTCAGTACGACGTCCAAGATGCGCTCGCATTCGAAACGGCTTTCGAGCGGACGATCGACGTCGTATCGTACGGCATCACCGCCATCGGCGGCGTGGCGTTGCTCGTAGCCGGGGTCGGCATCATGAACATCATGCTCGTTTCCGTCACCGAGCGCACGCGCGAGATCGGGATCCGCAAAGCGATCGGCGGCAGCCGTAACGACATCGTCGTGCAGTTTTTGCTAGAGTCCGTGATCCTCTCGCTGTTCGGGGGCTGCATCGGACTCGCGCTAGGGGTCCTGGCCGTGTTGCTCGGCTACAACGTCATTTCGGGCTTTCTCGGCCCCGCGCCGATTCCGTGGGCGCTGATCATTTCGGTCGCATTCGGCTTCTCGACCGCGGTCGGCATCATCTTCGGCACCTATCCCGCGCTGCGCGCCGGGCGGCTCGACCCCATCGTGGCGCTGCGTTCGTGATCGCCGGCTTCTTCGCCGAAGCCTGCGGCGTGCTTTCCGGCAACAAGATGCGCTCGTTTCTCACGGTGCTCGGCCTGATCATCGGCGTAGCAGCCGTCATCGCCATTCAGATCTTGGGCAAGGGAATGTCGGGTGCCGTCGGCGGCGTGCTCGGCAGCCTCAACGATCACAGCTTCTTCCTCTTCCCGAACTCGCGTCAGGCCGATTTTACGAAGGCCTCGATCACCTACAAGGACATCGAGCGCACGAAGGAACTCTTTCCGAACATCGTGGCGGCGATTCCGGCCGGCAACGTCGAGCGCTTGGTGACCAGCGGGCACGAGCACGCTCGCCTCGGCATAACGGCCGATTCGGACATCAGTTTCGCGGCGGTGCCGTTCATTTTCGGGCGAGACCTCTCGCGTGAAGAGGTGGACGACTCGGCCCACGTCTGCGTCATCACAAACGATGCTTGGAAGCGGCTTTTCCCCGACGGCCGCGACCCGGTCGGCGAGAGCCTGCGGGTGGGCGAACGCCGTTACGTCATCCTGGGCGTCCACGACAAGCCGACGCAGGGCATCATCCCCGTTTCGTTCGGAGGAGACGTCAGCATCCCGTACACGACCTACGAGCGCGAGTACCTGCGGTCGCGGCCGCTGTTTGCCGCGCGCTTCGTCGTTGCCGACGCGAGCAAGTTGGCCGACACCGAGATCGCCGTTATCGCGTTTTTCAAGAGCGCCAAGCAGGGACGGGCCGACTACCAGACCTTCGACCGCAAATCGTTCTCAACGTCGGTCGATGCGATCTTCGGCGTCTTGACGGCGGTCGTGGCGCTGATCGGGGCGGTTTCGCTGCTGGTCGCGGGGATCGGAATCATGAACATCATGCTCGTTTCGGTCACCGAGCGAACGCGCGAGATCGGAATTCGCAAAGCGATCGGGGCGACGAGCTCTCAGGTGCTGGCGCAGTTTTTCATCGAGGCCTTGCTTCTGTCGCTCGTCGGGTGTGGAATCGGGCTCGCGCTCGGGCTCATCGCGGGCTTCGCCATCAATCGCTTCGCTTTGATTGCGATTTCCGGAGTCGTCTCTCCGGTGCCATGGCTCCAGTCGGTTGCCATCGCGGTCGCCTTTGCGACGATCGTGACGCTCGTGTTCGGGACCTATCCGGCCTTTCGCGCGGCGCGGCTCAACCCGATCGAAGCGCTGCGCTATGAGTGATGCGATCCTGCTGCAGGACGTCGTCAAGACGTATCGCAGCGGAACGCTCGAGGTCAACGCCCTGCGCGGCGTTTCGTTCGCGGTCGGCAGCGGCGACTTCGTTGCCATCATGGGGCCTTCGGGTTCGGGCAAATCGACCCTGATGAACCTGATCGGATGCCTGGACCGGCCAAGCTCGGGGCTGTACCGGCTCGACGGGGTCGACGTCTCACTGCTCGACGACAACGCCCTGGCGGCCATCCGGCTCAGGAAGCTCGGCTTTGTGTTTCAGGGGTTCAATCTGCTCCCGCGCACGGATGCCCTGAAGAACGTCGCCCTGCCGTTGTTCTATGCGGGCGTCCCCAGCCGCGAACGCGAGCGGATGGCCGCTGCGGCGCTGAGCGGGGTCGGCCTGGGAGGCCGTGGCCGCCACAAGCCGACCGAACTGTCGGGGGGCGAGCAGCAGCGGGTCGCCATCGCCCGGGCGCTCGTGAACGACCCAGCCGTCTTGCTGGCCGACGAACCGACCGGCAACCTGGACTCCCAGACGTCCGAGGAGATCTTGGCCCTTTTCGGGCAGCTCAACGCCAGCGGCCGAACCATCGTTATGGTAACGCACGACCCCGAGATCGCCCGGCACGCGCGCCGGACCATCCGGCTCAAGGATGGGTTGGTCGTAGCCGATGAAGTTGCCGGGCCGAGACTCGCCATGCCGCGATCCGCGTATTAGGATTGTGGGAAAAACATCCAAAGTTGTTACCTGCGGGGCCTTCCTCGAGTAGGACGCCCGAGCAAAAACTAACTTCCCTTGGAGAGAGCGCAAAGATAGGAATCATGCAAAACCTTCGTATCGTGCCGACCTTGGTGGTGGCACTCGTCGGGGCCATCCTCGGCAGCTTCTCGATGATGCTGTACGCCAGCACCCATTTCGCAGGTGTAGCCGGCCCCGGAAATACGGCGCCCGCGCTTAGCGCCGCGCCCCTTTCGGGCACCGACGACCAGGATCGAATCGTCAGCGCCATTCACCGCGTCGAGCCGTCGGTCGTCGCGCTCAACGTGACGGTCAACGGGCAGCAGGTCATTCCGCTCGACCCGTTTTCACAGTTCTTCGGCCAGCAGAGTCCCGGGCGCATTCAGCGCTATCGGGCACGGGCCTCGGGCTCGGGCTTCGTCTTCTCGCGCGACGGGCTGATCGTCACGAACGCTCACGTCGTCCGGCCACCGAACGGCGGGGTGGTTTCGAAGATCGAGGTCGTGTTCCAAAACGGCGACCGGGAGACCGGGCGCGTGTTTGCCGAGAACATCGGCGCCGACCTCGCGATCGTAAAGGTCGACAACTACTCGAAGCTCCCGCCGCCCGTTGAAATCGCGGACTCGAACAAGGTCCAGGCGGGCGAGTTCGCAATCGCCCTGGGCGAGCCGTTCGAGCTCAAGCAGTCGGCTTCGCTCGGCATCGTCTCGGGCTTCAACCGCGATGAGACGATCGGCAACGACGCGGGCGGCGCGCAGGAGTTCAAGGGCCTTCTTCAGACCTCCGCGCCGATCAATCCAGGGAATTCCGGCGGCCCGCTCGTCGACATCGAGGGGCGCCTGATCGGCGTCAACCAGTCGACCGCGAACCCGCAAGCCGGCGCTCAAGGCATCGGCTTCGCGATCCCCTCCAACACCGTCAAGTCGGTGGTCGCGTCGCTCGAAGAGCACCCCGGCACCCACCAAGGAACCAACATGGGCTACATCGGGGCAGCCCTCGCCACCGTTACCCCGGACCTCCGCGTCCAACTCAACTACCAAGGCAACGGCGTAGCCGTGGCGCAGGTCGTCCAGGGCGGACCGGCCGACCAAGCCGGGCTCCAACCCGGTGACGTCATCCTTAAAGTCAACGGCAAGGACGTCACCAAGGACAGCGAGGTGATCGATGCGATCAGGTCTACGAAACCCGGCGCGACGGTCAGCCTTGAAGTCTGGAGCGGGGGCGTCAAGAAGCTCGTCAGCGTGAAGACGACCGAGCGTCCGGCCGATGTCGGGGCCGTGCTGCAGCCTCAGGGTCAGGATCCGTTCCAGCAGGGTCAACCCTAGGCTCTCTCTTCTGGCCCCGGTGTACTCCCGCCCCGGGGGGCCTTTGGTCTCGCTTCGCCCCAGCGGCACTTCCGGTGCCGCTGGGGCTGCTCACCGGCGCGCTCCCGCCGTCCTGGCTCCGCGCGCCTTAGGAAGCCGCTCGACCAAAGGCCCCCCGGGGCGGGAGTACACCTCATTGCGCGCTCGGCTGACCTGGATGGCTGCCCTAGGTCGGCTATTTTAGCTCGGCGTGCGGGCGAAACCATTGAGGGGGCGGGGTGTATTCTACATAGTGAAAAACGTCCGGCGCCGGGACGGATTATTGGCGCAGTTGATTGTCGGTAAGAGGCAAGGGGAAGCCCGTATTTTCGGGGTCGGAGCGGTGGCGCTCCGTGCACATGGTCCGCGACGGTCCCAGAGAGGTACAAAGCTTTATGGCTAAAGTGGTCGGTATCGACCTCGGCACGACCAATTCCGTCGTCGCCGTTATGGAGGGCCAAACGCCCACCGTCATTCCAAATTCCGAGGGCAGCCGTACGACGCCTTCGGTCGTCGCATTTACAAAAACCGGCGAACGGCTCGTCGGCCAGCTGGCAAAGCGCCAGGCCGTCACCAACCCCGAGCGCACGATCCGCTCGATCAAGCGCTACATGGGCTCGGACCATAAGGTCAAGATCGATGGAAAGGACTACACGCCGCAAGAGATTTCGGCGATGATCCTCCAGAAGTTGGTCAACGACGCGTCGACCTATCTTGGCGAGCGCGTCAACAAAGCGGTCATTACGGTACCGGCCTACTTCAACGACGCGCAGCGCCAGGCGACCAAGGACGC
>PMHO01000031.1 GCA_003156715.1 Candidatus Tityobacter terrigena
TGGTCGAAGGCAAGGCGATCAAGATCCATCCGCTGGTCTGCACCGCCTTCAATGCTGACTTCGACGGCGATCAGATGGCCGTGCACTTGCCGCTTTCGGCAGGCGCTCAGGCCGAGGCGCGCATCCTCATGCTCTCGTCGAACAACATCTTGCAACCGAGCTTCGGGCAGCCGGTTTCGATCCCGACGCAGGATATGGTGCTCGGGCTCTATTTCCTCACGTTCCAAAAAGACGAGTACAAGGGTCCGGCTAAGGGCGCGATCCCCGAGGACCAGCTCAACGCGAGTTCGGGCCTCGTCGGGATTACGACCAACGGCAAGACGCACGACGGGCAGCCCGACGGCTCCGAGGGTCACGAGCGGCTCAAGATGTTCGAGGATGCCAACGCCGTGGTCATGGCACACGAGCATAAGGTCATCGGTCTCCAGGAATGGGTCAAAGTCCGGTGGCGCGGCGAAGTGCTGCGCACGACGGTCGGCCGCGTGATCTTCAATGAGGCCTTCCCGCCGCATTGGCACGAGCCGTTCGTCAACTACATCGTCGACAAGTCGTCGCTCAAGCGGCTGATCACCGATTGTTACCGCCGCCACGGCAATGCCGAGACGGCCGAGTTCCTCGATGCGATCAAGACGCTGGGCTTCCGCTATGCGACCCAGTCGGGCACGACCGTTTCGATCAGCGACATCGTCGTCCCGGAAGAGAAGTACGTCATCCTGGCAGACGCACAGCACGAAGTCGACAAGCTCGCAGAGTTCGTCGATCAAGGCTTCATGTCCAACGACGAGCGGTATAACAAGACGATCGAGGTTTGGTCGCAGGCCTCGGAACAAGTGACCGCCGCGATGCAGAGCGCGCAGAATCCGCTCAATCCGGTGTTCATGATGGCGACCTCGGGGGCGCGCGGTTCGATCTCGCAAGTCAAGCAGCTTGGCGGCATGCGCGGGCTGATGTCCGACCCGTCGGGCCGCATCCTCGAGATTCCGGTGAAGGCCTCGCTCAAAGAAGGTCTGACCGTCCTCGAGTACTTCATCTCGACGCACGGTGCGCGCAAAGGTCTTGCCGACACGGCGCTACGGACCGCCGACTCAGGCTACCTCACGCGCCGCTTGGTCGACGTCGCACAAGACGTGATCGTCCGGGAAGACGACTGCGGGACGGCGCGCGGCATCACCGTAACCGACATCGCCGCAGGCCGTGAAATCATCGAGCCGCTCGTCGACCGCATCATCGGGCGCCGGGCCTCGGAGGACATCAAGGATCCGGAGAAGCCGCGCACGAAACTCGTCGTTCGGGGCGAGGAGATCGATGAGGACAAGGCGCGGACGATCATCGCGGCCGGTATCCTATCGGTGAAGATTCGCTCGGTGCTCACCTGCCAGGCCAAATACGGCGTGTGCGCGATGTGCTATGGCCGTAACCTCGCGACCGGCAAGCGCGTCGACATCGGCGAGGCGGTCGGCATCATCGCCGCGCAGTCGATCGGCGAGCCGGGTACCCAGTTGACGCTTCGCACCTTCCACACCGGCGGCGTCGCCACCGAGGACATCATCACGGGTCTGCCGCGCGTCGAGGAAATCTTCGAAGCGCGCAAACCCAAGGGCAAGGCCACGATGACGTTCGTGGCGGGCACCGTGCACGTTACCGAAGAGAAGTCCAAACGGGTCGTGGTCGTCACCGACGACCGCGGTGAGGAGCACCCCTACGACGTTCCGTACAACACCCACATGACGGTGCAGGAAGGTCAGCGCGTCGAGGTCGGCGAGCGGCTCAATGAAGGCTCGCTCGATCCGCACGAAATCCTCGAGTACAAGGGCGAGTACGCGCTCCAGCAATACCTCGTTCAAGAGGTGCAGCGCGTCTATCGCTCGCAGGGCGTCGACATCAACGACAAGCACATCGAGACGATCGTTCGCTCGATGCTGCGCAAGGTCAAGATCGTCGACGGCGGCGATACGAAGATGCTGCCTGGGCAGCTGGTCGAGTCCTCCATCTTTGCCGAGGAGAACGAGCGCATGGCGGCAGACGGCAAGAAGCTGGCCGAAGGGCGGCCGGTCCTGCTCGGCGTCACCAAAGCCTCGCTTGCGACCGAGTCGTTCCTCTCCGCGGCCAGCTTCCAGGAGACGACGCGCGTCCTCACCGACGCGGCCATCAAGGGAAAGCACGATCCGTTGCTCGGGCTCAAGGAGAACGTGATCATCGGTAAACTGATCCCGGCCGGCACCGGCATGTCGCGCTATCGCAACGTCGTGATCGAACCCGAGGGCCAGGATCTCGACGAGGAAGGGCGGCCACGCGGTTCGTTCCTCGACGGTGAGTACGCGCAGGAAGAGCCCGTCATCTACGGCTCGAAATTGGTCAGCGGCTTCCAGGACCGCCGCCCGCCGCTCGAGCAGACGGTGCACTACGAGGGCGACTACGGTACCGACGTCGCGGTCAGCGCGCCTCCGACGCGCACGCAATACGTCAAGAAGGGCATCAACCCCGAAGATCTGTAACGTCAAAGCGCGGCAAAGCGCTGATTTAGTCCAGGGCTTCGTTGGCCGCGGCGCTCATTTACATCGAGTAAACTTCGCGCCGCGGCGCCTCGCCCTGAACAAAATCAGCGCTTTTGCCGGGGTCTTCTGGGGTCTTCTAATGCTAGCGCTCGCAGATGCCCGTTAGCCGGCCCTTGGCGCGGGTGTGGCCGAGCATGAAGAAACGCAGCTTGGCGGCCGTAGTGGTTTCGTCGAGATCCAGCTTCGGGACGTCGAGCGCGTACACGTAGAAGTTATACCGGTGCGGGCCGTGACCCGGCGGCGGAGCGGGGCCGCCGTAGTGCGCGAACCCGAAGTCGGTATGTCCGTGCACCGCCCCGGCCGGTAGCGTCTTCCCGGAAGCCTCGCCCGCGTTCTCGGCCAGTTCCGTGACGCCGGCTGGAATGTTGAAAACGATCCAGTGGAAGAAACCCGTCTCGGTCGGCGCGTCGGGATCGTGGCAGATGACCGCGTAGCTGAGAACGCCCTCGGGAGCGCCGCTCCAAGAAAGGTGCGGCGAGCGATTGTCGCCGCCGACGCCCATCCCGCTGAACAGGGTCGACTTCGGCATCCGGTCCCCTTCTTTGAAGGTTTGGCTCGTGACCGGCAGCAGTTCGGTAGCTCGTTCCATACACCAGGCTTACCCGAGCGGCGCAGCGTTCCTCTGCGCGGTTTCCGCCGGCCCGGCGCCGATTCTTTATTAGAGGTTTATTGGAACTCGGGAAGCGCGCAATTCAATGGCGAACGTTTGTGGAAAGATCGTTGGAGGAGAAGATGACGATGATCGATGCGCGCAAATTTTCAATCAGTTTAATCAGTGGCGGCTTCGCGGCTGTGTTGTTGGCGGCGCCGCTCGCGGCTCGTGCCGCCGACGCAACGCCGCCCTACGCGGTTCCCGGCTACGCTAGCAACCAAGAGACGATCAAGGGAACCATTCAAGATTTCGACGGCAAGTACCACCTGCATTTGCGCGACGTCAGAGGCTTCGTCGACGACGTTACGCTCCACGATGGCACGGTGATCAACCCGCGCGGCTTGCAGCTCGAATCCGGCTTGGCGGTGGCGGTCGACGGGCGTACCGAAGGGCGCACGTTTGTCGCCGACGTCGTCAATACGGTTGACTACGGCGAAGCGCCGCCCGTGTATCCGGCATGGGGCACTGCGGTGGCCCCGTACCCGTATTACTACGGCTATGGTTACGGACCGAATTGGTGGGGCGCGGGCTGGCCGTACTACGGCGTATCGCTGGGCTTTGCGTTCGGCTTCGGCGGCGGGTATTGGGGCGGCTGCTGTTGGGGCCACGGTCCGTACTGGGGCGGCTGGGCCGGCCATCCCGGTTGGGGCGGTTGGGGCCATCCGTTCGCCGGCCGCCCGTTCGGGGGAAGCTTCCCGGCACGCACCGGACTCCCGGCCCATGCTCCCTCAGCACCAGTTCGCGGCGCTGCCGGAGCGTTCCGGGGCGGAGCGTTCCGAGGGCGTTAGCAGACCTCAGCAAGCCTCCGCCTGACGGCTTCGAAACGGGGTAGAATACCGCGTAGGAGCCCTCGGGACTCGGGAGGTGGACCTTGAGGATCGGTCATCAAGCGTTACGCGCGGCGGTCGCACTCGCGATCGTCGCGCCATTGTTGTCGGCTCCGTCCGGCAGGGTCTTTGCAGCCTCGCCGCTCCGCGCGAACCCGGTCTACCGGCTCATGCTTCGGCAAACGGCCGGGATCCGCACGAGCGAATGCGACATCGAGGTTCAAACGAAACTTAGGAGCTTTCCGCCTGCGTCGTTTACCTTCCGCGGACACTCTTACTTCGAAGCGCCGGATAAACAAGCCGTCGTTTTCGACAACGTGCCGGGACCGCTCCGAGGAATGTTCAAGGACAGCCCGCATATCGCTCCCGCCCCGCTCTGGCCCGCGCGCTACGAGGTAACGATCGCCGGCGACGACGGTTCCAGCACGACCTTTCATCTGGTACCGAAGGATCCGGACTCGGCCATCGACCACGCCGACGTCATTGTCGATGACAATACGGGGCTGGTGTCGCGTTTCACGTTCGTCAACAAGAACGGCTCGACCGTGACGACCGACAACACCTACGACCGCGTCGGCCGGTACCAGGTGGTCGTTTCGCAGACGGGGAGCGCGAATGGACGCGGGTATCGCGCCGAAGTGACATCGACGTTTTCGAACTACCAATTCAACCTGGTCATTCCGGACTCGGTCTTCGAAGAGATCCAGTAGGCGTCGGCGCTTCCGCGTAAGCGTGCTGCCTGTGCTTGGCTCGATCGTCGACGTTCCGGGAATTAGCGTCGGGCACGATCAGGACCACGCCGCGCGGACGGGCTGCACGGTGGTCCTGATGCCCGAGCAGGGCGCCGTCGGCGGCGTCGACGTTCGCGGTGCTGCCCCGGGAACGCGTGAGACCGACGCCCTCGGGCCGACTGCGCGTCTCGAGGTCGTGCATGCCTTCGTGCTTGCCGGCGGCAGCGCTTTCGGACTCGATGCGGCCGGCGGGACGATGGCCTTCTTGGAAGAGCGCGGCATCGGCTACGCGGTCGGCAGGTGGCGCGTGCCGATCGTGCCGTCGGCGATCATTTTCGACCTGCTGGTCGGAGACGGGCGCATTCGGCCGGATCGTGCCATGGGTTACCGGGCAGCCGCGCTCGCGACGCGCGGCCCGGTTGAAGAAGGCTCGGTCGGCGCCGGCTGCGGCGCCACCGCGGGTAAGCTCGGCGGCATCGAGAACGCGACCAAGAGCGGCGTCGGCACGGCTTCGCGTCGCTTCGACGAGCTGGTAGTTGGTGCGCTGACCGTCTGTAACGCCGTCGGCTCCGTCTACGATACGCAAACGCGAGAGCAGCTAGCCGGCCCGCGCGAGCTCGACGGCGGCTTCATCGAGCCGAGTCGGGCGTTGGAGGCGTTCGCGCGCTGGGGGAAGGCTCCGCCGGCCGGCGGCAACACCACCCTTGCGGTGGTTGCATGCAACGCGCGCCTCCGTAAAGTCGACGTCATTCGCGTCGCGCAAATGGCGCATGACGGCCTGGCGCGCGCCGTCCTTCCAGCCCATCTGTCGCGCGACGGCGACACGATTTTCGCCTGCGCCACCGGCGCGGTCGAGGCATCCGTGGACGTCGTCGGGGCGCTCGCCGCCGAGGCGGTGGCCGAAGCGATCGCACGCGGCATCCGCGCCTCAAATCGCCCACGGTAGACCCGCTTGTCGCGCTCTGCTATCGTCTTGCCATGAAAGCCGGATTCCGTGCGGGGCGCGAGCCGATCGAAACCGCCAGCAACGACGAGTTGCGCTCGCTGCAACTCGAACGGCTCAAATGGTCGGTGCGCCACGCCTACGACAACGTCTCGCACTATCGCACGAAGTGTCAGGCGCAAGGGGTGCATCCGGACGGCTTGCGAGCGCTCGAAGATCTGGCCCGCTTTCCCTTTACGACGAAGCAAGATCTTCGCGAGACGTATCCCTTCGGGATGTTCGCGGTGCCGGTGAAAAACGTCGTACGCATCCACGCCTCGAGCGGGACGACCGGGAAGCCGACCGTCGTCGGCTACACGCAGCGCGACATCGATACCTGGTCGGAGCTGGTCGCGCGATCGATCTGGGCCGCGGGCGGCCGGCCGGGGGACCGGGTACAGGTTGCTTACGGTTACGGGCTCTTTACCGGCGGCCTAGGGGCCCACTACGGCGCCGAGCGGCTGGGCTGCACGGTAATTCCGATCGGCGGCGGACAGACGGCTCGCCAGGTACAGCTCATCTGCGATTTCGAGCCGCGTATCATCATGGTAACGCCCTCGTACATGCTCAACATCATCGAGGAGATGACGCGAGCCGGAGTCGACCCCCGCCTCTGCTCGCTCGAGATCGGCATCTTCGGCGCGGAGCCGTGGACGGCTGCCATGCGAACGGAGATCGAGGGACGCGCAGGGATCGACGCGATCGACATCTACGGGCTCTCCGAAGTGATGGGCCCAGGCGTCGCTAGCGAATGCGCTGAGACCAAGGACGGCCCCACCATTTGGGAAGACCACTTCCTTCCCGAAATCGTCGACCCGGCGACCGGTCGTGTGCTCGCGGACGGTGAAGCCGGTGAGCTGGTGTTCACCACCCTCACGAAGGAAGCGCTGCCCGTCATCCGCTACCGCACGCGCGATCTCACGCGCCTGCTCCCGCCGACGTCGCGTTCGATGCGGCGCATGGATAGAATCTCGGGCCGATCGGACGACATGCTGATCATCCGCGGCGTCAACGTGTTTCCGAGCCAGATCGAAGAACTGATTCTGAAGGTGCCGGCGCTGGCGCCGCACTACCAGCTGGTCGTGAGCCGCGAAGGCCACCTCGACGAACTTGAGATACTCGTTGAGCGGCGGGCCGGGAGCTCGGCTAACGACGCCGAAATCTCGCCGGCGCGCCGGCTCGAGCGTGACATCAAGTCCTATGTTGGGGTAAGCGCTCGCGTCGTTCTACGCGAACCTGGTGCAATCGAGCGATCCGCAGGCAAGGCGCAGCGCGTCGTCGACCACCGCAGCAACGGGCCAAGGCTGCCTTAATGATCGACGACGAGGGACGAGTCGCCCAACCATAGCTCGGTGGCGTCCTCTTCGCCGAACAGGATTACTTGCACCGCATGGGTGCCGGCCGACGGTACTTTATAAATGGATTGGCGCACGGCGCCCGTCCATTGAAAGGTACCGGTTGAGCCGCTACCATTGCTCGTGCAAAGCGCGAACGAAGTGCTGGAGGCCGGGTCCGTGGCTGCGCCGTCGACCGTAATCACGACGCTCAGCCAAGCCCCTGTTGAACCAAGGACTCCGCATTCCGCATTGTAAATGATGCGGACCAGTTCGTCGGAGGCCTTCGTCTTGAACGAGAGTGAGGTGTGCCCTTGCGCGTCAAGAGGGACGGCGATTCCCGAGCTTGCAGGGGCAGTCTCATAGTTGCCGACACGCGTGACTTGGGCCAACAGACTTCCTCCGGCCTTGTCCGGCTCGACGGCAAACGTGGCGCCGAGCGCAGCTCGGACGCCACCGAAACCGATGAGCAACGCGGCGGCCGCAATCAGGTATGGTCTTGAACGTTCGGTTGAGAACATTTCCGCGATCCTTTCATAAGCGTGGCTCGCGCTCGGCGACGATGCAGTTGCCGCGATTCGAGCGAGCGAAAAGAAATGCACCGAGCGCTTCAGGAATAGAAGAAGGGCGTGAATTATCGCCGCCCTGAAGCCAGAATACTCGAAAGGCGCCGGCGTTTCAAGCCCCCGCACGTGGGAGATTATTCGCGTGAGCGAACTTTACCGGTAGACGCCTATGCCGATCAATATCTCTTCAGGATTTTCTGATCCCCAATATGCAAACACGTAATCGACGTACTTGTATTTGCCGTTTGTCACCTTTGCGCCGTTGTCGGTGATGTATTGGTAGACGGGATTCCCGGAAACGCCTGACCATCGCTCCCCGACGACGACGCGCTTTCGAGATAGTTAGCGATCTGGCGATAATACGTCCCGTTCTTCTTCGTATACGCGTCCGCGTACCATTGCACCGGCCCCGAGTAAAGGTCGGAGCACGGGTCCGTTCCGTAACCGGCGCACCATTCGTACTCGAGGTAGTCCGAACTGGTCTTAGCGTACAGCTCGCCGCAAGCGTCAAATTTGCATTTTGCGTCCGGTTTAATCTTCTGAACCACGCGCATGCCGATATGCGGCGTAAGAAGGGCCCGGACCGGGTTCGCATGTCCTGCGGCCGTAGGAGGACGCACCGCGCGAGTGGTTGCGCCGGCAGCAGCGAACGCGAGCAGCGTAAAGGCAGCAACGGCCAGCGCGGAACGCGCTAACGATACGTTCGTAGAGTACCTCAAGGGAACGTAGCAAAAGGCGGGCAGAAAGAGAACTCTCCACCTTGCGCGAGGATAGCCGAAAGTGAGCTGGATTTCAAGCCTAAGGCGTGCACATTTTCACGCCCACCCCCGTGTTGCTGCGGGCCGATTAGCGCGTCGCGCCTTCGAGTGCTTGGGCGAATTGGGCGCGCAAGAGATATTTGAGAACCTTACCGGTCGTGCCGCGTGGAAGCGCGCCGACGATCTGCAGATGTTTGGGCAGCTTGTAGCGCGCGAGCTGCCGTTCGGCAAACGCGTTGAGCTCTTCCAGCGTTAACGACTGGCCCGGTCGCAATACGGCGATCGCCGCGATCGCTTCGCCCCAAACGTCGTCGCTCGTACCGATCACCGCGACCTCTGCAATCGAAGGATGCGCGTACAAAACGTTTTCAACTTCGGCAGGGTAGACGTTCTCGCCGCCGCTGATCACCATGTCTTTGACGCGGTCGCAAATGTAGAGAAAGCCGTCCTCATCGAAATACCCGACGTCGCCGGTGCGCAGCCAGCCGTTCTCGTCGATCGTCTCGCGCGTGGCCTCGGGCCGGTTCCAGTAGCCCGCCATCACGTTCGGGCCGCGCGTGCAGACCTCGCCGCGCCCGCGCGGTTCGGCGACGATGCTACCCGCGCCGTCGATGAGCCGCACCTCCGACAGCAGCGGCGGCCGGCCGGCCGAGCCGAGCTTTGCCAGCGACCACTCGGGCGTTAGGAAGCTGATCATCGGGGCGGTCTCGGTCATGCCGTAGCCTTGCTGAACGGCGATGCCGCGTTCGTTGTAGAGCCGCAGTAACGCCTCGGGCACGGGTGCGCCCCCGACGACGAGCATGCGTATCGACGAAAGGTCGGCCTCGTTGAAGCGCGCGTGCTGGCTGACGAAGAGCAGCATGGCGGGCACGGCGAAGTGCGTCGTCACGCGGTATCGCGGAACGTCGTCCAGGAACGCGCTTGGGTCGAACTGCCGGTGCAGCACGACGTGGCCGCCCTTCATCAGCGTGATCAGCGTCGTGACGTTGAGGCCGCCGATGTGAAAGAGCGGCGCCGAGTTGAGCGTGACGTCGTCTTCGCGGTAATCCATCGTCAGGAGCGCGTTCACGTTGTTCCACCAGAGGTTGCCGTGGGAGAGCATCGCGCCTTTCGGCTGTCCGGTCGTCCCCGATGTGTAGAGGATGAGAGCAACGTCGTCGGCCGTTGCGAGCGGCTCATGGGCGAGCGGCGTTGCGGCAGCCATCCCTTGAGCGGCATCGCGCCCATCCCCGCGTGCGCCGTCGACCCAAAGATACCGTTGGCAACAGAGGGAAGCCGCGATGTTGTCGACGAGGCCCTGGTGCTCTTCGCCGGCGAGCAGCGTATGGATGCCCGCGTCGTTGACGATGAAGCCGACTTCAGGGCCCGTCAAGCGGAAGTTGACCGGAACGAAGATCGCGCCGAGCCGGCTCGCCGCGAACATCGTGACCAAGAACATCGGATGGTTGAAACCGAGGTATCCCACCCGGTCGCCGCGCTTGATCCCGCCGGCCGCGAGCAGGCCGGCGAGTCGGGCGATCTGCTCGGCGAGGTCGGCGTAAGAATACGCGCTGCCCTCAAACGTGAGCGCCGGACGGAGGGGACAACGCTGCGCGCGTTGCGCGATCCAACCATCGAGGCTGATGTCAGGAACGGTCGCCATCGAGATGCTCCCGAACGGCCGGTGCCGGCTTCAACGAGGAATCGAGTCTGCGAGATTTCTCGCCGTTACGTTTGCGTGCCTCGTTCTCGCAAGCCTCCACTAAAGCAGACGACCCGCGGCCTTCGTTGATCGGAGGGGCCGCGGGTCGATGGGCGCCGGGCGTCCCGGCACGTATGGTTTAAAGGAGCTTAGCGGGTCGGGTCCACGCCGTGGTGGCGAACGACGTGATCGTCGCAACTCGCATCGGACTCCAGCGTATAGGTGCCATCGTTTGACGCATATAGCGTGTCGCTAAAGTCGTCGAAGCCGTAGCCCTTGGTCTTGACGCCCTTCTTCGCGATCTTGCCCTGTTGCGTGACATATCCGCTGTAGGTGCCGGCACTGCTGCTATAACCGTAGCCGCCGTAGAAGCGCAGGTCTTTGCCCTCGACGATCCAGTTGCCGCCGAAGCCGGAGAAGGACGTGGCATACCAGTAGCCGCTATCCGTGCCGAATGGCGGGTCGCTCGTCGAGTAATAGAAGTACAGACACTGCTCCGCAGTCTCGCTGCCGGAGGTGTTGTAGTACGTTATCAGGTACTCGCCGGAGGGAAAGACGACGCCGCGGTCCGGTACGATTGCGGCGGCTTGGTGTGGCGCCGTCCGCACGATTGTCGGATGAACCGGGCTCTGCGCCGCTGAGACCGGCAAAGCCATGAAGAGTGCCGGCAGTGCGAACAACACTGCGGCGTGAAGTGAGGCCTTGAACATTTGGACTTCCTCTCATCGATAGAGTCAGGTAGCCGTCCGGTACGCCGCCATGAATGACGCGTCGAACGAGCCTTATCGTTAGGGATGACTAGCGGGAGAATGTCTATAGGGATAAGGTCAGGGGCTCATTCGGACGTTTTCGAGCATCCGCACAATGCAAAAGACGAGTGAGAAATATCCCCCGCCTCTCGGTAGGTTACCTGAAAGCCGCCTCAGTTTCAAGCCCCAGGGAGACGCAGTTTTTTGCGAGCAATCGTTACTCCGCGCTTAGCTGAGGCGTTGCTCGGTTGCTGCGTGACTTGCCTGCGCCTTCGTGGTTCGGCCGGCATGGTTTGCGTCGCCTCCGAGGGTCGCCGCGCGCTACGCGAGGGAAAGGCGTTTCAAGCGCGGGTCTGGGAGCGTTTGCAGGTTATTCGCTCGATTCGAGTCTTGCTCGTATAGGCCTATGCCGATGATTGCGGTTCCAGAAGCTGACGATCGCAACACGCGCTTAGGTAATCGGCGGACTTGTATTTGCCGTTAGCTCTGCGCCGTTACCCAGAGCGCATTGGCAGATCGGATTCCCGTAGACGCCGTAGCTAGCGGGTACCGACGAGGATGCGGTCTGGAGATTGTCATGGATCAACCTGATCCTGGACGAGCGGAACCGCACCGCGGAGCTCGCCGTCGAGCTGACTCCAGCCTCAGAAAGAAAAAAGCGGTCCGCCTCGTCGAGACGGACCGCCCTTGATCTTCGATAGGTTCTAAACTACTCGACGGCTATCCCGATGACGTACGGGCCGTAGCAACTCGATGACGAGGTCGTCGGTACGCAGTAGTACAGGTCATCGAAGTCCTTGTACTTGCCCTTCGTCGACTTCTCGCCTTCGTCGAAGATGAACAGGTAGATGGGATTTCCCTCGACGCCCTCGGAGCCAAATGAGCTCGAAGAACCCTCGAACTCGTTGACGATTTTCTTTTGTTCTTTATCCTTCTTATTGTACGGATAGACGTACCAAGTCACGTCCGGAACGAGGCTGCCGCTACAGCTCGAACCATAGCTGATGCAGAATCCGACCTCGGCGTACTCGCTGGACGATGGTCCGATCGTGACGCACGTGACGTCGCTCGACGGACAGGTGGCACCCTTCCCCATGGACTTGACGCCCGTCACCACGAGGTGGGGTACGCCGACCCTTGCGTCCGGGTTTACATGTCCCGCGGCCGCTGGGCGAACCACGCGCGTGGTGGCGCCGGCACCGGCCGACGCGAATAGCCGAATAGCGTAAGAGCGGCAACAGCCATCGCTGAGCGCGCCAATGACACGTTCATAAAAACTCCTAAGGAACGTAGGAAAAAAAGGGGGCAGGAAGAAACCTTCCGCCCTCGGCCCGAGGATACCCTAAAGTACGCTCGATTGCAAGCCCCAAGAGCGCTCACATTCTTGACGCCGCGTCCTAGCGCGTCAGTTGCGGAAGCTGGGATCCAAACGGTCGAGTTTGCGCAGTAGCGGCTGCCACACGATCGCTTCGATTCGGCCGCGGCCTTGTTCGGCTTGTTGCGTGACCTTGTCGGCGACATCATCCTTCGGCCAGTATGGCTTTGCGCCGCCGGCGAGCGTCGCGACCTGCATCGCGCAAGCACGCTCGAGAAAGTACATCGTCAGAAACGCTGCGGGCACGCTGGGACCGCACGTCAACGTTCCGTGATTGCGCAGCAGCATCGCCGGCTTGTCGCCGAGATCGGACACCAGGCGCGGGCGCTCGTCCAAATCGGTCGCGATGCCCTCGAAATCGTGATACGCAACGTTGCCGTGAACGATCATCGCGGTTTGGTTCAACGGAAGCAGACCGTCAACCTGACTCGCGACGGCGGTACCCGCTACCGTGTGCAGATGCATAACGCACTTGGCATCCTCACGCGCTTGATGGATCGCGCTGTGAATCGTGAAACCGGCCGGGTTGATGTAGTACGGCGTCGGCTCGACGATTTTTCCGTCAAGGTCGACTTTGACCAAACTCGATGCGCTGATCTCGTCGAACGTCATGCCGTATGGATTGATGAGAAAATGGTGTTCCGGGCCCGGCACGCGCGCCGAAAGGTGCGTAAAGATCAAATCGTCCCAACCGAAGTGCGCTACCAAACGGTACGCTGCGGCAAGGTCGACGCGGACCTTCCACTCCTCGGAAGGGACACGATCTTGCAAAGACGGGGCTGCGGCAACGGCCATATCTGATACCTCCGGAAAGGCTTCCTTCGGTCCCTATTGTTTGGCGCCTCTTGCTACGTCGCGCGATGGCTAGAAGTCGATTTCGAGCCCGTCGTACGCGACCCCGATGCCGACGCGTTCGATCTCGAGAGCGGGGCCTGAGCCCGGGTCGAGCAGCGGGTTCGTGTTGTTGAGGTGTGCGTAGTAAATACGCGTCGCGGGCGCGAGCTCTCTAAGGGCTCGAAAGGATCCGAAAGGACCCGCTGCGGGTAGATGACCGAGCGCGCGGGCCGCCTTTGCGACGCCGACGCCCGCGAGCTCGTCGTCCGACCAAAACGACCCATCGGCGAAAGCGAGCCCGCAACGTTCGACTGCCGCCCCGAGTGCCTGCGACCACGCGCTGAAAACCGGGGCGAACAGGACGCGCGCGCCGGTATTGCCGTCTTCAACTTCGTAAGCGACGACCGCGTCGGCCAGCATCTCGCGTCCGGCGTATCCGGGCGTCATCCCCGGGACCGGCACGACCGTGGCGCGTAAGCGTTCGCCCAAATCGACGGTTTCGCCGGCGCCGAGCGCGATCCAACGGTGGGGCGATTGATTGAAGGCAGCGAATGCGCGGTCCCCGGCGACCAAACGGCGCACCGTCCCGCTCGAGTACAGCGTGAAGGCGTGATCGCCCGCCTGCCGCAAGACTGCCAGGCCGCCGACGTGGTCGACGTTCGCGTCGGTTAGTAGCATGCCGGCAATTGGTGTGCCCCGCCCTTCGCGCGGCTGAAGCGCTTCGCAGGCTTCGATCTGGACGGCGACGTCGGGCGAGACGTTGACCAACCACCACCGTTCGCCGTTCCCCGAAACGGCAAACGATGATTGGGTCCGGCGGGGGCCTTGACCGGCCCGCGCAGTCCGGCAGTTGGCGCACGCGCAGTTCCACTGCGGAACGCCGCCGCCCGCGGCCGAGCCGAGAACGCGAACGATCAACGCAAAGCGGGATCGGGGCGGCGCGGAACGGGTACGGCGTCGGGAACGCCGTCGCGCAGCGCCGTCAGCACCTCGTGATGCGGGCTCTTGAAACAGGCCGGATCGGTGGCCCCAGCATCGCCTAAGAGCAAGAACGCCTGGCAGCGGCATCCGCCAAAATCGATTTCACGCCGGTCGCACGAGCGGCACGGCTCGGGCATCCACGCGGTGCCGCGGTAGCTAGTAAATGCATGCGACTCGTACCAGGCCTCGCGCAGCGTCGTCGATTGCACGTTTGGAAACTGCAGCGTTTTGATCTCGGCAGCGGCCGGACACGGAAGGACCCGGCCGTCGGGCGTGACCGTCAGGGCGACCTGTCCCCAACCGTGCATGCACGGCTTGGGAAACTCTTCGAAATAGTCGGGCAGGACGTAGGTAATTTCCATCGCCCCGCGCAGGCGCTGCTTCGCTTCGGCGACCAGCGCCTGACCGCGCGCGACCTGCTCGCGCGTTGGAATCAATGCGAAACGGTTGCGGAATGCCCAACCGTAGAATTGAACGTTGGCAAGTTCGAGGCGGCGGATGCCCTCGCGCTCGGCGAACGCGATCACCTCCGGCAGGCTGTCGTGGTTGAGCCGGTGCAGAACGCAGTTCAGCGTCAGCGCGACGTCGCGCCGCGCGACCCGCCGCAGTGCGTCGAGCTTGCGCTCGTGCACGTCGGTTCCCGCGATGACCGCCGCGAGCTCGCGCTCGGGAGCTTGAATGCTGATCTGAACGTGCGCGAGACCAGCCTCGAGCAGCGCGTCGAGCAGCGCGTCGTCGAGAAACGTGCCCTGCGTAATCAGGTTCGTATAGCAACCACGCTTGTTGGCGCGTTCCGTCAGAGCGACGAGGTCGGCGGAACGCAGCGTCGGTTCGCCTCCGGAAAAACCGACTTGAAGCACGCCGAGGTCTGCCGCCTGATCGAGGACGGAAAGCCAGAGATCGCGGCCGATTTCCTGGCTCGGGCGCCCCAAGTTGAGCGGATTGTAGCAATACGGGCACTGCAGATTGCAGCGATACGTGAGCTCGCAGAGCAGAGACTGAGGCGCTCGAATTGCGGCGTTCATCGCAACACGTAGCCGCGTTCGACGAACGACTCGAGCAGCGTCTGCACGTCGCCCTCCAGCGTCTGTGCATCGGCCTCGAAGTCTTCCGAAAGCCGCCGTGCAATGTCGGGCACGTCGCGCTGCCCGTCGACGAGCTCGAGCGTCGCCGTCGCGCTGTCGCTAAGCGTTACGAGGCCCTCCGGTACGAGCAGCAGCCCGCCGCCGTCGGGTTGCCGGCGCAACTTGACGCCGCGAGCAAGGCGGTAGGCCGAAACGGCGCTCACGAGAAGACGCCGCAGTCGAGCGCGGTGGCGTCGAGAACGCACCACAAGACGTCGCACTTGAAGCGCAGCGCGTCGACGCACGCATCTTGTTCGGCCGGCGTCCGCGCCCCATCGACGACCCACGAAAGCGCCGTCTCCGCGTCGCGCTTGGCGAGGTCGAGGCGGTCCTCAAAATAGGCCAAGCCGCCGCGCTCGATCCACGGATACTTCTCCAAAATAGCGGCGGTGCGCGCGGCCATGACCGGCGGCCCGAAGAGCTCGGTCAGAGAAGAAGCTACCGCTTCCAACCAGGGGCGGCGCCGGGCGAAATCGACGTACGCATCGACTGCGAAGCGCGTGCCGGGCGCGACGCCGCGCTCGGAGAGTATATCCTCGTCGCGCAGGCCGGCAGCGCGCCCCAGAGCGAGCCATTTAAGCGTGCCGCCCGGCCGATCGGCCGTGCCGTCGTGATCGAGAATTCGCGAAATCCAGACGCGCCGATGCTCTCGCGAGGGTAAAGAAGCGAGCACGTATGCGTCTTTCTGCGGGATCGCTTTCTGATAGTAGTAACGGTTCGCGATCCACGAACGAATTTGGGCGGGCGTTAAGTCGCCGGCCACGAGTTTGCGGTGAAAGGGGTGCTTGTCGTGGTAGCGCTGCGCGCCGATCGCGCGGAGTCTTTCGACCATATCGGATTGGAGAGCAGCGCTCGCCACGACGAGCTCCTACGTTACGAGTCTTGGCTTAGGTGCCGAGATACATCGTGACTTCGAATCCGGTCGAAGTCACTTCGAATTCCGGCCGCAGCCAGGTCTTCTTACGCTTGATCATCTACCCTTTGGTCCTTTCTCTGCCCCCCTGGGCGAAAGACGGTTGGTCCTAGGAAACCGTGGTACCAAGGGCACCCGCGTGCCCCCACGTTCCTTCTAACACAACACGGCCTCTCCCCGGTTCCGTTGCGGTCAAAAACCTATAAAGACGAAACACAGATAGCAGATAAGGGCAACCTGACGTCAACCAGTCGTCGCAGGAACCCTTCGCAACAAGAGGTCGCACCGGGGAAGCCTCGCTCGATCAGCCCGCCGGTCAACCCTCGTAGCCTTGCGAGCGTGCCAGGGCTACCATCTCGCGCATGCGGGGATGATCGCCGGCGACCGTCTTCTCCCAGTCTTCGAACTGCGGCACGCGCTCGCCGGCCCGAAAGAGGAAGTAGTAGACCGAGAGGTCGCCAAGAAACTTGAAGCGCTTCTTCAGGTCGGCCGCCAGCTGGTCGTAGCTTGCAAACGAGCGCAGATAGTTGCGAAAATCGCCGTACTCGCGCTCTAAGGCCAGCAGCGTTTTCGCGTTGTCGACCGTCGCGGCGACTTTCTTGTACGTCCGCATGACCCCGCCGTCGCTGAGAATACGCTCGATGTCGAGGTCGTCATAACCGGCCACGACGGATGGATCGAATCCGTCGAAGAGACGTTCGTACGCATCCCACCTTGCGGCAATCGCTTTCCAGCTCACGCCGGCCTGGAAAATAGCGCGAGACATGATCGCCAGATAGCCGGCCGCTGTCTGCGGCTCGCTGCGGTCGGGAATCGTCGGGACGGGCACGGCCGCCTCTTCGCCGCGGAAAAGTCAGACCGCTTGCGTACGTGGAATCTTCGCACGCGTGAATGGCGACGCCAAATCCGCGCAAGAGGCGTTCGGCGGCCGAACGATCCTCTTCGACCGCGTCGCGCGAGGCGGCAAAGTCGTCGTGCTGCTGCACGGATTGACCGCGAGCCCCGTGCAGTTCGCCGAGTTCGGCCGGCGCCTTCACGCGCGTGGCCCGAGCGTACTCATCCCGCGCTTGCCGCGCCACGGCTACGCCGACCGCTTGACGCCCGCACTCGAGCGGCTGACGGCGGAGGAGCTGGTTGCGTTCGGCGAGCGGACGCTCGCCGCGGCGCACGAACTCGGAGACCGCGTCGTTTTGGCCGGCTTTTCCGTCGGCGCGCTGCTATGTCTGTGGCTAGCGCAGCGGGAAGCGGTCGAACGAGTCGTTGCGATCGCGCCCTTTCTCGGACTCGCATGGCTGCCGCAGGGTTTGTCGCCCGCCGCCGCGCGGCTCACGCTCGGCATGCCGAACCGCTTCGTTTGGTGGCACCCACTCCAGCGCGAGCGTTTCGGTGCGCCGCACGGGTACCCGCGCTACGCTTCGCACGCGGTAGCGCAAGCGTATCGCGTCGCGCAACGCCTCTTCGACGAGGCCCGCGCCGCGCCGCCGGCCGCCAAGAGCATCGTCATCGTGACCAACGCCAGCGAGTCGACCGTCAGCAATCGCGCCGCAGCGCGGCTTGCGCTGCACTGGCGCGCGCACGGCGCCGAGATCGCCGAGCACAGGCTGCGCGGCCTGCCGCCCTCGCACGACATCATCGCCTTCGAGCGCGACGCGCACTTGGCCGAGCGCGTCTATCCGCAGTTGCTCGACCTTGTCGATGGCTGAGCGCGTTCTTAGGGGTACAGGCCCCGCGCGATGGTCGCTTCGGCGACGCGGTCGATCGCGACGCAGTAGGCGCCGCGGCGCATGTTGACGTTGTGCCGGCGCGCTTGGGCGAGGGTCTCCTTGAAGGCGCGCACCATTTTGCTGCGCAAGCGCTGGTTGATCTCGTCCTCCTCCCAGAAATTCTCTTGGAGATCCTGGACCCACTCGAAGTAGGAGACGGTCACCCCGCCGCCGTTGGCCAGGATGTCGGGCAATACCATGATGCCTCGCTCGTGCAGGATGTCGTCGGCCTCGGGCAGCGTCGGACCGTTGGCTGCTTCGGCAATGATTTTCGCTTGGATGCGATGCGCGTTCTCGGCAGTGATGACTTTCTCGAGCGCTGCCGGCACGAGCACGTCGCAGGGATACTCGATGAGCTCCCGGTTGTCGATGCGCTGGCCGCCGCGAAAACCGACGACGGAGCCCGTCTCGGCCTTGTGCGCGATCGCTCCTTTGACGTCGAGACCGCGTGGGTTGCACACGCCGCCGTGCGAGTCCGACACCGCAACGATGGAGTACCCGTCGGCGGCCATGAGCTCGGCAGAGTGAAGACCCGCATTGCCGAAGCCTTGGATTGCGACCCGCGCGCCCGCGATCTCGAGGCCGAGTTCGCGCATCGCTTCGTTGAGCACGTACAGACAGCCGCGCGCCGTCGCACGATCGCGCCCGAGCGAGCCGCCGATCGAGATCGGCTTGCCGGTAACCACGCCTGGAATCGAGTAGCCCTTCTGCATCGAGAAAGTGTCCATGATCCACGCCATGATCTGCGGCGTCGTGTAGACGTCGGGCGCCGGAATATCTTTCTCCGGCCCGATGACGATCGAGATTTCGCTCGTGTAGCGCCGCGTCAGGTTCTCGAGCTCGTGGGCGGAAAGGGCCTTGGTGTCGCAAATGACGCCGCCCTTCGCCCCGCCGAACGGAATATTCATCAAGGCGCACTTCCAGGTCATCCACATCGCGAGCGCCTTGACTTCGTCGAGCGTCACGTCGGGGTGGAAGCGGATGCCACCCTTGCCCGGACCGCGCGCCATGTTGTGCTGAACGCGGTAACCTTCGAAGATGTGAAAGTGCCCGTCGTCCATGCGGACCGGTATCGATACGGTCAAAATGCGTTTCGGCTCGCGCAGAAACGCGTGAACGGATTGGTTGAGGCCGATGATGGTGGCGACGTCGTCGAGCTGGCTTTGAGCCATCTCCCAAACGTTCAGGCTCGATTGAGCTGCCGAGCGATCCAAGAGTCGTTGCGCCATGGTGTCCCCGATACGGCGAGCGATCGTAGGCCTTTCGTCCAAAACGTAGGGCCTTTCTCTTGAGGTACGCCCATTGACGCGAAAAACCCCCGCCGTGCGAGGGAGCCCAAGCTTGCCGCGCTACCGGAGGCAGGGCACCGCTTTGGCGCCCTGCCCCCGAATGCGTTGCTAGGTTATGGCGCGCCGGCCCGAGACGGCGCGCAGGATCATCAGGAGAATGATCGCTCCGACGAGCGCTACTAGAATACTGTACAGGTTCAACCCGTAGGCGCCGACGTGGCCGAACAGGTTGAAGACCCATCCGCCGATGACGGCACCAACGATGCCCACAAGCATATCGCCGAGGATCCCGCCCGGCCCCTCACCGGGAACGAACATCTTAGCGAGTGCTCCGGCGATCAATCCGACGATGATCCAGGCAAGGATCCCCATTCTCGATTTCTCCTTTCGGGAGGTAGCCGTCCTCGAGAATACCCACGACGTCCCGGCCACAAACGCCCGCGACCCCTCGGGACGGCCAAACGTCACGTGCGATGAAGGCGATGGCGAAGACCCTCGGGTAGTGCGCGTGATGCCGAACGTTGCCGGGCACGGTCCCAGGGGAAAACGTTGCCCGTAAAAGTTCTCGCGGCGTGCTCGCTGTGCGTGGCATTGCTCTGCGCGTGCACGAAGGTGGGCACCTCGCCGAGCGGCGCGGGAAACCCCTGGACGAGGCACGGGCTGCTGCGGATCGTCAACATCGGAGAACCCGACAACCTCAACCCCGTCATCGGCAATCAGCAGCTCGACGCCGACCTCGCCCAATTTTGGGGCGGCTACTTCTTCAACTATAGCGATCGCAACGAGTTCGTCCCCGAGCTTGCGATCGAGATGCCTTCGCTTGCCAACCGTGGTATCTCGGCCGACGGTAAGACGATCACGTATCATTTGCGCCGCGGGGTGAGGTGGCACGACGGCAAACCCTTCGGCGCGGACGACGTGATCTTCACGTGGCACGCGATCATGAACAAGGACAACAACGTCGGCAGCACGACCGGTTACGATCTGATCACCGCCATCGACAAGAAGAGCGCATACACGATCGTCGTCCATCTGGCGCACGCCTATGCGCCGTTCGTTGCGTCCTTTTTCGCGCCGTCGTCGACGCCCTACCCGGTCCTCCCGGCCCATCTCCTAGCGCAATACCCGAACATCAACCGGGTCCCGTACAACACCCAGCCGATCGGCACGGGACCCTTCACCGTCGAGCGTTGGCAGCGCGGCTCGAGGATCGTCTTCCACGCCAACCCGCACTACTGGCGTGGACCTCCCAAGCTGCGCGAGATCTGGTATACCTCGGTCCCCAACGAGAACACGATCGTCACCTTGCTGCAGTCGCACGATGCCGATCTGGAGTACTACGGGTCGGCCGCGAACTACCAGCAGCTCAGCCGCATCGCGGGCACGCGCGTGCTCTTGACCCCCTTCACGCAGTACGGTCAGCTGGCCCTCAATACCGCCAATGCGATCTTGGCGGACGTGCGCGTGCGGCGCGCGCTCTGGTATGGGATCGATGTCCGCGAGCTCATCCAAGACGTGAGCCACAATGTCAACGTGCCCGGCTACAGCGATCAGCCGGAGTTTTCTTGGGCCTACGATCCGCACGTCAGGCACTACGATTTCAACCCGTCGCGCGCACGCGCTCTCCTCGAGGAAGCCGGCTGGAAGCCGGGGGCAGACAGCATTCGGGTCAAGAACGGTCGCCGGCTCAATCTCGTCCTGGCCGACATCTCGGGCTTGGCCGTCGGCAACGCACTCAACGTGATCGTTCAGCGCTATTGGCGCGAGATCGGCGTCGATGCGACGATAAAGACTTATGTGACCTCATTGTACTTCGCCTCGTACGGTGCCGGCGGCATCTTGCAGACGGGGAAATTCGACGCCGCGTTCTTCTCCTGGATCAACGGAACCGACCCGGATGACTCGGTCAACTGGATGTGCGACCAGTTTCCGCCGCGCGGCCAAAATATCTACCATTTGTGCGATCGTGCGCTCGACGCGGCCGAACGCAGCGCGCTCGGCAGCAACGATCGGGCCGTCCGCAAAGAGGCTTACTGGAAGATTCAGTCCATTCTGGCCGAGCGCGTGCCGGCCGTCATCACATGGTACAACCGCCGCATTTCGGTCGCGAACAGCGACCTCAAGAACTACCGGCCGGCGCACGCCGTCACGAGCTTTTGGAATTCGTACGAATGGCAGATTTGAGATGAAGCTGTGCTTCGTAACGCCGCGCTTTCCGCACCCGACCACGAAAGGCGACAAGCTGCGGGTCTACGAGGCGCTCAAACACCTTAGCGCGCGCCACGACATCACGCTGGTAGCGGCGACCGACGAGGCGGTGAGCCCCGCCGACTACGCGGCGGTCGCGCGTTACTGCCGGCGGGTCGCGACCGTCCCGATTCATCGCTGGCAGTCCTTGACGGCGCTAGCGCTGCGCGCACCCGTATCGCCGCTGCCCTTGCAGACCCTTTTCTATTCGTCCGCAGCACTGCAGCGCAGCATCCGCGCAGTGCTCGCCTCCGAGCGTTTCGACGTTATCCACGCGAGCTTGATACGCGTCCTGCCGTACCTCTGGGAGGTGGACGACACCCCCGTCGTCGTCGACCTCGTGGACGCGCTCGCGCGCAGCATCGCGTTGCAGCGGCGAAACGCGCCGCCCGGCATACGCTTCCTTTACGCACTCGAAGAAGAGCGCGTGCGCCGCTACGAACATGCCGCGTGCGCGCGGTTTCCGCGGCTGATCGTTTGCGCCGAAGCCGACCGCCTGGCTTTGGGCGCACCGAGCGTCTCCGTGATTCGCACCTGCGTCGACCTCGATGACTTTCCCTACCGTCGCGAGGGGCGCGACGACGATGTGGTCGTCATGAGCGGCAACATGGGGTACCAACCCAACGTCGAGGCCGCCGTCTGGTTTGCAAAGGCGGTCTGGCCGCGCGTGCGCGCGGCCCGCCCCGGCGCGCGCTTTCGCGTGGTCGGCACGCGGCCGGCGCGAGCCGTGACGGCCCTTGGCGGAAGCGACGGAATCGAAGTCACGGGCGCCGTGGCCGACGTCGGCGCCGAGCTGCGCCGGGCGACGCTATCGGTTTGTCCGCTGCGCGGCGGTTCGGGGATGCAGATCAAGGTGCTCGAGTCGATGGCCTCCGGCACGCCGATCGTTGCGACGTCGTTCGGCAACGAAGGCATCGGCGCACGCGACGGCCAGGAGATCACGATCGCCGACGAGCCGTCAGCATTTGCCGCGGCGGCGCTGGGGTTGCTCGCCGATCCCGAGCGGCGCGATCGGGTCGCGGCCGCAGGCCGGCGTTTTTCGGAGACGGAGTTCTCTTGGGATTCCCACGCGGCGCGCCTCGAAGCTCTCTACGCTGAGGCGATCGCGGGCCACAATAGCGGCCAACGGGGCGGCCCTAGCGGCTCGTAGGCATCGGCGTGATAGGCAGGTGACCGGCACCACTCCCAATCACGCGAGGATTACGAGCATGTCATCGATCGACAATTTGCCCTTCAATGCGCCGCCGCCGGCGACGGGCTTCGGTGGCCCGGCCTTTACCAATTTCGACCAGCCGCCGTTCGGCGCTGCGGCCGCTCAGCCCGACGGCGTCGCCTCGTACGGTTCGAGCGCATGGAATCCGTACGGCGCCTACGGATCGTACGGCGGCACCAGCTTCGGCTCGGGCGCCCTGGGCGGCATCATGAACGGCTTTTCCAGTTTTATCTCAAACCTCTTCAATGAGATCTCGGGCTGGTTTGGCGGCGGAGGCTCGCCGAGTCCCAGTCCGACGGCCCCGGGCGCGCCGGTTTCCGTGCCTGGATCGCCCGTCTCGGCACCGGCTGCGCCGGTGTCGGCTTCCGGTTCGCCGTCACCGGCCGGGGGAGAACAGTTCTACTCGTCGGCTAGGGCCGCGTCGTGGGGCGACCCGCACGATTCGTTCAACGGCACCGGCGCCAACGGGCAGTCCGTGGGCGGCAAATGGGACAACATGAACTCTCATTGGGATCTGTTGGACTCCAATTCGTTCGCCGGAGGGCTGCGCGTGTCGACGCAGGTCACGCAGCCCAACCAAGACGGCGTGACGCACAACCAAAGCGCGACCGTCACCACCAACGGCGGCAACACGCAGGTGACGATGAATGCCAACGGCACGATGAGCGTCACCTCGTACGGTCAGAGCTACAGCCTTGCGCCGGGGCAATCGATCAATCTCGGTAACGGCGAAACGGTTAGCGCCGCTCAAAACGGTTCGCTGACCGTCAGCATGCAGAACGCTAGCGGCGGAACGGTCGCGATCTCGCTCACGGCTGCCGACGGCGGCGTCAACGTCGCCGCGCAAGCAGCCAATGTCGACTTGGGCGGCTATTTGGCCAGTCGCAACGGCCCGGCTGGAACCAACCCGCAGCCGGTGGCCGGGAGTGCGCCGGCGCCGGCCGGCTCATCCGCACCGCAACCGTGGCAGCCGTACCCGCAGCCGCCGTTCAGCCCGAATCCGTTCGCTGCGAATAACACGTTCATGGCCGTCAACGATCTCGAGCCCGAGCAGACCGTCGAGCCCAACTTGATCTAGCCGTTTGGCGAAGCGCAATCCGTTCGGGGCTGCGGCGGCGTAGAAAGGGTATGCGACCTTTCTCTTCGCTCGGGACGTGCGGTAAACGGTTGAATGCGTGTCGTACCAGTTCTCATGGAGGAGCGCCTCGTCGAGGAGTTCATCGCCCGCAGGCCCGACGCCCTCGGTCGGGCCTACGAGCAATATGCGCCGCAGCTCATTGCGGTCGCGCGTCACGCGATGGGGAACGCGGCAGCGGCCGAGGACTGCGTTCACGACGCACTCCTGCGCGTGTGGCGAACACCTGGGTCGTTTCGTCCCGAGCGCGGCTCTCTGCGGGCCTTCCTCATTGCGTGCGTGCGCAACGAAGCCATGAGCACGTTGCGCGGCTCCGTTCGGCGGGATGCGCGCGAGCGACGGGCCGCGCTTCTCGATCCTCCCGAGGAGACCACGCGCGAGCCGCTCGACTTCCTGGATGCCGAGCGCGTTCGGGCGGCACTCGCACGCCTGCCGGAGGAGCAACGCGCCGCGATCGTGCAAGCGTACTTTAAGAACCGCTCGCAGTCGGAAATCGCCGACCACCTAGGCGTGCCGCTCGGTACGATCAAGAGCCGCATCTCGCTCGGTTTGCGCAAGCTGCAGCTCGATTTGGGTGAAGTGCGGGCAACATGAGCGACATGAACGACAACATAGCCAGAGCGCATGTCGGCGAGAATGCCGAGCTGTATGCGCTAGGCCTGCTCGAGGCTCGCGAGCGCGCCGCGATCGACGCGCACGTCGCGGGCTGCTCGACGTGTCTGCGCCGCGTCGGGGAGGCTGAAGAAACCGCCGCCATACTCGCTCAAAGCTTGCCGCGCTATGCGGTGTCTCCGCGCTTGGCCGAGCGTCTCGCGCGCGCCGCGAACGCCCCTGAACAGGTGCGCGCCGGGCGGCCCGTCGTGGTGCACCTGCCGCGCAGGGTCCATCCTGCTTGGTTCGCCGGAATGGCCGCCGTCGCAGCCGCAATCGCCATTACGTTTTCGGGTTATGAAACGTTCCGCGAACGTTCCTCGCTTCAGACCGAAGAGGTTGCGCTCGCTACCGTCGCGCGCAGCCATTTCTTCCATCAGACGCTTGCGAATGCTGCCCCGAGCGATTCGCTCACCGCCAAAGTCCTTTACGCGCGTGACGGAGCGTGGTTCTACGTGATCGTCGACGAGCCGCCCCCGGCGCTGCACGTTATGGAGACGGTCGGCGGCGTCGAACGCGACCTTGGGCCGCCACTCACGGACGGGCGCGTCGAAACACTTTTCGTCCCGAACGCGGGTCACCCGTCGCAGATCGAGCTGCGCTCGGGGTCGACGCCCGTCGCATCGGCACGCTTAACCTACGCGCCGTGATCGTTCACCGCGAGCTGCCGTGATCGCGACCTTTTCGATCGTTGCCTTCGATTCGAAGACGGCCGAATTGGGCGTTGCGGTGCAGTCGAAGTTCCTCAGCGTCGGCGCTGTCGTGCCTTGGCTCGAGTGCGGCGTGGGCGCCTTGGCCACCCAAGCGTGGGCGAATACGACCTACGGACCACGCGGCCTGGAGATGCTGCGCGATGGCGCTTCGAGCGCGCAAACGATCGCGCGGCTCACCGCGAATGATGCGCAACGGGAAGACCGGCAGATCGGCATAGTCGATGCCGCGGGCAACGCCGCCTGCTTCACGGGCGAGCGGTGCATCGAGTGGGCTGGGGGCTACGCCGGAGACGGTTTCGCAACGCAGGGAAACTGCTTGGCAGGCCCGGGCGTCGTCAGCGAACTCGCCCGCGCCTATCGCGAAACGGGGGGATCGCTCGCCGATCGGCTGCTAGCGAGTCTTATGGCGGCGCAGCGTGCCGGCGGCGACAAGCGCGGACAGCAAAGCGCAGCACTCGCGATCGTCAAGCCGGGCGGCGGCTACGGCGGCTTCAACGATCGCTACGTCGATCTGCGGGTCGACGACCACCCGCGCCCGATCGACGAACTGGCCCGTCTCCTCGAGCTGCACAAGTTGTATTTCTTCGCGCCCGAGCCCGCGGATGTGTTGCCGATCGACGAGTCGCTTGGGCGCGTGCTGGTAGCCGAGCTGCGGCGCGTCGGCAAACTGCCTGCGACCGGTAGCGAATCGTTCGACGAGGTTGCACGCGCGGCGCTAGTCGCGTTCATGCACGTTGAGAATCTCGAGAACCGGGTGCGCGACGATAAGGCGATCGACCGGCAAACGCTGGAGTACCTCCTTGGGTTCGCGCGCTAGGGTCGGTGCCGCGGCCGGTCGTGCGCGCCGGCGCGC
>PMHO01000052.1:0-478 GCA_003156715.1 Candidatus Tityobacter terrigena
CGCCCAACGGCGTGGCCGCTTCCGCCGCTCCCGGGCCGCACAGCGGCATGCCGGGCCGTCCCGGAGTCGCGCCGCGTCCCGGGCAGCCGGGAGTGCCCGGCCAAGGCTACCAGCCGCGCGTGGGCCAAACGGGGCAAGTTCCCGGCCGCCCGCCACAGCCCGGCACCGCAAGCCGGCGTCCCCTTAGCAACGGACCGTTTCGTCCGCTTGCCCCTCCGGCTGGAGGGGCGGCNNGCGCCGCGTGGTCGCGACCGCGAGGACGCCGCAGCCAAGAAGGATCGCGAGAAGGAGCTGCTGCTCGACAAGGAGCGGCAGCGCAAGAAGCGCGGCTCGCTCGACGCCGCTCCGGCCGTCCCGCCGACGGTTCTCGAAACGATCGAGATCCCCGACGTGCTCACCGTCCAAGAACTGGCAACGTCGATGATCGTGCCGGCTAAAGACGTGATCAAAGAGTTGATCAAGATGGGCACGATGGCGA
>PMHO01000052.1:512-75745 GCA_003156715.1 Candidatus Tityobacter terrigena
CACGTCGACCACGGCAAGACGTCGTTGCTCGATCGGATCCGTAGCGCCGACGTCGCGGGCGGCGAGGCCGGGGGGATCACGCAGCGCATCGGCGCCTATACCGTCGACAAGGGCGATCGCAAGATCACCTTCATCGACACGCCGGGCCATGAAGCGTTCACCGCCATGCGCGCCCGCGGCGCCAAGGTGACCGACGTCGCGATTCTCGTGGTCGCCGCCGACGACGGGGTCATGCCGCAAACGATCGAGGCGATCAGTCACATCAAAGCGGCGAACGTTCCGATCGTCGTCGCCATCAACAAGATGGACAAGGAAAACGCTCAGCCCGAGCGCGTCAAGTCGCAGCTTGCCGAACACGGCCTTCAGCCCGTTGAGTGGAGCGGAAAAACCGAAATGGTGCCCGTTTCCGCCCGCACCGGTGACGGGATCGACGCGCTTCTCGAGACCGTGCTGCTCGAAGCCGACATCCGCGATCTGAGGGCCAACAAGAACCGCCGCGCGCAAGGCGTCGTCATCGAGTCGGCGCTGGACAAGGGGCGTGGCGCCGTGGCGACGGTGCTCGTGCAAAACGGTACGCTGCGCGTCGGCGACGTGGTCGTGGTCGGCAGCGCTTACGGTAAGATTCGCGCTCTCGCCGACGACAAGGGCAAGCAAGTGAAGAAGGCCGGCCCCTCGATTCCGGTCGAGATCATGGGCCTTTCCGAGGTGCCGAGCGCCGGAGACACGTTGATGGTCGTCTCCGACGAACGGGTCGCGCGCGAGGCAGCTGCCAAGCGCAGCACGCGTCGCCAGGAAGTGCGCATCGCCGCGGCGTCGGGTCCGCGCGTCTCGCTGGAAAGCTTCATGCTGATGCCGACCGACGGCGGCAAGAAGACCCTCAACCTCATCCTCAAAGCCGACGGCCAAGGCGCCGTCGAGGCGCTGCGCGCGCGCGTCGAGTCCCTCTCGACGCTCGAAGTCGACATCCGCGTGATCTACGCCGGCGTCGGCGCGATCACGCCCAACGACGTCAACCTGGCCAGCGCCTCGAACGCAGTCTTGATCGGCTTCAACATCCGCTCCGACGAGACGGTCAAGCGGTTGTCCGAGAACGAGCAAGTCGACATTCGCTTCTACAACGTCATCTACGACGTCGAGAACGATCTCAAGAAGGCGATGCTGGGCATGCTCGCGCCCAAGTTCCGCGAGATCATCGTCGGGCGCGCCGAGGTCCGCGAGCTGTTCAAGGTCTCCAAGGTCGGCACGATCGCGGGCTGCTACGTGCAAAGCGGCAAGCTGCAGCGCAACGCCAAGGTACGCATTCTGCGCGATTCAGCGGTCGTCTACGAGTCCGAGCTCGAGTCGCTGCGGCGCTTCAAGGACGACGTCAAGGAAGTGGCCGACGGCTACGAATGCGGCGTTCAGATCGCCAAGTACAGCGATCTCAAGCAGGGCGACGTGATCGAAGCGTTCACCTCGGAGTTGGTCGCGCCCGAAGCGGTTCCGGCTTAACCGCGTGGGCACGCGAGCCTACCGGTGAAGCGCGAGCGACTGGCGCGGATCGATCACGAGGTTCAGCGCGAGCTGGCTCGCCTAATCGGGCGCGAACTCAAAGATCCGCGCCTCGGCTTCGTAACCGTGGTGCGGGCCGAACTGACGCAAGATCTGCGGACGGCCAAGATCTTCGTTTCGGTCATCGGCGACCGCCATGCGGCCAAGCAAAGCATGGAGGCCTTGGAATCCGCCAAAGGCTTCCTGCGCGGGGAACTCGGTCACGCCATCGAGTTGCGGCACACCCCGGAGCTGGTGTTCGTGGAAGATCGCACGACCGAGAAGGCCATTGCGCTCAGCCAAGTCTTGGCGCGAACCGCCAAGCAACGCTCGGGAGGACCGGATGATCGAGAGTAAGCAGCGATTGGCTACCACCGCGGAAGTCGTCGCGGAGCTGCGCGCGCGCCGCGCGTTCGTCATGGTCAGCCACGTGAAGCCGGATGGCGATACGCTCGGCGCCGGGCTTGCGCTCGGCCTTGCGCTGCGGCCGCTCGGCAAACGCGTGTATTACTTCCAGCAAGATCCGATCCCGCGCAACTTGCGCTTCTTGCCCGACGCCGACAAGGTCTCGCGCACGGTGCCGGACGACCTGCCGCCGGACACGCTGTGGGTGTTCTGCGACATGAGCGACAGCTCGCGTGCCGGCGAATTCTTGCCGCCGATCGCGCGCAGCAACATGCTCAACGTCGACCATCACCTCAAGAACTCGCACTTCGCCGCGCTCAACTACATCTTGGAGCGCGAGAGCTCGACCGGAACGTGCGTCCTGCGCTTGCTCAAGGAGTTGGGCGCGCCGATCACGCCGCCGATCGCGACGGCCCTCTTGACGACGATCATGACCGATACGGGCGGGTTCATGCACTCCAACACCAATGCGGAGGTGCTGCGCATCTCGGCCGAGATGATGGAGCGCGGCGCCGACAAGGATCTGATCACGAACGAGATCTTTGCCAATAAGCGATTCGCTGCGATCACGCTGGTCGGCGAAGCCCTCGCGACGGCACACATCGAGCAGAACGGGCGTTTTTGCTGGTCGGTCGTCGACGACGCGATGCTGGTTCGGCACGGTGCCGACGGCGAGGACACCGAGGAGATCGTTCAGCATCTGCGTTCGGTCGAGGGGGTCGAGGTCGCCGCACTTTTCAAATCATTCGAGGGCGACGTGCGCGTCAGCCTGCGCAGCAACGGGCGCGTCAACGTTCAATCGATCGCGGCCGCCCTTGGCGGCGGCGGACATTTCCGAGCGTCGGGTCTGACGTACCCGGGCTCGCTTCCGGCCGCGATCGAAGCCGTTCGCGCCGCGCTGCGCGCCGAAGGATTGTAAGCTGCCGCTGCGCGAGCGTCGCCGGACGCTGGCGCATCTTAAAACGGCGTGAGCGGATCGATGCTCGGCTTCGTCAACGTCTTCAAACCATCGGGTCCGACGTCGACGCAAGTCGGCGCGCGCGTGCGCCGCATCTTCGGCGACCGGCGCCTTGCGGTGGGCCATCTAGGAACGCTCGACCCGATGGCCTCAGGCGTGTTGCCGCTCGCGATCGGCAAGGCTACGCGCCTGATCCCGCTCATCGAGGACCGGCGCAAAGCCTATGCCTTCACGCTCGAGCTGGGGCGCGCTACGGACACGGGCGACGCCACCGGCACGACCGTTGGCGAGGCTGCGATTCCAATCGATGCGGCGCGCCTTCTCGCGCAAATCATCCCGCGTTTCATCGGACGAATCGATCAGGTGCCGCCGATGTACAGCGCCCTTCATCACGAAGGACGGCGCCTGCACGATCTGGCGCGCAAAGGGATCACGGTCGAGCGCATTCCGCGCAAGGTGACGATTTACGGGCTTTCCGTTCTCGGGGTCGAGGGGACGACCGTGCGCTTCACGGTTGCATGTTCGGAGGGGACCTACGTGCGGACGCTGTGCGAGGACCTTGGCCTCGCGATCGGCAGCCTGGCGCACATGGGAGCGCTGTTGCGCGAGGCTTCCGGGCCCTTCGTGCTCTATGAGAGCCGCACGCTCGAGCAGATCGCAGCCGCGCCGGAGGATGCGCTGATCTCGCCCGAGCGCGTCATCCCACTTCCCACGATCGTGCTCGACGGCCGCGAAACTGCCGAATTCTGCGCGGGGCGGCTCGTACCGCTGCCGCAAGGAGCGGTCGCCAAGCACGTGTTCGTACGCGATTCGGCGCGCGCGCTGGTCGGCGTCGGCGAAGCCGTGGGAGCGCTTCTGGCCCCGCGCAAAGTCTTCGTGTGAAGGTTCATCACGGGTTCGATCGCGCTTGGGACGGGCAGCGGCCGCTCGTGCTGTCAATCGGCTTCTTCGATGGCTTGCACCGCGGGCATCGCGAGATCCTTCGGGCGCTGATGCGATTGCGCCGTCCCGGCTTCCGCGCAGCGGCCTTCACGTTTTCCAATCATCCGGCAACGTTTTTGCGGCCGGATCGCGTGCCGCCCTTGATTGCGACCCTTGAAGAGCGCATCAACCTGCTGGCGGCGAGCGGAATCGACGAACTGTTCGTCGTCCCCTTCGACGAGCGCATTGCCCGGGTCGAAGCCCGGCGCTTTCTTTCGGAGTTTCTGGTCGAGCGCTTGCGCATCGGGGCGCTCGTCGTCGGTGAGAATTTTCGGTTTGGAGCGGATCGCCAGGGCGACGTCCGGCTCGCCCGTGACGTGCTGGCGCAGCTCGGCGTCGGCGTGATGACTGTGGCACCGCTGCTCGACGAAGGCGAGCGCATCTCGAGCACGCGCGTTCGCAGCGCCATCGCCGCCGGCGACCTCCCCAACGCCGACCGCCTGCTCGGGCATTCGTACGAAGTGCGCGGAGCCGTCGTGCTCGGCGACGGTCGCGGCCACGATTTGGGATTTCCCACGGCCAATCTGCGCGTCGCGCCGGAAAAGCTCTTGCCCAAAGACGGCGTCTATCGCGCCGTCGCCCGCCACGACGGGCGCGACTACGTCGGACTCGTCTCGATCGGAACCAACCCCACCTTCGATGGACGCGAGCGCCGGGTCGAGGCGTGGCTTCTGGATTTCAAACGCACGGTCTACGGCGAGGACATGGTCTTGCGCGACTTTTCATTCATCCGCGAGCAGCGAACGTTCGACAGCGTCGACGAGCTCGTGGCCCAGATGCGCGACGACGCAACGCACGTCCATTTCCCGTCGTTTATCCCGACGTAGACGTAAAGGAGAGCCTTTGAAAGCCCGCTTCCCGTTCGCGGCAACACTCGCCGCCCTTGTCGTAGCGATCCCGCTTGTGGCCGCCGCCGTCCCGCACGCTGGCGATGTCGCCCCGCCCTTCACGCTTCCGCGCACGGACGGCGGAACGGTGTCGCTGGCCAAGCTCAAGGGGAAACCGGTCTATCTGAACTTCTTTGCCTCGTGGTGCGCACCGTGCAACGACGAGGCTCCGGCCGTTGCGCGTCTGACCTTGAAATACCGGCCTAGGGGACTCGTGACGATCGGGGTCGACGAGCAGGAAGACAAGTCGAAAGCCATCGGCTTCGCGCGCCAATACCGGCTGCCGTACGCGATCGTTCTCGACGGGGGACCGATGGGTCAAAGCTACGGTGCGATCGCTCTGCCCGTCCACGTGTTCATCGATCGCCAAGGAACGGTATCGACCTACCGCCTCGGCCAGATGGACCCAAGCGAAATCGAAGACGCGATCAAAAAGATCTTATAAAGCAATCTCCGGATCGCGAGAACGGTCTTTCGCATGTCGAAGTTTATCTACATCACCAATACGTCGCTCGACGGTTACGTAGAGGACGAAAGCGGTGCCTTCGATTGGATCAATCCCGATCAAGTACACGACCTTGTCACCGAGTTGCTGCAGCCGATCGGAACCTTTCTCTATGGGCGGCGACTCTATGAGACGATGGCGTACTTCGGCGCGGCGCTCGAAGGCTATCCACCCGAACACGTCGACTTCGCACGGATGTGGCAGAAGGCCGAGAAAATCGTCTTTTCACGAACGCTGACAGGCGTTACGACACCCAATACGCGTGTCGAGCGGTCCTTCGACCTCGAGGCTATTCGGCGGCTCAAGGGGGAATCGGAGCACGATATCAGCATTGGCGGCGCCGAGCTTGCGGGGCTCGCGCTCGAAGCCGATCTCCTCGACGAATGTCACCTGTTTATCAACCCGGTGATCGTCGGCGGCGGAAAGCCGGCCTTCCGAGCCGCCTTACGACGGAGTCTCGAACTCCTCGAAACGTGCGGCTTGCGCACCGGCGTCGTCCGCGTGCACTATCGCATACGAGGCGGTACGCCTCATGAAGGACTAAATTCCTAGCATCGCGGAGGCAAAGATGCATCTGTCGCGTCCGTTCGCGGCTTCGTTCCGGCTGCTTGCAGTTCTCGCGCTCGTGGGGGCGGGCGGCCTGACGTATCCCGCGACGCCTCGCGTTGCCGTCGTCGATACGTACTTCGGTACGCCGGTACCGGATCCGTATCGATGGCTTGAAAGCGTGCACGCGCCCGCGACGCGGCGTTGGGTCGCCGCGCAAACGTCTTTGACGGAGCGCGAACTCGGGCATCTCCCACGACGAGCTGCCATCAGGGCGCTCGTCCTGCGGTTGATGAGCGCGCCAAGCGACGGGCTGCCTCAGTGGGGAGGCACGACCACCGCCTTCTCGCGCAGCGATGGTTCGTTGAAGCATCCCTGGATCGTCGTTTCGCGCGCAGGGCGCGAGAGCGTGTTGCTCGATCCCAACCTCCGTTGGCGCGATGGCACGACGAGCCTGGCGGATTGGCAGCTTGCGCCGGATGGGCGCAGCCTGGCGTACGCTACCAAGCGGGGCGGCGGTGGTTTCGTGACGTGGCATGTCCTCGACGTCTCAAGCCGAACCGACCGTCGCGACGTCGTGGCGGGCGTGCCTGATTGGGCGCCGATCGCTTGGGCTCACGACGGGAGCGGGTTTTATTACGGCGGTTACGCTTCCAAGCTGCCGCCGCCGTCCGGAGCTCCGATTGGAACCGGATATCGCGCTTGTTTCCACCGAGTGGGAACAGTGCAAAGCGCGGATCGGGTCGTGTACGCGCGGGCGGACCATCCCACCTGGTTGACCTACGCGGGGGAAAGCGCCGACGGCCATTTCCTAATCGACGGGGCGGTCGACGGTGACGGCAGCGGCGGAACATTGGTCGCGGTGCGCGATCTGCGCGTAGCGCACGCGCCAGTGCGGTTGCTGCGCCCGCTCGGTGCCGCTCGCTACGACTACGTCGACGATGCGGGGAATTCGCTCTACTTCTTTACGAACGCCGACGCGCCGCATGGCAAGCTCGTAGCGATCGATCTGCGGGATCCGCGGTCCGAACGCGACGTCATCCCCGAGGCTCGAGCCACGCTCGTCGACGTGACGGCGGTGGGCGGACGGTTCGTGGCGCGATATCTGCGCGACGTGCGTTCGGAACTGATCGCGTTCACGCGTAGCGGGACCCCTTTGAGGGCCATTGCCTTGCCGGGGCCGGGAAGCGTCGAGGGAATCGACGGCGACACTCGACGGCCAGTCGCCTACTATCGCTTCTCAAGCCCGACCACGCCTCCGACGACCTTTGCATTCGACGCACGGACCGACGTGTCGCGCCGCGTGGCGCGCTCGGCCGCACCCTTCGATGTGTCTGCGTACGTCACTGCGGAGTTGTTCGCGCGCTCGGCAGACGGGGCGCGAATCCCGGTCTTTGTGGCGTACCGGCGCGATCGGGCGAGGGATGCCTCGACGCCCGCGCTTCTGACGGGTTACGGTGGTTTCGGCGATCCCTATCTTCCAACGTGGAGCACGCTCGGCGCCGCGTGGCTGGGCACCGGCGGGACGTTTGCGATTGCGAACATTCGTGGTGGTGGCGAGTACGGCGAAGCCTGGCACCGTGCGGGCATGCTGGGGAACAAGCAACATGTCTTCGACGACTTCGCTGCGGCCGCGAAAATGCTCGAGTCACGTGGTTTCGCGTCGCGTTCCACACTCGGAATCTACGGCTACTCCGGAGGCGGCTTGCTGACCGGCGTCTGCGAAGTCGAGCACCCGGAGCTGTATGGCGCGGTCGTTGAGGCCGCCGGCCCGGTCGACGTGCTGCGCGGACATACCTATGGGAGCGAATCTGCGTGGGTCAGCGAGGTCGGATCACCGCTTGCGAATGCGGCCCAGTTTCAGTGGCTGTACCGGTACGCGCCGCTCGTGCACGCGCGGCGCGGGGTTCGTTACCCGGCGACGCTGGTGATGACCTCGGCGGATGACGAGCGCGTCTCGCCGGCGCACGCGTATAAGTTTGCCGCGACATTGCAGTACGCGCAGCGTGACGACACGCCGATCTTGCTTTATGTGGCCCGCGGGACGGGACACATCGGCGGGGGAACGCTGGCAGAACAGGCCGCTCCGCTCGCCGCGGCGGAGACGTTCCTTTGGTCGAAGCTTTCGCTTCATTGAGCAAACCGAAGCGTCCGGCTTGCCAAAAGATGGTCATCCTGTTAGACTAGTTCGCATGAAGGACCAAGTGTTCAACATCGCGGAGGCAAAAATGCATCTATCGCGCTTGATCGAGCGAGTCGAACGCGGAGAACGCATCGTTATAGCCCGTAACAATCGGCCGGTCGCAATCGTATCGCCGGCAAAACGCTCTGCCGAAGAATTGCTTGCACAGATCGACGCCGTCAGAGAGCGCATACGAGATCTGCGGAAAGGGCAAAACGTTCGGAAACGCGGCGAAACGTGGCGCGATCTTATCGACGAGGGGCGCCGAATCTAGGTGCGTATTGTCCTCGACGCGTCAACGACGCTCGCCGCCGTATTGCCGGACGAGGACTCAGAATTCGCACGTGCTGCCATCAGTGCAGCGGTGTATGGCGATCTCGTCGTACCCGCGCTCTGGCCTTACGAAATTCAAAACGGTCTGGCGACCGCGGTACGCCGGAAGCGAATCAAAGCTGGCTCGCTCGACGAAATTCTCGAAACACTGCGCGCCTTAGAAGCCGAGCTCGAAGCACCGCACGGGCTTGGCCAAGAGCTTCGTCTCGCGCAAGACCACGGTTTGAGCGCCTACGACGCTGCCTATTTGGCGGTCGCGCTTAACTCAGGCGCGGCCTTAGCGACAAACGATCTGCATCTCAGGCGCGCGGGCCGGGCGGCCGGCGTCGCGTTGTTCGCGGATCCGCGGGCAGTCTAGCGATCTTAGGCGGCGATCACGTCGATCATTTCGCCGCGTAACTCGACCCGCGCGTTCGAGCCTTCTTTGATGTCGCCCCGCAGGATGGCGCTCGATAACGGGTTGGTGACGTAGCGGGCGATCGTGCGGCCGACGTAGCGTGCGCCGCTCCCGGCGGCCATGCTTTCCTGCGCGAGGAACGTTCGGGCCTCGGGGCTGACGATCAGGCTCACGTGCAGCTCGCCCAGGCGCGCCGCGACGCCGTGCATCTGCAAATCGACGACCGCCTCGAGTTCCGGCAGTCCCAGCAGACTGAAACGCACGATATCGTCGATGCGGTTGAGCAGCTCGGGCCGCGCCACCAGATCCAAGTCGGCGGGATCGGCGTTGGTCGTCAGGATCACGATGGCATGCCGGAAGTCGATCGTTCGCCCCTTGGCATCGGTGACGCGTCCTTCGTCGAGGATCTGCAGCAGGACGGCCGCTACGTCGCTATGCGCTTTTTCGAACTCGTCGAAGAGCACGACGCAGTACGGACGGCGGCGTACGGGCTCGGTCAACTGGCCGGGCTCGTCGTGGCCGGCGTAGCCCGGCGGCGCGCCAAGCAAACGCGACACGGTATGGGCCTCGGTGTACTCGGTGAGGTCGAGCCGTACAAGCGCGGTCTCGGTTCCGAAGAGCTGCGCCGCAAGCGCACGCGCAAGCTCCGTCTTGCCCACGCCGCTCGGTCCGACGAACAGGAAGCCGCCGACCGGCTTGCGCGGATCTTTGAGGCCGGCGCGGCCGCGCCGTACCGCCTGCGCCACGTTGCGAACTGCGGACTCTTGCCCGACGACCCGTGCCGAAAGGGATTCTTCGAGTGCGAGCAAGGCGCGCGATTGTTCTTCCGACAGGGCCCCCTGAGGAATGCCCGTCCACTTCGAAACGATCGCTGCGACGTCGGCCGTGTTAACGACTGCGGCACCCCGTAACGCAACCGAAGCTGCAGCTTCGTCCATGAGATCGATCGCCTTGTCGGGGAGAAAACGATCGACGATATAGCGCGCGGAGAGGGCCGCCGCTGCGTCGATCGCGCTCTCGCTTATCGCGACGCCGTGATGTTCGGCGTATTTGGCGCGAAGCCCGCGCAGAATGGCGCCCGTCTGCTCGATGGTCGGCTCGGCGATCATGACCGGCTGGAAACGACGCTCCAGCGCCGAGTCGGCCTCGATGTGCTTGCGATACTCATCGAACGTGGTCGCCCCGATGCATTGTAATTCGCCGCGCGCGAGTTCGGGTTTGATCATCGACGATAGATCGAGCGAACCTTCAGCGGCGCCCGCCCCAACCAGCGTGTGAAGCTCATCGATGAAAAGGATCACTTCTCGCGCTGCGCGCCGGACCTCGTCGAGGATGCGCTTGACGCGACCCTCGAATTCGCCGCGATACTTGGTTCCGGCAACCAAGGGGCCTAGTGCAAGCGACAGAATGCGCTTCTCGCGCAGAGCCGCGGGCACGTCCCCGCGCGCGATGCGCTGCGCGAGTCCCTCCACGACGGCGGTCTTGCCGACGCCAGGCTCTCCGACCAGCACGGGGTTGTTCTTACTGCGGCGGGAGAGGATCGCAATGACGCGTTCGACTTCATCTTGCCGGCCGACGACCGGGTCGAGCTCCCCGGCGCGCGCCGCCGCCGTTAGGTCGCGCGAGTATGCTGAGAGCGTCGGCGTTCCGCCGCGTAGCCGTTTGGCCCACTCTCGTGGGTCGGCGGCCGGCATCTCGCGCTCGCCGCGCTGGAGACGATCGATGGCGACCGTCGCTCCGACGGCAAGCGCGACCGCTGCAAGGGCGGAGCCCAGCAACGGGAAAACCGCGGTGCGGCGCCGCCCGGCGCACTCCGGACATAAATCGACCTGCACCCACCTGCCGCCGCGGAAGACGGCATCGCGCGTCGTGGCCGGCCGCACGCCGCACGTCTCGCAGACTAAATTCATCGCACCCCCGGTTACCGCGCCCTCCTGGCGGCGGTTTCACCCATCTAAGCGATATTTCGCGATGTGCGGCACGCCGGCATTCCTCAGTCGGGGAAAAGTCGCAAGGACCGGGCGCCGGGCTTCCCCAATACCGAGGGCCTGTCCGAAACGGAAGGGCTCCTCGAGGAAATTTATGGCCTACATCATCACCGAACCCTGCATCGGCACCAAGGACAAGTCGTGCGTCGACGTCTGTCCGGTCGATTGCATCCACGGTAAGGACGAGGACGAGCAGCTCTTTATCGATCCCGAAGTGTGCATCGACTGCGGAGCCTGCGTTTCGGCATGCCCGGTCGAGGCGATTTACGCCGATTCCGATATCCCGGAAAAGTGGAAGAACTACATCGATATCAACGCCGCGTATTTCAAGACCAACTGATCGCGCCGCGGCCGTCGCTTTTTTGACGTAATGCGGCGTGCCGTCGCACTGGAGCTTACCGACGACCGGGGCGTCGACCCGGTCGAGTTGGCTCGCACGCTGAGCGACATCGAGGTCGGCAACCGCTGGTTCGGCGGGATGCGGCCGGTGTTGGCGGAGGTGTCGGCACGCCGGCCGGCTCGCTTGCTGGACGTCGGCTGCGGCAGCGCCGACATCGCGCGCGCCCTGCTTGCAGCGGCACGACGCAAGGGCCTCCGGCTCGAGATCGTCGCTCTCGATCGCAGCCCGACTGCGCTGGCAGTCGCAGCCGAGCGCACGCCGAACGAGCCGGCGATTCACTTTCTGCGCGCCGACGCACCGTCGCTTCCCTTCGTGGATGGTGCCTTCGACGTCGTCACGTGCAATCTGGCGCTTCACCACTTCGAGCCGCCCGAAGCAGTCGAGCTGCTCAAAGAGATGCGGCGCGTCGCGCGCGATACACCCCTGGTTTGCGACCTGCGCCGCTCCTACGCGGGTTACGCCGCCGCACTCGTCTTCGCAGCGATCTTCGGCAGCAACCGGCTCACCAGGCACGACGCGCCGCTTTCGGTGCGCCGCGCTTACACCGAGAAGGAAGCGCTGCAGCTTGCGACTCGCGCGGGCTGGCGCGCTCCACGCACGAAACGCTATCCATTCTTCCGCATGGTGCTCGGCGACGGTTCGGCGAGGCAGGGATGATCGATCGAGGCTCTTCGCCGGCCGTCGGGTCGATCGCCCTTGGCCCGCTGGGAATCGCGCCCGTCCGCACGGTCGACGTCGGCAAACGTTATCGGGTGGGCGAAGAAGCGCCCGTCGTCGCGCTATTGGGCGTGAACCTGATCGTTGCGGCCGGCGAGATGGTGGCGCTCGTCGGACCGAGCGGCTGCGGGAAAAGCACCCTCCTTAACCTGATCGGCTGCATCGATTTGCCCTCGTCGGGCGCCGTGTTGGTCGAGGGCCATGCAACCTCATCGCTCGGCGACGACGCATTGACGCGGTTGCGCCGCGAGCGTGTCGGCACCGTTTTCCAATTCTTCAACCTGCTGCCGTCGATGACGGTCGCCGAGAACGTCGCGCTGCCGCTCGTCCTGCAACGCCGGCCGCGGGCCGAGATAGCCGATCGGGTCGCGGCGGCCTTGCTTTCCGTCGGCATGAGCGATAAGGCGCAGGCGCTTCCTTCGCAGCTCTCAGGCGGCCAACTGCAACGTACTGCCGTAGCGCGCGCGACCGTTCATGCGCCCGCGATCGTGCTTGCCGACGAGCCGACGGGGAATCTCGATTCACGCGCCGGGCGCGCGGTTTTGCATCTCTTGCGCGATTTTGCTGCGAACGGCCAAGCAATTTTGATGGCAACCCACTCGACCGAGGCGGCGGCTTCGTGCGATCGGGTCGTGCGCATGCAAGACGGCCGCATCGTCGATTAACGGTGGCGCCGCACAACCTCAATCCGACACCTTTCAAGGCGCTCGTCCTCGGGAATCTGCGCCAAGAACGGGCGCGTTCGCTGCTCGCGCTGTTCGCGGTTGGTCTTGGCGTGGCGATCTCGCTTGCGGTCGACCTGGCAAACGCGACGGCCGTTTCGTCTTTTGCGTCGAGCGTCAACGTCGTGGCGCGCCGCGTCAACTTGCAGGTTCTCGGTCAGGATCGCGGGTTCGACGAGCGCACCTTCCTACGCGTTCGCTCCCTGGCCGGCATTGCGAGCGCCTCGCCCGCGATCGAAGATTCGCTCGTCGCCGGTGCGCGCGCAGGCGATCCGGAATCCGGTGAGGTCCTGCACGTTCTCGGGATCGACCTTTTGCAGCCGCTGGCCGCAAACGCTGGCGAGGGCACTGCGAGTGGTGGGGATGCCTTTGCCCTCTCCTCCCGCCCCAATGTCGACCCCTACGCGCTGATCGCCGAGCGCGGAGCGATCGTCTCGCGTCGCGTGGCGAAGCGCTATCATCTTCGCGCCGGTGGCCCGTTCGATGCGATTGCGCAGGGCGTGCCGGTAAGGCTGCGCGTCAGCGCGATTCTTCCCGACACGGTCGCCGGTATCGATTCCAGCGTCGTCTTCGTCGACGTCGTCACCGCTCAGGAGATCTTCGGAAAAATCGGGCTCCTCGACCGCATCGACTGCGTCGTCGATCCCGCGCATCTGGGCGTGGTGCAGAGGCGCGTCGCTTCCGTGCTGCCACCTGGAGCCCGCGCCATCGAACCGAAGGTACGAACGGGCGAGATCCGCCGCATGTTACGCAGCTTTGCGCTGAACCTCGCGGCCCTGTCATACATCGCGATGCTGGTCGGCGCGTATCTGATCTACAACACGGTAGCGATTGCGGTCGTCGAGCGGCGTCCCCAGATCGGCATTCTGCGCGCGCTCGGGGCAACGCGGCGCCAGATCTTCTTCGCGTTCCTCGGGGAGGGCGCTCTGTTCGGCGTCGCCGGCTCGATTCTCGGCTTGGTTCTCGGCAGCGCGTTCGCGCAATTCTCCGTGCGTGCGGTCACCAGCACCGTCGACACGCTGTACGTCGGCCTGCATGCCGATCGCGTCGTTTACGATCCGCTCGTCATGAGCAAGGCCTTCGTCGCGGGCGTGCTGCTCGCGATGCTGTCGTCGCTGGCCCCGGCACTCGAGGCCGCCGCGAACCCCCCGGCGCTTTCCATGCGCTCGCGCGGTTTCGAACGCCCCATCGGCAAGCTGGGCGGCCGGCTTGCGCTGACGGGCCTCGGCCTCTTGGCTTTGGCGTACGGCGCGAGCCGCTTGCCCGCGCTCGACGGCATCCCCGTGTGGGGCTACGTGTCGGGCCTGCTCGTCATCTTCGGCGCATCGTTGTGCATGCCGCTCGCGGTGGGCGCCGTCGTATCCGCGGTGCGCCTCTTGGGGCAGGGGCTTGCCCCTGCTGCGCGCATCGGCATCGCAAACTTGGGCTCGTCGGTGCGGCGCGCGAGCGTTGCGGTCGCTTCGCTTATGCTGGCGGTCGCCATGATGGTGAGCGTTGCGATCCTTATCGGCTCGTTTCGCTCGACCGTCTTGGCCTGGGCCGATGACACGCTGCGCGCCGACTTGTTCGTGCAGGCCGTGGGCAACGCGTCCGAAGACGAGCGTCTTCCGGCCCAGCTTGCAAGTGAAATCCGCAGCGTCGCGGGCGTCGCGGACGTCGATACGTTTCGCGCGATCTCGATTCCATTCCGTGGGTCGCTGACGACCCTTGGCGCGTCCGACTTTCGCACCCTCGCGGTTCGACGCAAGCTTCGATTTCTCGGCGGGGCCGATCCGGCCGTGCTCGCCCGAACGCTACCGCAAACGAAGCAGATGCTCGTGAGCGAGCCCTTCGCAACGCGCTACGGCGTAAGCGTGGGCGACTCGGTGCCGCTCGAGACGCCCTCCGGACGCGTCGCCTTTCGCGTCGCTGCCGTTTTCAACGACTACTCGAGCGATGCGGGCGTCGCGATCGTCGACGCTCCAGTTTTCCGCAGGCTTTATCACGACGACTCGATCAGCTCGGTTGCGGTGTACGCCCGGCGTGGGGTCGACCTCGCCGATTTACGGACGCGCATCCTGCGGCGCGTCCAGCCGGAGCGCATCGACGTGCAGACCACCCGCGAACTGCGCGCGCTCGTGATCGCGGTCTTCAACCGCACGTTTGCGATCACGTATGCGTTGTACGTGATCTCGCTCGCGATTGCAGCACTCAGCGTGGTGGGCACACTCTTTGCGCTCGTGCTCGAGCGCCGAACCGAAATCGGGCTGCTGCGCTACGTCGGCCTGCGCAGTGCCGAGGTTCGCGACATGGTGCTGTGCCAGGCTTTATGCATCGGCGGACTCGGGGGTGTCGCGGGTGTCGCACTGGGCGTCGTGTTATCCCTGCTGCTGATCTTCGTTATCAACCGGCAGGCCTTCGGCTGGCTGATCGAACTGCATATGCCCTACGGCTATCTGCTCGAGTCGGTCGTCCTCGTCACGCTCGTGGCGGCTTTGGCCGGTCTCTTTCCCGCGCGCCTAGCAGCCCGAATCAAGACGGCCGAAGCGGTTCGCAGCGAATGAGCGCCGTGCGCAATGCGCTGCTGGTCGTAGCTGCCGCGAGCGGTCTCGTGACAGGTCGCGCCGGCGGAGCGCAAGGACAAGCGTTCGCAATCGCGCGAGCGCCGTACCATTTTCGTTTCCCGCGCGACCACGCGGCACATCCGCAGTACCGCTCGGAATGGTGGTATTATACCGGGCATCTTGCGGCGCGGGACGGGCGGCGCTTCGGCTACGAGGCGACGTTCTTTCGTATCGCCCTGCGGCCGGGTGACCCCGAGCCGGCTCTTGGGCAAAGCCGGTGGCGCGGCAACCAGCTCTTCGCGGCGCACCTTGCGCTCACCGACGAAAGCAGCGGGCGCTTTCTGTATGCGGAGCGGATTGCCCGCGAAGCGCTCGGCATGGGCGCCGCGGCCGCCGATCGCCTGCGCGTGCACGTCGACGATTGGAATCTTTCGGGAGAAACCCTTTGGCCCGCGAACCGGGAGCGAATGACGGTGCGCGCCTCGGCCGGCACATTCGGCCTCGAGCTAGAGCAGCTTCCCGAAAAGGCGCCGGCCATCCACGGACAGGGCGGAGTATCGCGCAAAGGCGCGTGCGCTTCGTGCGCCTCGCACTACTATTCGTATACGCGGCTTGCGACGACGGGCACGCTCGCATATGGCGGTGAGCGCTTGCCCGTTGCCGGGCTTTCGTGGATGGACCACGAGTTTGGATCGGACGAGCTCGAGCCGGATCAGGTTGGGTGGGACTGGTTCTCGCTGCAGCTGGGCGACGGGCGCGAGATCATGCTGTACCGCTTGCGCCGCCGTGACGGCGGCACGACACCGCAGTCGAGCGGCAGCCTCATCGAGCGCAACGGGCGGGTTCGCCCGCTAGCCCTTGGCGACTTCTTTATCGACGCAACGGGCCGTTGGGTCAGCCCGCACAGCGGCGGGACCTATCCGAGCGGATGGCGAGTCCGGGTTCCGCTTGCGAATCTCGACCTCGTCGTGACGCCGGCGGTGCTCGATCAAGAACTGGTTTTCCCGGCGCAGAAGCTCGCTTACTGGGAGGGAGCGGTCGACATCCGCGGCAGCGCCGGGACCCGCGCCGTCGCGGGCGAGGGCTACGTCGAGCTGACCGGATACGCCGGAGCAATGACGCTATGACCTGGATGAGCGGCATTTCGGCGCCGAGCGAGTGGCAGCAGCGGGCGGAGTACGCCGAGATCGGCGCGATGCTCGGGGATGGCGCGCCGCTCGGCGTTTGGCGCGACGCGCTGAGGCGCTGGGAAATCGCGCGCCGCGGCTGGCGGGACTGGGCCAACCTCACGCGCTTACGCTTCTCGCAAGACACGCGACGCGACGATTACCGCACGGCGCAGACGGAACTCGACCGGCGCTCGCCGACGACGACCTCGCTCGACGCGTCGCTGAAGCGCCGTTTCTTGGCTTCTCCCGTTCGCGCGCAGATCGAAGCGCATCTGGGGCGACAAGCCTTCGCGCTATGGGAGGCGGACGTGAGCGCGTTCTCGGAAGCGATCGCCGGCGACTTGGTGCGCGAGTCGGAGCTGGTGCGTGAATACACCGAGCTTGTGGCAAGCGTCAGGGTTACGTTCGCAGGTCAAGAGCGCACGCTCGCATCGCTCGGACCCTTCTTGACCGATGCGAGCCGCGAAACCCGCCACGCAGCCGAGTGCGCCCGCTGGGGCGCCTTCGACGCGTGTCGCGAGCGTCTCGATTCGCTCTTCGACGAACTGGTAAGGCTGCGCGACGGAATGGCGCGGGCGCTCGGATACCGATCGTTTGTTGAGTTAGGCTACCGGCGCATGCGGCGCATCGGTTACGGTCCAAACGAAGTGGGCCGCTATCGCGACGCGGTCCACGAGGTCGTCGTTCCGCTCGCGCACGAGCTTGTGCGGCGCTATGGAGCCGGCCTGAATGTGGAGCGCGTATTCTTCTGGGACGAAGCCGGTCTCGGCGTGGGCACGGATGCGACGCCGCGCAGCGACGTCGCGTCGATTGCAAGGAAGGCCGGCGATGCCTTGGGCGCCCTCGACCCCTCGCTCGATGAGTTCGTGCGGGTCGTGCTCGAGCTCGATTTGCTCGACGTCGAAGCGCGTCCCGGGAAAGCGCTAGGTGCGTACTGCACGAATTTCCCAACGCGCGGTCTGCCCTTCGTGTTCGCCAACTTCAGCGGCACCCGGTTCGACGTCAAGACGCTCATGCACGAGTTGGGTCACGCGTTTCAGTCGTGGCGCAGCCGCGACAAAGCGTTCGACTACCTCGTGCCGACGCTCGAAACGGCCGAGATACACTCGATGTCGCTGGAGTATCTCGCCTGGCCCGAGATGGAGCGCTTCTTTGGAAACGGCGCCGATGCGTACCGGCGCGAGCACCTGATCGACGCCATTCTTTTCCTGCCGTACGGGGTCGCGATCGACCATTTTCAGCATTTGGTGTACGCGAATTCTGGAGCGAGCCCGCTCGAGCGTCACGCTATGTGGCAGGAGGTGGAGCGGCGCTATCTGCCCTGGCGCGACTACGGGGATTTGGCTCATCCCGCGGCCGGCGGTCTGTGGCAAGAGAAGCGGCACGTTTACGTGCAGCCCTTCTACTACATCGACTACACGCTGGCGCTTTGCTGTGCTTTGCAGTTCTGGAATCGCGCCCGATCCGACCGCACTCAGGCCATGGCCGACTACGTTGCGCTGTGCGGGCGAGGGGGCCAGGCATCTTTCGGCGAGCTCGTGCGGTCGGCCAACTTGCGTTCGCCCTTCGAGCCCGGCACGCTCCAGGCGGCCGTCGCCGCCGCGCACGCCGTCCTGTAGCGAAGCCGATCGTAGCAGACCTTCTTCGAAAGGTTCTAGGCGGCGCGATTGTAGCTCGGAATCAGGCGCTCGGAGCGCCATTCGAGCTCGAGCGTGCACGCCTCGCAGCGGACGGCCAAGACGTACTCGGCCGAAAACGGTTCGTCGTGAACCTCGAAGCAATCTGGGCACTGGAAGCTGACCTGCATAACGAAGATCCTCCGACATCAGTCTGCCGGCATGGTGTGCCAGCTGTGTGGCACAGTGCCCGGCAGGTGAGTGGCTCGATTCGCGAAAAGAAATTTCGCCAAGCAAAAATGACCAACGAACCGCAGCGGGCCCCCGCCAAGGAGCTCCGGAAGACCGGCCGCGGCCGGCCCAAGGTGCAGTCGGTCGACCGGACGCTCGACGTGCTCGAGTCGCTGGCGACCCGGCGCGGCGCGACCGGGATCAGCGAGCTCTCGCAGCTCGTCGGACTGCACGTGAGCACGGTGCACCGTCTGCTGGCCACGCTGGTCGACCGAGGCTACGTGCGGCAGGACCCCGAGAGCTCGCGTTACCATCTCGGCTCGCGCATCTTTACGCTCGCCAGCGCCGCCGACGTGCATCTGGATCTGCGCCTGGTCTCGCGACCGTACCTTGAACGCATGATGCGAACCTCCGGCGAGACGGCGAACCTCGTTACCGCAACCGAGGACGAAGTCGTCTACCTCGACCAAGTTGCGAGCCTGCACCTCGTCAAGATGTTCACGGCGCCCGGTCTGCGGGCTCCGCTGCATTGCACGGGCGCCGGGAAAGCGATCTTGGCCTTCAAACCGGATGAGTACCTCGAAGGCCTGCTCGCTCGGGCGCTCAAGCGATATACGGCGAAGACGCTGGTCACGCGGGCGAGTCTCGAGGAAGAGCTGGCCGGCATTCGCAAGCTCGGCTACGCGGTCGATAACGAAGAGATGGAGGAGGGCGTGCGCTGTCTTGCCGTCCCGATTTTCGACCGCCGCAAAGCCATTGTCGGGGCCTTGTCGGTCTCGGGGCCGACGACGCGCATGACCGCTGAGCGCGTCACGCGCTTAGCGCCCGTCGCGCGCTCGCTTGCCCACGAATTGTCGCGACAACTCGGTTTCGAATCCGAAGTCGTCTGACCGAGGGCAGGGTCTCGCGCTAAGAGAAGGCCTCTGCTCGTGCTGCTTGGTGCTATCGACGTCGGAACGAACTCGATCCATCTCATCGTTGTCGAGCTGGATCCGTTTTATGGAACGTCGCGCACGCTCATCAAGGCGCGCGAGATGTTGCGCCTCGGCGGCGGAGCGGCGCTGGCCCGCGGGCATCTGAGCAAAAAAGCGGTTCAGCGCGGAGTCGCGGCCATTGCAAAGTTCGTGGAAATCTCACGCGCCGCCGGCGCACACGAGGTACGCGCGGTGGCGACTTCGGCGGTGCGGGAAGCTTCGAACCGCGACGAATTCTTGGCGGCCGTGCGAGCCACGAGCGGCATCGGCGTCGAGGTTCTTTCTGAAACCGAAGAGGCGCGCCTGATTCATCTCGGCGTCAGCCGCGGCTACCCGCTCGGCGAGCGCGTGGCCTGCATCGTCGACGTCGGCGGGGGTTCGACCGAGTTCATCGTGGCCGACGGGGAACGGCCTTTCTTTCTGCACAGCGTGCGGCTGGGAAGCCTGCGCCTTTACGACGAGTACCTCAACGACGAGAGCGCGAGCGCCCTGGGTTATCGAGCGCTCGAGCATCACATCGCGCAGACGCTCGCGCCGATCGCGCGGCGCGTCTCCGACTACAACTTCGAGATGCTGATCGGCACCTCCGGAACGGTCATGGGTCTGGCGGCGCTCGACGCCGCGGCATCGGGGCTCACGTCGCAGAGAGCGCATGGATACGTCCTGCGGCTCGAGGCATTACGCGCGCTGCAGCGCACGATGCTCGCCATGACGCCGGCCGAGCGGCGCAAGATGCCGGGAATGAACCCACGGCGCAGCGACATCATCGTTGCCGGCAATGCGCTCATCATGTCCATCATGGAAGCGCTCGGGCGCGACGAACTCGTCGTTTGCGAACGGGCCCTGCGCGAAGGGGTCGTGGTCGACTATATCGAGCGCAACTTGGCCCTCGCACGCAAGCTCGGCGACGAGCGCACGCGGCGCTTCGACGCCATGCGCGCCCTCTCGCGCCGGTTTGGGCGCGAAGGAGCGCACGAAAGCCACGTGGCGGCCCTTGCCCTTCAACTATTTGACGGGCTATTGGAAAGGCACCGCTTCGAGCCCGCCGACCGTGACTTGCTCTTCGCCGCCGCGCTGGTGCACGACGCCGGCCGGGCCATCGCCACGAGCGCCCACCACAAGCACGGCGCCTATATCGTTCGCAACGCCGATCTGCCGGGGTGGCGCGCCGAGGAGATCGATTTGATCGCAACGCTCGTGCGTTACCACCGCAAGGCGCTGCCCAAGCCCGCGCATCCCGAGTGGGCCAACCGGTCGCCCGCCGAGCGCACTCGCATCCTCGGTCTGGGTGGGATGCTGCGGCTTGCCGACGCCCTGGACCGGCGCCATCTCGGCGTCGTCGCTGCGGTCAAGGTCGAGGCCGGCCCCGGTACCGTACACTTGCAGCTCGAAGCGCAGCAAGACGTGCAGCCCGAGCTCGAGTCGATGCGCTTCAAGGCCGAGCTCTTCGAGCGCGCGTTCGACGTCGTCGTTACGGGCGAAGCGTCGGGGGGCGAAGCCTATTCGGGCTTCGGCGAAAGCGAACCGACCGCCGCCGAAATCGACGCGGCTAGCCTTTCACGGTAGCGTTGCTCGGGATCTTTCCAGAGCGAACGGAGAGCCTCGAGCGCGCGCTCCCGCTCGGTGCGCGTCGCCTGGCGTCGCGACTCGAGACCGAACGCTCGCGGATCGTCGCCGTCAAGGCAGTCGAGAAGCTCCTCGTAGACGAGCTCGAAGGCGTCCGCGTCGGCGATCGTTCCCAAGTGTTCTTGCAAGCGGCTAAGAATGTCGGTGGCGCTTTCCCCTTGGGCGCCGAGCAGGGCGCGGAAGAACTCGGTATTGTAACGCAGCCGCTTCACCGCAATGCGCATCGCATGCAGCTTGGCGCGATCGCCGCACTCGATGGCCTCGTCCGCGCCGGCGAGCACGCGGCGCAGAAGCCGCTGGAGAGCACGACCGGCCGCCTCGCGGACCGTTCGCTTAGGCATCGGCCGCCGGCGCGATCAGCTGAACGAATCCGCTGCGATCGAACTGAGACAGCTCGACCGCGAAGCGCGCGAGGGCGCGCCGGCGGCGCGACGTCAGCGTACCGAGCGCGTAGGCGATACCGGGACTCTCCGCCGCCGTCGCGCCGCCGAGCGCCGCGCGCAGCACCGCCAGGTGCACGTCTACGTCGCGGACGGCGCCCAGCCGCCGCCGAATGCGTCGCAGCAGCCGTGCGAAGCGTGCGAGCTTGCGTTCTCGAAAACAACCCTGGAAGGTCGTCATCGCGGTGCGCAAGCGGCGCAACGCGACCCGCATGTCGTGAGTCGCTCGGACGTCCTCGCCGCCGAGAACGGCCGGAGCTTCGTCGAACGCGGCTGTGAATAACGAGTATAAAATCGTCCGCGCGGCCGCCTCGAGCGGGCCGTCGGGGTCGATATCGAAGCGCGGAGCCTTAGCCAAGATGACTTCCCCTATGCGAGCCCGTACCTGTTTGCCCGAGTCGCTCGGGTGAGGTATCTTGTCGGCGTGCCCGGCGCGTTCATTCCGCCGGAGGAGAGTTCGTGTTAGCCGTAGCGTCAGCCGCGAAAAAGATCTTGATCGTCGACGACGAGTCGGCGATTCTATCGACCTTGCGCTTCAATCTGGAGCGCAACGGCTACGTGGTCGCCACGGCCGGCGATGGCCGTACGGCGATCGCCCTGGCGGCTAGCGAGCGGCCGGACCTCGTGATTATGGACATCATGCTGCCCGTGCTCGACGGGATCGAAGCCTGCAAGGAGATCCGCAGGAGCAGCGGCGTGCCGATCATCATGCTGACCGCCAAGGACCAGGAAATCGACAAGGTGCTGGCACTCGAACTCGGCGCCGACGATTACGTGACCAAGCCGTTCTCGCTGCACGAGTTCTTGGCGCGGGTCAAAGCGCGCCTGCGCCGCCAAGGGGGACTCGGCGAGGCGTTACGAAGCGAGGCCATCGAGATCGGCGAGATCGTGCTCGACCCCTCGCGGCAATCCCTCGTCGTGCGCGGCCTTGAAGTAGCGCTTGCGCCCAAAGAGTTCAGCCTGCTTCAAGTGCTGATGGAAAATCGCGGGCGCGTCGTTACGCGGCAGGCCTTGCTCGACAAAGTGTGGGGCTACGATTTCGAAGGCGAGCACCAAACGATCAGCGTGCACGTGCGCTGGCTGCGCGAGAAAATTGAAATCGATCCGAACAATCCGCGACACATCGTGACCGTGCGCAGCCGCGGCTACATGTTCAAGGAGTAAGCGATCGCCGAGGTCGTTGCAATCGCGGCCGTCGCGCTTTTCGCCGGACTCGTCGGCGGCTCGTGGCTGCGATCGCAGCGCCGGCCACCGGCGCCGGTGGCGAGCAGCCAGCCCCCTCCAGCCCCGTTGGATGCCCGTTTCGATCAGCTTCTAAGCGCGTTGACGGTGGGCATCATCACCCTCGACAAGCGCGGTCACGTCAGCTCTGCCAATGCTGCCGCTGCCGATATGTTCGAGTTGGGCGCGCGCGAACCGATCGGCCGAGCGCTCATCGAACTCGTGCCGTCGTTCGTGCTCGACCAGCGCGCGCGCGAAGCCGTGGGGGGGCGCTCGTGGCGCGGTCAGGTGCCGTTGACTGCAACGCATACGACCCGCATGCTGACGGTCACCGCCCTGCCGGTCGAAGGCGGCGGTGGCGCCATTTTGATTGCGAGCGACGAGACGCGCCTTCACGAGTTGGAACGCAACCGCCACGACTTCGTGTCGAGCGTCTCGCACGAGCTGCGGACGCCGCTCTCGTCGATCAACCTGATGATCGAGACGATCCTATCGACCGGCTTCGATCCCGATGCGCTCGAGATGTTCCTGCCGCGCGTCAAGCACGAGGTCGACCGTATGGTGCATCTCGTGGAAGACCTGCTCGACCTCGCGCGAGCGGAAGCGGGGCGCCTGCGCCTGCGCCGCGAGGTCGTCAACCTTGCGAGCGTGGCGGCGAACATTCTGAAAACCTTCGAGCCGAAAGCGCAGCAGCTCGGCGTCAGCCTCGTGCAGCAGGGCGGCGACGCCCAGATCGACGGCGATCCCGACCGGTTAGCGCAAGTCGTCGTCAACCTGGTCGACAACGCGCTGCGGCACACGCCGGCGGGAGGGACGGTTACGCTCGAAGTCGCGCCAAGCGAGGGCGCCTCAACGCTCGTCGTGCGCGATACCGGGGCGGGAATTCCCTACAACGACCTGCCCCGTATTTTCGAGCGCTTCTACGTCGTCGACCGTTCGCGTTCGCGTGAGTCGGCCGGCACGGGCCTGGGTTTGTCGATCGTCAAGCAGATCGTTGAAGCGCACGGCGGAACGGTGACGGCCGATAGCGAGTTCGGCCTCGGCGCAACCTTTAGGTGCGTCTTTCCTTCCGCGCGATCGGCGCTGCGCGAACCCCGCTAAGCCTTGGGATGAAGCGCTGCCAGTCGAAGGCGAAGGGTTGCCGGCGGACGGTACCGAGCAGCGGCCGCTCGATGAAGTACGTGAGCAGCGCCGCCACGACGAGGCTGGCGGCGATGCCGAGGGCCGCGAAGACCGGCCGCCATACGGGATCGTTATGCGGATCGGAGGTCGCCGAGTGCACGACGTCGTGGTTGCGCAGCCAGATCTCAACGAGCGTGTGCCACAGGTAGAGATTGTACGAAAGCACCGAGAGAAAGACGAGCACGGGGTTTCCCACGAGCCGGCGTAACCAGCACTGCGATAGCGGAAGCGTTAGCGCCATCGCTCCGAAGGCCATCGCCAGCGCCGTGCGGCCGGCCAAATCCCAGAGCTGACGGCCGGCGTGGTGGTACTGGACGGCGTTGGCCGACTGGAAGAGCAAGAACGCCGCCACGCTTGCGCCGAGCGCACAAAGCGTAAAGCCCAATCGCCCGGGCGCGGAGGCGGAAGTGCGCCGGCGCAACCAGACGAAGCCGTAAGCGGCCAACATGCCGCAGGCAAAGAGGTCGAGATACGCAGGAAGTTGCCGGGAAACGGGCTCGTAGAGCAGGCAACAGCCCGCCGTCGCAAAGCGAAACGTCAAGGCCGCCCCCACCATCGCCACGCTGACCAGGAGCGGATGCCTGCGGAAAACCAGGGCCAGCAGCGGAAAGATCAGATAGAATTGCACTTCGACTGCCAAGCTCCAAAGCACGGAGTTGTGCTGGCCGAACGCATCCTCGTACGAGTTATTGAAGAAGAACAGGTGATTGGCTAGCGGTCCGATCAGGTTTTGCGCGCCGTGAAGGCTCGGCAACACGACGAGCGCCGTGACGGCGAGCGCGACGACGTACGATGGTACGATTTTGATGAAGCGCCGATAGGCGAATTGTCGCCAGCTAAGGGCGGGCGCCCCTTCCAATAGGTTGCGCGCCTCGGGATAGAACATGCAGAAGCCGCTGATGACGAAGAACAGGTCGACCCCGAGGTAGCCGCAGCGGTAAAACGCGTCGACCGGAACGGTTTGTCCGGCGAACTGCAAAACCGGCGAGAACCATGAGAGCAGCCAGGTATGGTAGGCCAGTACGAGCACGATTGCCAGGCCTCGCAGTCCGTCGATGGCCTCGGTCCCAAGCATTCGGTGGGAGACCGTCGGCAGCGAGGCGCCTCCGGGAGCCGGCGCGGGCTCTTGGCTAGCAGGGCGTCGCTTTCCACGAGCCATCAAGGGGCTTTAACCTTCTGTCTAACCAGGGTTTATCGCCGGTTTGCGACCATTGGTCCGCGCAGCAACAATGCGATCCCTCGAACGCGGTAGGAGGTCCTGATGTTCAGGTCCGCTCGGATGGCGGCCTTTTTGGTTGGCGCATGGCTTCTGGGTTTCGGGGCGGCGGCAGCCGACACGTCGATTTCGGCGGCCGGCTCGGCGACGCTTCAACCGCTGGTAACCGAGGCCGCTGACGCCTACCACGCAGAGCATCCCGACGTTACGATCGCGGTTAAGGGCGGTGGTTCGCTCGATGGCATTGCGCAAGTCGCTGCCGGATCGGTCGACATGGGCGACTCCGACGTGGTGGCCAAGGGCCGGCAGGAACTCGTCGACCACAAGGTTTGTGTCGTCGGGTTTGCGCTCATTGCGAACCCGGACGCGCGGGTGGCGGATCTGAGCAAACGGCAAGTGCAAGATATTTTTTCGGGTAAGATCGTCAACTGGAAGCAGGTTGGCGGCGCGGACCAGCGGGTCGTCTTGATCAATCGGCCACGGTATTCGGGAACGCGCGTGGTGTTCGTCGACACGGTGATGGACGGCCGCCCCGTAGCTGAGTCGGGGCTGCAGGAAGAAGCGAGCGGCGGCGCGGCCGGCGCGGTCGCGGCGACGCCTGGGGCGATTTCCTACGTGGTGCTTTCAGGCGCGCGCGACCAAGCGGGCATCGTTGCGCTCTCCATCGACGGCGTCGCGCCCGGCGAAGCGGGCATCAGCGCCGGTACCTATCCGTTTTGGTCGTACGAACACATCTACACCAATGGCGCTCCCGCTAAGGACGTGTCGCGCTTCATTGCCTTCATTCAAAGTAATGGCGAGCTCGTCCACCGGCACGGTTACATTCTCGTGCGCGACATGCAGGTGAGCGAGAATGACCGCTGAAGGCGGCGCCATGTCGGCGCGTCGTCGAAAAGCATGATCGCCCCGAGCAGCGTCGCCCGGGTCGACAAGCTGAAGATCCATGACATGAACGTCTACTACGGCGCCTTTCGAGCAATCAAGGATGCCGATCTCGACGTTCCCGATCGTCGCGTCATGGCGCTCATCGGTCCCTCCGGCTGCGGCAAGACGACGTTCTTGCGCGCGCTCAACCGCATGCACGACTTGACGCCGGGTGCCCGCGTCACCGGCAGCGTCACGCTCGAAGGGATGGACATCTACGCGCCGGGCGTCGATCCGGTTACCGTGCGGCATCGCATCGGGATGGTTTTTCAGCGTCCCAACCCATTTCCCAAATCGGTCTTCGAGAACGTCGTGTACGGCCCGAAGATCGGCGGCGAGAACGATCACGCCAAGCTGTTGGAATGCGCCGAGCGCAGCCTGCGGGCTGCGGCGCTTTGGGACGAGGTCAAGGATCGCCTTTACAAACCCGCGCTCGACCTTTCGGGCGGCCAGCAGCAACGCCTGTGCATCGCGCGCGTCCTCGCGGTCGAGCCCGAGGTGATCCTGATGGACGAGCCCGCGTCCGCCCTCGACCCGATCGCGACCTCGAAGATCGAAGACCTCATTAGCGAGCTCAAACGCGATTACACCGTCGTGATCGTCACGCACTCCATGCAGCAGGCGGCGCGCATCTCCGACTTCACGACCTTTTTCCTGCTCGGCGAGCTGATCGAGATCGGCACGACATCAGATATCTTCACCCGCCCTCGCGACAAACGTACCGAGGATTACATCACCGGCCGCTACGGTTAGCCGGCACTAGGTGGGCGACCGGCCGTCGCCGTTATCTCCACGATCACCTAGCTGCGACGGAGGCTCGCAAAGAGCTCGCCGACCTCGCCTAGCCTAGCTGGGCTAAGATCAGTTCGCATTATACAGCGGTTCCAGGTATCGCCGAGGCTGGCGATTCAGTCGCGCGGTGTTAATGTCGGTCTCATAGGTCGTGGATATGACTTTCACGAAATCATACCGATGGCAATTCTTGACGAACGCGAGATTGAACTAAAGAAGATCGCCGCCCAATTGACGGCGTCGATGTTGGACAACCATAACGGCGAATGGGATGACGTTGCCACGGCCAAAGCGTTTCGGACGCTCTACGACGCGGTTCGCCAAACGTAGTCGCAGCGACGCGGCAGCGCGTCACGACTTACCGCCGCGATGCGGATTTCAGTTTCATCTCGAGTCGATTGCGCACGGAGCTCCATTCGGGGGCGATGACGCTGTAGACGGCGCTATCGCGGGCGAAGCCGTTGCTCAGGCGGGCGCGATGCAGGCGCAACGTTCCCTCGTAGGTGGCGCCGATGCGAACCAGGGCGGCGCGGGCTCGGCCATTTTGCGCATCGGTAAAGAAGCCGACGCGAAGAAAGCCGCGGTCCTCGAAGGCGTGCTTGAGCATTAGGTACTTCGCTTCGGTGTTGGCGCCGGTGCGCTGATGCGCTTTGGCAAGCCATGTCCAACCGATCTCGACGGCTTTTTCTTCGGGGCGGATGTCCAGGTAGCGGGTCGAGCCGATGGCCCGTTCCTCGCTCTTGGAAACGATGGCGAACGGCAGCTCGCGGCCTTGCGCGGCTAACTGCTGGGCCTGTTCGATCCAGCGTTCGACATCCGCGACGTCGGCAAAGGGACGGCCCGGAAGGTGGCGCCAGATGTCCGCGTCGGCTCCGGCAGCGTAAAGGTCGGCCGCGTGGGAGCGGTCGAGCGGCACGAGCTCGATCAACCTGCCGGAAAGCACGCGCCAGCGTTTCGCCGGTTCGTCCCTCCGAAACTCCCGAGCGGGCGGCATTTCGCCCGAACCGCACGCAAACGGACTTCGTTTGGTCGGCTCGAAGGCGCCTGGTATGCAATCAGGGCAGCCGGGCCTGTAAACCGCGCGAGATGGCGGCGTGATAACCGAGCCGATTGCCGCGGGGCAACGATCGATACCCGCCACGATGGCGGCCCTATGCAAGCGGGCGCCCGGCCCGGGAATGACGTTGGAGCGGGTCGGCGTTCCGGTGCTCGGACCGTCGGATGTGCTCGTTCGCGTGCGCAAGGCCGGCATCTGCGGCACGGACCAGCATATCTTCACGTGGGACACGTGGGCGCAGCGGCGCATCAAGCCGCCGCTGATCGTGGGCCATGAGTTCATGGGCTTGGTCGCCGCGACTGGTTCGGCCGTACGCGGCTTTGAGGTGGGCGACCGCGTGTCGGCCGAAGGGCACATCTCCTGCGGCCTGTGCCTGCTTTGCCGCACTGGCGAAGCGCACATCTGCGAGCACGTGCACATTATCGGCGTCGATAGCGACGGCGCGTTCGCGGAATACATCCGGATGCCGGCCGTCAACGTGTGGAAGCTCGACCCGCAGATCCCCGACGAAATCGCGGCGATCTTCGATCCGCTCGGCAACGCGGTGCATACGGTGATGGCTGCGGGCGTCAGCACCAAGAGCGTCGTCATTACCGGGGTGGGGTCGATCGGCCTGATGGCGATTCTGGTGGCACGCGCCGCCGGCGCCGCCTCAGTGTTCGCGATCGACGTCAACCCGAGCAAACTCGCGCTCGCGGAGCGCGTCGGTGCCGATGCGGTCTTCCATGCGAACGATCCGAACCTCATCGATGAGATCCTGCGCCGTACGAGCGGCGACGGAGCGGACGTGCTGCTCGAGATGTCGGGCAGCGCATCGGCGATCGACGCCGGCTTGCACATGCTTCGCAACGGCGGCCGCGCGGCGCTGCTCGGTATTCCGCCCGACGACGTGAAGATCAACCTGGCAGAACGCATCATCTTCAAAGGGCTGACGGTGCTCGGGATCAACGGCCGCAAGATGTTCGAAACGTGGTATCAAACCGAGGCACTGGTCAAAAGCGGGCGCGTCGACCTGCGTCCGATCATCACGCACGTCGTTCCCTTTACCGCTTTCGAGGATGCCTTCGAACTGATGCGTTCCGGGGTCGCTGCCAAAATCGTGCTCGATGTAGAAGGGACAGCATGAACGCCGCTTTCGAACGCAAGCTCAACGCCGATCTCGACGCGTTGCGCGCGGCGGGAACCTATAAGCGCCTGCGCCACCTGACGGCGCCGATGGCGGCGCATACCCACATGGAAGAGGCCGGCGACGTTACGGTTCTCTCCAGCAACAACTACCTCGGGTTGGCCGACGATCCCGAAGTCGTTCGGGCCGGAGTCGCGGCCCTCGAGAAGTATGGCGCCGGGACCGCTTCGGTCCGCTTCATCTGCGGCACGTTCGACATCCATCGCGTGCTCGAGGAGAAGATCGCTTCTTTTTTTGGTTTCGAGTCGGCGCTTTCGTACGGATCGTGCTGGACGGCCAACGAAGGCCTCCTGCCGACGGTGGGCACCGCCGGTAACACGCTCATCTCCGACGAGCTCAACCACGCCTCCATCATCGACGGCTGCCGCCTAGCCGGCGCCAAGCGAATGCGCTACCGGCACGCCGACATGGCCGATCTCGAGGCCAAACTCAACGAGGCTGAGGGGACGGCCTTCATCGTTACGGACGGGGTCTTCTCGATGGAAGGCAGCGTAGCGAGGCTGCCAGAGATCGTCGCGCTCGCGCAGCGGTACGGTGCCGTTACGATCGTTGACGACAGCCACGGGACCGGCGTTATGGGCAAGACGGGCCGTGGCGTCATCGAGCATTTCGAATTGGAAGGCAAAGTCGACATCCTTACCGGCACGCTCGGAAAGGCGCTCGGCGGTGCAGCCGGCGGCTTTGTTGCGGGCAGCGTTGCGCTCGTCGACACGTTAATCCAGCGCTCCCGCACCCAGCTCTTCTCGAACGCCTTGCCCGCGACGGTGGCCGGCAGCGCGCACAAGGCGATCGAGCTGCTGGAATCACGGCCCGAGCTCGTCGATCGCCTGCGCTGGAACACGCAGTACTTCCGCGCGGGGCTTACGCGGCTCGGCCTCGATCCGCTTCCTGGGCCGAGCGCGATCGTCCCGATCATCGTGCGCGAGACGGCCTTTGCGATCGCAATGAGCGACCGGCTGCTGCGGGAAGGCGTCTTCGTTACCGGCTTCGGCTTTCCGGTCGTCCCTGAAGGCACGGCGCGCATCAGGGTGCAGATGAGCGCGGCGCTCTCCCGCGATGACCTGGACCGCGCCCTCGATGCCTTCGAGAAAGTCGGCCGCGAGGTTGGGTTGATCGGCAGCACGGTCCGGAGATAGCCTGTTCGGTAGCCCTATATCCGAATGGATGATCCGATCGGCGGATGGCAGGGAATTGCGGGGCGAAGTTAATATCGGGTCTCGCAGGTTTTGGTCCGGCCCCATAAGTTGACGTGGGGTTTTTTCATATCCACCAGCTGCGCAAGCGCCAAGAGGACGGTACACCCGATGTTTACATACAACCGAAGTGTAGCGATTGCCGCGATCGCGGCCGGATGCGCGTTCACGGCCGCCCTTTCGGCGAGCCTCGCCCGGGCCGACCAAACGGCGTTCATCGGCCCAGCAGGTTGGAGTCACTCCGACCCGTCGACGGGCGACTCAACGGTCAAGATCGAGAGGTGGCACCTCCCCGGCGACGACCTTCAATCCCTGACCTTTATCGTGGACCCCAACACGCCGTACACCGACGCGATGGCGGCGATTCAAAAGAACTTCACCACGAACCACCTCAAGGCCAGCGTCGACAAAGACCTCGCCTGTAAAGGCGTTCAGGGTCACGTGATCGAGTTCGCGACGGGGCCGGACGGTCACAAGATCATCATCAACCGGATTCTTTTGCCGAACGGCACGGGCGTTGAATCGATCACCTACTCGCGCGGCGAGGGGAACCCATTCGACGATGACGTCAAGAAGTCGATCGCAATTTTCTGCGGGGCAACCTCGTAGCGAACGGCAGTTAGCGGGGTTCCCTCACCCGGCGGGGACCCCCGTGCCGACGGGTTCGAGCGGCTCGACGACCCGGGCCGGACGCTCGTCGGGCGGCTTCAGGCCGGCTTTCGAGCGCGGCAACTCGCGCGGCGCAACCCAGGTGTAGACGATCGGCACGAGCAGAAGCGTCAGGATGAGCGAGCTGAGCACGCCGCCGATGACGACGATGCCTAAGCTTGCGCGCTGCGATTGGCCAGGCTCGAGCGCCAGTGCCAAGGGAATGTTGGCGGCGACGATCGAGCAACTGGTCATGACGATCGGCCGGAACCGCGTGAAAGCGCTTTCCTTGATGGCCGCGAGCTTGTCGCGACCTCTCTGGCGCAGCGTGTTCGCATAGTCGACAAGCAGAATGCCGTTCTTGGTGGCGATGCCGATCAGCAAGATCGAACCGATCAACGAGAACAGGTTCAGGGTATTGCCGGTGATCCAAAGCGCTCCGATCGCGCCGACCGCGGCGACCGGCACCGAGAAGATGATGATGAACGGCGACGTATAGCTGTTGTACAGCGCGATCATGAGCAGAAACACGAGGATGACCGAAAGGATCATCGACGCGCCGAGCCCCTCGAGCGTTTGGCGCATGAAATCCTGCTGGCCCAGCGGCGCGGGGCGCACGTAAACGGCCGCCCCGAGGTTGGCCGCTTTGAGCCGCTTGACGAAATCGCGCTGAACGTTCGAAAGCGAGAAGCCTGGCGCAACGTTTGCATCGACGTGGATCACCGTGTTGCGATCGGTGCGCGTGATCAACGGCGGCGTCGGGCTCAAGGTAAAGTTCGTGAAATCGCCGAGGTGAACGATCGAGCCATTGTTCGCACGGATCGGAATCGTGCGTAGCGCATCGAGATCGGTTTGGTCGTTGGTCGGATAGATTACCTGGACTTCCTCCAGGCCTTGCGGCGTCTCGAATTGCGTCGCAACGTCGCCGCCAAAGGCCGCCCCAGCCGCCGTCGCGGCCTGTCCGATATCGACGTCGAGTGCCTGAGCTTTCGCCCGGTCGAACTCAACGGAAATCTGCGGCGCGAGCGCCGTGCCCGTGCTGTTGACGCTGATGGCTCCCGGCGTACGCTTGAGGATGTCGAGAACGCGATTCGCCGGGCCGAGCGGATCCCGGCCCGTCAAATCGCTGACCAGGTAGTCGATCGGTTGCGCGTTGCCGCCGCCCGTCCCGGTCACTGGAACGACCACGACTTGCGCGTCAGGCGCCGACGTTGCGGCTATGCGACGAAACCGGCCGACCCACCAGTCGGTCGAGTGCTTGCGATTGTCCTTGAGAAAGATGTGGATCTGTCCGACGTTGCCCTGCGTGACGAAACCACCGAACGATGCAGCGTAGGCGCCCGCCACCGTGAACTCTTGATCCAAGTCAGGTTGATCGACGATGTGGCGCTCGACCGCGATGGCTTTGTCGCGCACGTGTGAGAGCGGTGTGCCGAGCGGAAAAACCAACTGTAGGAAGAGTTCGCCCCGGTCCGTGTTGGGAATGAACTCCTCGCCGACGACGCCGAGCGGCACGAGCGCAATCGAGCCCACAAACGACACCAGGCACAAGCCGGCGACGAGTGCCCCGTTGCGCAAGCCCCACGGCAGCGCGCGGTTGGCGTACCAGTCGCGAATCGCGTCGAAGCCTCGCGTGAAGGCATCGACGATCCACGGTGGTTTCCACTTGGAACGCAGCGACCACAGTCCGGCCAGTGCCGGCGTCACCGTGAACGAGATGAATAGCGAGGTGAGCGTCGCGATGACCACGACGATCCCGAACTCCACGAGATTTTTTCCGACTTGGCTCTGAATGAATGCAATCGGCAGGAAGACGACGACGTCGACGAGCGTGATGACGACGGCCGCCGCACCGATCTCCTCGCGGCCTTGCACGGCAGCTTCCTCGGGCGGCTGACCGAGTTCGGTGAAGTGCCGCTCGATGTTCTCGAGCACGACCGTCGAGTCGTCGACCAGGATGCCGATCACAAGGGACATCCCCAGCATCGAAATCGTGTCGAGCGTCATGCCCATGAGCTTCATGACGGAAAGCGCGATGGCGAGCGAGGTCGGGATCGCGACGCACACGACCGCCGCATTGCGCCAGGAGCGCAGGAAGAACACCATCGCCAAGGCCGTGAGGAAGATGCCCTCGAGCAGCGTGTGCATGACGCTGTCGATCTGCTGCGCGGTGAATTTCGACTGCGTCTTCACGATCTGAAACTCGACGTCCGGGAAGCGCCTGCGCAGTGCCGGCAAAGCGGCCGTAACGTTATCCGAAGCCGTCACTTCGCTCGCATCGGAGGTCTTCTGTATCGAAAGGAAAATGCCGGGTCTTCCATCGATTTGAGCGTAGAAGCGGCGCGGCTCGTAGCCGGCCGTCACTTGCGCCACGTCCTGGATGCGCGGAACGGAATTGACGGCGGTCCAAGGGTCGACGCTGCCGGCCAAACCTGAAATCCCCGTCGCGCCGGAACTTGTCGGGCCCGCTTGGTTGAGCGCCTGCGAGCCGACCGTCGTAATTACGGCGAGCCGGGCGATCGATGCCGGCGTTTGAATGTCGCCGCGCACGTCGATCGTCGTTTCCCGGTTGGGCTCGTAGGCGATGCCGCCCGGAACGCGCTGGTTGTCGTTGGTGACCGTGTTGATGACGTCATTGAGGGTGAGGTTTTCGGAGATCAACCGATTGGGATCGACCTCCACCTCGAATGCCGGCGTGACCGCTCCGCCGACGTTGACGTAGGAGACACCGGGGATCTGCTGGATTTGCGGTGCAATGACGTTGTTGGCGTAGAGCGAAAGCCGGCCGAGCGAAAGCTTTTGCGAGAAGAGCCCGAGCGTTACGACGGTCGCTTCGCTGGGATCGCGCACCGCGACGCTGGGCGGCGTGATGTTGAGCGGAAGCTCCTTCTGCGAGGCTTGGACGGCCTTCTGAACGTTGACGAGGTCGGCTGCGGTGTCCGAGTTGAGAACGAAGATGGCCGAAACCGTCGCCTGGCCTTGCTGCACGACGGAGCTGATCGTCTGCAAATCCGTCGTGCCCGCCAGGTTTTGTTCGATCGGCTGCACGATGCTGTCGCGCATTTCCGTGGTCGATGCACCCGGGTACTGCACCAGGATCGAAATCGTCGGCTGCGAGACATTGGGGAAGAGTTGCCGGACGATCGTCGCGAGCGAAAGGATACCGAAAAACGACATCAAGGCGAGCAACACGAAGACCAGCGTCGGCCGCGTGATGAAGAGGCGGGTTAAGCTCACCGGATCGCGACCTTCTGACCGTTTCCGACGCTTATCTGTCCGTCGCTGATCACGCGGCTGTCGGGCGCCAAGCCCGACACGACGGCCATCTTGCCGTCGCTTGCGACTTCGGCGACCTGCACTGTTTTCACGGTCCGGTCGGGCTGCACGATCATCAGCGAATCGTGGTTGTCGTCGATGAAGGCCGTCTCGGGGACGAGAACGCCGCGCGCGCCGGGAAGCGCCACGCTGCCGCCGATCGCCATTCCCGGCCGCAAGACTCCCGAGTGGTTCGGAAGCACGATTTTGACCTCGAAATCGGTCGACCCCGGGTTGATTTGATTGAGCACGCCGACGACGGTGCCGGTGAAGCGGCTGCGGTGCAAGTCGGAGGCGATGATGGTTGCCTTCGCTCCGGAGCGGATCTGCGCGACTTGAGCCCCCGAACCTTGCAAGACGGCATACACCGGGTCGACTTGCTGGAGCGTGAAGATCTGTCGCGAGCCCGGATACTCGCCGGGATTGAGATTGCGATTCACCACGACGCCGTCGATCGGCGAAACGATGGTCGCTTTTTGGATCTGGACGCGTTGCTGCTGCGCCTGCGCGAGCGCCACTTGTTCGGTTGCGCGCGCCTGGTTGATTGCCGAAGACTGGAGGCCGCCCGAACCGAGCGTGCCATTGGCTGTGACGTTCGAGCGGGCGGCAGCCAGCGACGCTTGCGCCGAGCGTAACGAGTCCTCATCGTTGCGCACGGTCGTCAGCTGCTGGTCGACTTGCTGTTGCGAGATGTAGCCGTGGGCGACGAGCGAGCGGTAGCGACCGAGATCGAGGTTGTCGCGCAGGTAGTTTTGCCGGGCCTGGCGCACAGCCGCCTCGGCGCTACGCAGCGAATCGACCCCTTGGTCGATCGTGAGAGAGCCTTGGTAAACATTGTGCGTCGTGCTCGCCGCGTCGCTCTGGGCGGTCGCAATGTCGGCCTGAAGGTTCGCTTCGAGATCGGCCGTGTCGAGCTGGGCCAGCACCTCGCCCTTGTAGACGCGGTCGCCTTCCTGCACGTTCACTTGGTCGGCGGGTTCGGTCAAGCTCGACTGAATCGCGACGTTTTGAAAGGGCGCGATGATGCCGGCCAGGTTCTCGCCCGGGTGGATCGTTCCGAATGAAGCCACGGTCGTGACGACTTTAGGAGGCGGCGGCGGGGCGGCGGCCGGCTTCGACGCGCAGCCGGCCGCCGCATCGAGCAAGAGCACCAAGCCGGTCAAAACGTGGGCCGCACGACCCCGGCGGTGAGGAGGCAACCGATGCATGTTCCGTCATCCTACCCGTGAGGCCAAGCCGAAATCCTTGAACCACCCTGGGAAGCCGCAACTAGGCTTGGAACAGGCTGGGAAGAACGGGAGGTCCTTCCCAGAGTCGAACGTTAGGATGCCGATGGTGGAAGCGATGGGCGCGCGGGTCCTGGTCGTCGACGACGAGGCGGCGATTCGAGATCTGCTCGAGTACGGTCTGGGACAAGCCGGCTTTGCGGTGCGCGGGGCAAACGACGGGCGCAGCGCCCTCGAGACCGTGCGCGAGTGGTCGCCCGAGGTGATCCTGCTCGACGTCATGCTGCCCGAAGTCGACGGCTTCACCTTGTTGCCGTCGCTTCGCCGAGCAACCGAAGCGCCCATCATCATGCTCACCGCGAAGCGCGAAACGGCGGCGAAGGTGGCCGGCCTGTCGCGCGGCGCGGACGATTACGTGTGCAAGCCCTTCGAGCTGGAGGAGTTGATCGCGCGCCTGAACTCAGCGCTGCGCCGCCCGCGCATCGAGGCGCGTCAGACCTTCGCCTATGCGGACCTAATCGTCGACGCTTCGCGCCGCACCGTCTTTCGCGGCTCTCGCTCGGTTTCGCTCTCGGCGCGCGAGTTCGATCTGCTGCTCGCGCTCGTTCGGCAGCCCGAATACGTCTTCACGCGCTCGCAGCTGCTCGACATTGCGTGGGGCATCGACCGCGACGTGGTGCCCAATACCGTCGAGACGTACATCTGTTACCTGCGGGCCAAGATCGACAGCGGCGAGCGGGTCAAGTTGATTCAGACGTTGCGCGGCGTCGGTTATTCGTTGCGCGCGGCCCCCGCATGACCACCGGCTTCGGCCGGCGCCTTTTGCTGCTCACAACGGTCGAGATCGCCGGCGTTCTGTGTGCGGTCGTGCTCGCAATCGCGCTGTTCGCTTTCGGAGCGTACGTCAAGGAGCTCAAGAGCGAGCTCGCGGTTACCAACGATCAGCTCGCGCTCGCCATTCAAGAGGGCGGAGCTTCGCACGATGCGTCGGCCGCCGCCAAGCTCGCCGCGCTGCGCTTCCTGCGCTCGGATCTGGTCGTGCTGCTGACCGACCCGCGCATTCGCGTCAACGTCTTTCGCCTGCATCGCGGCGACCAATTGCCGCTCGTGCGGATTCGGGCGCACGGCGACCTTTCAGGCGACCCCCGCACCACCTCGCCGCTCGCGCTGCCGATCGTCGGCCTCGCTACCGCCTTCGGCTTACAAGTCGCGCGATCGCACGTCGGCGGGGTCGACCTTTTTGTGAAGGAGAGCGATAGTGCGCTCGTGGCGGCGATCGCCGCATACCTGCCGGCCGTGCTCGTCGCGTTTCTCATAGCAATCGCCGCGGGCTATGCGTTCGCGCGCATCTTGACGCGTCAGGCGTTGCGTCCGCTCGTCGACGTTACCGGAGCCCTGGAGCGCTTTGCCGCCGGCGAGATCGCACCGCAACCGATCGAAGCCGATCGCCGTCACGAGCTTGGCAGGCTTGCGGTTGCCTACAACGACGCAATCGCGCAGATGCAGCGCGCCTTCGCCGAGCGCGAGCGGGCCAACGCCGCGATGCGCCAGTTCATCGCCGACGCCGGCCATCAGCTGCGCACGCCTCTCACCGTCATCCGTGGATTCATCGCGATCCTGCGTAAAGGCGAGCTACGCCGGCCCGAGGATCGCGAGCGCATCCTCGAGACGATGAACCAGCAGAGCCAGATCATGGGCGAGATGATCGAGAAGTTGATGCTGCTCGACCAGTGGGAGCGCGAAGATGGCGCCCCGGTGCCGCACCCGATCGACGTCGCTCAACTGGTGGCCGACGTGGTCGCGCCGATTGCCGAGGCGAATCCAGCGCGCACGGTACGCGTCGAAGCCGNNAACGCCGAAGCCGTTTGCATCGATATCTCCGACGAAGGTCCGGGCATGACGCGCGACGAGATTCCGCGCGTGTTCGACCGCTTTTTCCGTGGCGACCGCAGGCACGTGGAGGGCTCGGGCCTCGGCCTTACGATCGCGCGCCGCGCGGTCGAGCGCGCCGGCGGTTCGCTCGTCGTCGAGAGCGGAGCCGATCGCGGCTCCCGCTTCGTCTTAACGTTGCCGGCTGCGCGGCGATCGAGCGGAGCACAAAACGATCCCCCGGCGCGTGCGCCAGAAACGCCGGTATCCGGGTTCCCTAGCGTCGCGCAGAGCGCACGGAGCGCGTGACGATCGGTCCGAGCCCGATGAGAATCACGACCGCGGCGGCGAGCGGCACGAAGGCTGAGGCGAGCACGTGCGTTGCGTCCCAAGCGGCGCCCGCGCCTACCGTCGCGGCGAATGCAAGCAGGTAGCTCACGGTAAATACGCCGGCCGACATGCGCGCGACGTCCGGCCCTTCAACGACCATCGCGGGCAGCGCGAAGCTGAGCGCGAGAATGTACGCGGCGCAGAAACCGAAGATTGCCGCCGCGCAGACGGCCGGCCAGCCGCCGACGAGCAGAAATCCGGCCAGCGCCAGCGCAACGAGCGCGGCGATCGCCACGCACGCGCCGGCGCGCCCGATGATTCGCCACGGAAGCAATCCGATGACGAGCGAGGCGGGCAGCTGACCGACGTTGAGCGCCGTCAGGGCCGGTTCGATCAGCGTTGCCTGCTGCGTGGCCTGCAGGTAGTCGGGGATAAATGCGTTTGCCCCAAAGTAGATCAGGCTTGCGGAGCATTGGAACACGCCGATCTGCCAAAGGCGTTTATCGCCCCAGTTCGGCACCCAAGCGCGAGGCGCGTCGCCGATGTCATGGTGGTCGGGTGGCGTCAGCCGAGCGACGAGAACGCCAGAAATGGCAACCGGAATCGCCCAAATGACGAAGCTCCACGCCCAGCTTCCGCGTGCGAGCGGAAGAACGAGCGGAATCGTCAACGACGCTGCGAGCGCCTCGCCGGCCAGCAGTCCGTTGGTCCACACTCCGGTAGCCGCCGTGATGCGCGACGGATACCACTCGTGCACCAGGGCCGGGAAGGCGGGCTGCATTCCGGCAATGCCCGCCCCCATGAGCAGCGTCATCGCGAAAAGCGTCGGGGCATTCGTTCCCGCACCGCGCAGCGCCGAAGAAACGGCGACGATCGCGATTCCCAGCACGAGTGCTCGCTTCGCTCCGAGCCGCGCGATGACGAGCGCTCCCGGTGTCGCCGCTAGCCCGAGCAACAGGACCGGGGCGCCGGCGAGCGCCCCGACGGCCGTTTCGCTCAAGTGCAAGTCTCGGTGAAGTAACGGGATCACTGGCGGCACGCACAGCAACGTCACGCGCAAATCGATACCCGCTAGCCACAACGCCCCAAATTGCACCCAAAGCGGCAGCTTCGTAGCATGGTCGCGCACCGTAGGCTTCATCTTTTCTTGCGATGAAGCGCTCGCCCTGAAAACCCCTTGCGAGCCCGGCAGGAGCTAGGGGCATCGCCCGAATAGGGCGTGTCATTCAAAGTGACTAAGGGCGTAAAGCGAGACCCGGAGGCACGGTGCGGATCGTTAATTCGAATCAAGTAGAGTGGGAGTCTGAATCCTCCCCGAACGGGAAGTTTTCACGGGCCGGCAAGCCGCTCTCCGAGGCGCTGGGACGCGACCGTCGTTCGCTCGATTTGAACCAACGACATCCGTTCGATGTCGCGATAACGCGCATTCCTGCGGGCAAATCATCTTGCCCGTACCACTCCCATAGCGCGCAGTGGGAGTTCTTCCACGTCATTTCCGGCACAGGGATCGTGCGGCATACCGGGGGGATGCTTACGATCGAGGCCGGGGACGCGTTCATCTTCAAGCCAAACGAACCGCACCAGCTTATCAACGATAGCGCCGGCGACCTGATCGTCTATGTGGTTGCCGACAATCCGATCGGGGAAACCTGCTACTATCCCGACAGCAAGAAATGGGCCATAAAAGCGCCGGAGTATCGGCTGATCCGCAGCGAGCCATTGGATTACTTCGATGGCGAGGAGTAAACGCGCAGCCTGAGGCAACTGGTCGCGAGCGGGTTATTCGTAGCGGTGCTTCGCCACGAGCCGGCTACTTTTCGACCATCTTGCGCGAAACGCGCAGCAGCGATGCGCGCGGCATGAACGGCACCGAACTTGCGAGCAGCTTATTGGAGACCCCAGGAATTTCGATACGTTTGCCGGCCATCATCGCGCGGTAGCCGGCCCTCGCAACGGACCCAGGCTCCGCGAGGGAACCTTTGAAAAGCGGCACGTTTTGCACCTCAGCGCGTGCAACGAAGCCGGTCGCGGTCGCGCCTGGACAAAGACACGTGACCGTCACCCCGGTGCCGCGTGTCTCTTCCCAGAGCGCTTCGGAAAACGAGATAACGTACGCTTTCGCCGCGTAGTAGACGGCCATGAACGGCCCGGGAAGAAAGCCAGCCGTTGAGGCCACGTTCAGTATCCGGCCGCTCTTGCGTTGGAGCATCACGGGCAGATACTTGCGCGTAAGCTGAGTCAGCGTGACCACGTCGAGCAAGAGTTCTTCTGAAATGCGCGTTTCCGGGAGCGACGCAAACGCTCCGTTCGAGGCAAAGCCCGCATTGTTCACCAGCACGTCGCAACGCGAGACGCGTGCGAACACCGCGTCTGCCGCACCGAGGACCGACAAATCCTGCGCTAAGATTTCGGCCTCGATGCCGAAGCTGTCGCGCAGCTCACGTGCGAGCGTTTCGAGCTTGTCGCGCGAGCGCGCGATCAGCACGAGGTTCCAACCGTCGGCAGCGAGGAGCCGTGCAAACTCGAGTCCCAAGCCGCCGGATGCTCCGGTCACGACCGCGAGGCCCTTAGCCGATACTCCCCGATTTTCCATATGGCCGACCTCTTCGTCCGGTCCCATCGGATTCCAGCCTGCATACCTCCGGGCGCAGCAAAGACGACGGCCGTAACGCCTCGATTTTCAAGGCCTCACGGCCGCCGCCGTTATGCGACAAACTGCGGGTGCGGGCCATGGCTTTGCCCGTGGGCGCTGCCTTGATCGAACCATAGATATTGCGGCGCCAAGTTCATTGAATTGGTGGCCGTCGATCACTCTGCGGGCGCCAAGGCCTCCGCTAGGAACGCGCGGCAGTCGGCGAGGAAACCTGCCCTCTCCGGCTGCTTCATGCCGCGGGTGAGGATGATTCCGCCGACCATGCACGCGAGCGCACCTGCGGCCTCCCGCCGCCTCCGCTGGGCAGAGATGCGATGTGGTATGAGATCGGCAAGTTGGTCGAGGCGCTTGCGAATCTCTCGACTAAGCGATTGGCGCACGGACGGCGCGCCGCGCGTGAGTTCCGGCCCGAGCGCTGCGATCGGGCAACCCATCTCCGGATGACTTGCATGCTCGGAGCTGAGGTAGGCGTTCGCTGCTTCGAGGAGCCCTTTCGCCGCGCCGACCTGCAACCGGTCGAGATTCGTACGCGAATCCTCCATCGCGTAGGCGAGAGCCTCGGCGATAAGCTCGTCTTTGGAATTGAAATGGGCGTAAAATCCGCCGTGCGTTAGGCCTGCCCGTCTCATCAACTCGCCGACGCCGACCTGGGTGACGCCGGCTTCACGAAAAGCCGACGCGGCCGCGTCAAGAACGCGGTCGCGTGTCTGGGTCTTGTGCTCCTTTGGCCATGGCATCGTTATCGGCTCCTCCGGCAAGGGATGAGGGCTTGACAAAAAATGATACTCATCATATTCTGGACGAGTTCAAGAAAACCTCGTCTCAGGAGGCACACCCATGTTACTGGACTTTGCTGGAACGCTCGGTATCGGCGCTACGGTCGCATTGCTGCTTGTGGGCGTCGCCAGCACCGCGCTCACGCGCCTCGAGCACAGGCTGGCTCTCGCCGGAATCGCCGGCGCGTGGGTAGCACTGGTGGCCGCCATCGTCGCGAAGGGCGGCCTTTCGCTCATCGCGGTTCTCGTCGGCCTCTTCGTTTTGCCCTTTCTGACGGTCGTCATTCTGAGCGCCTCGCTGCCGGCGTTTCGGTCGGCGATTCTCCGGATACCGGTACCACTGATAATCGGGCTCAATACATCGCGCGTGCTCGGCGTCATGTTTCTATTCTTGGTGGTCGCCGGCCGGCTTGGTGGTCCGTTTCCGTTCTCCGCCGGAATCGGCGATATCATTACCGGTCTATTCGCACTGCAAGTTGCCCGCCTCGCCGCGAGCAAATCGGCGAACCATCCGCGCGTTCTTTTGTGGAACGCCTTTGGCGCGCTCGACTTGATCGTTGCGGTCTCCCTCGCCGTGACGTCGCAGCCCGGCTCGCCGCTGCAGCTGATCCATGCGGGCGTGGGCTCCGCCGCAATCACGACGGCTCCGTGGGCGATGATCCCGGCGTTTCTCGTGCCGTTCTACTTGATCGGCCACGGCATTGTCTTCGTGCAGGCTCGCAAACAGGCGCTTAGCGCGTCGCACGGGGTCGAGCCGGCGCCGCGTCTGGCGACCGTCGTGTCGACAGCCTAGGCTTCGCGCGCGCTCTCGAACGCGTCCCGTTTCAAAGGAAATCCCCTCGGCTAGAGGCCGAGGGGATCCGATGGTTGCGGGGGCGAGATTTGAACTCGCGACCTTCGGGTTATGAGCCCGACGAGCTACCGGACTGCTCCACCCCGCGCTGGGCGACCCTCAATATAACCCCCGCTCTAGTGGCTGTCAAATACGATGTGCGGAGCGTTCGGCGTAATCGCGATAGGTGGAAGCGCTGAAGAACCCGCCCCGTTTGATTGTCTAGCTAGTCGAGATAAGCAGGCGCCAGAAAATAGGCGGAAACGGCTCGAAGGCGAACCGAGCGCGGTCGTGCTCCTAATTTCCTCGTTCGTGCGTGCGCTGCCCAAGGTCCAACTTCACTGCCACTTGGAAGGGACGGTTCGCGCGGAGACCTTTCGCGAGCTGGCGCAGTTGCGCGGCGTTGAAAGCTCGCGCGCGCGGGGCCCGCTCGACGCGACCTATGCGTTTGCGACGTTCGGCGAGTTCCTGCTGACCTTTGCCGAGGTTTGCAGGACGCTGCAGGAGCCCGAAGACTACGCGCGCATCGCACGCGACTATGCTGACGACGCGGCGGCGCAGAACGTCCGTTACGCGGAGATCTTCATCTCGCCCTCGGTCTGGACGTTCTTTCGTGCGGATCTCGACGTCCTCGAAACCGTGGCCGCGATCCGCCAAGCGCTCGACGAGTGCCGCGCGCGCACCGGCCTCGAAGTCGCCCTGATTTGCGATCTGACGCGCAACTTCGGCGTCGAACGCGCGCTCGAGACGGCGCGCCTCGCGGTTCGGCTCGCCGAAGCGGGGCTCGGGGTCGTGGGCGTTGGCCTCGGCGGTGACGAAGCGCGCTTTCCGGCGGCGCTGTACCGCGAGCCGTTCGCGTACGCTCGCGCCCACGGCATCCACCGTGTGGCGCACGCGGGCGAGGCCGCCGGCGCCCAGAGCGTGCGCGACGCGGTCGACATTCTCGGGGCCGAACGAATCGGACACGGCGTTCGTGCGCTGGAAGACGCTGCGCTGGTGTCCGATCTCGCGCGCCGGAAAATCACGCTCGAGATCTGTCCGACGTCGAACCACCTGACCGGCGCGGCGCCACGCGCAACGCCGCATCCGCTGCTTGCGCTCGATGCGGCCGGCGTTCGCTGCGTCATCGATGCCGACGATCCGGCACTTTTTTCGACGACACTCAACGCCGAATACGCTCTGGTGAGCTCGTGGCTATCCGAGGCCGCGCTGCTGCGTTTCGCGCGCAATGCGGTCGAAGCAACCTTCCTGCCGCCGGAACGGAAAGCGATCCTGTTCGAGGAGCTGGCAGGCTACGTCCCGGAAACGTACGGCGCGCTGAGAAGGACGAACTGAGATGTTAGACGTGCGCACGTCGTTGAGTCGAGCGAGGAGTATTTGAACGCGATCGAACCTGGCGAGGCCGCTCGTGATGCGATCTCGCTAGAACGAGCGCCCATGCTTCGCGCCGTCCGCTAGCGATCGCTGTGCTTCCATCGTTCCTCGAGTGTTCGCTCGATGCGACGCACCGTTTCGCGCCCGAGCGGCTGCAGACCACGTGTGCGCACGATGCTGCGCCGCTGCTCGTGCGGTATGTGCCGCTGCGTATGGCGCGCGATGCGGTTGCTACCCGTCCCAGCTCGATGTGGCGCTATCGCGAGGTGCTGCCGATCGATGACGGTGAAGAACCCGTGACGCTCGACGAGGGTGGGACGCCGCTGCTGCGGGCGCGCCGCTTGGAGAGCCGGCTCGGACTCAGCGTTCCACTTTACGTGAAGGACGAATCGCGCAATCCAACCGGTTCCTTCAAAGCACGCGGGATGTCGGTTGCGGTGACGTGCGCCAAGCGTCTCGGCGCCGCTCACTTGGTTGCGCCCAGCGCAGGCAATGCGGGCGTTGCGCTTGCCGCTTACGGTGCCCGCGCCGGACTGCCGGTCACCGTCTTTCTACCACGCGATACGCCGCCCAACGTGCTCGAGCAGTGCCGCACGTACGGCGCGCATTGTCACCCGGTCGATGGGCTGATCGACGAGGCCGGGAAGAAGGCCGAAGCGTTTGCACGCGAGCATGAAGCGTTCAACGTGGCCACGCTGCGCGAACCCTATCGCATCGAAGGCAAGAAGACGATGGCTTACGAGCTGATCGAGCAGCTCGGCGCCCTTCCGGCGGCGATCTTCTATCCGACCGGCGGCGGCACCGGGCTCATCGGCATGTGGAAGGCCTTCGACGAGCTGCAAGCGCTGGGCTGGATCGACGCAGGACGTCCGCACATGTTCGCCGTTCAGGCTGAAGGCTGCGCGCCGATCGTGCATGCCTTTCAGGCGGGGGCAGAACGCGCCGAGCGCGTCAGCGACGCGCGTACGGCGGCGTGGGGTTTGCGCGTTCCGGCGGCGCTCGGCGATCGTTTGATGCTGAGCGCGATCCGCGCCTCAAAAGGTGCGGCGCTGGCCGTTTCGGAGCAGGCCATGGGCGAAGGGATGATGGAGCTGCGCGCCCTGGAAGGCATCGACGCGGCCGAGGAAGGGGGCGCCGCGCTCGCCGGGCTGCGCCTTGAGCGCGACCGTAACTTTAACGGCCCGGTCGTGCTCTTCAACACCGGCAGCGCGCTGCCGTATGGGCCGCGCACGTGAAGATCACGATGACCAACGTGCTGATCGCGATCAACGTGATCGTCTACATTTGGGAAGTGCTCAGCGGCACGCAAATGGAGTCGTTCAACAGCTTGGTCTCACACGGTGCGCTTTACGGGCAGCTCGTGCTGCAAGGCCAGTGGTGGCGAATCTTTACCGGCTCCTTCATGCACGCCGGCATCTGGCACATCGCGCTCAACATGTTCGCACTCTACCAGCTCGGGACGTTCGTCGAGTATGCGCTCGGCCGGTGGCGAATGCTTGCCGTCTACCTGATTTCGCTCGTCGGCGGCGGTATCGCGGTCGTCGTCTTTGCGCCCAACGACCCGACCGTCGGCGCGAGCGGCGCGATTTTCGGTTTGTTCGGCGCGCTATTTGCGATTGGGGTTCGCCTCGGGCGGCGCGGCCGCGCGCTCATCATGCAAACGCTCCCGATCCTCTTGCTCAACTTGGCCTTTACCTTCGCGATCCCGTTCATCTCTAAGGCCGGCCATTTAGGTGGCCTTTTCAGCGGGTTCGTCGCAGGGCTCGTGCTCTTCATGACGCGTCGCCCGGCGTTCGCCGACGCGGGAGTGGAGGCGGCGGAAGAGGCGGCCGGCGAGCCGCCCGAAAGCGAGCAGTCCGAAAGCGAGCGGCCCGAAATCGACCAATGGGCTGATGTCGCCGCGCCGGGCGAGGCGCACGAGCGACCGTGAGCCAAACCCCGCTCGCCTCGATTGAGGACGTCTTCGCTGCAGGTGGACCGATTGCGCGGGCGCATCCGGCCTACGAGTCGCGCCCAGGACAAATCCAAATGGCTCAGTTGATCGAGCGCGGCTTTCTCGAGGGCGCGCACACGATCGTTGAAGCTGGCACCGGCGTCGGAAAGTCGCTTGCCTACCTCGTGCCGGCGCTGCGAAGCGGTAAGAAAGTCGTCGTTTCGACGGCCACGATCGCGCTTCAGGAGCAACTCGTCCGCAAGGATATTCCGCTCGTGCAGAAGGCCCTCGGCGTCAACGCTCGGGTCGAGCTGCTCAAGGGCCGCAACCATTACTTGTGCCGCGCCAAGCTCGACCGAATGCGCGCCGACCGGCTCATCGCCCAAAGCGCGTCGATGGAAGCCATTTGGGCTTGGAGCGAGCGCACGCAGAGCGGCGACCGAGGCGAACTCGCGTTCAGTCCGCCTGGGGCCGAATGGGAGCTGCTCGATGCCGACGGGGACGACTGCGTCGGCGAATTGTGCGATCGCTTCCGTGACTGTTACTTTTTCGCGCGGCGCGACGCGGCGCGCTATGCCGACTTGATCGTAGTCAATCACGCGCTCTTTTTTCTGGACCTCGTGACGGGCGGGGCCCTTCTGCCGACCTACGATTTTGCAATCCTCGACGAGGCGCACCAATGCGAGCGTTGGGCCGCCGCCGCGTTGACGGCGACCCTTTCGCCGGCAACCCTGGGACGGCTGACGCGGCGTTTGCATCGCCTCTACCACGTGCCTGCGGGTCACGACGCGGAGCTCCAAGAGGCCATGCGCAGCCTGCTCGCGGCGCTAGCGCGCGTTCCGGGCGAGCGCTATCCGCTGGCGGCAAACGACCGGGCCTTCGATGCGCTGCAGGGGCTTCAGCAAGCGCTTTTCGGATTGGAGAACTGGCTCTTCGCGAACTGGCAGGCTGCGCTGCGGCGGCCGCCGGCCAATCCGGCCGAAGCCGAGCCCCGCCGCGACCTCGCGATGCGCGGCATTCTCGCGCACGTCGCGACTATCGAGCGAACGTCGCTGCCCGAGGATGAGGCGATCACGTGGGTCGAGCGCGGCGAAGGCGAGGGCCTTTACGAGGTGAACTCGGCCCCCTTCGACGTGGCGGGTTACCTGCGGCAGAACCTTTTTGGCCGAACGACGAGCGTCGTCTTGACGAGCGCGACGATCGCTGCCGGCAAGTCCTTTCAATTCCTCAAGGAGTCTCTGGGCGTCGACGAAGCGCAGGAGCACATCGCGCCTTCGCCCTTCGATTATCGCGCGCAGGCGCGCTTGTACGTCGCGCCGCCCGACTGCAACCCCAAGGATGCGCGCTTTCCCGCACGGGTCGCGCCCATCGTCGAAGAATGCTTGGAAATCACTAAGGGCCGGGCGTTCGTGCTGTTCACGTCCTACGCGCGTTTGCGCGAAGTTTACGCAGAGGTGCGCGAGCGCGTCGCGTTCCCGGTAAAGCTGCAAGGCGAGCTCTCGCGGGCGCAGTTGCTGGACTGGTTTCGTCGAACTCCAAACGCCGTCTTATTCGCGACAGCCACCTTCTGGGAAGGGATCGACGTCGCCGGCGACCAGCTCTCGTGCGTCATCATCGACCGTCTCCCGTTTCCATCGCCCGGGGATCCGCTCGTCGCAGCGCGGCTCGCCGCGCTCGAGGGCGCGGGACGCCCCGCCTTCGAAGAGTTCATGATCCCCTCCGCAATCGTGCGCTTGAAACAGGGGTTCGGCCGGTTGATTCGGACCAAGAGCGATCGGGGCTCGGTCGTGATTCTCGATGGCCGGGCGACCTCGATGCGCTACGGTGCGACCATCCTCGCGGCGCTGCCGCCGGCGCGCCGAGCTCGTGACCTCGACGAGTTACGCGCCTTTTTCGAGCGAGCATAAACCGAACTTCGCCGGCGCGAGAAAGAGCCGAGCGTGTGAGAGCGGTCACGTTTGGAAGCCGAGCGTGCGGTGATATACATTAGGTCATGGACGAGGAGCCCGGGGAGCGCGTCATGTTTGCAGTGGATCGGAGCGACGGCAATCCTCATTGCCCGGCTTGCGGTGGATCGCTAAGCGCCCGGGCTGAGGCGCATTCGGTATTGCGCCGTGGTCGCGTTGCCGTGCTGGTTGAGTGGCGTATCTGTCGCTGCGGCGCCATGACACGGTCCGATCGGCTGGGAAAGATTGATCCGGTTCGCGTGCGGAGGGTAGCGGGCGATCACCAGGTCGTCGTTTAGCTACAGCTTCATGCGGCCCGGCGGCGGGTATGGCGGAATGTACGCGCCGCCGGTGAAAAAGCAGGGTAATGCCTTCGGGAATCTTCGCGCGGTTCGCGGCTTTGGCGGCGCTTGCCGCGATGCTTGCGTTGCCGGCCGCCGTTCCGGCGGGCGCGCGAACCAACGGGCCGTCGACGGGTCTGCGAACGGTCGCGTTTTCAAAGCCACCTCCGGACTTCACCTTCGACGCCGGCGATGGACCCGAGCGCCTATCCGGACTGAGCGGCAAACCGGTTGTGCTCAGCTTTTGGGCGACGTGGTGTCATCCGTGCCGCGACGAGTTGGACGTGTTCGCGAAACTGCACCAGCTCTACGGCGACCAAACCGGCCTGATCACCCTTTCCGATGAAGCTCCCGGAACGGCGCGGGCGTATCTGGACGAGCACGGCCTGGCCCTTCCGCTCGTTGAGGACCCGCAGCGGAAAATCTTCGGCGCCTACTCGGTTGCGCGGATTCCCGTCACGATCGTCTTACGGCGCGATGGAACGGTTGCCAACGTGACGATCGGCGAGATCTCCTGGCCTGAGTTGCAGACTCAGGTCGAGGCGGTTCTACAGATCAAGCTTCCGGCGCCGGCGCAGGGCCCGCCGGAAGGACGCGACCCCGAAAACTAACCCGGAGCTATCTGCCCGATTTTGAGGCGCGCCCGCCCACAATGAGCCATGGATGGATTTCCGCCTGGAGGACCCCGTCTCTAATTGCAGGATCGCCCTCAACGAACGCAAGCGCGGACTCGCGCGAGTCTGCCTCGAGCGCGATGAAGCCGCCCGTGTCGTCTGAATATGGACCCCCGAGGACAATGCCGGCCGTATCGCGCAACGAGCGCATGTAGGCGAGATGCGCCTGCAGCGGCTGTTCGAATACCGTTTTACCGGTGAGCCAGGCCGGGCCTGGGCGATAGCAAAGCGCGAAGATCGTTTGCTTTGGCATGCACTCTCCAAAGCGCAAGCGGCGCCGAGCCGCAGGCGGTGCGGGCTATTCCATACCCATCGGTACGGAATGCGGTAATAATAGCAAGGCCGGTTGTCGTTGTCCATACTGTGCGGTATTGTTTAACCATGAGCGAGCGATTGGATCGGGAAAGCTGGCTCGATGCCGGCCTCGCGTGTCTAGCAGACGCGGGGCCGGCCGGCATTAAAATTCCGGCGATCGCGAAACGCCTGGGCGTCACGAAGGGCAGCTTCTACTGGCATTTTCGCGACCTTGAAGAGTACGAGGACGCACTGCTGGCGGCATGGGAGCAGCAGTATACGAAAGATGTCGTGAGTCGCGTCGAGGAGTCGGGGGGTAGCCCGACGCAGCGCTTACACCACCTCTTAGACGTAGCATTTCAAACGGACACGAGGCTCGCACGCGCCATACGCCATTGGTCCGCAAACGACGCGCGCGTTCGCCGTGCCCAGAACCGAGTGGATCGCCAACGCCTCGACTACGTCGCGGCTCTCTTGCGCGATCTGGGATGGAACGCGAAGGAAGCGACCGCGCTAGCCCGCTGGACCTATTGGGCGGTAATCGGCCTTCACGCGACAAAAACACCAAGACTCGAAACAGGCGAAGCCGAAGTCGTGCTCCGCACGCTGCTCCCGCCCAATGCAACAAAATAGCAGCGAAAAGTCGGAGCCCGCCTGCCGGTCTGGCGGCAACCCATCACAGAAAACTTGACCCGGTTGGCCGCTTTTGTTACGGTAGAGGAAATGCTGGCACTCCTAGTCTGTGACTGCTAAGTACTCTCGAACGGAACCGGTGCCCGGGACGGCCCGCGTGCTCGACCAGCGCAAGGCCTTTATCCTTGCGACCGTCGTCTACGAATATGTCGCGACGGCGGAGCCGGTCGGCTCGGTGGCCCTCACCCAGAAATATAATCTCGGGGTCAGTTCGGCGACCGTTCGCAACGAGATGGCCGAGCTGGAAGCCGCCGGTTACCTCGTGCAGCCGCATACGTCGGCCGGAAGGGTGCCGTCGGATGCGGGGTACCGCACGTACGTCGACCAGTTGATGCGGCCCGAGACGCTGCCGATCGACGAGCAGCGGCACATTCGCGACGAATTCCGGGAGGCTAGCCGCAAGCTCGAAGAGGTTATCGAGGACACCACTCGTTTACTCGGTCAGCTTGCCAAGAATGTCGCCTTTACGGTTGCTCCGGCGCGCGACTCGCAGACCTTCCGCCACGCTCAACTCATTTGGCTCAGCGAGCGAACCGGCTTGGCCATCATCGTGACCTCGCTCGGCGTTGCGGCGCAACGTCAGTTCGAGCACGGAGCGCAGATTGAGGCCGACGACCTGACGCGCCTGTCTAACGTGCTCAACGCGCGCTTGGGCGGAAAGACGCTCCGGGCCATCGTTGCGCTCGATCTGGCCGATATCGTACGCGAACAGGGGTTGCCTGAAGAGCTCGGGCATGCAGTCGAAGCGGCCTTCCAATCCGCTTTGCGCAGCGATGGAGCGCCGCTGGTCAGCTCGAGCGGGGCGCAACACCTTCTCGACCAACCCGAGTTTCAAGACCTGCGCAAGCTGCGTTCCATCTTGCGTATCATCGAAGAGCAGAAGAGCCTTTACGAGCTGGTAGCCGATTCGATGGCGAGCGAAGGCCCGGCCGTCAAGATCGGGCACGAGCTAGGCTCGGATGAGATCACGGAGTGCAGCATCGTGACGGTGCCCTATGGATTCGGCGGCGAGATGGTTGGCGTGCTGGCTATCCTTGGGCCGCGGCGCATGCCCTACGCCCGCCTGATGGCTCTGGCCGCCGGAACCGCCGAATCGCTCAACCGCCACCTAGCCGACGCCGAGATCCGATAGCCGGTGCCGACCGACTACTACACCGTTCTCGGCGTTGAGCGCGGCTCAAACGAGAGCGAGATCAAGCGCGCGTATCGAGCGCTGGCCCGGAAATTCCATCCGGACGTCGCGCAAGACAAGGCTGCCGCGGAGATTCACTTCAAGGAGATCAATGAGGCGTACGAAGTCCTTTCGGATCCGCAAAAAAGATCCATGTACGATCGTTTCGGCCACACCGGAAATGGAGCGAGCGCGGGAATGGGCGGCTTTGGCCCCTTCGGAGCGAGCGAGGGCTTCGGCGACATCTTCGACATGTTCTTCGGCGCGCGACAGGCCGGCGGCGCGCGCCAGCAGGGTCCGCAGCGCGGTGCCGATCTGCGCTACGATCTGCAGATCACCCTCGAGGACGCGTACCGCGGCGCGGAGCGCGAGATCTCGTTCAACCATCTGGCCGTCTGCGAGACCTGCTCGGGTTCGGGAGCGAAGCCCGGAACCTTGATCCAACGCTGCGACCGGTGCGGCGGCTCGGGATCGATGCGCGCCGTCCGTCAAACCCCGCTCGGCCAATTCGTCACGCAGACGACCTGCGTGAAGTGTAACGGCGAAGGGACGCTCGTACCGACACCGTGTGAGACGTGCCGCGGCCGTGGACGGCTCGAACGCACGCGCACGTTGACGGTCAAGATTCCGGCCGGCGTCGATGACGGCAGCCGCATCCGCATCTCCGGAAACGGTGAAGGCGGGGGCCGCGGAGGACCCGCAGGCGATCTTTACGTCTATCTTTCGATCGCGCCGCACCCGCGCTTCCGCCGCGAGGGAACGGATCTCTACATCGACTTGCCGATCGCGTTCACCCAAGCGGCGCTCGGTGCGACCGTCGAGGTCGAATCGTTCGACGGTGGTTCGCCGCTGCAGATCGCGCCGGGTACGCAGGGTGGGACGACGTTTCGCATCCGCGGGAAGGGGATGCCGACGGTGCGCGGTGCGGCGCGCGGCGATTTGCTTGCGACCGTACACGTCGCCGTTCCGCAAAAACTCTCACGCCAAGAGCGCGAGCTGTTGGAAGAATTCGCGAAGGCCGGCGGCGACCGGATCGACGACCGCAGTTTCTTCGATCGCGTAAAAGACGCGTTTATCCCGTAAGAAGCCAGTGGTGAGCGCGCCGCGCTTCTTCGTTGCCGGGATATTTGCGATCGGCGACACGGTCGGTCTGGCCGCGGACGAGGCGCGCAAGTTGGTCGTCGTCCTGCGGGCGCGCTCGGGCGACGCGATCGAAGTCGTCGATTCGTCGGGTCGCGCGTACCGGGCGTTGCTGCACCTGGAGGACAAACGTGCGACCGCGCTACTCGAGCGCGAGCTGACGGCGCCGCCCGCGCTGAAGCTGCGCGTGACCCTCGCGCAAGGCGTGCCCAAGGGGCAGAAGATGGACTACGTCGTCGAGAAGGCGACCGAGCTCGGCATCGCGCGGATCGTGCCGTTCACGAGCACCCGGAGCACGGGAGAGCGCACGCGCGAGGGCAAGATCGAACGCTGGCGGCGAATCGCTCGAAGCGCGGCCCAGCAGTGNNACATCTTCGACATGTTCTTCGGGTCGCGCGCGTCCGCCACTCGCCCGACCGGCCCCGCGCGCGGTGCCGACCTTCGCTACGACCTCCAGATAACGCTCGAGGAATCGTTTCGCGGCGCGGAGCGCGAGGTCTCCTTTCATCATTTAGGTACCTGCGAGACGTGCCGCGGCAGCGGCGCGAGAGCGGGGACGCTGATCGTCCACTGCGACCGCTGCGGCGGTTCCGGCGTCGTGCGCGCCGCGCGGCAAACGCCGCTCGGGCAATTCGTAACGCAGACCGCATGCACCAAATGCGGGGGCGCCGGGCAGATCATTCCGAGCCCCTGCGAGACCTGTCGCGGCAGCGGGCGCCAAGAACGCTCGCGTACGCTGAAGGTGAAGATACCGCCCGGCGTCGACGACGGCAGCCGCATCCGGATCGCCGGCAGCGGCGAAGCGGGCGAACGCGGCGGATCTGCCGGCGACCTCTACGTCTACCTCGCGATTGCGCCGCATCCGCGCTTTCGGCGCGACGGGAACGACCTTTACCTCGACGTACCGATCGCTTTCACGCAAGCCGCGCTCGGCGGCAGCACGCAGGTGAACGCGCTTGACGGGGCGCTCGACCTGCAGATTGCAACCGGCACGCAGAGCGGCGCAACCTATCGGTTGCGTGGGCGAGGCATGCCGACGGTGCGCGGTTCGGGGCGCGGTGACTTGCTCGTCACCGTTCACGTCGTCGTTCCCTCGAAGCTCTCGCGGCGCGAACGCGAGGTGCTCGAGGAATTCGCGCGACTGGGGGGCGATCGCGTCGACGATCGCTCGTTCTTCGATCGCGTCAAGGACGCGTTCAAGGTCGATTAGCTCGCGCTTCTTCGTCGCGGGCGTCCATTGTCCGGGAGACGACGTGGAACTGGCGGGGGCCGATGCGCGCAAGCTTCTCGTCGTGCTCCGCGCGAAGGACGGCGACCGCGTCGAAATCTGCGACTCAAGCGGAAGCTCGTTTAGTGCCACCCTGGCAATCGACGGTAGCCGCGTGCGAGCTCGTCTCGGAGACGCGCACGAGCCACCTGCGCCGCGGGCGATCGAGCTCGTCCTCGCGCAAGCGCTCCCCAAGGGCCAGAAGATGGACTTTGCGATCGAGAAAGCGACCGAGCTCGGCATCGCGTGCATCATCCCGTTTACGAGCGAGCGGTCGGTGGCTGGGGCCGCGCGCGCCGGCAAACTCGAACGGTGGCGCCGGCTGGCGCATACTGCTGCCCAGCAGTGCGGACGCCGCGATGTTCCCGCCGTCGAAGACCCGGTCGAATGGGACGTGTTGACCGAACGCTTTCGTTCGTACGACCTTGCGCTCGTGCCGTGGGAGCTCGCCGAGCCCATCCCGTTGCGCGAGCGCTTGCCGGCGCTTCTACGCGGAGCGCGCTCGGTGCTGATCGCGATCGGGCCGGAGGGCGGGCTCTCGCATGCGGAAGTGCAGCGTGCCGCCGACGCAGGCGGCCGACTGGTTTCGCTTGGAAGCCGTATCCTGCGGACCGAGACCGCTGGGCTCGTCGCCTGCAGCGCAGTCCTCTACGCGGCCGGCGACCTTTAAGGAATGCCTTAAGACGGCGTTATGCCGTCATACGCGTCCCTTAAGTACCCGCGGTTACACTCATCTCAGACCCAGCTCGTTTGGTGGCGTTCCGTCAGTAATAGAAGGAGACAACCACGTGCACTTGGTTCTGAAGCGATGCTTTTTCGCCGGCGTAGCGACTGCGTTGGCACTCACCTCCGCGCCGCTCGGAGGCATGGCGACTCCGGCGCGCGCTCCCCAACCCGAGCCGATGAATTCGCACTCGCAAGCTCGCCCCAACTCGGATGCTGCCCTCGTCGCCGAGCTGCAGTCGAAGGTGAAATACGTTTTTGTGCTCTATCAGGAGAACCGCTCGTTCGATTCGTACTTCGGCACGTTTCCCGGAGCGAACGGGCTCTTCTCGCAGAGCCCCAAAGAGACGCCGGGCTACTACCAGCCGATCATCAATACCGACGGCTCCGCAGGCGTCGTCACGCCCTTCCGGATCGGTCTAGCGCAGTACGCGGCGGATACCGATGACGCGCAACACGCGCACGAGCTGATGCTCGACAAAATTCACGTCAAGGGTGGGGCGCCGCGCATGGACGGCTACGCAATTACCGAGGAACGCGTCTATTCGCCGAGCGGAGACCCCTCGCTCCAGGCCAAGCAGTTCGGAGAATTGACGATGGCGCACGAGGACTGCGACACGATCCCGATCTTCTGGCAGTACGCGAGCCAGTTCACGCTCTTTGACGAAATATTTCAAGAGGTGACCGGGCCTTCAACTCCCGGGAACATCGCGATTTTCACCGCGCAGAGCGGTGCGACGCAATACCTCCGGCATCCGGGTGAAAAGGTCGCCGGCGACGGCGACAGCGGCCCGGGCGTGCCGGATCTAAACGACTCGAATCCCTTCTGGGGCTCGAGCGAGGATACGACACCGGCGTCTGAAAAGATGCCTTACAACCCCGGCGACGGCGGCACGCCCCAAGTGAATTTGACCTTCGCGAGCCTTCCTCTAACGCTTCAAGGGCAGGATATCGGGTACATTACGGCTTCGGATCGCAACCCGAAGCGTGACCTGGCTGACATCGGCGACGACTTGAGCCGCATCGCTGCCGACGGGCGCTCTACTCCGGCTGACTGGGGCTGGTTCCAGGAAGGCTTCGACAAGGAGCCGACCGACCCGCCATCAGCGCCGGCAAGCGGTACGCACGATTCGTACGTCACGCACCATAACGGTCCGCAGTATTTCGGATATCTCTCGAACAATCCGATCGAGCAGTCGCACTTTCACGGCATCGCAGACTTTCTGGCGGCGGTGGACTCGCAACAGCTCAGTCCGGGCGGCGGCGTGTACTACGTGAAAGGCGGCTACCAAAACATCTTCGGCCTGACGCCGGTCGATCCGGATCCGGCGGTTCAGGCGAACTTTCTCGGCGACGACGAACACCCTGGATACTCGGATGCGCAAATCAGCGAAGCGACGGTCGCCGAAGAGATCAACGCGATTGCGAGCAGTCCCTACTGGTCGCAAAGTGCAATCGTCATCACGTTCGACGATTCCGAAGGATACTACGACCACGCTCCCCCGCCGTTACGAGAGGGTCTGCCCCGCCTCGGCTACACGAGCGACGGGCCGCGCGTTCCGTTGATCGTGATTTCTCCTTATGCGAAAACGCACGCGGTTCTTCACGACGTCGGCGATCAGGCTTCGGTCGTCAAGCTGGTCGACGAGGTGTTCGGGCTCGGGCCGCTAGCGGATCTCCCTGACGAAGCGGCGGCCAGAAGGCTTGGATTTACGGAATTCGGTGAGACTTCGCTCGGGCCGCACGACGGCGGCGGAGTGGCGGACATCGCGACGCTACTCGATGCGTTCGACCCGCAGCGTCTTGCCGGCAAAAAGGCACCCGTACGCGCCGCGAGCGCCATCATCCCAACTCGCTACGTGACGACGCTGCCCTACGCGAGCGGTTACGACTGTCAGTCGATCGGCGTCACGCCGACCGACGTGGCGCTTGGTCTGAACGACGTCCCTCCCTCGGACTTCAATCCACGCCCGAGCACCGACCCGCCAGACCAGCGCCGGGGCGCGCGACGCCGCAATGACGGCCGGGGAGCGACGCACGACCTCGACGACTAGGAAGCGGTTTAACGAAACGGGCGCCGAGCAGAGCCTGCTCGACGCCCGTTTGTTTCCGGTATGAATTGCGGATTCGCAGGCGGTCGTCTCAGGAGGGCTGCGGCGACGAATCGCACGGAAAGAATGGTCCTTTCGGGCCCCTGCCGTATAAAGGTGAGCTTATGGACCATGGCTTCCCCAAGCCTGTGACCCTCAAATTCAGCATCGTCATCCCCACCTACAACGAAGCCGGGGGGATCGAGAGGCTCATTGCGACGCTCAGCGACGTGTTTCGTAAGAACGAGTTGGACGGCGAATTAATCGTCGTCGATGACAACTCGCCCGATGGGACGGGCCGAATCGTCGACCTTCTGTCGTCGAAGTATCCGGTTCGCTGTCTGCACCGGCCGCAGAAAATGGGTCTTTCGAGCGGCGTCATCGACGGCTGGCGCTTTGCGCGCAGCACGTCGCAGGCGTTGGGGGCCATCGATGCGGACTTTAGTCACGATCCGCAAATCGTCCCAAAGATGGTCGCGGCGCTTGAGAGTGGGCGATACGGGCTCGCGGTCGGGAGCCGCTACGTCCAGGGGGGCGGCATCAAGAACTGGCCGCTGCGGCGCAAGGTTACGTCGCTGATCGCCTGCGCCATGGCGTGGCCCCTCGTCGGCATACGGGACATTACGAGCGGTTACTTCCTAGTGCGCCGAGAAGCGCTGGATGGCGTCGTGCTCGATCCGATCGGCTTCAAGATCGGCCTAGAGGTGGCAGCCAAAGCCCGCTACGGCCGCGCGACCGAAGTGCCCTACGTGTTCGTTGACCGAGTCGCCGGCGAGTCGAAGCTCAATGGAAAAGAGATTACGAACTACCTGCGGCAGTTGCGGCGGATCTATGCGCTGCGCTTGAGCGGGGCGCTGCGCAAACCCTCGACGCGACGCGGCACGAGCCTGGCCGAGGCGAACCCGGTACCGGTAAAAGAGAAAACCGCCTAATGCCGATGCCCGACTGGCTGAGCATCCGGCGCGACAAGCAGATTCCCGCGGAAGAGGCCGGCCTCTGGGAGAAGTGTCCCTCGTGCGGCGAGGTGCTCTATAGCAAGGATGTCGAGGCGAACCTTTCGGTCTGCAGCAAGTGCGGCTATCACTTTCGGATGCATGCTTACGACCGGATCAACTCGCTCGTCGACGACGATTTCGTCGAGATCGGTGCCGACATCTTGCCGGGGGACCCCCTCGGATGGGTCGACAAGCGTCCCTATCCGCAGAAACTGGAAGCCGATCGCGAGAAATCAAAGCTGTCCGAGGGCATCGTTACGGGCTTAGCGGCCATCGAAGGTTTTCCGGTTGCGCTCGGCGTGATGGATTTTAGTTTCCGCGGCGGAACGATGGGCACCGTCGTTGGCGAACGGGTCACCAACCTCTTCGAGGAGGCGCGCCGGCGTCGCTTGCCGTGCATCGTCTTTACCGCAAGCGGCGGCGCCCGAATGGAAGAAGGGATGCTCGCGCTCGCGCAGATGGCCAAGACCACGCAGGCCGTCGAGCGCTTCATGAATGACGGCAATTTCTACATGAGCGTGCTGACCGACCCGACCACCGGCGGCGTCTCCGCATCGTTTGCTTTCCAAGCCGATATCATTATCGCTGAGGCGCGTGCCGCCATCGGTTTCGCCGGGCGGCGCGTGATCGAACAAACGATCCGGCAGAAGCTGCCGGACAACTTTCAAACCGCCGAGTTTCTCCTCGAAAAGGGGCACGTCGACGTCGTCGCCCCGCGGCCGCGCATCCGCGAAACGTTGGTGCGCATGCTCGACTATGCGGTCGATCGCAGGCGCATTCTGTCAGTACTCAAAGCGGTTCCGGAGTTTGCGCTGGGATGAACCTCATCGTCGAACGCGAGAAGAGTTTCGAGGGGCTCGAACAGCGCATCCAAGAGTTGCGTTCGCGCGGCGGAGCCGATGCGGGCGCTCAGATTCAAAGGCTAGAGAGCAGCTATGAGGAACTGCGCCGCGAGATATTCGGGAACCTGACGCCCTGGGAACGCGTCAACATGGCGCGACATCCGCGACGGCCGCTGGCCAACGATTACATTGCGCTGTTCGATCAATTTGACGAGCTCCATGGCGACCGGCATTTCCGCGACGATCCGGCACTCGTCGCCGGCTTTAGCAAGCTGCGCGGCCGGCGTTTGATGCTGATCGCGCAACAGAAGGGTCGCGACGTCAAGGAGAACATCCGGCGCAACTTCGGCATGGTTTCGCCCGAAGGCTACCGCAAAGCGAGCCGTCTCATGACGCTTGCCTCGCGGCTGCGGCTACCGATCGTGACGCTCGTCGATACCCCCGGCGCGGATCCGGGAATCGGATCCGAAGAGCGCGCCCAGTCGGAAGCGATCGCCGGATGCTTGACGGCATTGAGCAAGGCCGGCGTTCCGGTCGTTGCGACCATCATCGGCGAAGGCGGAAGCGGAGGTGCGCTCGCCTTGGCTCTAGCCGACTGGGTAATCATGCCGCAGCACTCGATTTATTCCGTAGCCTCGCCCGAGGGCTGCGCGTCGATCCTGTGGGGCGATGCGAGCCGCGCCGCCGAAGCGGCAGAACGCCTTTGCCTGACGAGCAACGATCTGGAGCGCTTCGGCATCGTGGACGAGGTGATCGCCGAGCCCTTGGGCGGCGCGCACCGCGATACGCCGGCATTTACGGCCACGGTGATCGAAGAGATCGATGCAGCGCTACGCCGGCTCGAAGTGCAAAGTCCCGAACAACTGCGCGAGCGACGCTACGAGAAGTACCGGCGCATTGGATCGTGGCAAGAGGATGCTCGGCGTGGCATCGCCTCCGCCGCTACATGAACGCTCTTAAGCCGGCCGGCCGTCTGCTCGTCCTCGCTGTCGCTGTCGCTGGAGCGGCGTTCGTCGCGCCGCAGTTCGAGCGCATCGTCGCACGGAACCTTGACGTCTCGCGCGAGCTGAGCGCCGCGCGCGGCCAGGTGGCGGACCTGCATGCGAAGGAGCAACAGCAGCAACGCACCATCGAGCGCCTGTCCGACCCCGAAGGTGCGGTTCCCGCCATCCACGAGCGGCTGCGCCTCGTCGGCCCGGGCGAGGAGCTGATCTATCTCCAGCAGCCCCGGCCGCGGCCTGCCGCCACGAGCGAGGGCGAGCGCTGAGGGCCGCGCGCGGGACCGTCATCAACGTGCACAATCTCGGCGCGACCGTGCGCCTCGAGGATGGCTCTCTCGCCGCAATTCCAGCCCCAGAGTTGGCGGCGCACCGCCCAACCTTCATCCAGAGCTTGCAGCAGCGCCAGGCGCTGTTGTTGAGCGTCGAGGACCATGGGCGCCATCCGATCGCGATGCTCGCTAAGAGCGCGCGCCCGGACCAGGCCCCGAGCGCGCCCGAGCTGCGCCTGATCGACCCCGCCTTCGAAGAACGAATGGCGGCATATCTCAAGGCGACCGAGGAATGGGCGCCCCCGGACCGGCCACCCCCGGCCGAGCGGCACTTCATTCGCAAGAAGAGGCGCGCGGCGTACTTCGAGGGACGCAGCAAGAGCTAGCGGCGTACGGCGCTTGGCCAGCCGTTCGCAAGCGCCGTAGGCCGGATAATCGCGCGGCCCATCGAACCACGCCAACGTGAAGACCACGCCCGATCGCATCGAGCCGGTTAGCGTACCCGGATGCTTCGTTCGCATCGAAGGTACGTATGCGTCGCTGCGCACGGCCGAGCAGCGGGTAGCCGACTTCATTCTGGGTCACGCCGAGGAACTGATTTACCTCACGGTCACCGAGCTCGCCGAGCGCACCCAGACGAGCGAGTCTACCGTCGTCCGTCTTTGCCAGAAAATCGGATACAAAGGCTACCAAGAGTTCAAAATCATGCTCGCGCGAGATCTCGTCGGGCCCACCGAAACCGTGTACGAGCAGATCGCCCCGACCGATTCGCTCGAAGTGCTCAAGGCGAAGGTGTTCCAAGCCAATGCCCAGGCGCTCAAAGATACGATCGAAGTGCTCTCCGACGCAGAGCTGCGGCGGGCCGTCGACGCGCTCTCTGCGGCCCGTAAAATCGAGATTTACGGAATCGGGGGCAGTGGTCCGCTGGCTTTCGACGCGTATCACAAGTTCATGAAGCTCGGCATCCCTTCGGTGTGGCTCAACGACAGCGACCTGATGGCCATGTCGTCGATGCTGATGGAGACCGGCGACGTGGCGCTCGGCATCTCTCATACCGGAGCCTCGCGTGACGTGTGCGACGCGATGGAGCACGCTCAAGCGGCCGGTGCCACTACGATCTGCATCACCCATCAAGCGACCTCGCCGATCACGAAGGTTTCGCACATCAAGCTGTTCACCGCCGCCAAGGAAACGGCGTTTGGTTCCGACGCGACCTCGAGCCGCATCGCGCAGCTTTCGATCGTAGACACTCTGTACGCGGGAATCGCCAATCAGGATTACGACAAGGCCTTAATCAGAATCCAGAAGACGCGCCAAGCCTCGGCTGGGAAGCGCTATTAATGTAACCGCCCGGCGGCGCTCGGGTCCGCTGCGGGCGGTCATTTCGCTCGGCACGAACACGACGCGCCTGCTTTTCGCCGCCGAGGCGGGGGGCGAACTCGTTCCGTTAGAGCACGATGCCATCGGGACGCGTCTTGGCGAGGGGCTGCGCGAAAGCGGCGAGTTGAGCGAGGCGGCCGCGCTCCGCACGCTCGAAGCCGTTGCCGCCTTCACGCAGCGCATCCGGCTCGCCGGCGCCGATTCAGCCGGCATCGCAACGAGCGCTATGCGCCGCGCTCGGAACGCGGTGGAGTTTGGGGAGCAGTTTCGCGCCGTCGCAGGGACTCCATTGCGCGTTCTCAGCGGAGCCGAGGAAGCGGCGGCGACCTTTCGCGGAGCAATGTTCGGCGCACCGCGCGACGGGGCGATTCGCGCCGTGCTCGACGTAGGCGGCGGTAGTACGGAATGCGCGACGGGGCGCGACGGCCGTCTCGAGCGAGAGCGCTCGGTCGAGATCGGTTCGGTCCGCCTTACCGAGCAGTATCCCGAGCTCACCGGCTCAGCACCCGGTGCGGCGGCGCGCGCTGCGGCCTCGCGCGCACGCACAGCGATCGCCGCAGAGCTGGGCTGGCTTGCGTCGTTTCGCCCGGTCGCCGAAGTACGGGCAGTGGCCGGTACGCCGCTGACGCTCGGTGCAATCGCGCGGCGCTCTTCGCCCGAGGACGTCGCGGGCGAACTGCTGGAGCGTTCGACGATCGAGTCGATCGTCGAACGACTGCTGGAGATGAACCTCGAGGAGCGTCGAGCCGTCGAGGGGATGATCGCGCAACGGGCCGACATCCTGGTCGCGGGCGGCCTGATCGTTTCGGAGGCGTTACGCCTGCTCGAGCGCAGCGCTGCTCGCCTCGAGGTCAACGATCTCCTACTTGGCTATTTGCTCGGCGAATTCGCGCTCGAGCGTTCACCGCAATGATCGAGCCGCCGCTGCGCAGCGGCGATATCTCAGTGTATGGCTAGACGCTTGGCCGCACCTTGGAACAGCTTTTGGTCGTCGCCTGCAAACTGGAACGCCGTAAGAAAATCGGCCAGACGGTAGTCCGGGCGGCTCTTGTGAATCGAGGCGACGTAGGGGCGGGCGTCGTCGAGCCGGCCGTTCAACGCTAGAGAAAATGCCGCGACGGCGACGATGTGTGCGTGGGCGTTGGGACGCGCGGCGGCTTTGACGCCCCAGTCAGCCGCTTCTTCGAACCGGCCCAGACGAATGAGCGCCATGGCACGCGCGGCAAGCATGCCGAAGAGGAGCGGATCGCATGGGCTGAGCTGGCGCGAGTGGTCCGAAAACGAGATGGCGGCATCGGGGTCGCCTGTCTGGGAGTGGACGAACGCGAGGGTATAGTGCCCGAGGGCGAAGTTCGGGCTTAGGTCGATCGCCTGCTGGAGTTCGATCACGGAGTTCTCGAACTGGCCGCGCAGCCAAAGCGCTCGGCCCACGGCCCAGTGCGCGGCCGGGTCGCGATCGTCGACCATAACGCTCTGCCCGGCGGCTGCGAAAGCGCGGTCGATTTCGGGTTCGCGTTCCGCCCAGCCCTGAAAAGCATTCTGGAAATGCGTGAACGACAGGCCGGCATAGGCGCGCGCGAAGGTCGGATCGAGGCGCACCGCCATCTCGAAGAAGTGCTGGGCACGGTCGTTGTCGGGCTTGTTGAATCGGTACATGTGCCACAGGCCGCGATGGTGAGCTTCCCACGCATCGAGCGAATTCGGCGGCCGCAGGACGGCGCGATTGCGTTCGCTCATCTCGATTTCGCTCGCGATGGAGGCGACGATGCTGTTGCCGATCTCTTCCAAGACGTGGAACGCGTCGTCGAGTTCGCGGCTGAAAACCTCTGCCCAAACGATCCGCGCCGTACGCGTTTCGACCAATTCGATCGTCACCGTCAGGCTGTTGTCGCGGCGTTGCACGGATCCGCTGGCGACGTAGTCGACGTTTAGCATCCGGGCCGCCTCTTCGGGACCCACTCCCCGCTCGTGCAGGGCGAACACCGTCCCCTGCGCGATGACGAACAGGCTTCGCAGTTTGGCCAGCCTCGTGATCACGTCGTGTGCGAGCGCGTCCGCGGTTCCGCCGCGGCAACTCGCCACCCCCGAACAGTCGACGAACGGCATTACCGCCACGGATGCGCGACGCCCAACGGTCAGGATACCGTCTCCGTTGCCGCCGGGAACCAACAGCATGGGCTCGGCGCCGTGACCGCCTGCAGAAGAAGGGCGCTGCGCTCTCGCGCGGTGCCATGCGTCGCGCGCCGGGGTGAAATCGAGACCCTCGGTTTCGAAGAGCCGGGCGGTTACCGCCACGTGCTCCTCTCCTTCCGCAATGCGATCGCACCGCGCGAGCGCGTTCAAGAGCAACTCGTGAGCGCGCGGGTCGAACGGGGCGAGCTCCAACCACTGCTCGATACATCGAACCCGTTCGTCCTCGGGTGCGGCTTTGGCCAGATGTTCCAGCACTGCCGCCTGACGGCCGCGGAATCGGCGCCGCTGCGCGCCCAGCCACGCCGTGAACGCCGGGCAGTTGTCGAGCTCCAGGCCCTCCAGAAAATCTCCGGCGAACAACGCAGAGAGCGTTTTCAAGGGCCCGTAGGCAAGCGTTTCAACGGCCTGTGTCGCAGCGGCGACCTCGATCGCGTCGACGAAGCAATCCGAGAGGTCCAGCTTGATCGCGTCGCCTTGGGCAGAGATGCGGGGCCGGTCGGGTTCGTCGACCAGGGCCCGGATCTTACTGAGGCACCAACGCAGTTCTCCACGCGGATCGTTCGGGACGTCCCACAGCAGTTCGCAAAGCTGGCTTCGCGGAACGGCGCGCCGTGCAAGCGCCAGATACGTCAGGAGTGCGCGCACCTTGCGCGACGCCGGCAACGCTAGCGCGTCGTCGTGCCGGCGGATCGTCAAGGGCCCAAGCATTCGGATATCCAGCGTGGGAGCGTCCCCGGGGGCTAGCGTGACCGATTCCACGGTATTCCCACGCGGGCTACCACGCTCGTCTCACGTCTGCCCGCTACGCTCGAATCCGGCGGTCACCGAGCGTGCAACGCCGGTCCGATCGCCGCCATCACAAAACCGCAAACGGAGAACGATCATGGATACGGCTTCAACAATCACTCAAAATCCCCCACCCGTTCCTATCGACCTCGGGGCGCTCAAAACGCGGCAGCAGGGGGCGTGGTCCTCCGGCGACTACGCCGTCGTCGGCACGACCCTGCAAATCGTCGGCGAGGAACTGTGTGAAGCACTCGACCTCCGTGCGGGTGCGAGGGTGCTCGACGTCGCGGCCGGAAACGGGAACGCTTCGCTTGCCGCCGCGCGGCGCTGGTGCGACGTGGTCGCAAGCGACTACGTGCCGGCACTGCTCGAGCGCGCCCGCGAACGTGCCGATGCCGACCGGCTGCAGATCGAGTTCCGCGTCGCCGACGCTGAAGCTCTGCCGTTTGAGGATCAGAGCTTCGACGTCGTCGTCTCGACGTTCGGCGTGATGTTCACTCCCGATCAGGACCGCGCCGCCGCAGAGCTGGTTCGCGTCTGCAGGCACGGTGGCAAGATCGGCCTTGCTAATTGGACGCCCGACGGTTTCATCGGTCAGCTCTTCAAGACCATCGGAAAACACCTGCCGCCGCCGGCCGGTGCGAAATCGCCGGCGCTGTGGGGAACGCGCGCCCGCTTGTCCGAGCTGTTCGAATCGCACGCGTTGTCGATCGCGTCGGCGCAACGCCACTTCGTTCTTCGATACCGCTCGCCCGCCCATTGGTTGGATATCTTCAAGACCTACTACGGGCCGGTGCTCAAAGCGTTCGGCGCGCTCGAGCCGCCGGCGCAAGCCGCGCTCGAACGCGACATCCTGGATCTCGTCGCACAATTCAATCGCGCTACCGACGGCTCGATGGCCGTGCCGAGCGACTACCTCGAGGTTATCATCACCCGGCGTTGATGCCGGTTCCGTTTGAAAGGCATTATCATGCGAAGTGTTTCTTTAGCCGGCGCCGGCATTGCCGGACTGAGCCTCATCCTCGCGGGCGCGTTGTCGAGCGCTACGAACGCGAACCCGCCCGCTCCCGCACCGATCGTCGTCGTTCCCGGCGCCGAAAACTACACCGCTGCTCCAAGCCCATTTCCCAACGGCGTGATGATCGCCGTCCTCTCAGGAAACCCGAGCGAAGCAGGCCGACCGTATACGATACGGATCAAGCTGCCGGACGGAGCGCGCGTTCCGGTCCACACCCACGGCGACACCGAAAACGTTACGGTCATCCAAGGGACGTTCTTGGTCGCGATCGGCGACACGTTCGACGCTTCGAAGTTGAAAGCGCTTCCCCCCGGAGCCTACGTCTCGATCCCGCCCAACCTCGCGCACTATGCGATGGCGAAGGGTCCGACGATCGTCGATGTAAGCGGCCTCGGTCCGGAGTCGACGAACTTCCTCAAGTAACGCGAAGCGCAGCGCGCTTCGTACCGCCAAGAAAAGGAAAGTGCCCTCCTCGCGCAGCCAAAAACCGAAGGCGACGTTGGCGGCTGACGCGAGGGGTCACAGGCTAGTTCGTTACGTCCTCCGGATGCTTTGGCGCCTTCTCGAGGTCCATATCGAGGCCGCCGGGCACATAGTAAAAGATAACGATCAACAGAAAAAGTGCGATGCCGAGTTTCGGCACGAAAAAGCCCACCGGGGTGGCGATCGCGTAAGCAACGATTCCGAGAGCAAGGCGAAGCGAGGTTTGCCGCACGGCGCGCGGCGTCGCTGCGTTGCGGTCGAGGTGATCGCCGCGCAGCACGAGCTGCCAGAGGACGTTTGCAAAGACGACGAGGATAGTCAGCGTCACGCCGTAGAGGAGAATTGATGGCGGAAGCTGCGGGTAGCGCGCGATGACCGCCGTGGGAAACGGAAGAAACGAGACCGCCATCAAAACGAAAAGGTTGACGATCACGATCGGGCGGTCGACCCTCATGGTCCGCGTCGACAGCGCGTGGTGGTTGACCCAGATGATCCCGATCAAGAGAAAACTCGTGACGTAGGCCAGGTACGCCGGCCACTGCGCGACGAGCTTCATGGCCAGCGCCGCCGCCGTCGGCGCGGTCAGCTCGGGAACCCTGATCTCGAGCACCAAGAGCGTAATCGCGATGGCGAACACGCCGTCGCTGAAGACCTCCAAGCGCCACTTGCTCATCGTGCCTCCCCGTCCGAGCGACAACACGACACCTCGGATATGCGACGAGGTGAGCGTACCGCCGCCCCGGTGGCTTGGACGCGATGCACTATGCGCAACCCTCGTCGAACTCCTTGCGAGGCACGACGATGCTGAGGCAAAAGCGCCTCAAAGCGCCTCCGTAAACCGGCCGGCTCTTGGCTCCAGGAGTTCGGCGACTTCGTGTTTATTCAATAGCCACGCGAGTGTCGCTCCGCCGAGCGGCGGCGTTGTCAATGCTACCGAAGTGGGGATTCTACGATACCAACATGAAGGAGCGGACGTGACGAGCAAGTGGTCGGGAAACCTGACGGTGTAAGGCTTCTAAATTTGGGATGGCCGGGAGTCGAACCCAAGCTCGGGGATTCCAGCCGATGCCGTCCGTTACCGAAAAGTGTTGCCTTGTCAGGTTTTTCCGCCGCACCGTTCCCGAACCATGCCTCCCGATTCCGACCGTTTCCGACCCGTCTGTGACAAAATGTGACACAGAGTTCGGGGCTCGTTTGTACCAACGGAACTCGAACTCTCTGCGACGGGTTCGCAGGTCCCGCGCTACCGGTCAGGTCCTTTCCATGCGATTTTGGCTAATGCGGTCACCTCTAGGACCGAAGAACACCTACCCATTCCGACCGCTCCATCAGAACCTGTTCGAGACATACCGGACCGTGTCAGAAGGTCTGAAAAATACGCGTCGAAGCCTAGCGCACTCACGCAATTAGTGCGCATGATTCAGCGTTGGCGTCCGAGCTGACAAAACGCTCGAGGGGCAGCCGCAGGCCTAGCGCCAATAGTGAGGGATCGGGGGAGAGGTGCCACGTCGCGTAATTGTACTAGATACGGAAACCACCGGGTTTTCGCCTGACAATGATCGCATAATCGAGATCGCCGCCATGGAAGTCTCCGTTCGAACCGGCGCCAGCGACACGATCTTTCACCGAATGCTAAACCCCGAACGGCACATACCGCATGAAACTACGAGAGTTCATGGGATCGCCGATGCGGACGTTGCCGGTGCTCCGACCTTCAGCGAGATTGCCGCTTCTTTGGCGTCCTTCCTTTCAGGAAGCGACTTGGTAATCCATAATAGCGCGTTCGATAGCGCGATGCTAAATGCGTCCTTTGCTCGCGCCGGTGGAGGTCCACTCGAATCCCTGAACACAGTAGTTGTCGACTCCGTAACGTTAGCCAAAGATATTCTGCCACTATTAGGAAACTACAGCTTAGACACAATATTAGACTATGCAGCCATCGATAGAAGCGAGAGAGTCACACATGGTGCCCTTCTCGATGTAACGCTCTTGGCCAAGGCACTTCCTTTTCTTGCTAACGAATACGATCGTTGGGTTAGTCTAATCGAGCCGGACTGCGCCGAACGTCTGGATAGATTTGCCGCAACGCTGACGGACTTAGCGACTCCGTTACTAGACAACACCATAGTGGAGGATACGCTTGCCCATGATTTAGGTGCTGTAGTTACAATGGCGCGTTGGCTGCCGAAGTTTGAAGAGTACCTAAAGCCGATTTGTGAGGGGTTAGTCGGGCCAGCAGGCTGGTTCTGCAAACACTATTTTGCCCGATATGGGGTTGCAGAGAGAGTCAGCTACAAGGGCGCTTCCGACGAACTACTGCCTGGAGTTGACCTGTCAGCGTACCAGATGGTCTCGTTTGTCTATCGAGTTGCTCCAAGTATCGACAAAGAGGTCCAAACTCGGATTGAAGAGGTGGTTTCGGCATTCACTACCGCAAGCGCTCAACCCTCGATCGGTTGCATGATTCGCGCGTTCGCTCTTACAAAACAGATTAAGAGTCGCATCGAAGCGCGCCGGGAGCTCTTAAGGCAACAATTCCTCTCAGCGGTGCGCGAAGGGTTCAAGACGGAACTCGTATCGGTTACTGAATCTGAACGCCGAACCACAGACTATCGTCGAGCTCTGGCCGACCTTTCGCCGAGCCGAGATATGGGTCCATACACCAAAGAGCACGTGCGACTCGGGGTTGGGGAACGGTCGCCAGAAAGGTGCAGCAAGCTGTTCAACTGATGAAGGCGCGCAAGAGGTGGTTGCAGGGAGGCCGACCTTCAAGGCGCGTACAAATCGCCTGATCGCTGTGCGATCAACTTTTGCGTCTGCGACCAGCCGCATCCAAATGATCCACGACTACCAAATGGCAAGCACATGTCAGCGTCGACTCGTGACCCTTGCAGATCAAGTGTAGCGGAAAACGCACTCAGCGCAGGAGCGTCGGCGCAAGTCAGGCTCTCCGGCTCGACCCCGTGCGCCCGAGGATCCGTCTTGCTTTTATCTTCACTCTCCAAACCGCATTATCAATAGATTTTGGATTGACTCCTAGCTCTGCCGCCATTTCCTCAAATGAATATCCCTCCCCATAGAGAGTTAACGTTGCACGCTCCAACGGGGTGCAACGCGATCTAAGGCGTGTAAGCAAGACATCAGATTCGACAAACTCGACCGGGTCGACGTCGATAGCAGCAACGCGGTCGATCAACGTTTCCGTGCCGTATTCGAAGACGGGAGCGTCTAGGGAAATTGACTGGTTCAGTGGTTCGTGCTTAACCCGCGTAGCGGACTTAATTAATGTCACAAGCTGTCGACGGACGCAGAGCGCAACGAACGATGCAAAGGGGCTACGGCCTATTTTAAAATCGCGAACGGCTTTAAAAAATCCAATCGTCGCCTCCTGCAAAAGGTCGTCCCGGTCCATCCCGGGTGCGAAATATCTCCGCGCAAGCCAAAACACTAGTTGGCGGTGCGTTCGAAAAAGGTTGTAAAAAGCGTCAGCATCCCCGCCCTGAGCTGCGATGATTGATGACTCATCTTCAATTTCTCTGGCCAGCCCTACGTGCGTCAGGGCGGATTGCCCATCCGTGCTTGCGATCGGTTCCTACTTTCTCGCAGGTCCTTTGTGATGGAACTCAGGCGAGATAACTTACTCGCCGCTATGCTAAGTACGAGCCAGCCGTCGCGTTGCCGTTTTTGTCGAAGTGAACGATCCCATCCTCATCACTCATCCAAACATAGGTGTCCCAAGCGATGTCACGAACAAACCTCCTAAATATTACTCTGTCCGGGAAGGCTGTGAGGAAGAGCGGCGGTTTCGCTAATTTATTATCCCTTTCAAGGATTTCGATCACTTCGACGCGACGAGCATCCGACACGGGTCCCACGCTCGTAACAGACTCTGCGACAATGAATCGATTTCCCGATAGATCATAAAAAATGACGTCCGGCAGTTTGTCGTGGATATTCAGCTCCACTCCGAGGTCTCTAAGGCGAGCTTCCTTGTGGTAGGCCATCTTATTCGCAGCATCACCAATGTAGAGCACCTCGAAGTTGCCGATCCATTTCGGCGCGAAAGTTTCAACGATGAGTTTAATAAGCTCGTTGTGGGCACCGGGACTTAGAACCAATTCCTCGCCTGCGATCGCAACGTCAACGCCTTCACTACTTACTTGAGCTTGCACGCTTGCCAAGCGCGCGGCGTGATTGGTCATCCAATCTTGGATAAGCGATCTTTTTCGAGTCGAGTCGGTCTCGTCGATGATTGTCGCAAATTCACCATTTATCACGTAGTGTGTATTGGGATCGTTTACGCTTGTCTTGTAGCAACCTACGATCCCGGCGGTTTGAAGTGGCTTTAGCGATTGCTTTCGATAAGACTCACGGGTGTTTTCCGCGACTGGCTTATCCAGATCTTCCCGTGCAAAATCTAAGATGTTTCGGATGCGCGCACCGTCACGGAGCGTGGTCTTGCCTGGCAGGAGGTCCCCCCGACCGGCGCCCTCGTCGGCAAGCGCCATCAGGCAGATGGCCGTCTGATCGGTTATGAACCTAGATTCGAATCCTACATCAGTGAGGACGTCTTTGATCGCGTCAAGTCTTGCCCTTTGCTCGCCGGTCATGCGGCCGTGTTTTCTGCTATGGCTTCTTTTCCTGTCGGCCCGTTAACTTGCCTTGAAGGGCTTGAGCAGCCGTAGGCGGCTCGAAGCGGTTGCGGCCGGATCAATGTACCCACTCTGCGCCAGCTCTCGGGTCCCTATAAAATGAATCGCTTCAAAAGCCTTTTCCGGGAGATCCAAATCGAACTCTTGGGAAAATCTTTGGAGAGCTTCCCTCGACGAAATGTCCTGCCGCCAATTCGTAAGCATAAAAAGAAGAATTGCTGCGTAGTCAGTTGCCGGCATCTTAGAAGAGCGCGATAAATGCCGCCTATATGGCTGTAAGGCTTCTTCTGCTTCGGCATGCAAAGTCGTACTACGCTTCAAGAACTTCGAAAAATCCTGTTTTCTCTTACGCTCCTCGATCGTCTTTGAAATTGCCTCTGCAACGCGGCCCGGCTCTGTTGCGGGCGGTAATTCGGCAAATGCATCTGCCACGGTCCTATACGGCTTAAAAAGCCCAGGGACTGAGGTTGATGAAATAGCCATGTGAGTGGCCCGCGGCGGCCCAATATTTCTGCTGCTTTTATGCGCGACTACAAAGAGGCGTTTCCGAATTTGAGGAACACCGTAGTCTGCGGCGTTTAGGAAGAACATTTCCACGGCTAGTCCAAGATCGGACAGCCCATGCGACAGATATTTCAGTGCCGCGCCATCATCTGCGGATCGCAAGCCTGGAACATTTTCAAATACAACGCAATTCGGTTTCAAGTCGCAAACTATACGAAGGAATTCGTCAAGCAACAATCCTCGGTGGTCAGAGCGACCCTCACGTGTACCAGCGTGACTAAACGGCTGGCATGGAGGTCCGCCGATGACAACATCTATACGGCGACCAGACAAGCGCGCTGCCCGAAGTATATCCTTCGCGCGGATCTCAAAGATGTCTTCACTGAGAATCGCGGCATTGCGAAGGTAGTCGTGTCGCTGACCGTGCTTGCCTTCCTGTTGATTTACTCGGAGCGTGCCCGCGGCAAAGTTGTCTTTTTCTATGCAAACTCGAACGTCAAATCCAGCGGCCTCGAACCCCAAGTCCATGCCTCCGGCTCCCGTAAATAGACTAACGGTCGACAAGGGCGCATCGGTTGAGAACACTTGTGCTTTAATATGGTCCGCCAAACGAAATGCTAGCATCGGCGGAACAGCGTTTCCGATCTGGGCAAATATATGAGCTACTAACCGCTTGCCAACGCCCCCCCGCCTTGGGCCGAAAAAGCGCCAACCATCTGGGAACGTTTGCAGCCTGGCCATCTCACGTGCCGTTAAGATGCGATCTTCCACTGGATGGATCAGGTCGGTATAGCAGGTCGCAGTTACCGTCCAAGACGGCTTCTCCGCAACCAACCGTCTGTAGTTGGAACCATAACCGGGCATAACTTGCGAAAGTTTACAGCCGGCGGGGACGAGTTTGATTGCTTCCACCGTAGCTGGCGCGTGGAATGTACGTTCGTGATTAGAAAGCAGGTCACCCTCTGACGGAATTAACTTGTTACACCAAGTGGCCACGGACGCGGCCGCTAATGTGTTCGACGTTTCAGTTTTTGAGGCACGTTCAATCACAATTGGAACCTCCAAATTCTTTGCGAGCTGACCTCTATTCTTGCCGACGAGGTGCCGAGGATGCCGTCGGCCGTCATCGATGTGAGACTCGCATGTAGACTGCTGCCCTTGTTTTCACTGTAATCGCTTCGCAGCGCGTTCGGCGTTGTGAACACGTCTATCGGCTCACTCTTCGTCAAATGCTCTTCGACGCGTACTCGCTGAAACCAATCGATGACGCTCACGATAACCGAGCGAAACGCTTCAATAGTGGCGCCCGTCCTATAAGCAGATAGCGTTCCAAGAATGAACGCGCGTAAATTCCTTTCAATGACCTGGCGGCATGACGATGGTGCTTCGCCCCGTTGTGATCTCGTAAAGCCTCTTGATTTCATCCGGCAATGCAGGGTGGCTTGATGCTCCATCAGGCTATTCCCACAAGCGACTCACGAAACAAGCTCTTCCAGACCAAGCAACTGCATCTGTCGCGGCGCCGCCGCTGCAAGTACAGACAGCTTTTGGGATTGCCTCCGCGCAGAAATACCAAGCCGGGCCAGCTCAATGCAAAGGGCGACATCCTGCTCCGTGTACGTTCGCCGGTCGCGATCGTCGCGCTGAGGTGCCAACAGCCCTTGGTCTTCCCAGCGTTTTACTGTATCGACGCTCCGCCCAATGCGCCGAGCCAACTCGGCTACCAGCATGGTCACCGGCGACGCGCTACGCGACGCCCGATGCTCTTACGTCTCTGTCTTCTGGGAAGCTCTCGAAAGATCTCGCCGGCTTCAGACTTCTCCCGTCTCGAGCTCGGCAGGTCACCGAGCGCCTGCCCGGCCTCGCTCGTCACGCGTTTTGAAATATGTGGCACCGCACTCCTCCTCCCGAAGATGTCGAGATGTCCATTTCGAGTATGCTCCTTTACCCCCTTTGCCTGGGGTGAAGGGGTCTCGGCTCGCTTGATGTTGAACCAAAAACGATACCTGGCTCCAAGGCGATCGGCTACGCTACGGTGGTTCATGGTTATCTCGTCGCTCTGCTAAGATGGGGTTTGATTAAGCGGAGGTCTCTCTCGACGACGACCTCCTGTGCGCGGGGTCGCGGCCGCGCGACGGCAAGCGTATCTCGCAGGTCGTCGAGGAGGCGCTACGCGCATACTTTGGCGTTGATCTGCTTGAGCGCGTCGGTGTGCGCGCGCATTTGCATGGAGCCGAAGCGCTGGTCCTGTCCAAGGAGCAACGGCATCGCTAAGGGCCGCTGATCCAGACACCCGAACCGCTGGTTCCGTCACCGAGGCCTGCGTAGCTCACGCGGGCTGACCGGGCCGGCGAGCACGCCGTTTCTGGTTGTGCGTTTGTACGCACAACCACCGGCTTGCGTCATGAAAAACCCTCGATGCCCGTCACGCGAGCGACGTGAGGATGCTGCCGCGTTCAACGTCGGATGCGGTCGTGTAGTTTTGCGGCAACGCAACTGCAACGTAATAGCACGCAAAATACACGCCGGCTGCTACGGACCTGATACTGGGAGAGCTTCGTAACAGTACTGCCGCGCGCATCCAGCTGCACCACCCGATTATCAGAAGCGTCACTAACGAAGCGCTACGGCGTAGCTCGCCCTGCAACGGCCGCTGCACGGAACAGGATCGAGCGGAGCAAAGGGAAAGCACGGAGCCGGATTCATTGCAGAACGCGGCCGAGTCCAGGGTCTGCCCTGAAGGGGCCGAGCGAAGCGAGCCCTCGACGCGGACGCTAGAATCAAATCGAGTCCGGCTCCGTGCACATTAGCGAGACGCATGGTATAATTGGCGTGACGAATAGCGTTTGACTTTCACACGCATTATAATGCGGATAAATCGCTCCGGAATTCCTCCGGAGCTTTTTTTATCAAGGGGTTGCACGATGGATGGGAAAGGCCGCCGGCGAGGTGCACGCGCCGCGATGACTGGGCGCGAGCTGCAACAGACTCTCCCCGGCCTCGATCGTTTTGTAGCCGACGTCAGGAACCCAGAACATGATCGGGTCGTCCGCAAGGCCAAAGTCATTTGCTACGACCGGCTGCCCGATGTCCTGACGCCCAAGGAAGTTCAGGCGTTTCTACGCCTTGGCCGCAACGCGACGTACGCGGCGTTACAGTCCGGAAGAATCCGAAACGTGCGCCACGGGCAGAAGTTCCTAATTCCCAAGGCCGCCGTGCGGGAGTTCCTGGACCGCGACGCCGAACACCCGCGCGCTGGAATCCCCGTGAAAGGAACGATCTGACATGGGGTCAGGTGCGCGCGGTAATCGGAACGGGACCGGGTTCGGTAACTGAAACGCCCCCACCCGAGTGCGTAAGTTTTGGATGGGTTGGCGGATGACCTGGAGGTCATCCGCCGGCGTGAAGTCGCGTTGTAGGGCCTGATTTCGCTCCGGTTTTCTGGCGGGGCGGGGATTTTTCCGGGGTCGGAGGTGCGACGGTCGGTGGCCGCCGATCGCGGGTGCGGTAGCTTTCACCGGCGATCGGGATGATGTGGGCGTGGTGAACGAGGCGATCGAGTACGGCGGTCGCCAAGATCGGCTCGAACATTTCGCCCCAGAGCTCGAACGGCTTGTTGCTAGTAATGATGATCGCGCCGCGTTCGTAGCGTTCGGAGACGATGCGGAAGATGTGGTCGGCGACGACCTTATTGAGCGGCGTAAATCCTAGCTCGTCGAAAATGATCAGATCGGTTGAGACGTATTGATCGATGAGTATCTCGATTGACAAGTCGGCCATGGCGGCGCTGAGCTGTGAGGCGAGGCGTTGAATCGTGGCGAAGAGAACGCTGTAGCCACGCATGCGCGCCTTGACGCCCAGAGCCGTCGATAGATGCGACTTCCCGACGTCGGCCGGCCCGACGAACAAAATCGTTTCGTGCTTGTCGACGAACTCACAACTTGCCAGCGCCTTGACGCGCATCGCATCGAGTGACGGCTGGAAGCCGAAATCGAACTCCTCAAGCGTCTTGACCACGGGAAAGCGCGCGGCGCGTAGGCGCTTGTCGAGGCCCTTGTTCTCGCGCGTGGTGAGCTCATCGTCGACGAGACGTTCGAGGAACTCCAGATACCCGAGCTTTTCATTCATGGCGCCCTGGTGGTGCGCTTCGAGGACCGAAGCGGAGTGACCCAGCCGGAGCTTCCTGAGTTTCGCGCTCAGCATGACGCACCGCTCAAGAGTTCGGCGTACGCCGAGAGCGGTCGCACGATCGCAATCTGCGGCGCCGCCGGCGCCGGCGTTATCGAGAGGTCGTCGAGGGGCAGTTCGAAGAGCCGACGTTCGAGGATCGACCGAAGTGCGTCAAGGGTGTAGTTACCGAAATGGGCGGCCCGGGCGCACGCGCGATCGAGATCATTCACGTCGGTGTGCTCGATGAGTCGCACCAGAGCCCGATGAGCATCGCTATGCACGTGATCTCGCGAGCGGAGCAAACCGCTGTAGAAGGCGGCAGCACCGGGGCCCACCGAGCGGATGCGGGCGATACGCTCGAAGTGGATTTCCTGGGTGCTCTTGCGCTTGTGCGCCGGGTAGTGCTCGCGATCCGTCACCGTCCGGCCGCGGCTCAAGCAGCGTTCGTGCCGGGCCACGACGAACAAGTCGTTGAAGGCCGTCACCGACGTCGCGTCCAGTCGAACAACGACCCTCTTGCCGACGAGGTGGTAGGGCACCGAGTAGAAGTTCGAGCGAACCTGCACATGGCAATCGGTGCGCACCCGATGCTCGCTCCAGAACGCAATCGGATACCGCTCCGGTAGCGGCCCGCGGCGCTCGAGGGCGATTAGATCATCGGGCCGTTTTCCGGTCCTTGAGTTGGGGCGGCCATTCATTTCGCGCATTCAGGCGGCCACCGCGGCACGCAGCTCCGAGAGCGTTTCGAAGGTGCGGCCACGCAGCGCCCTCTTGAGCGCCCCGATGCCGCTCTCGATCGCTCCCTTATCGGTGGGCCGGCGCACGTGTACGGCGTTGGGCATCGTATCGTAGTGCGCGCAGAGCGAGGCAAACTCGCGCTGATACGCACGCTCCTGGAAGCGCGCCCAGAAAACCCCTGAGCGCAGGTTGTCGATCGAGAGCCGCTCGGGTACCGCTTCGGCGGCGATGAACCCGTTCTGCACGCAGCTCAGGAACGTTGGGACTTGCTGCTCGAGCACGACTTCAGCGTAGCGCCAGTTCGAATGCGGCCAGATGGTCAGGTACACTCACGTCCGGACCAATTCGCCTTGATGGCGCACGCGCGTCAGCTCGCCGAAATCTGACTGCGCCTCAGATCCCGGCGGATGCTCAAGCCGCTCAAAAACTTGCGGTTCACGGTACCGCACCACCGCGACGTGCTTCTTGACGAGTTCGTACGAACCGGTGAACTCCGGATCCGATCGCAACTCGACGTAGATCGACCAGGCCGTACGGCCCTGCTCAATTCGTTCCTTGATTCGGTCCCGGTAGGGATCGAGCTTGGAACCCGGAGAGATCCGAATCGGAGCCGTTGCTCCGTTCTCGATTTTGCGCAAGTTACGCCGCACGGTCTTGATATCGACGTGCAGGCGTCGGGCGATCTCTCGGCGGGAGAGCCCGCCGGATCGCCAGTGACGGATGGTCTCGAAGATGGCCACGGGAATCACTCTCTGCCCTCCGAGCCGCCGGCTGATGACGGCTCGGGGGGTCTGCTTTCGACGGAGAGGGTGGGAACGGCTTAGTCAAGCTAGGCCGCAAATTTTTCGATGGAGCGCGTGCGCAGGGTGGTCGCCAGGCGATAGAACACGACCGTGGCGAGTTGCCGCTTGAGTGAGCGGAGCGCCTGACGATGGGTCTTCCCTTCCGCCCTCTTGCGGTCGTAGTAGATGCGGCCAGCATGAGAC
>PMHO01000007.1 GCA_003156715.1 Candidatus Tityobacter terrigena
CATCGTCGCGTAGCCGTCCATCCCCGGCATCTGGCAGTCCATCAGGACCGCGTCGTAGCGCTGCGACGAAAGCGCTTGGAGCGCCTCGCGGCCGTCGTTGACGACGTGAACGTGGTAGCCGCAGCGTTCGAGGACGCTGACGGCGACGACGCGATTGACAGGACTGTCCTCGACCACGAGCACCAGGGCGCCGGATCGCTCGGTCTTTTGCTGCCCGAGACGAACGTTTTGCTCCCGCGAAGGTTGACGGATGCTTGGCGTGGCGGCGGGGAGTGGCACCTCGAACCAGAATCTGCTGCCTGCGCCGAGTTCGCTCTTTGCTGCGATCTCGCCGCCCATCAGCTCGACGAGCTGCTTGGCGATCGCGAGGCCGAGTCCGGTGCCCGAGCCGTCGTGCGCCCGGCGATAAAAGCGCTGGAAGACGCGTTCGCGCTCGCTTGCGGGGATGCCGTCGCCATCGTCTTCGACGACGATTTCGCAGAGCCGGCCGGCTCGGCGCGAGCTGATGCGCACGGCCTGATGGGCGTGGCGAATGGCGTTGTCGAGCAAGTTCACGGAGAGCTCGCGCAGACGCCGTTCGTCGCCGTCGACGATCGCGCTCCCAAAGTCGCCATCGAAGGTGATCCCGGCTCGGGTCGCCCGGACCTCGCCGAAAGCCTTGTTCGCGAGCGCCCCGAGGTCGACGGGCTCGCGCGCCAGCGACCGAGCATCGACGTTGCGCGCGAGCGTGAGCAGATCTCCGACAAGCTGGCCGGCCTCGAGCGCCTGGCGCGCGATGGTCGCCAGCGACGCATCGTGCCGGTCGCCGTCGCGCGCGGCTTGCGCCACGCTTGCAATGACGCTCAGCGGCGTGCGCAGCTCGTGCGCGGCATCGGCGGCGAAGCGTTCCTCCCGCCGGCGCGCGTCCAGCAGCGGACGCACCGCCGCGCGCGCGAGCGCATACGACGAAAGACCGACGACGATCAATAAGACGCCATCAAGCGCAAGGATCGCCGCGATGGCTTGGCCTTCGAAACGAGCGAAGACGCTGCGACCTTCGGGCGTCGCGAGCACCGGGTCGAGCACGTCCCGATAGTTGCGGTCGACCAACACGAAGGCCAAGACGCTGAGCGCCGCTATGACGACCGCGAATACGGCAAGGTAGGACGCGGTTAGCCGCGCGACTACCCGGCCTTCGGAAGGCCCTCGACGAGTTTGTAACCGACGCCCCATACCGTCACGATCGTCGCGGTCGAGCCTCGCGTCCGAAGCTTGCGGCGCAATTGGCTTACGTACACGTCGACGATATTGCTTGAGCCCTGGAAATCGTACTCCCAAATCTTCTCGAGGATTTGCGCTCGCGTGAGCGTCATCCCGCGGTTCCGGGCGAGAAATTCAAGCAGGCGGAACTCCGTCGACCCAAGCTCGAGCGCCTTTCCGGCTACCGATGCAACCCGCGAGGACAAGTCGACGGTCAGCGTACCGATTGCGAGCGCACCCGTCTGGGGCGGGCGCTCGGCGCGGCGCAGCAAGGCTCGCAAGCGCGCCGCCAGCTCGTCGTCGACGAACGGCTTGATCAGGTAGTCGTCGGCGCCGGCGTCAAGCCCGCGAATGCGGTCCTCGACGGCGTCGCGCGCCGTCAGCACCAGGAGCGGCGTCGTTATGCCCTCGGCGCGGGCCGTCCGGCAAATCGAGAACCCGTCGCGCTTTGGCAGCATGACGTCGACGATCGCGACGTCGTAGGTGCCGCGCAGCAGATATTCGAGTCCCAGATCGCCGTCGGGCGCAACGTCGACGGCAAACTTGCGCCGCGAGAGCATCGCTCGGACGGACTCCGCGATTTCGAGGTTGTCTTCCACCAGCAGAACGCGCACGGCTATATCATAGCCCAGGGGTCCAAGGGCCGGCGATGATGAGGTATCCGCCGAGCGATCCCGGGCCGCTATGCAGGTTGTTGCGATGCTCGAAGACGATGCGCGCGTGATTGAAGATCATGGCTCCGGTATACAGGACGAGGGTGCGCGTGGGGAACGGATTCGCCGCCGTATCGAGCCGAGCCGCTGCGTAGAAGTGCGGCGTGACGAAGTACTTGAGGCGCGTCCAGCCGCCGCTCGAGTTAATCGCGTCGCCTGCGCCGTCGGCGTCATTGTCGCGCCCCAGGAACTGCTCCGCCTCGAGATCGAGCCGTTTCTGAAAGAAGCTCGTGTGAATGCCGAACCCGACGCGCTCGTAGGGGTCGAGGAAGTCGGCGCGCCCGGGCTCGTGAATGCTGCGGATCCCGTCGAGCGCGAGCGCATTGATGTCGAAGAGGTTGCCGAAGAGCGGCGAGTGCGCGTACAGCTCGACTTCGGGGCGTGCGGCGACGGTCTCGGCGCCGGTAAAGACCGGAGCTCCACCGTATGCGGCACCCTTGAACTCGCCGAACGCAACGCTGAGCGCGAGCTTGGCGTCGCCGATCGTGCGCTCGCTCTCGAGGCCAAGCCGCGGCGCGTTGAGATCCAAATCGTTCAGCCCAACGCTCGTCCCATAGTATCCGTACGTCGAGATGCTATCGAGCCGTTGACCTGGCGACTGCGGCAGGGGCAGCTCGTAAAGGCCCAGGCGGTAGAGCGATGCGGTGGGTTGGTTGTAGTACGAAAGAAAGCCGAGGTAGGTCGAAGCCGGCGCGCCCCCGTTGCCGAGTCCGTAGTGGATATAGGCGTTGATCGGGCCGACGTCTTGATCGCCGAGAATCGATGCTGAAGGCGAGAAGCGGCGCGAGCCCGGCGCCGGATCTTGCTCCCATTCGACGTTGTAGCGAACGGCCACGACGGTCGTCGGGTGACGTTTGGCCGGCGGCGGTAACCGGTAACCGTGATCGCGGAAATAGTTGCCGAAGGCGTTGAGTTCGGGCATCGCCGTGTGGCACACCCCGCATCGAAAGTGATAGCGTTGCGCGAATACCGGCATCGCCGACGCCGGGACGGCGAGCGCGATGCCCAACGCAAACATGGCCGCAACGAACGTGAGCGCCGGGCGCGCCGGGCCTCGTCTGCCGAGCAACGCTCAGACCGTCGCGTTGTTGCGCAGGCGCGCGCCGAGCGCATTCGCCGTCGCGAGCGAAACCATGAATAGATCCGAACGTCCTCGCATGGATACTCCTAGCGTCCGGGCGAATGCGCGCCCGAGTGAACCTCGTTCGCGCCGTATCGTAGAGGCTAGTTCTTAAGTAAGTCTGAAGGTCGCCGGCTATCGGAAACGCAGGCCGACGGAATAGCGCCGGCCGTCGCTGCGCCGAAACGTGCCGAGATCGAGCGAAACTCGGGGCCAAATCGGAAGGAGCGCATCGCCGTCGAGCTCGGTGACTTGTTGCGAGTTCACGTCGCGGTGCGCGATCGCGTCGAAGCGGATACCGCTTGGGCTCTCGTAGGTGGCCCACAGAACCGCTCGGGAGAGCGTCGGGGAAACGATCGGAGCCTCGTTGTTTTCGAACCCCAGCGGCGAATCGCGCAAACTCCATGCACGCAGGCTGAGGTCCGGCGCGACCTGCCAGACGATCGACGCACCGATGCCGACCAGGCGTTGATCGTCGATGTTGCGGAGGTCTTCCCGGAAGGCCACGGTCTCGACGCGCAATCGTCCGCCCGCATCGTAGTCGAGCCCGGCTTCCTGCAGCTTGCCGCGTTCGATCACGAGCGATCCCTGCGGCGGCACGTCGGCATAGCTATAGAGCAAGGTGGGAACGTTGAGCGAGGTCGAGACGCCCGCGCGTAGGCTGAACGGGCCGCCCAAGGAAAGATGACCCTGCAGCGAGGGCAGCAGCGCGGACTGGTCTCCGGCGAATGGAGCGCCGGCGTCGGTCGTCTGCGCGTCGCGTTCGCGGGCCAGCCCGAGGCCCGCAAAAAAACCTCCCACGCTGCCGTCCGACTGGGCTTCGACGAAGGCGGTCTGGCTCGTCACATTGCCGCTGACCGCAAACGGGTAGCTCCCCGACTGCGTCCACAGTCCGCTTTGGCTCGAGAGCGTCGCGCCGGCTGTCCAACTGACCGGCCCCGGGTGTTCGAGACGAAACGCGCCGTAGAGGTAGCTTGCCCGGTAATCGGTCGGAGCCGCGGCCCCCTGCGTTACCTGCGAGCCGGACGCATCGAGATCGACGAAGGTGCGATAACGGCGCGATGCGGTTGCGTAGTCGATGCGCGCGAGATCGAAGGCGCGCGTCCCGTACTCGCCGGGCTGATCGAATTCGTCGGCTTCCGTAAGACCGGTCCGCAACACTCCGCCCGCAAAAGGCTCGTCGACGTCGAAATCCGCCCGGCGCTGCAACGTCCCGTCGTTGGAGACGCCCACCGCCGGGAACAGGACTCCCAGCGACGGTTCGACTGCGAACGAGGGAGCTTGGCCTGCGTCGCCGCTCACGAACGATTCTTGCGGATCGAGCTGGTCGAGCGCGAACGTTCCGCCGCCGGCATACGAACCATATTCGAAGGCATGGCTCGGATCGATCACGCTTATCTGGCGAACGTAGCGCCCCGGGAAATCGGCCAGTCCCGACTTTCCGGTGGACAGGTCGTAAGCGGGAGCCCCGTCGTCGAGGACGAGGCCCTGTCCGTGATTCAGGCCAAGCTCCGAAACCTCGTCACCGTCTGCGCTGGGAATGACAAACGGCATCAAGCCCAGATCGTCGCCGATTCGTTGGTAGGGCAGGGCCGATAGGTCGCGCGCCTCCGGGACGTCACTTTCGAGCGCGGTGAAGCGTTCCACGATGACTGCGAGCGGCTCATCGCCCTGCGCGGAAACCGAGACGAGCCGGCAGTGGCGGCATGAGACGTCAACGCGGCTCGCCTGGCCGGAAAGCGGCACGGCGAAGGTCCCGGCTCGGTCGCTGCGGCCGCTGCCGACAGGCGAGCCCTGCGCGTCGAAAGCCCGGATGAGCGCCCCATCGACTGCCGCGCCCTGCTGGTCGCGCACGCTTCCGACCACAAGGGGCGCCAAGTCGGCGGCCGCCCCGGGCAGCGGGGCGCCGAGCGCAAACGCGGCGGCCAATAGCAAAATTTTCAGCAACTATTCACGGTTGTCAGGTAGAAGAGAGTGAGAATGACGCGGAACCTCGTGCGCCTTGCCTCGACTGCGATCGTCGCCCTCCTGCTCGGAGCCGGCGCCGGGCTCGCGCATGCCGCGGTGACGACGCTGGACGATCTGGCAAACGCACAACTGGTACCTTCGACCGAACCGGCCCTGCTCGGCCCGATCAATGAACTCGGGCGGAACGGTTGGCAATGCCTTCCGGAACAGGCCGCGCAGTCGAAGGCCGCCATGAAGGCGGAATTGCCGAGCTACTAGCGCGTGCACCGAACGCTGGGACTCATCGCGCTGGCCGCCGTTTCGACCTTGCCGGCATATGCGGGCGCGCAGCCCTATCCAGGCGTTACACCAGTGCCGCGAACGACGGATCCCGGAAAACTTCGCTCCTACGCGAGCGCGCGAGAAGCGAGCGAGCGCATCAAGCTGGCGTTTGCGGAGGAAAGCCGCTCGGACTGGGGCCCGGCGGGGGCCGAACTCGAGCGTGTCATCGCCTTGCATCCGGGCGAGCCGCAAGGATCGACCGCATACTACGACCTTGGCATCGCACAGGCGCAGCTGCAGCAGTTCGATGCTGCCGTGATCTCGTTCGGCAAAGCGATCGATCTCGACCCGGGCTTCTTAGCCGCCCGCACGAACCTCGTCACCGTCCAGCTGCTGCGCGGGGATTTGGCTGCCGCGCGCAAGAGTGCCGACGCATTCGTGGCGCTCGCTCCCGATTCGGCGCGCGGTTTGTACCAGCGCGGAATCGTCGCCCTACGCACCGGCGACGCGGCAACGGCGCTGTCCGATTTCGAGCGGCTTCTCGGCTCCAATCCGGGATATGCGCTCGGCCATTACGATCTGGCTATCGCCGAAATCAAATCCGGTCAGCTCGCCGAAGCCGAGCGCGAGTTGCGCACGGCGATCGGGCTCGCCCCGAGCTACGCGCGCGCACGCCTTGCGCTCGGGGCCGTCCTCTTGCGTCAAAACCGGCGAGCCGAAGCGAAAACGGCATTCGACGCTGCCGCACGCGTCGCGCAGGACGTCGCGCTGCGAGAACTCGCCGCATCGCTGCGAGACGCGATCAAGGACTGAGTCGCAAGCTCGAACGGCGTTCTTCATACTTTCCTAAGGCGCCACGCCTACGCTTGATCCATGGCGAGGTGGCTGGCACTCACAGTCCTAGCGGCCGGCTTGGCGGCGTGCACGCCCGGGGCGTTTGGCGTCGCAAGCGGCGGCGGCGCTCCGGCGGGAGCCAGCATCACGATCGACGTCGATCTCACACTCGATCCCGACGGGCCGACCCCCGCCGGAGCGGGCGGCGGCTACAAACCACTGGTCAATAGCGTGGCGGTCGGGACGCTCGTTCGTTTCACCAACAGCGACGGCTTCAACCACACGGCCACCTCGATCTCGGGAACGACGTTCCCAAGCGCCTACCCCTTTAGCGGCGGGGCCCTTACTCAGAGTGGCAGCACACTTTCAGGCGGGTTCAGTTCCGGCAATCTCACGCCCGGATCGACTTCGCAGGCACTCTTGGCCGACAAAGCCGGCACTTACATCTTCGGGTGCTTCTACCATTACGGGCATCCGATGCGGGCCGTCGTGTTGGTGGGATCGGCCGGCGCCCCGACGCCTACTCCACTTTCGACTCCGACTCCGATTCCGACCGTGACGCCGGTGATGACACCGTCGCCCAAGGGGTCGCCCGGCCCGTCGCCCTCGCCCACCGCGGCAGCGCAAGTCATTCACATCGGTTTCCAGCACCTGGAAACGACCGATGCTACGTACGGACCCGTTTGGTACTATGCGACCACGGCGAGCGCCCCCCACGCGCAGGTCGTCACCGTCACCCACGGATCGCTGGTCGTGTTTCTGAACGACGACAGCACAGGTTACTTCCCCGGGCCTCATACCGCCGGCGGATTCGGGTCGAGCGGCTTCCCGTCGAGCTTCGGCGCTTCGGGAAATGCGAACCAGTTCAACTCGAACGGCAGCACGATCGAGGGTAACCAGTGGTCGACCGGTTCTCTCAACGGCGGCCAGATGTCGCAAGTGTTCACCGTGGGTCCGCCGGGCGCGTATTGGTTCGGCTGCGGCTACCATTACACGACGGTACCGACGGCGAGCAACGCGTCGATGGGCGACGTTTTGGTCTCAATTTGAAGGCGGCTTTGGCGGCTACCGTCTTCAGACTTGCTTAAGAACTGCGCTCTACGATACGGCGCGAACGCATTTTACTTAGGCGCACCTTTCGCGCCGGAACGCTAGGAGGATCGATGCGACGTTCGGATCTGTTCGCGCTTTCGCTCGTGACGGCGGCTGCGCTGGGCGCCTGCAGCAGCAATAGTTCGACGCCGGTGGCGGCGATTCGACCCTCGAGCGCGCCGAGCGCTACGCCCATTTCGACCCCGAGCCCATTTCCGACCCCGACGCCGGTACGCACGCCGACGCCCGTGCCGACGGCGACGCCGGTCCATACGCCGACGCCGGTGCCGACGGTGACGCCAACGCCGACTCCGACTCCCGTTACGACGCCGACGCCGAAGCCGTCGCCGACCGTGACTCCCTCCGCGTCGCCGTCGCCGACGGCGGCTCCGCAAGTCGTCTACATCGGTTTCCAGCACAAGGAAACGACCGACAAGACCTATGGTCCGGTGTACTTTTACGCAATGACGCCCGACGACGCCCACGCCGAGGTCATCCACGTCAGTGCGGGATCGCTAGTCGTCTTTGAAAACAACAGCAAACCGTCTGATTCGCACACGGCCGGCGGCTTCGGCTCGAGCGGCTTCCCCGAAAGTTTTGGTGCCTCGGGTAACGATAACCAGTTCACTCAATCCGGCAGCACCATCGAAGGAAACCAGTGGTCGACGGGTACGCTCAAGCCCGGCGGCATGTCGCAGGTCTTCACAGTGGGTCCTGCGGGAGCGTACTGGTTCGGCTGCGGTTATCATTACACGACCGTACCGACGGCCAGCAACGGTTCGATGGGCGACGTTCTGGTCTCGTCGTGAAGCATAGCATCCGGCGCGGACTCGGGACGCTCGCACTTGCGCTCGTGTGCCTTGGAGTTACCTCTACGGCACGCGCGAGCGACCCGCGCCAGATCGTCCTCGCCGATCAAAACGGAACGGCGTTCGACCTGGCCGACCTTCAAGGGCGGCCGGTCGTTCTAACGTTCGTCTCGACGCGCTGCACGGATGCCTGCCCGATCGCCGATGCGGCTTTCGACAGCCTCGCGCAGCGGCTGCGCCGCGAGCGAATTTCGGCGCAGCTTCTCACGATCACGCTCGACCCCGAATACGATACGCCGTTCGTGATGGCCGGCGTGGCGCATCGCTTTGCGGCAGACGCGCGCGAATGGCGTTTGGCAAGCGGCGCCCCCGGCAACGTGCGGCGCTTGATGCGCGCCTTCAACGTCACCGCCGACAAGGACGAGCACGGGATTCCCGAGATTCACTCGACCTTCGTGTACGTCATCGACGCGCACGGCCGGCTAGCGCGCACCCTCCTGCTGTCGAGCAACATCGTCGACGATGCGGCTCGCCTGCTCCACGACAAGACGTTTTTCACTCACTGATGCTTGCGTCAGGCCGGTTCGTCGCGGGGATCTACGCCGTGCCGGCGCGCAGGGCTTCGAGTTTCTCGAACAGCGCGCGCTCTTCGTCGCTCAGATTGATCGGAAGGATGGCGACGAGCCGAACGTAGAGGTCGCCGGTGCTCGGGGAGCGCGGCTTGGGCATCCCTTTGCCCGCCAGCCTCAAGCGCCTGTTGTTTTGCGTTTCGGGCGGGATCGTCATCGTTACGTCGCCGGTCATCGTCGGCACCCGCACGTCACCCCCTAGGACGAGGTCGTACACGCTGACCGGCAAGTCCATGTAGAGATCGTCGCCCTTGCGCTCGTATCGGCTGTCGGGAAGAAAGTGGACGACGAGATGAAGGTCGCCGTTTGGAGCGCCGCCGATTCCGCTCGAGCCCTGGCCGCTCAGGCGAATGCGCTGTCCCTCGCGCACGCCCTTAGGAATCGTGACGTCGAAGCGCTTCGATGCGATCGTGCGCCCGGTGCCGTGGCAGACCGGACAAACCGCGTTGTTGACGACGCCGGTCCCGCCGCAGCGCGGACAGGTGTCCTCAACCTGCAGCGAGATCGTTTTCTTCCCGCCGGCGAAGGCCTCGCCAAGCGTCAGATCGATCGGCGCCTCGAGGTCGCCGCCGCGCTGAGCAAAACGCTGCGCGCGGCCTTGCTGCCGGCCGACGCTCGAGAAAAAGGCATCGAAGAAATCGGAAAATCCGCTGGCGCCTGCGCCGCCGGCGTCGCCGAAAATGTCTTCGCGCTCCTGCTCGGTGCGATAGCGCCGCTGCGCTTCGGCCTGCTGCGAGGCGCGCTGCCAATCGGAACCCAGGACGTCGTACTTCTTGCGCTTCTCGGAGTCGCCGAGGACCTCGTAGGCCTCGGCGATCTCCTTGAACTTCTCTTCGGCCGCCTTCGGATCCTTAGGGTTTGCGTCGGGATGCCACTTGCGCGCGAGCTTGCGATAGGCGGATTTGATGTCTTTCTCGGGCGCGTCTTTGGGAACGCCTAAGACTTGGTAGTAGTCCTTGTAGTTCACTCGCCGTTTTCGTGGACGGCGTCGGAGCTTTTTCCGACGACGACGAGCGCGGGTCTGAGAACCTCGTCGCCAAGGACGTAACCACGTTGCGCTTCTTCGAGCACGACGCCGTCGTCGGACGGGCCGGTATCGCGGGCTGCGATCGCCTCAGCGAAGCGCGGATCGAACGGCTTGCCCACGACTTCGAGCGGCGTGACCTGCTCGCTTGCGAGCAGCCCTTCGAAACCCTTAAGGGTCGCCTGCAGACCGTTGCGCAGCGCTTCCGAGTCGTCGTAGGCAAGCGCCCGTTGCAGATTGTCGAGCACCCCTAAGAAACGCGCGAGGATGGACTTCCTGCCGGCGGTCAAACGCTCGTCGCTCTGGCGCCACGCGCGCTTCTTGATATTTTCGATTTCGGCTTGAGCGTAGATGTAGTCGTTGCGATACCGTTCGGCGCGCGCCTGGGCCTCGCTCAATTGCGCCGCAAGATCGTCCGGCGCCGGGATCGCGCCTTCGCCGGACGGTTGCATCTGATCGCCGTCGATTGCGGCTGGGTCGGCTGATTGTGCTTGTGTTTCCATATGATCCTCAATGCGCGAACGAGCGCCCGCCGGTCGCTTGCGCGAACGGTAGGCGCTTCGAAGGCGACCGCTCTCTACTTGGCTTCCTTGAACTCGGCGTCGATGACGTCTTCGCTCGGACCGGGCCCTGCCGGCCCTGGACCGGCCGAGGCGCCGTCGGTTTGACCGGCGCTCTGCCCGTTTCCGCCCGGGGCGGTTTTCTGGTAGAGCGCTTCGGCCATCTTGTACGAAGCCTGCTGCAGCTTTTCGGTAGCGGCTTTCACTTCGTCGGCCGTACCGTTTTCGCTGACGCGTTTGAGTTCGTCAAGCGCACCTTCGACATCGCTCTTGGACGCGGCGTCGAGCTTATCGCCGACTTCCTTGAGCGACTTTTCGGTCGAGTAGATCAAGCTCGATGCGGTGTTGCGGATTTCCGCTTCATCGCGCCTGCGGCGATCCTCGGCCGCCTTGGCCTCAGCCTCGTGAACCATGCGCTCGACCTCGTCCTTCGAGAGGTTGGTCGAAGCGGTGATGTTGATCGCCTGTTCCTTGCCCGTGCCGAGATCTTTGGCCGCCACGTTGACGATCCCGTTGGCGTCGATGTTGAACGTCACCTCGACTTGCGGCACGCCGCGCGGAGCGGCTGGGATGCCCTCTAGCCGGAAGCGCCCGAGCGTCTTGTTGTCGGCGGCCATCTCACGTTCACCCTGGAGGATGTGGATGTCAACTGACGTTTGCCCGTCCTCAGCGGTCGTGAAGATCTGCGACTTCTTGGTGGGAATCGTCGTGTTGCGCTCGATCAGACGGGTGGACACTCCGCCCAGCGTCTCGAGCCCGAGGGAAAGGGGAGTGACGTCGAGCAACACGACGTCGCGCACTTCACCGGACAGGACGCCGGCCTGAATTGCAGCCCCGATGGCCACGACTTCGTCCGGGTTGACCGACTGGTTGAGCTGATCCTTAACGGTCAGCTTCTTGACGAGCTCCTGGACGACCGGCATGCGCGTCGCGCCGCCGACCATCACGATCTCGTCGATCTTCGAAACGTCGAGCTTCGCATCGGCAACGGCTTGCCGGAACGGAGCCACCATGCGATCCGTCAGATCGCTGGTCATCCGCTCGAAGTCGGCCCGAGACAGCGTCATGTCGAGGTGCTTGGGGTTGCCTTCGCGGTCGGCCGTGATAAAGGGCAGATTGATGCTCGTCTGCACGATCGTGCTGAGCTCGATCTTGGCTTTTTCGGCGGCTTCAGTCAGCCGCTGCAAGGCCTGCTTGTCGCCGGAAAGATCGATGCCTTGATCCTTGCGGAACTCGGCGATCAGCCAATCGACGATGCGCTGGTCGTAATCGTCGCCGCCAAGGTGCGTGTCGCCGTTGGTCGACTTCACTTCGAAGACGCCGTCGCCGACCTCGAGAATCGACACGTCGAACGTGCCGCCGCCGAGGTCCCAGACCAGGATGGTCTCGTTACCTTTCTTTTCCAAGCCGTAGGCGAGGGCGGCTGCGGTCGGCTCGTTGATGAT
>PMHO01000042.1 GCA_003156715.1 Candidatus Tityobacter terrigena
ACGCCTAACGGCCAAGGCGCGCAACCCCCGCTCAACGCGACGATCGACTTCTCGATCGTCGTTCCGCCGGCGCCGCCGGCTTCCACAAGCTCGCACGCCCGCCGGCTGAAGCCGCTCAGCACCGTCTACATCTCGCCCAACACGGGCTCCGTAGCGCTGCGTGTCGTCGCCGTCAACGGCGTTTCGCTAGCCGCACCGCCCGCGGCGCAAGGGGTCGACATCCCCGCCAGCTGTCAAGGAAGCACCGGATGCACCGTCGCCCTCGACAGCGTCGCCGCGGCCGCCGGCGCCGATCAATTTGCCGTAACCACCTTCACCGGCGCGGGTGAGAGCGGCACGGTCATCTCAAGCGGGCTCATCGTGGTCAACGTCAGCGCCGGCCGCACCGCCGAAGGCACCATCGGCGGCGCAACGCAACTGGCCCTGGGCGGCTACGTTGCCGCCATCGTGCTCTCCGCCGCGCCGTCCTATCTTCCCAGCGGCGCCGGCACCAACAGCATCGTCGTGATGGCTAAAGATGCAGCCGGCGCCACCATCGTCGGCAACGCCGTCTTCGCCTATCCGATCGTGCTCTCGGTTGCGGGAACCGGCTTGAGTTTGAGCGGCGCGGGACTGCAGCCCAACGGAACCGTGCAGTTGACCCAGCCGCAGTCGAGCGGCATCACGCTCACCGACAACGGCACTGCAACCAGCGGCACGCTCACCGCCACAAGCATCAACAGCGGCGGCGCCACCGTCACCGGTTCGCTCACGCTCCTCCCCTATGGCGTATCGCCGCCGCCCCCGAGTCCCACGCCGACGCCGGTCGGCCAGACGCCCGCGCCTCCTCCAACTTTACCGCCCCCGACTCCGACACCCAAACCAACGCCGACCGCTTCGGGAGCGCCGCCGAGTCCAACCCCTTCGCCGCTGCCCTCAAACAGCGTGTATGTCTTGAACGCGACCACCAACACCATCGCCGAGTTCAGCGAGCCCTCCATCGGATCGGGCACGCAACTTATCACTACGCCCGTCCGCGTTTTCGGTGGAACCACCGTTGGTTGCCCGCCCAGCCTCGAAGGTTTCCCGGGACTCGAAGCGATCGCAAGCGATCCGTTGACGAGCGACCTCTGGGTCGCAACCGACGGACAACAATGCGACAATTCCATCCCGCAGAGCATGTACGCGTTTGGTCCGAGTGCGACCGGCAGCGAAGCGCCCTCGATCACCATTAAAGCCCCGGCTGCCGGGGGCAGCAACAGCGAACTCTCGATGATCGCCTTCCAACCGAGCTCCTCGACCATGGATGCGGTCGATCTCGGCTATCCCTACGATATCGTCAGCGTGTATGCGCTCAGCGGCGGCCACGCCATCGCCGATCTCGGTCAGAACGGGTGCGTCATCAGCCCCGGCCTGCCGAACGGAGCGACCAGCGGCAACCCCTGCAACGACAGCGTCGACTACGGCTTCTTCTCGCCGCAAAGCGAATCCGACGGCAGCACGCCCATGGCGATCGGTCCCGACGGCACGATCTACTTGGCCGTGTACGACAACGAGAACACCGCAAATGCGGTCGTGGCCGTTTCACCGGCGAACCAAGTTACCGGCACCGCGCTCGAAGCCAATGCTACCTGGCTCGAAGGATCGAGCACGGGGCTCGTCTTCCCGCAAGCCATGTCGGTCGACGGATCGACGAGCATGTTGTGGGTGCTCGACAACCTCGGCGACGGCACCAACATGTACTTGCTGGGGTACAACCTCAGCACGGCCTTTGCGGCTTCGTGCAGCGGCCCGTGCAACGTTACGCCCACGACGCTGATCGGCGGCGGCTCCGTCGGGCGGTTGCCGCCCAGTGGAATCTCCTTTCCGTATCAAAACGGGATCGACGCAGCGAACGGACGCGTCTACGTCGCAAGCACTTACGGCCCAACCTGCGGTCCCAGCTACTGCGAAAACGGGTCGTTTGCAGCAGGTCCGTACGGCGAAGTCGACGCTTACAACGGCACGTTGACCGGCACGCACGACAACGATCCAGCCAGCGCTCCGATCGCGATCTTCTACGGCACTGACGTCCTCTCGCCGCTTGGCGTCGGCTACGGGCCGCACGGCACCCCGAGCGGCTCTGCATCGGTACGGATCGCCTCAGCGCGACCGATGCGCCCGACCCGTTACGTCAATCCGGTCTTGCTCCAATTCCGCCGTCGCGCCCTCGCCTTGCGCGCTCAGCGTCTTGCGCGCCTGCACCTGCGACCGCCGGCGGCCCCCGCGCCGTGATAAAGGAAAGCATTCGCGCTCATTCCCCCGCGCTGCCACCATCGGCCTGACCGCGGAGGACTGAAGGCTCGCTAACGGCAAAGACCCGCGACCCTGGAGGCTCGGGTAGCTAGCCCGGCCCTACACCCACGGAGCGCGATTGACCCACCGTCGCACCACCTTCAGCAAGTTCATCATCGAGGACGAGCGCCGTCGGACGGAGCCAGACCCCGAGCTGACGGGGCTGCTCAATGACATCCAGACCGGCTGCAAATTCATCGCCGCCGCGGTCTCGCGCGGCATGCTCGCGGCAAACGCCGAAGCCAGCGCCGCCGAACTCGCCAAAGAGATCATGCTTGCGGAGTGCGCCTCGAGCGCGGTGCTGTGCGCCTCTGCCGGAAACGGGAGTTCGGATCTGGTGCACCCGGCGCAACCGCTCGGGCGCTACCTGGTCGTCTGCGACGCGCTCGATGGCGTGGCTAATCTCGACGTAAACGTGCCGGTGGGAACGGTCTTCGCGGTGCTGCGCGCTCCGCAGTCGGACAGGTCGCCGAAGATCGGCGATTTTCTACAGGCGGGAACGCAGCAAGTCGCTGCGGGCTACGCCGTCTACGGCCCGGTCGCGATGATCGTCGTCAGCCTAGGGGCAGGCGTGCACGGCTTCACGCTCGACCGGGACATCGGCGCGTACACGCTCACCCATCCCAGCATGCGCATCCCTGAAGAAACCCGCGAGTTTGCAATCGACGCTTCGAACGAGCGCTTCTGGGACGCGCCGGTGCGCCACTACGTCGAGGAGTGCGTGCAGGGCAAGGAAGGTGCGCGGGGAGACGACTTCCACATGCGCTGGGGTGGCTCGCTCGTAGCGGAGGTGCACCGCATCCTTATCCGCGGCGGCCTTTTCATCTATCCGGGCGGTACGAAAGATTTGGTCGTACCGAACAAGCCGCGCTTGCTGCACGACGCCAACCCGATGGCGATGATCGTCGAGCAGGCCGGCGGACTCGCCTCGACCGGACGGGAGCGCATTCTCGAGATCGCGCCGGACAGTCCGCAGCAGTGCGTGGCGGTCATTCTGGGCTCGCGCCGCGAAGCCGAGCGCGTCGTCGGCTATCACGCGACCCACGATCGCGGCGAGGATCTCGCCTTCGAAACGCCGCTGTTCAACGCCCGTTCGCTTTTCCGCGCCGGCTGAGCGCATCGGAGGCGACATGTCGGCGAAGCATCCCATCATATCGATCACGGGTTCGTCGGGGGCCGGCACTTCGACCGTCAAGTCGACGTTCCAGCAGATCTTCCGCAGGGAGAACTTGACGCCAGCCATCGTGGAGGGGGATGCCTTTCACCGTTACGACCGGGCCGAGATGCGCGAAAAGCTGGAGGAAGCGAGCGCGAGCGGCCGCGTCTTCAGCCACTTCGGCCCCGACGGCAACCTCTTCGAGGACCTGGAAGGCCTCTTTCGCAGCTACGCCGAGAGCGGAACGGGCCGTCTGCGCAAATACCTGCACGATGACGTGGAAGCGGCGCCGTACGGTCAGGCGCCAGGCACGTTTACGCCGTGGGAGCAAATACCGCCCGAGAGCGACTGCCTTTTTTACGAAGGTTTGCACGGCGGGGTGGCGACCGGCACCATCGACGTCGCCCGCCACGTCGACCTGCTGATCGGCGTCGTTCCGATCATCAACCTCGAGTGGATCCAGAAGCTGCATCGCGACCAGACGTCGCGCGGGCACTCGCAGGAGGCGATCGTCGATACGATCCTGCGCCGCATGCCGGACTACATCAAGTACATCATTCCGCAGTTCTCGCGCACGCACGTCAACTTTCAGCGCGTCTCGATCGTCGACACCTCGAATCCGTTCATCGCTCGAACGATCCCGACAGCCGACGAGAGCATGCTCGTCATCCGCTTCCGTAACCCCAAGGGGATCGACTTCCCATACCTGCTCGCCATGCTGCACGACTCGTTCATGTCGCGACCAAATACGATCGTGTGTCCGGGCGGGAAGATGAGCCTCGCGATGGAGCTGATCTTCACCCCGATGATCTGGCAGGTACTCGACCGCAGGAAGCGCTCGGGAAATAACTAGCAGCGCGTCATGCGTTCTTGCGCTTGTGAATGATGAAGTGGTTGCCCTCGCTGTCCTCGGTCATGGCCATGAAGCAGACCGGCGACTCGTGCTCCATGTGGACGGTGGCGCCGCGAGCCTTCGCGTTGCGGACGGCGCTATCGAAATCGTCCACGGCGAACATTACGCCGGTACCGCCCCGCCACGGCATGATGCCGCCTGGGTTGAAAAGACCAAACGTCGTACCGTCGGAAAGCTCGTATTCAGCTCCAGCTTCGCCGGGGTAGACCGTCGTCGGCTCGATACCCAGCACGTCGCGGTAAAACGCTAGCGCGCGCCCCGTATCCTTGACCATGTAGCCCGTCATGTCGATTCCGGTAACGCGGAATCCGCTCGTCGAATCAGCCATGAAGGTGCGCTTCGGCTTCGGCCCCAAGCGTTCCGGCGCGGCCCATCGTCAACTTCGGTTTGGGGCTCAGCCGCAGGTCGCCAGCACCAGGGCATTCTTCTTGAGGAAGACTTCGGGGTGCGGAAGCCACATTAGAATCGGCGGCCCGTACTCGACCAGATCCTCTGCGTCGTCGTGGGGGAAACCCTCGTCAGTGTAAAGCTTGACCACGCGATCGAAGTTCTTAACGCCGACCTCGTGGGTCGTCCGGCCCGCGAACACGAGCCGGCCGCTCTCGGTTCGGTACAGATACCCGATGTGAACGGCGTGGCCGCTCGCGTCGACTCCCATCACGCGCTGGACGCTGACCACCTCGTTGCCGCGCTCGGGATGCGAGTACCCTCCCCCGGGGACGTTGCCGCCCACCTTCACGCTCGCGTCGGAACACTTCGAGGCGGCGGGTTTTGGGGCTTGCGCCACGACCGCTGTGAAGGCAATTGCGGTGAGCAACATCATGCCGCTAGCGCCTCGAACTCGTCGTCGCTGAGCTCGACGGCACCGGCCTTGACGTTTTCTTCGAGGTGCGCGACGGAGCTCGTGCCTGGAATCGGCAGCATGAACGGCGAGCGGCGCAAGAGCCAGGCAAGTGCGATCTGCGACCTCGTTGCGGCGTGCGCCGGGGCGATGCGGGCCAGGGCACCCCCGGCTTTGGCCAAATCGCCCGCATCGAGCGGAAAGTATGGCAAGAACGGGATTTTCCGCCGCTCGCAGGCCTCAAGCACGTCTTCGCTGCTTCGATCCCCGAGGTTGTAGTGGTTTTGAACCGAGCCGATCGGGACGATCGACTGCGCCGCCTCGAGCTGCTCGGCGCTCACATTGGAGAGCCCGCAGTGGCGGATTTTTCCCTCGCGCCGCAGCCTCGCGAGCTCGCCCACCGACTCCTCAAACGGCACGTTCGGATCGGGATGATGCAACTGGTAGAGGTCGATCGCCTCCAGCCTCAACCGTTTGAGACTGCCTTCGCAGGCCGCGCGTAAGTGCGCCGGGTGGCCGTCGGGGACCCAAGCACCGCCCGGGCGCGTGTAACCGCCCTTGGTCGCAATCAGCAGGTTTGGCGGGTACGGCCAAAGCGCTTCGGCGATCTGTTCCTCGTTGACGTGCGGACCATAGGCGTCGGAGGTATCGATCAGTCCCACCCCCAGTTCCACGGCGCGCCGTAAAACGCGCAGCGCGTTCGCCGGGTCCCTAGGCAGGCCTATCACGCGCGGCCCGCATAGCCGCATGGCTCCCAAGCCAACGCGGTTCACGATGAAGCCGGCGATCTCGACGGTTGGGTTCATGCTTTCTTTCTCGTCCTGTGACGAAGATTAGCCAGTCGCCGGTCGAACTTGGGCGCCATGCTCTCCGCGCCCCATCGACACGACACTCCTCCGCTCGATGCCTTGCGGCATACGGCCGCGCATGTCCTCGCCTACGCGGTACAAGATCTTTTCCCCGAAGCGAAACCCACCATCGGTCCGGCGATCGAAAACGGCTTCTATTACGACTTCGATCGGAGCGCGCCGTTCACAGCCGGCGATTTAGCGGCTCTCGAGGCGCGTATGAAAGAAATCGTCGCGGCCGATTACGTGATGACCGGCGAGCGTGTCACGCGCGAACAAGCGATCGAGCGCTTTGCTCGCAACCCGTACAAGATCGAAATTGCGAGCGAAATACCCGAAGGCGAGCCGATCACGCTCTACACGATCGGCGCCTTCACCGACCTCTGCCGCGGGGGTCACGCCCATTCGACCGGCGCAATCGGGGCTTTCAAATTGACGAGCGTCGCCGGTGCGTATTGGCGCGGCGACGAGCACAATCCGATGCTCCAGCGCATCTACGGTACCGCCTTCGATACGCCGGCGGAGCTCGAGGCCTACCTTCTCATGTTGGAGGAGGCGCAGCGGCGCGATCACCGGCGGCTCGGACAAGAGCTCGATCTCTTTTCGATCGAAGAGGACGCAGGCCCCGGCCTCGTCTTTTGGCATCCCAAAGGCGCGATCGTCCGCGCGCTGGTCGAGGACTTCATTCGCGAAGGTTTGCGGGAGCGGGGTTACCAACCGGTCGTGACGCCGCATATCGTCAACGAGCGTTTGTACGAAATATCCGGCCACCTCGAGAACTTCGCGCACTCGATGTTCGGCCCGATCGAGGTTGAGGGACAGCGCTACCGGCTGAAGCCAATGAACTGTCCCGGCCACATTTTGATCTACAAGAGTGCCGGCCGGTCGTACCGCGACTTACCGCTTCGCTATTCCGAGTTCGGAACCGTCTACCGCTTCGAGCGCAGCGGGACGCTGCACGGCATGACGCGCGTGCGCGGCTTCACCCAAGACGACGCACATCTATTCTGCACCCCCGAGCAGTTGCAGGCCGAGTTCGAGCAGACGGCCGACGAAGCGATCCGCTTGGTGAACGCGTTCGGATTCAAAGACGTCGAGTATTTTCTTTCGACCCGCGACGAGCGCTTGCGCACCGAAACCGACCCCATCGCCGAGGAGGCGATCCGCAATGCGCTCGAGTCGCGCTCGCTCCCGTACAAGCTCGATCCCGGCGAGGGCTCGTTCTACGGTCCCAAGCTCGACATCAAGGTACACGACGCGCTCGGTCGCGAGTGGCAGCTCGGTACGGTGCAAGTCGACTTCCTGCTGCCGCAGCGCTTCGGGCTGAAGTACCGCGCCGCCGACGGCGTCGACCGTACCCCGGTGATGATCCACCGTGCGCTGGCGGGTGCCCTCGAACGCTTTATCGGCGTGGCGATCGAGCACTTCGGCGGCGCATTCCCGGCCTGGCTTGCGCCGGTTCAGGCCGTCGTCGTGCCGATCTCCAAGCACCAGCTCGACTACGCTTTGGCGGCGCGCGACCGGCTGCGCGAGGCCGGCTTTCGCGCCGAAGCCGACGAATCGCACGAGACGGTCGGCTACAAGATCCGGCATTGGAAGACGCAGAAGCTGCCCTACATCCTAGTCGTCGGCAGAGCCGAGGTGGAGGCGGGCACGGTCGCTCCAAACGAGCGCGGGATCGAGCAAAAGCGCGACCCGCTCGCGCTCGAAGCGTTTATCGCCGAACTGCGCGAGCGCGTGCGCGAGAAACGATGAAGCGACACGCGCCTCGGCTCAACCCGCAAGCGACGCTCGTTGCGCTCTCGCTGCTCTGTTCGGCTTGCAGCGGCGCCGGCTCGCCGGCACCTCGTGCCGGCGACGGCGCGGCCGGCCAGACGGCCGAGCGCGCAGCGGCTTCCCAACGCGCCGCGCCGCATCAGTCGAGCGGCGCTCCGTCGCTGATCGTCGATCCCTCCGCCGCGGGAGCATCGCTCTCAAAGCTCGTGCGCGGCGCGAACATGGCGCTCTGGTACGATATCACGCAGAGTGGTCTCGCCCCGTCGTTCAAGGACGCCAGCTTTCGCGCGACCCGCTGGCCGGGCGGCTCGGATTCCGACCTCTATCACTGGCGGCCTAACACCCTCTGCGGAGGCGGCTACGCAAACCCCAACTCCACTTTCGACAACTTCATCCAGGACATCGCGAAACCGGCCGGTCTCGACGTCGCGATTACCCTCAACTACGGTTCCAACAAGGCTTGCAACGGCGGCGGCGATCCGAACGAAGCCGCCGCGTGGGTCGATTATGCGAACAATACGAAAAAATACGGAGTCAAGTACTGGACGATCGGCAACGAGGTCTACGGTTCATGGGAATACGACCTGCATTCCAAGCCGAACGATCCGACCACGTACGCCAAGGCCGTCGCTACCGGGTTCTACCCGCTGATCAAGGCCAAGGATCCGAACGCGCAAGTCGGCGTCGTGGTCGAACCGGGCTGGAATCCGCCCTGGGATCCGATCGTCCTGGCCAATGCGAAGTACGACTTCGTGGAGTTTCACTATTATGCGCAAGCGCCCGGCCAAGAGAGCGATACGTATTTGCTCGACAGCGCGCCGGCGGCGCTGGCGACCGCCATCGGCCAGGTGCAAAGCGATCTGGCGAGCGCCGGACGCGCGAACACCCCGATCTACGTAGGCGAACTCGGCTCGGTCTATGCGGATCCCGGAAAGCAGACGACCTCGATCACGCAATCGCTTTTCGCCGGGATGGCGCTCGCGGAGCTCATGAAGGCCGGCGTCTTTCGTGCGACGTGGTGGCTCGGGTACGGCGGCTGCAGCGATAGCTCGACGGGAAACTTCTCGTCGACGCTGTACGGCTGGCAAAACTTCGGGGGCTACATGATCTTCTCCGATGGCATTCCTGAGTACGGCTGCCCGAACGCGACCGCCGTACCGCGCGGCACGCCGCTGCCGACCGTGCGCGCCGTCCAGTTACTCGCTCAAGTCGCGCTCGAGGGCGAGCACATGGTCGGCACGACGCTGAGCGGTTCGGCCTCGCTGTTGCGGGCCTACGCCGTAACGCACGGCAGCGGCTTTGCGCTCGTCTTGTTCAACCTCGACCAGAACAACGCAGCAACGCTGCCGGTGACGATCGACGGTCTGACGAGCGGATCGAGCCTCGATATTCGCACCTACGGTAAAGCCCAGTACGACAAGTCGAAAAACAACGTGTGGGCGGGGCCGGTTCGCGGTACGCTCGGCGCATGGAAGGGCGGCTTCACCGTCACGCTTGCGCCATGGAGCATGAACGTCGTCACGGTCGTTCCGTAACGGGCCGGCGGCAGGACGTGCTTCTTCTCGGCATCGAGACCTCATGCGACGACACGGCTACTGCCGTCGTTCGCGACGGCAAAGTAGCGCTCTCGAACGTGTCGACGAACCAAGACGCCTTTCATGCGAAGTTCGGCGGAATCGTGCCCGAGATCGCGAGCCGGCAGCATCTGGCTCTGCTCAGCGCTGCGGTTCAAGATGCCCTCGAGCGCGCACAAGTCGGTCTGGACGCGATCGACGGCATCGCCGTAACCGCCGGTCCCGGGCTCATCGGCAGCCTCGTCATCGGCGTCGCTTCGGCCAAGGCGCTCGCCTTTGCAAGCGGCAAGCCGCTCTTCGCCGTCAACCACTTGCACGGACACATCTTCGCGGCGTTCCTCGAGCAAGCGGCGGAGCCGGAATATCCGTTTCTCGTCCTGCTCGTCTCCGGCGGGCACTCCCAGCTCGTTCGCGTCGACGGGCCCGCCTCGCTTGCGATCCTGGGGCGAACGCGCGACGACGCCGCGGGCGAGGCGTTCGACAAGACGGCGCGCCTTTTGGGTTTGCCGTTTCCGGGTGGCCCCGCGCTCGACCGGCTCGCGCGTGACGGCGATCCGCGAGCTTTCACGTTTCCGCGTCACCGCGCCGAGGGAGAAGCGCTCGACATGTCCTTCTCGGGCCTCAAGACGTCGGTCAAATACTTTCTCGATTCCGCGGCCGGTCGCGAGGCCGCCCCCGCCGACGTGGCCGCGTCCTTTCAGGCTGCGATCGTCGACGTCCTGATCGACCGGCTCGACCGCGCCGCCCGCCATGCGCCCTACCGCGCAGCCGTCCTATCGGGAGGAGTCGCCGCCAATTCGGCGCTACAGGCGGCTTTTCGTGCGTGGGGTGAGCGCCAGGGCATCGAGACGCTCGTCCCACACCTGCGCTTTTGCACCGATAACGCGGCGATGATTGCAGCTGCCGCCGACCGGCAGGGCGACGTCGTCCGCGCCGACCCGCTGACGCTGAGCGCCGATCCGAGCCTCCCGTTCGAGCTCTCCACATTTTGACGCGGTTGCGCCTGTGGATGCTGTGGAGAAGCGAATGTGGCCGCTTAAGCGAACGATAACGTTGATAAGCGGTTGCAAATGAAGTCGTGCTCGCAAGCGGCGCTCAACGACAACGTTGCGCGCAAATGAAGGGTCCTTTGTCAGGCCTCCGCCTGCTGGAATTCGAAGCGATCGGCCCCGTCCCGATGTGCGGAACGCTGCTCGCAGATCTTGGCGCAGAGATTCTTTTTGTCGACCGCCCTCGGGCAAGGCACGTTCCGCTCGCCGTGGCCGACGATACGATGCGCCGCGGCCGGCGGTCGATCGTCGTCGATCTCAAGCATCCGCGCGGTGTCGAAACCGTGCTCCGGCTGGTGGAGCACGCCGACGCGCTGCTCGAAGGCTTCCGGCCCGGCGTGCTCGAGCGCCTCGGTTTGGGGCCACAGGTCTGCCTCGCGCGCAATTCGCGGCTGATTTATGGGCGCATGACGGGATATGGTCAAGACGGGCCGCTTGCGACGGTGGCCGGACACGACATCGACTATATCGCGCTCGCCGGCGTGCTGCATGGGATCGGGCGCGCCGGCGAACGTCCCGTGCCGCCGCTCAACCTGATCGGTGACTACGGCGGCGGTTCCCTGTTCCTCGCCCTCGGATTGCTGGCCGCGCTCTACGAACGAGAGCGTTCGGGTAAAGGACAAGTCGTCGATGCTGCGATGATCGACGGGGCCGCGTCGCTGGGCGGCGTTTTCTACGCCTTGCATGCGATGGGGGCGTGGAGTGACGAGCGCGGATGCAACCTGCTCGACGGCGGTGCGCCTTTCTACGACACCTACGAAACCGCCGACGGCAAATACGTGGCCGTCGGCGCGCTCGAGCCGCAGTTTTTCGCCGAGCTGGCACGACGCATCGGGCTTGACGAACATTTTGTCGCGCGTCAGTCGGATCGCGCGGCGTGGCCCGAACTGCGCACGCGGCTAACCGAAATCTTTCGCTCGCGCACCCGCGCGCAGTGGTGCGATCTGCTCGAAGGAAGCGACGCGTGCGTAGCGCCGGTTCTGTCGCTCGACGAAGCACCCGGTCACGCGCACCATCGCGCGCGCCATGCCTTCATCGAGCGCGACGGCGTCGTTCAACCGGCTCCCGCGCCGCGCTTTAGCCGAACGCCGGGAGAAACGGCGGCTCCGCTCGACGTTTCGAACGAAACCGCCGAAGACGTGCTAAGCGAGTGCGGCTTCACTCCCCTTGAAATCGCAGAGCTCTACCAAGCCGGCGCGCTCGTCAAGAAATAGGGCGCGCCTTCGGTTCGCAGCGCGATCAACGTTGCTCGTCGGCCCAGCGCCGGATCGCCGCCGCGAGGACGCGATGCTCGAGCGCGTGCAGGCGCGCGTCGAGCGCCTCGCGCGGTTCGCCCCCGATCGTGCGCAACGGCGCGCGCGCCAGCACCTCGCCGCGGTCGACGGCGACGTTGACCCGGTGGACGCTCGCGCCGATCCAGCTCGAAGTGTCCGCCAGCGCTTCGTCGACCGCGCTCTTGCCGCGATACGCCGGGATGACCGCCCCGTCGGGCAGGGTAACCGTATCGTGCCTAGCGTCGAGCGGCAAGAACGCGGGGTGTAAATTGATGATGTTGGGGAAGGCCGCGACGAAATCCGGTGAGAGCACGTGCATCCAGCCGAGCAAGAGCACGAGCTCGGGCGCGGTTTCCTTCACCGCTGCGAGCACGCGCGCGTCGTACTGCGCGCGAGACTCCGCCGCGCGCTCCCAGTAAACGAGTTTCGACGGTATGCCGGCGCGGGCGGCGCGCTCGAGCGCGAACGCTTCGGGACGATTGACGATCAGCCCGCCCACGTCGAGCGGCAGCGTCCCCGCCCGCGCGCCGTCGACCACCGACTGGAAGTTCGTACCATTGCCGCTCGCAAGGACCGTCGTGCGCCAAAACTTGCCCGGCCGATCGAGTTCGAAACGTTCGACTGCGCGCGCGTTCGCGTGGCGCGCATAGTAGTCGATCGAGCGCTGCTTCGTAACCGCCGGAATCAGCGCGCGCCGGAATCCGCGCTCGCGCAGGGCGAACAGCGCGGCGTGCAAGAGCACCGCTCCAAGGCCCGTCTTGCGAGCACGCGCCACGACGCCGAAGGGCCCAAACATCGCAACATCCGATTCGCTTTGCCAACGGCGCGTCCAGGGAACGTTGGGCACGCGCGCGCCGTACGACGCGAAGCCGAGAATGCCCTCGCCGTTTTGGGCAAGCCAGATTCCACCCGATGCGGCTTGGCCCGAATAGCTTCCGCCGAACTCCGCGTCGATCCATGCCAACGTACGCTCCGAGGCTCGGTGCTCGCGCAACGGTTGGACGCCGCGCGCGGCGAGCATCTCCAGAGCATGGTGGACGGCCGGCTGATCGAACTGCCGATCGTCGAGGTCGACGACGAGGTTGACGGCTTCTTTACGCGCCGCCGTTTGCTCACCGCTTGGCAATGCAGCGCGTCACGCCGAACTGCGCGCGGCGTGGACGACCACGGCCGGCTCGTCCGAGCGCCGCTCTTCGATCCAACCCACGACGCGTGCATCCGGAAATGCATCGAGCGCGCGGCGAGCCTCGATGAAGGGGACGATCAGGGTGTAGCCGATGCCCATATTGAACGTGCGATAGCGTTCCTCAATCGTGAGGTTGCCGCGCCGGACGAGTTCCAGGAAGATCGGCGGCACGCTCCAGCGCGACTGTTCGAAGACCGCTTTGCAACGAGCCGGTAGCGTGCGACCCACGTTTTCGAGCAGGCCTCCACCCGTGATGTGAGCCATCGACTTCACCCTCGAAACCGCTTGCACCGCACGGACGGCGGCAGCGTACGACGGATGTTCTGCGAGCAACGCGTCGCCGAAGGTGAACGTGGGGCCGGCCGCCGGGAACGACTCGTTCCATTCGGCAGCCGGAATCAACCTGCGTGCCAAGCTGTAACCGTTGGTGTGCAAACCGACTGCCGGCAGACCGATGACGGCGTCGCCCGGTTGCACCTGCTCGTAGTCGGGCACGTTCGCGACGTCGACGATGCCGACGATCGTACCCGCCAAGTCGAAGTGCTCCTTTTGGTAGAGCCCCGGCATCTCAGCCGTCTCGCCGCCCAGCAGCGCGGTCTGGTGCTTGCGACAGGCCGCCTGTACGCCGCCGACGATGAGCGCGGCGACGCGAGGATCGAGCTTGCCCACCGCGAGGTAGTCCAAGAAGAACAGCGGCGTCGCATTGACGACCAAGATGTCGTTAACGCAATGGTTGACCAGATCGCGGCCGACGCCGTCGTAGCGCCGCAACTCGGCGGCGATCAAGAGCTTGGTGCCGACGCCGTCCGTCGAGGCGACCAGGGCCCGCGTCGGGTCCCCGGGCATCCGAAAAAGGCCGCCGAAGCCGCCGATCGCGCCGAGTTGGTCGGGGTGGTGCCAGGTTTCTGTGAGAATCCGATAAAGGTCGACAGCCGCATTTCCAGCCGCGACGTCGACGCCGGCCCGCACGTATGCATCAGCGTGAGCGTCTGTACGCAGGGGCGCTTGTGACGGCTGCAAAACCTCGTCTGGATTGCCCATTGCTCCGGGCCGTTCCACTCATCGAAAGGTTGGTCATGCAAATTCGAGTCTCATCCGGCGATGCCGCCTCGCTGGAAACCGGTGCGCTCGTCGTGCCGGTCTTCTCCGACGGCCGCCTCGACGGCGCTGCCGAAAGCGCAGACGCAGCGATGGGTGGAGGCTTAACCGAGGTGCTCGCGTCGCGCGAGATCTCCGGCAAGGCCAACGAGATCGTTCTCCTTCATGCGCCCGCCGGCAAGACCAAGCGAGTCCTGGCCGTCGGCCTAGGCGACCGCAGTAAGTTCGAGCCGCAGGCGCTGGTCAAATATGCCGGGACCGCCGTGCGCTATTTGGGCAAGCGCAACGTCCACTCGATCGCGTTCGCGCTTCCGCTCGAGGCGCAGCATCAGGTGCGCCTTTGCGCAGCCTACGTCATCGAGGGCGCGCTCGCCGGCACCATCGATACGACCACCTACCGGACCGAGCCCGATCGGCCGATCGTCTTGGAAGAGATCGTGCTGGTTACCTCGGCCGGATCGCACGAATTCGAAGCGCACGCCTTGGAAGAGGGAGCGGCCCGCGGCCGCATCCTCGGCGAAGCGGTGAATCTGGCGCGCGAGCTTGCGATGACGCCGGCCAACGACATGACGCCGACCATCCTGGCGCGCAAGGCCGAGGACGTCGCGCGCGCTCACGGCCTGACCTTTCACGCGCTCGACGAAGACCAAATGTTCCAAAAGGGCATGGGAGCGATCCTGAGCGTTTCGAGCGGATCCGACGAGCGCGCGCAGATGATCGTCATCGAATATAAAGGCGATCCGTCGAGCAAAGAAAAGCTGGCATTGGTCGGCAAGGGCGTTACCTTCGACTCGGGCGGCATTTCGATCAAGCCCGCCGAGAACATGCACGAGATGAAGTACGACATGTCGGGCGGCGCGGGCGTCATCGGCGCGATGTCGGCCATCGCTCAGCTCAAGCCGAAGATCAACGTGCTCGGCATCGTTCCCGCAAGCGAGAATTTGCCCGGACCGCGGGCTACCAAGCCCGGCGACGTGGTGCGAGCGATGAACGGCAAAACGATCGAGGTGATCAATACGGATGCCGAAGGACGGCTGCTGCTGGCGGATGCGCTCTGCTATGCTCGCGAGCTCGGTGCGACCAGGATCGTCGACGCGGCCACGCTCACCGGCGCGATGGTGATCACGCTCGGCCATGCGGCGGCCGGGGTCATGTCCAACGACGACGCGTTCGCGCAGCACTTCCTTTCGGTTGCGGCCAAGACTCCCGAGCGCTACTGGCAACTGCCGCTCTACGACGAATTCTCGCAGACCGTCAAGAGCGAAATTGCCGACCTGCGCAATTCGACCGGAAGGCCGGCGGGAAGCCTCACCGCGGCCGCGTTCCTGAAAGCGTTCGTCGGCGACACGCCCTGGATTCACCTCGATATCGCGGGAACGGCGTACGTCGACGAGGCGTCGCACCAAGCCAAAGGCCCCACCGGCACGCCGGTGCGCGCTTTCGTCGCGTTCGTCGAAGAGCTCGCGAAAGCGCCCGCTCTCAAGAGCAACGGCGCGACGGCCGCGGCACGCTCCTAGCGACTCAGCCGTCGAGCCGACTCCGGCGTGAGCAGTTCGGTGCGAAAGAAGCCGGGCTCTGACGTCTAGCTTGAGGTCAGGAGATCGTCGTGGGCTCCGAGCGCGGAGTTGCCCCACGTGCCGTTACGGCCGGTAGCAACGACAGCATGGCCGGCCGACAGGGCGGCCTTAGCGATGTCGACGCCCATCCCGCGGCCGGCGCCAGTGATGAACCATACCTGTTTGTTAATCATGCCGCTCCCTCCAATTGCCGAACGATGCGGGAGTTGTGTCCCTGCGGCGGCCCAGCTTCTACAGCCCGCAAGCTCAGGCAGTGCATCATGCTGACGGTAACTCGTCGAGCACCGCACGACCGCGTTTGACTTTTCAGCCTGTGTCAGCTTTGGGGCCCGATGATCGGCCTTTTTCTTACTGCGCCGCAGCGGAACTCATCGTCTGTAGCCTCCGAATGGTCGCCCGTCTCGGCCGGTGATTGCAGGGCTTATCGTCCGGCATAGCGGCGCATGAATGCCAGGCTCCATTGATACACGTCGATCAGATCGTCGAGGCGCGAGATTCCATGCCCCTCGCTCGGGAGAATGTGGAGCTCGGCTGGAACGCCGTGGCGCCGTAGGGCTTGATAGACCCGCTTGCTTGGAGAAACCGGACGATCGGGTCGTTCGCGCCGGCGATAATGAGAACCGGGCGCTTGATCTTGTTAACGTGATTGATCGGCGAGATTGACCTGAGAAATTGCCGGTCGTGCGCGAGCGATCCGTAGACCGCCTCGCGATTCGCGCGATCCTCCCCCGTCTTTTCCAAGAAGTCCACCCAGTCGGCAACGCCGTAGACGTCGATGCCGCCGGCCCACGCATATGGATAGTGGTACAGGGATGAAAGTACGACGTAACCGCCATACGAGGCGCCGTTGACGAAGATGGATTTCGGACCGGCGCCGCCCGAGTCGGCGAGCCAGTCGCGCAGCGCCTTGACGTCCTTTACGGCGTTTTCGCGTTCGCGGCCGTCCGCCATGTGCAGATAGGTTCGCCCGTAGCCGCTGCTTCCGCGAATGTTCGGATCTAGTAAGGCATATCCGCGCGATGTAAGGTACTGCGCCCAGGGGTAGAGCCAGGCGCGATCCTGCTCCTCCGGGCCGCCGTGGATATCGAGTTCAACGACGAGGTTTCCGCGCGTCGTCTTCGGGCGGAAGTACCATGCCGGCACCATCGTCCCGTCGAAACTTCGTATGTGAACGACCTGGGGTTCCACGATCGACATCGGCGCAACGCCGCGGAAGTTGGGCTGAAGAATACGAGTGGTCTTACCGGAACGCAAATCGTAAGCCCACGGCACTTTCGGATAGGTCGGGCCCTCCGCGTCGAACAACAGCATCCTGCCGCCGTCGATGAACTCTAGTTGCTCCGCAATGCTCGGAGGCATCGCCGGGCTGCCGATCTTGCGTCCGGTCGCGGCATCGGCGACTGCGTCGCCGAAACCGTCCCGATTGACGATATAGGCCATCCGGCGTCCATCCGGCGAGAGAGCGACTTGGTCGACGTCGCGGCGAAGGTTCAGCACCGGCGTCATCTCGCGGGTCGCGATGTTGATGCGCCGGATCGCATGGACCTCGCCGTTGAGATCCGAGACGCAGATCACGCTTCGCATATCGGGCGTAAACTGCGAGCTGTCGAAATTCGCGGCGCCGCCGTGCGGCGTCAGCAAGCGCGCGGCTCCGGTTTGAAGGTTGACCGTGTAGAGATCGTCGTTATAAGGGGTTAGGACGTGGCGTACGAGGAGTGCTTTGGCGTCGGGAGACCATGCCGTTGCATACGCCGCGCCCTCGCCGGATAGACGCGGCGCACGTTCCCGGTTGCCCGATTCAAAACATAAACGTTCGAAATCACGGGTCTTTCGCCGGTTCGACGAGAACGCGAGTTTCGATCCATCGGGCGAAAACGCACCAAAGACGTGCCCAACCTTGGGCTCATTCGGAAACAGCGCCACCGAACCGGGCCTATCGTCGCGCACGTAATTGAACTGGTCGACGCCGTCGCCGCCGTGGGATTTGGTATAAAGTATCGTGTGAGCATCGTTCGGTACCCACCAGGCGGCATCGATTGCGTCGGGGTCATTCGTCAATTGCCGGCGGCGCGAACCATCGAAGTTCGCGACCCAAACCTGCCAATTGCCGCTGTCCCGGGCGGTATACGCGATGCGCCTAGCGCCGGGCGAAGCGGACTCCCACGCTACATCGGTGATTTTCAAGTAGGCGCTCAGCGGGGCACTACCGGCTAGGGCCGGCGCACTACCCAGCGCGAAAAGCGCCAGCGCGCACGGCGCAACGTATTTGTGGAGCATCATTGCAAGCAGCGTACCGGACGGGCGCCCGGCGCGCTAGGATAGGCGTATCATCCTTTGTTACGTCAGTGCCGTTCGACGTGGGTAAAACGGGCGCTTCGCGTCGAAAATGGAGGACGTGTTGAAGGTTTTCAGTCGAGGGACGCTTGGGAAGTTCGAAGACGCGTCAGCGTCGATTCCTCTTCGTCAGATCGATCGGGCATTTCAAGGGGTGGATATTCGCTTGGGCGCGGACCCCGGTGGACCCGCCGGATCCCGTCGAACGCAGTTCCGCCGTTATGTAGCCGGCGTGGATCAGAACGATCCGCAACAGCTGAATCGACTGGGCGATGCGCTCGGCGCATTGATTGAGGAGGTAGCTGCGTCGAAGGAAGATTTCCTCGTGAAGGCCGCCGAGCTTGACGGCTTCTTCTTCGCAAAGGGCGTCTTTAGGCCGGCCGTAACTTCGCAAACTTCTTTCGCGGTGACGCGTCTCGAGGAGTTGGTGTTTATCGATGACCGTACCGGGCGGTTGCATCTCCTTGCAAATGAGAATCCCAAAGACGCTATCGGTGGAGCATTCGAGCTTGTCGACTCTATTTGCCGGACGCTGTTACGCCTCGCCGGCGAGCCGGCCCCGGGGAAAACAGCTGACCTCGTCGACATCGCCGAAGCGACCCTCAAGGCGCTCGAGCGAGTTCCCGCAGGGGTTGGCGACGTGCAGAAGGACGCCGCCGTCGTCCGTAGATGTCTACAGCAGCTAGCCGCCGTCGTTGCTAGTCTGGCTGAACTGCAAAACGTATACGGTGCGGTTCGTAGGCGCCACGGCAAATGGAAAGGTCCGTCGGCCCGCCATGCTCGACTCGCCGTCGGCGCGGCCGTCACGTTCGCGGGCTTCGTCGCGGAAACGTACGCGGAGCGGACGAACGAGCATTCGTGATTTGTAACCTCGCCGGTATCCGCCTCATCGACGTGCTCTGCCGAGTCAGTTCGAGATTCGTGTCCCAACTTTCGATCGCGAGCTCCGCGCTCAGCGTTGGGCTCCTCCTCTCGCCTGCCGGCGCGGCCGAAGCCTCGTTGCACCACTTCTTGTTCGTTGCGATCTCTCCAGACGGCACGCGCGTTGCCTCCGTTGAGGTCGAGGAAACGGTCGATCCGGCAAAACCGAAATCGCAAGTCTTGGCGATTCGACCCGTCGGTCGCGGTGCGACGGTGCGACTGCAGCCCTGCGACGTCGCCCCGACGTGCGCGTACGCATCGCCGGCATGGTCGCCCGATTCGCAGCGGCTCGCTTTCGTGGTGCAGGGTCAGGGCTTGGCGCGCCGCTTTGTTTATGAGGTCAATGCGGACGGAAGCGGCTTGCGGCGTCTGCTCGCCTTCGATGGAACGCTCGGCGCGCTGCGCTTCGCGCGCAATGGAGCGGAGCTCAGCCTGCTCGCAACCGCGGGGGCGCATAAGGAGATCGGCGCAACCCAACCCGGAGCCCCGATCGTCGGCGAAATCGGCGCACGGCCCGACGTGCAGCGCATCGCCGTTCTGGCGACGGATACCGGTCAGCTTCGTTATGCTTCTCCAGCGGATCTGTTCGTTTACGAATACGATCGCGGCCCTGACGATAATTTTGTCGGCACCGCGGCCCACGGTAACGGCGACGACAACTGGTGGGTCGCCCGCCTCTACGCATTCGACGGCCGCTCCGGCGCCGCGCGCGAGCTGTTCGCTCCCACGAGCAACCGAATGCAACTCGCGGCGCCGCGCCTTTCGCCCGACGGCCGGCTGGTGGCCTTTATCGGGGGAATCATGAGCGATTTTAGTTCGACGGGCGGAGACGTCTACGTCTTGCCATTGGGCGGCGGCCGGGCCTCGCCGGTTGACGTCACGCCGGATATGCCTGCCTCTGCGACTTCCCTCGCCTGGAATTGCACGGACGATACGCTCTTCTTCAGCGAGCTTCGCAACGAACGGGAGGCGCTTCGGAGCGTGACGTTTTCAAGCACGCTTCCCGTGGTTTTTGAGACCGCGGCGCAACCGCTCTGGTCGGCAGCCATAGGCATTTCAACCGGCGAAATGGGCGAGGGCCGCTTCTCGCTTGCGTGCGATGGCTCCCATACCTCAGCCCTCGTGCGCCAGACGTTCGAGCGTCCGCCGGAGATCGCCGCCGGCCCGTTCGGAGCTTGGCACGATCTCAGCAACGAAAACGCGGACATGGCGCCGGAAACGCGCGCGACGAGCGTGACGTGGAAGAACGACGGATTCAGGGTGCAGGGCTGGCTGCTGGCGCCGCTGCGCATCGATTTCAGCAAGCCTCACCCGATGATCACGGTCGTGCACGGTGGTCCGTCGGCGGCGTCGACGCCGCGCTTCGTCGAAGGCGGCGACATCCGCGACTTCCTGCGCGACGGATACTACGTTTTCTTTCCAAACCCGCGGGGGAGCTTTGGTCAGGGCGAGCGTTTCACACTGGCCAACGTCGAGGACTTCGGCGGCGGCGACTTGCGCGACATCCTCGCGGGAATCGACGAGATCGAGAAGCAGGCGCCGGTCGATGACCGGCGGCTCGGCATCTACGGCGTGAGCTACGGCGGCTACATGACGATGTGGGCCGTCACCCAAACGCAGCGCTTCAGAGCCGGCGTTGCCGGAGCCGGCATCGCCGACTGGATTTCATACTACGGCGAAAACGGCATCGACGAGTGGATGATCCCTTTCTTCGGCGCCTCGGCCTACGACGATCCGGCCGTCTACCGCAAGTCGTCGCCGATCGAATTCATCAAGAACGTCAAGACGCCGACCTTCGCATTCGTCGGCGAACGCGACGTCGAGTGCCCCGCTCCGCAGTCGCTCGAGTTTTGGCACGCACTCCAGACCTTAGGGGTTGCGACGTCCCTCGTGATCTACCCCGGCGAAGGTCACCACATTCGCCAACCCGCGCACGTGCATGACCTCGAGTTACGCACGTTAGCCTGGTTCGACCATTACTTGCGCTAAGCTAAAGCCCTCACGGACTACGGTCGCTATGTGCTCTCGCTCAAGCGGATCGTAGCGACCGGCAGACCGGGGAGCGAGCGCTTGTGCAGGTGCGTCGGCGTTTCGGTCACGATGACTTCGAGCGTCGGCTTCACGTGCAATTCGAGCAGATGGCCGCCCAGTGCGGCGCCGCTGCGCTTAGCAACGATCGCGTGGGCGTGAACTTGCGGCTTCCCGTCCTCCGTCGTCGCGATGTCGCCTAGGAGCGATACGACCTCGACCTGCTCGTCGACGTGCACCGGGTCGTAGGTTTTCGCGGCGAAATCGAACCATCCCACGACCGCGCGCGACGCGGCTCCGATCCCGCTGAGTTGTGCGCCGTTGACTCCGGTCTCGCGCGCAAAGCGGGCGAGTTCGCCGGCCGCCTCATCACCCTCTGCGAAGATCAAGGCGTACGTCGCGAGCCCGGATTCATCGGCTATCTTTCGATATTCCACGCTTGGCTCGTACCCGAATCCGGGTATAAATCGCCTATGCCGAACAAAGGAAACAAGGGGGAGTACGCTCCGCTGCCCTCGACGCTCGAGCGCTCTCCGAAGAAAGCCCAAGACACCTACGAGCAGACGCTGGAAAGCGCCGAGAAAACCTACGAGGGTGATGAGGAGCGCGCGCATCGCGCGGCTTGGGGAGCAGTCAAGCACTCGTTCGAGAAACGGGACGATCGTTGGGAGCCCAAAGAGAACCGCGGCCCTTCCGATCCTCGCTCCGAAGAGGGCGGTCCCAATCCGTCGGGCGCTTCGTACGGCGGGGTCGACGTCGAGGGCCACACCAAAGCGGAACTCCTCGAGGAGGCTCGCCGGCGCGGCGCGCACGTCACCACGCACATGACCAAGGCCGAGCTCGCCGCCGAATTAGAGCGCGCGAACGACCGCGCAACGAGCCAAGCGCGCGAGCGCCGCCGCTAAGCGTCGACGCTCAGGCCGTTCGGCTTGCCGTGATCCAAGCGCGGCGAATGAGGCCGCCGGCGATCTCATAGATGACGGCGGCGTGTGCGTCGTGACCGCTGCGCGTGCCCGTTATCCGCTCTTCGTCGATGACGATATCGCCGACGACGATGCGCTTGAGGATCGTCACCGCAATCTGCGGCGCGTCGCGAAAAACTTGCGCGTACCGCTCGCGCAGCGCCTCGCGGCCGAAGAGAAAGAGCTCGCCTCCCAGATCGTAGAGCCGCAGATCGTCCGCGTAGGCCGCCGCGAACGTATCGGCATCGTGCTGGTTGTAGGCGTCGATCTGGCCTTGAACGAGCGCCTCGGGACTGGTTCGTACGTCGCTTCCTGCCATCGTATCCCAGGAAGGCGCCGCCGCCCCGAGCGTCTCCTGCCGCCCGATGCGGCGAAAAACGGTTCTCCGCCCCCTTCGCGAATGACGCGCTCATGGATGCGCCATCCCTCGCCGTCCCCGGCTCCATCGAGGCGGTTGCTGCCGGCCTAGCCCGCAGCGGATACATCTGCGACCGGCGCAGCGCCACCGCTATCTATCTCGCATACCATCTGCGCAAACCGGTGCTGGTCGAAGGCCCGGCAGGCGTCGGCAAGACCGAACTTGCCAAGGCGACCGCCGCATACCTAGACCTGCCGCTCATCCGCCTGCAGTGCTACGACGGGCTCGACGAGTCGAAGGCGCTCTACGAATGGAAGTACGGCAAGCAGTTGCTGTACACGCAGATTCTCAAGGACAAGTTCACGCAGTCTTTGCGCAGCAGCGCCACCCTCCAGGAAGCGCTCAGCGAGCTGCAAAGCGTCGGCGACATCTTCTTCTCCGAGCAATTCCTCGAGGCACGGCCGCTCCTGCGCGCGCTGCAGCAGGAGCGGGGCGCCGTGCTTCTGATCGACGAGGTCGACAAGGCCGATCAGGAGTTCGAAGCCTTTCTGCTCGAGGTGCTCTCGGACTACCAGGTAACGATCCCCGAGATCGGACCGGTTGCAGCCGTCGTGCCGCCCCTTGCGATCTTGACGTCGAACAACACGCGCGACCTTGGCGAGGCTTTGAAGCGGCGCTGTCTGCACCTGCGGATCGATTATCCGGACGCCAAGCTCGAAGAGCAGATTATCGACGTGCGCGTGCCCGGCATCGAGGGCACGTTGCGCGAGCACCTCGTTGGTTTCGTGCAACGCTTGCGCCGGCTCGAGTTGAAGAAGCCGCCTTCGGTCAGCGAGACGATCGACTGGGCGCGCGCGCTGCTGCTGCTCAACGTCGTCGAGCTCGAACCCGAGATGGTTCGCCAGACCCTCAACCTTCTGCTAAAGTACGAGATCGACATCGAAGCCGCCGGGCGGCAACTGCCGGCACTCCTCGCGAGCCCGCATCGCAACGGGCCGGCAACGTGAAGGGGCGCGCGTGAAAGCGACGCTGCTCGGCTTTCTCGAGGTGGCTCGCAACGCCGGCATTTCCGTATCGAACGCCGAGAGCATCGACGCATTCAACGCGCTCGCGCTCGTCGGGTACGACGACCGTTTGACCGTTAAGGACTCGCTCGGGCTCGTGCTCGCCAAGACGGCGGAGGAGCGGCGGCGGTTCGATGCCTGTTTCGACCGTTACTTCGACGTCGGCAAGCTCGATGCGGCGCAGCGCGCTTCCGATAGCGAAGCGCTCGAACCGGCCGAGAGCCGGCCCGAGAGCGAGGACGGCACGCTGCCCTCGCTCGAGCGCATCCTCTTGGACGACGACCGCGCCTCGCTCGTTCGCCTGCTGTATGCCTCGGCTGCCGCGGTCGACCTTGCCTCCATCCGCCTGTTCACGCAAGCCGGCTTTTACGCTCGCCGCATTCTCGAAGCGATGGGCATCGTGGGGCTCGAGGCTTCGATCGCGCGCATGCGCAGCTCGGGCGTCGCCGGCGAGGCGCGCACGGCAGACGATCTCGAGCTGCGGCGCGACGCGGTCAGGGAGTTGGCGAAAGACCTCGTCGAACGCCGCCTCGCCTTGCGCGGCGAAGAACCCCAAGGCGTGCGCGACCGCTTTCTGCTCGACGCGCGCCTGACCAACGTCGACCGCCGCGACGTCGAGCGGATGCGCGTGCTCGTGCGCGACATTGCCCGGCGCTTGGCGATCCACCACGGCCGGACGCGCAAGCACGCCCGCCGCGGCCATCTCGACATGCGCCACACGATGCGGCGCAACGTTGCCTACGACGGCGTGGCGTTCAAGATCGCGTGGAAAAAGCGCAAGATCGAAAAGCCTCGGCTCGTCGTCCTCTGCGACGTCAGCGGATCGATGGCTTCGCTCGCGCACTTCCTGCTTCTCTTCGTCCACTGTCTCAACGAGGCGCTGGCCGATCTGCGCGCCTTCGCCTTTGCAAACCGGACGATCGAGGTGACCGAGATCCTGCGCGACGATTCCATCGACGTGGCGACCAAGAAGATCATGGCCGAGCTCGGCTTCCGCTCGTCCGACTACGGCCGCTCCTTCGAAGACTTCGAGAACGATTGGATCGACGCCGTCGACCGCAAGACCACGGTCGTCATCCTCGGCGACGCGCGCACGAACTACGGCGACCCGCGCGTCGACGTGCTGCGCCGCCTTTTCGAGCGCTGCAAGCGGCTCGTATGGCTCAATCCCGAGAACCGCGTCGCGTGGGGCGCCGACGATTCGGCGATGCTGCGCTACCTTCCCTACTGCCACATGGCGAGCGTCTGCAACCGGCTGCGCCACCTCGAACGCCTGGCCACCGATCTGCTCGGAATCACCCAGCCGCGCCCCGCATCCGTCGAGCTGTAAGCGCGATCTAATCGAGGCAAGAGATGGCGCTATTCGACGAGTTCGACGTGCCGCATTAGACCGGCCGGTGCCTGTGTCAGCGCAGGCCGAGGAGACGGATCGCGTTCTCTTTGAGTATCTTGGGGCGGACTTCCGGGCGGATCGAAATCTCGGCGAAGTCTTTCAGCCAGCGATCGGGTGTGATCAGCGGGTAGTCCGACCCGAAGAGCACTTTGTCGCGCAGCAACGTGTTCGCGTACTGGACCAGCGTCGGCGAGAAGTACTTCGGCGACCACCCGGAGAGATCGATCCAGACGTTGGGCTTGTGCAAGCACACCGAGATAGCCTCGTCTTGCCATGGGAACGACGGGTGCGCCATGACGATCTGCAAGTCGGGGAAGTCGACGGCAACGTCGTCGAGCAGCATGGGATCGCCGTACTTGAGGCGCACGCCGCCCCCGCCGCGCACGCCGGTTCCGATTCCGCTGTGCCCGGTGTGGACGATGACCGGAAGCCGCGCTTGCTCGAGTAGCTCGTAGAACGGATAAATGCTCGGATCGTTCGTGAAAAAACGCTGCAGTTGCGGGTGAAGCTTGAACCCGCGCACGTTTCCGGTCGCGATGAGGCGCCGCGCCTCGACCAGGGCCGCATCGCCGCGGGTCGGATCGACGCTCGCGAACGGAATCAACACATCCGGCTGCTCCGCTGCGGCAGCGAGAACGTCGTCGTTCGGAAGCATCGCGCGCCCGGAAAGACGCTCGTCGACCGAAAAGATAACGGCGGCCATCTTGCGCTCGCGATAGTAGCCGGCAAGTGCGGAGAGCTCTTCGGGCACGTCGCTCGCTCCGAAATAGTTGCGGGCCGCTTGTGCGACCGGCGAGCCCTCGTCGACCGCTCCGTGCGCGTGGACGTGAACGTCGATCGCGACCAGCGCTTCGACGTCTATGACGTGTGGCACGGCCGGCACGCTGAGGTCAGGCTTTCACCGCCGCCGCTAGAAGTGGGCGGCCGTTGTAGGTTTCCGGATACTCGCCGGTCAGGCAGCCCAGGCACATCTCGCCGCGTTTGCGCGCGGTCGCCTCGAGCAGCCCCTCTTTGCTCAAGAAACCCAATGTGTCCGCGCCGATCGTCTCGCAGATCTGCGGGATCGTCAAATTCGCCGCGATCAACTCCTCGTGGGTCGCCATGTCGACCCCGAGATAGCACGGATGGATGATCGGAGGCGAGGTGATGCGCACGTGGATCTGGCGCGCTCCTGCGTCGCGCAAGAGCTTGACGATGCGCGGCGTCGTCGTGCCGCGCACGATGGAGTCGTCNNGTGCGCCCGATGTAGCGGTTCTTGATCAGCCCCTCGATGTACGGCAGTTTGCTCTCTTCGGCGAAACCGATGCCGCCGGGAACCGCCGAATCGGGGACGGCCATGACCACGTCGGCCTCGGCGGGATGCTCGCGCGCCAGACGGCGCCCCATCTCCAGGCGCGCCATGTAGATCGATCTCCCATTTAAGATCGAGTCGGGACGCGCGAAGTAGATGTACTCGAACATGCATAGCGCCTGCGGCTTGGGTTGCGGCGCCTTATCGACGTGCAGACCCTCAGCGTCGATCCAAATGATCTCGCCCGGCTCGAGCTCGCGAATGTATTCTGCTCCGACCGTCGCCAGCGCGCACGATTCGGAGGCGAACATGTAACCGCCGCCGGGGAAACGGCCGTAGCAGAGGGGTCGGACGCCCCACGGGTCGCGGAACGCGTAAAGCGAGCGCGGCGTCGACATGACGATCGAGTATGCCCCCTCGGCCGATTCCATCACGCTTCGAATGCGGGCAACCATATCGGCACCGGGAGCCTGGACGATCAGCTTGGCAAGCACCTCGGAATCGGATGTCGCCTGCAAAATAGTCGAGGGCGGGAGCTTCGAGCGCAGTTCTTCCGTGTTCGTCAGGTTGCCATTGTGAGCGAGCGCGACGTCGCCGAACGGCGCGCGCTCGAGCAATGGCTGCGCGTTGACGACCACCGATGAGCCCGTCGTCGAATAACGGGTATGGCCGACCGCGATGTAGCCGGTGAGCCGGGCCAAGATGTCTTCGTCGAAGATGCTCGAGATCAAGCCCATCTCGCGGTGGCAAGCGATCGACGCGCCGTCCGAGACGGCGATCCCGGCGGACTCCTGACCGCGGTGCTGCAGCGTGTACAGCGCGAAGTATGCTAGATGGGCGACGCCGTGGCCGGGAGCGTAGACTCCCACGACTCCGCACGCCTCTTCCATCGTGTCGCCTGACGGGAGCGGAGCCTCTGCGTCGTAGGCCCGTGCCATGAGCCTTAGTTCTCCGGCAGGCGCATGGAACCCCTAAGGGGTCCGTTGCCGCCCGCCGCGCGCGAGTTCAATCTCGCCGATTCCGCGACCCGAAGATTTGAAGCAGCGCTAAAAAGATGTTGATTGCGTCGAGGTAAATCGACGCTGCCAGCTCGACCGCGGTTTGATAGCCGCCGCCCGCACGAATGCGCGCGAAATCGACGAGAACCAGCAGCGTGAACACGGCCAGCGTCGCCCACGAGTAGATCGCCGGGTGCAGGAAGTGCGTGAACGCCGAAATCAAGCCGACCAAGACGAGCGCAATCAGCGCGCCGAACGCGATACCCGACAGCCGCCGGTAGTCGAAGCTGGTCAAATAGACGATCGCGGCCAGCGTGAGCATTCCTAGGCCCGTCGTCTCGGCAGCTTCAACCACGACCGTCGGACCGTCGATCTGCGCGTATGAGGCAATTACTGGCCCGAGGCCAATTCCTTCGCAAAGAGCGAACAGGTAAAACATCGTGAGCGACAGGGCCGAATTGCGGCGCGTCGCGGAAATTGCAATCAGGAATCCGAAGCCGACCAGCATCGCGATCAGCGAAAGGCCGCGCGGCGTGCCCTGTGAGACGTATGCAGCCGCGGCGGTGATCAAAAAACCGGCCCCGGTGATCCCGAGGACCTGCCCCAGCAGGGAGGGGGTCGAAACCGCTTGCGTGCCGGCCCGAAGCTGCGGTGAACCGTACATGACACCCGCTACGACCGTTCGCCGGCGCTTGCGGTTTCGGGGGGTGCGCGGCCGGGCTAGGCGCAAGTCTGTGCGTTCTCGATGTCGTGCCTGCTTTTCGTCCCGGCGACCGAGCGGCGGAAGCTCGAAAAGGCGGTGACCCTGCCGTGCCGCGGGATCGTGCTCGACCTGGAAGACGCGGTCGCCCCCGGCCGCAAGGCCGACGCGCGCGACGGGCTGGCCGAACTAGCTCGAGCGGTACGAGGTGCGGGGCGCGAACTGTATGTCCGGGTGAACGGCCTGCACACGGAATCCTGGCGCGAAGATGTTGCCGCTGCAGTCGCCGCCGGGGCGCCGGCGCTGCTCGTCCCCAAAGCCGAGAGCCACGAGGGAATCGCGGAATTGGGCGCCGCCCTCGACGCGGCCGAGCAAATAACCGGCGCTGCCCGCAAGACCACGCTGGTCCTTCTCATCGAAACGGCGCGCGGGGTGCTCGCGATGGAGCGGCTGCTCGCCGGCTCGCCGCGAGTCGCCGCGGGATGCCTGGGTCTTGCCGACCTCTCGCTCGATCTCGGCATATCCTGGGATGCAGCGTTGCGCGAACGGCCGGCGCTCTACGTCGAGCAACGCTTGCGGCTGTCGCTCGCCTCGCGCGCGGCCGGGATTGAAAAGCCCTGGGATGCGGTCTACATGAACATCGGCGACGGTGCGGGTTTCGCCGACGACGTGCGGTTGGGCCGACGGGTGGGATGCCAGGGCAAGCTGGTCGTCCATCCCTCGCAGATCGAGCCGGTCAACGCCGCGTACCGCATCGGCGACGACGAATTGAAGCGCGCGCAGCGCATCGTCGAGAGTTTCGAACGGGCCGTCGAACGTGGAAGCGGCGCGTTGACCGTCGACGGGATGCTCGTCGACGAACCGGTCGTCGCCCGCGCTCGCGCGGTTCTGGCCACCGCCGAGGGCGTCGTGAACGCGCCGGGCGCATCCGGCGGAGCATGACCGGCCCGAGCCGCGTTTTTTTCGTGGCGGCCGCGCTGCTCGTGTTGCTGCCGGCGCCCACGATCGTAGCCCGTCCGAAAGCTGACGATACGCTCGGGCCGCCGGCCGGAATCATCGCCGGTGTTGCGTCGCTCAAGGACGTCGTCGCGCTGTATAACGCGGCCAACGTCCGCAGCGGAGCGAACGTCGTCGTCGATGCGACCGTGGAAAGCAATGGCCTAAGCGGAAGCGCGCATTACGTTCGCGACCACGACGACTTCCGTTGGTCGCTGCAGTTCGGTCCTTTCGCCTCCGCCGGAGGCCGCTCCCAAGGCCAGCGCTGGGAACTCAATGAGAACGGCCTCTCGCGTCTGGTGAACGACGTCGGCCGCCGCGATGATATCGCTGCTGAATTCGTCCAAGACGCGCTCGTCGAAACCCCCGGGCTCAAGCTCTTGGGTGAGACGCACGAGCCGGCGGCTTTCGTTCTGGAGTCCGCCCCGCCCGGCGGACGGCGCGAATGGCTTTTCGTCGATCACCGGACCGGCTTGCTGGACCGCGTCGAGTCGATCGCCCAGGGCGGCCGAATCGTGGAGACCCTGGACGACTACGCGACTACCGACGGCGGGACGATCTCTCGCCACGTTCACATATCTGGTCCCAACCCCGGCCAGGACAGCGATGCACGAGTCGCCCACGACGATCGGCCGGCAACGCTCGACCCGAGCCAGCTCGCTATCCCCTCGAACTTGCGCGCCTTCGACGAGTTTCCGCCGGACGTTTCGCAGGTCGACATTCCGGCCAAGTTCTTCGACGGCAAAATCGCGGTTCGGGTGAACATCGAGGGCCGCGGCATCGATTTCATGCTCGACTCCGGTGCGTCCGGGATCGTGATCGATTCCGGCGTCGTCGGCGCCCTCAACCTTCCCACATACGGCAAATTCCATGAGCCATCCGGCAGTTCGGTGGCGACGTTGACGATCGTCCCTGAGATCCGCGTCGGCCGTTTGCGGCTGTCAAACGTCGTCGCGGCAATGGGACCCTTCAACGTGCCGACCCTCAATTATGAAGCGCGGCAACAGGGAGTTCTCGGGTACGACTTCATCGCCGGTGCCGTCATTCACGTCGACTATTTCAACCACAAAGTCGAGGCGATTCGAAAAGAAGATTTCCATCCGGAGGAGGTCGCTAACGCTGCCGAGATCCCCATCGTCCTCGACGACGGCGTTCCGCTCTCGCGCCTCTGGATCGGAAGCACGGCTAGCGAGCGCTTCATCATCGATACGGGCGCCAACGACGTTACGGTTTTCTCTGCATTTGCGCGTGCCAACCCCGACGACGTACGAGATCAAGGTAAAGGAAACGACGTTCAGTGGTTCTTCCGATACATTGCCCTGTTCACCACGAGCGGCATGTACCGCGTTGCGCCCACCCAGCTCAAGAGCCTTATCTTCGGCCCGACCCGTTTTGGCGAAGTCATGGCGATGGAGCCCGAGCATGCCGAACGCTTTGAGGGTGACTACGACGGACTGATCGGCTATCAAGTTCTTCAATTCTACGACGTGTACTTCGACTACGCCGACCGCCGTGTGATCGTCGCTCCCAATGCGATGCTGCTGAGGCGCGCGCGAAAACCCGCGGCGTGAAAATGGCCGCCCGAAGCGTGGCGATCGTCACGCTCCTGACGCTGCTGGCCGCGGCTCCCAGTTTTGCGCAGCCGAACCAGGACGGATCGCCGGCCGGCATCGAGGCGACTTCAATGTCGATGAAAGCCGTGCTCGCGCGTTATCACGCGGCCGTCGGCAGCGTGACGCCGGCGAGCGTCGAGGACTGGAAGATCGACGAGCTCGGAATGAGCGGCGCGCTGCACGTCATTGCCGCGGGCGGCAATTACCGGCAGATCGAAACGCTCGGGCCGTTTCACTACGAGCGTGGCCGCTTCGAAGGGCAGGCATGGCGGCAGAACGCGAACGGCCTGACGCTGTTGCTTGCGGCCGATCGCGGGCGCGAACCGATCGGCGTGGAGTCCGTCCGTTTTGCTGCCGACGCTCCCGGTCTGCGCATGCTCGGCGAAACGGACACGTCGTACGTCGCTCAAATCGATTCAGTCGGCGGACCGACCGAATGGCTTTTCTTCGGAAAAGCGTCGGGCTTGCTCGAGCGGCTCGAAACGCGCGAAGGCGAGCGGCGCTTCGTGCTAACGCTGGAAGACTATCGCGTGACGGGCTCCGAGCGCCGCCCATGGCACATGCACGCAAGCGACGGCCGGCCCGAGAACGACATCGATTGGCGCCTCTTACGGCTACGCGCGCCGGCTCTCGTGCGTCAAGACGACCTCGACGTTCCGCCGAACGCGCGGCCGCTGGTCGAGTTTCCCGCGGGCACGTCGCGCGTCTCCCTGCCGGCACAGTTCGTCGACGGCTACGTCGTCGTCAGCGCGTCCGTTAACGGGCTTGACCTCAATTTTCTGCTCGACTCAGGCTGCTCGGACATCAGCTTGGACTCCGCCGTCACCGAGCGGCTCCGGCTGCCTGGCTACGGGCACTCGTCGCAGTCTGCCGCCGGCCCATTCGTTCAGACGCAGACGATCGTCCCGGAGCTGCAACTCGGTGCGCTGCGCCTGCACAGCGTAACCGCGTCGAGCCTTCCACTCGCGTTCGAAACGTCGACGAAGACCCACGTTGACGGCTTGCTCGGCTTCGACTTTTTCGCAAATGCCGTCGTACACGTCGACTACGAGGCAGGGCGCGTCGAGGCGATCGATCGCGACGAGTTCGACCCCAAGCAGATTCCCGGCGCGATCGCGTTGCCGGTCACGCTCGACGAAGGCGTGCCGCTGGTCGGCGTGCGGGTCGGCTCAACCGCCAGCGGCCGATTCATCATCGACAGCGGCGCAACGGACGTCTGCTCTTCTCCAGCTTTGCGAAGCGACACGCCGATGACGTCGAGGATCGTGGCGAAGGGCGCGCCCTCGACGAGAGCTCTCCGGCTCTTTTCGGGCAAGGCGTCGGAGGCGAGCTGCGCTTGGTCCCGACCGAACTGCGGAGCCTCGTTTTCGCGGGCACGAGTTTCTCCGGCCTCGTCGGCTTTCGAACCGACGGCGAAACCGAATTCGACGGTGACGGCGACGACGGCGTCATCGGCTTCTCGCTTCTCCAGTACTACGACGTCTACTACGACTACCCCGATTCGCGCGTGATCCTCGTGCCGAACGCTGCATACCGAGGTTTGAGCATTCCATCCGAGCAGTGATCGCGCCGAGTGGGGATCGGGATTCGAGCGGCCCACATGGGAAGATAAGGGGGGACATGAAGACCGTCGGACGGGCGTCGCCCGCGCAGCACCCGGTGCCGCACCTGGAAGCTCGGCCCGAATCCGCGCGCGTCGTCCTGATCGCCAACCTCGGCTCGCGCCGCACCGAAGAAATGTACGAGCACGCGCAGCGATTGCTCGCGGAGCAGGCCGTACCGATCGCCGAATCCTACGCCGTACGCACCGGAAGCGACCTTCGCAAGCTCGTCGCGCAAGCCGTGCGATCGCACGCCGGGATCGTAATCGTCGGGGGCGGCGACGGTACGCTCACGTCGGTTGTCGGCGAATTCGCCCATCGCGAGACGATTCTGGGCGTCCTGCCCTTCGGTACCGGAAACAGCTTCGCTCGAAGCCTCGGGCTCAAGCCGACGATCGCCGCCGCCGTCGATACGATTGCCGGCGGACGCGTCGCACGCGTCGATCTCGGCCTCGTCAACGGCACGCATTTCGCGAACTTCACGGCGATCGGGCTCTCGTCGAAGATCTCGCAGCACACGCCGGCGGCTCTCAAGAAAGCCTTCGGGCCGCTGGCTTACGTGCTCGCCGGCATCGGCCCGACGTTGCGCAGCCAGGCCTTTGAGGCCGTCCTTGAATGGCCCGGCGGATCGGAAAAGCTGACCTCGCATCAACTGATCGTCGCCAGCGGACGGTACTACGGCCTGGTGCCGATCGTGCCGGACGCCTCGATCGTCGACGGCAAGCTCGACGTTTTCACCGCAACGGGCTTCAACCGGTGGGAGATCGCTCGCATGTTTGTCGCGCTGTTCTTCGGAATGCACACGCGATTGACGGAAGCCGAGTACTTCAGCGGTCCTGAGGTGACCGTGACGATTGCTCCGCCGCAGGAGCTCGACGTCGACGGGGAGGTTCGGGGAATGACGCCGGCGCGGTTTTCGGTCGATCCGAAGGCGTTGCGTGTTCTGGTCCCGGAGGGGTTCACTGGGTATTGAGGGGGCGAAGGGCTCCCTGTGGTTGCTTTCGCTCGCCCTGCTCGCCGCGTTTCTGCTGCTCGGCCGCAGCGCCGCTTCGGCCAGCCCCCTACCGATCGACCGCTGGGGCCTCCGGTTCTTCGGGCATGCGACGCGGCTTGCGGCCGCATTCACGCTCACCGGCTACGCCGGGTTTCTTACTACGGCCATCGTCGTCGCCTGCGCCGTCGCTGCGTTTGCGCGCTCGCTTGCGGAAGCGGAGGCAATCGTGATCGCCGCGCAGCTTATCTCGCAGGCTGCCGTCCGGCTCGTAAAACCTTCGTTCGGCCGAGCGCGCCCGGCCGAGTGGCTGTTTCGGCAAGAGCTGGACTTCTCGTATCCGAGCGGTCACGCCGTGACGGCCGTGACCTTCTACGGCGGATGGCTTGCGCTCGTCGTACACGGCGCGTTGCCGCTGCCCATCAAGACCGTTCTCTGCGTCGCGCTCTCGCTCTGGATCGCCGGCATCGGTTGGTCGCGCATCGCGCTCGGAGCGCACCATCTGAGCGACGTGCTAGGCGGCGCGCTGCTCGGCGGCGCCTTCCTATCTGCCGAGCTCGCGCTTTTTCCCTAACTGCGGGCGGGCGCGGCGCTCAATTGTGCGCGCCGGCGGCGATGTCGCTGCGGAACGTCAACGGCAAGCCGTCGCCGAAACGACCGGCCAGCTCAGTGACGGCGGCGTAGGCGCCTTCGCGGGCCGACGCGATGTCGCTTCCGAGGGCCGTGACGGTCAGCACACGCCCGCCGCTCGCGTCGACGCGACCCTCGCGCAGGTTCGACACGCCCCAAAAGGCTGCGCGTCCCTCGCCGAGCTCGACATCGGCGGGCAAACCGGAGAGCGGCGTGCTCGAGCGGGGATAGTCGGTCGTGGCGAGCACGACGCCCACGCAAGGGTCGCCGTCGAACGTCGCGGCGCTCGCGTCGAGCGCGCCGCGAGAAACGCTCTCTAGCAGCAGCGCAAAGTCGCCGCGCACCCGCGGCATCAGGACTTGCGTCTCCGGATCGCCGAAGCGCACGTTGAATTCGATGACCGAAGGACCGTTCGCAGTCCACATCAAGCCGCAGTACAAGACGCCCACGTAGCGCTCGTTCTCGACCACGAGACCGCGAGCAACCGGCTCGAGGATGCGCTCGCGAACGATCTCGAGGAATCCGTCGGGGAACGCGTTGGGAGGCGAATACGCGCCCATTCCTCCGGTATTGGGGCCAGTGTCGCCGTCGCCGGCACGCTTGTAGTCGCATGCCGCCGCGACCGGAACGAAGCGCTTTCCGTCGCACAGCGCGAACACGCTTAGCTCGCGGCCCTCGAGTTTCTCTTCAAGCAAAAGGTCGTTGCCGCCGCCCGGCACGCCGGAGGCGCCAAACCACGAGCGTACGACGGCGCGCGCACTCGCCGCGTCGGGCGTCACCACGACGCCCTTGCCCCCGGCCAAACCATCGGCCTTTACGACGCAGGCGCCGCGCCAGTCTTCAAGCGCTCGCTCCGCTCCGGAGAGAGAATGGACGATGCGCGCTCGCGCAGTCGGCACGTCGTGGCGCTCCATGAAGCGTTTCGCGAAGATCTTGCTCGACTCGAGCCGCCCGGCCGAGCGTCCGGGCCCGAAGACGGCGACGCCCGCTTCCCGCAGGCGGTCGCCGACGCCGGCGGCGACTGAAGTCTCGGGGCCAAGAACCGCGAGGTCGATCCGGTCGGCAACGGCTCGCGCCGCGATGGCCTTGCCGTCCGTCGCCGAGATCCCCCAGTTTTCGCCGCGCCGCGCGGTCCCCGCATTTCCGGGCGTTGCGCACACGGCCGAGCATCGCGCCGAACGCGCCAAACGCCACGACAGCGCGTCTTCCCGCGCGCCGTTGCCGACGACGAGGATTTTCATTGCGGTGCGATTACTCCCACTCGACGGTCGCCGGCGGTTTCGTCGTGACGTCGTAGGCGACGCGGTTGACCCCGGCTACCTCGTTGACGATTCGCGTCGAGATGCGCGCGAGCAAATCGTACGGCAGGCGAGCCCAATCGGCCGTCATCCCGTCTTCGCTCGTGATCGCGCGAACCGCGACCAAGTCGGCGTAGGTGCGCCCGTCGCCCATCACGCCGACGCTTTGCAAGGGTGTCAGCACGGCGAAATACTGCCACGGATGGGTTTCCAAGGCGGCCCGCTCGATCTCGCTCGTGACGATGAGGTCGGCGGCGCGCAGCGTGTCCAGACGCTGGGCCGTTACCTCGCCCAACACGCGAACCGCGAGGCCGGGGCCGGGAAACGGCTGACGCTCGACGATTGCATCGGGCAAACCAAGGACGCGCCCAACTTCGCGCACCTCATCTTTGAAGAGCAGTCGCAAGGGTTCGATCAGTTTGAGCGCCATCACGTCCGGCAAGCCGCCGACATTGTGGTGCGATTTGATCTTGTGGCCGGCCTTGGAACTGGGCGTCTTCGACTCGATGACGTCGGGATAGAGCGTTCCTTGGACGAGCCACTCGACGTCGCTCAACTTGGCGGCTTCCTCTTCGAAGACGGCAATGAATTCGTGACCGATTCTGACGCGCTTTTGCTCGGGATCGATCACGCCCGCGAGCGCGGCGAGAAACCGCTCGCGCGCGTCCACTTTCACGACGTTCAGGTGCAGAACGTCGCGAAAAGCCGCGACCACGTTCTGGCCTTCGTTCGCCCGCAGCAGACCGGTGTCGACGAACACGCAGGTAAGTTGTTTACCGATGGCCCGCGAAACCAGCGTCGCGGCGACGGCCGAGTCGACGCCTCCGGAAAGGGCGCAAATAACATGCCCGTTTCCCACTTGTTCGCGGATCTGGCCGACCGTCGACTCGACGAACGAGGCCATCTTCCATTCGGGCGCGATCCCAGCGATGCCGTGCAGAAAATTCGAGATCACCGTCGTGCCGGCCTCAGTCTGCACGACCTCGGGATGGAACTGCACGCCGTACAAGCGCCGCACCGGATCGCCGAAAGCGGCGACCGCGCATTGCGCGGTGCGGCCGTATACCGTAAAGCCGGGCGGCGGCGCGAGCACGGTGTCGCCGTGCGACATCCACACCCGCGTGTGCTGCGCGATGCCCGCGAACAGCGGCGAATCACCCAGCCGCTCGAGGTGCGCCGGGCCGTACTCGCTGTGCGTCGAGCGCACGAGCTCCCCGCCGAGATCGCGTGCGATCAGCTGTATTCCGTAGCAGATGCCGAGGATCGGAATCCCCGAGCGCCATACTTCCGGATCCACCCCCGGCGCGTTCGGGGCGAGCGTGCTCTCCGGACCGCCCGTCAGGATGATCGCCGCGGGCTCGCGCTCGGCGATCGCAGTCCACGGCGTATCGTGCGGAAGGATTTCCGAATAGACGGAGGCTTCGCGCGTGCGGCGGGCGATCAACTGGCTATACTGGGCGCCGAAATCGAGGATGATGACGGTCGCCGGTCGCGTCACGGGAGTTTGTGGGGAAGCCATCGCCATTTGGCCCCTGCTTTCGTTTCGCCGGCGAGCCTGACCCGCGCCAAAAGCACTTCGTCTGCGCAGGAACGATCGGCCCCGATGGGCGGAACTCTCGGAGCAGGATGCGCGCCGCCGTTTTGCACGAACCGATGCCCGTCGAACGCGGGCCGCTCGTACTCGAAGAGCGGCCGATCCCCGAGCCGCCGAAGGGCCACGTGCTTCTGCGCGTTCGCGCTTGCGGCGTTTGCCGAACGGATCTGCACATCGTTGAGGGCGAACTGCCGCCACATCGCTCGCCGCTGGTTCCGGGCCATCAAATCGTCGGCGAGGTGCTGCGCTGCGGCGAAGGAGCGTCGTTACGCGAGGGTTCGCGGGTCGGCGTCTCGTGGCTTGGCGGAACCGACGGCACGTGCCCGTTTTGCACCGCCGGTGAAGAGAATCTATGCGATGCGCCGATCTTTACCGGTTACGACGTCGACGGCGGATACGCCGAATATGCGGTCGTCCGGGCCGACTTCGTGCACGAGTTGCCGGCAGCGCTCGACGACCGCCATGCCGCCCCGCTGCTGTGTGCCGGCATCATCGGTTTTCGCGCACTGCGCGTGGCCGGCGTGCGTCCCGGCGAGCGGGTCGGGCTCTACGGGTTCGGCGCATCGGCCCATCTGGCGTTGCCCGTGCTGCGCGCCTGGGGCTGCAAGATCTTCGTGTCAACGCGCGGCGAACGGCACCGCGCGTTTGCCCAGCGAATGGGCGCGACGTGGGTGGGCGGACCGCTCGAACGGCCGCGCGTTGCGCTCGACCGCGCCGTGACGTTCGCCCCGGCAGGCGACGTCGTGGTGGCCGCGCTCGGCGCATTACGCAAAGGCGGCGTCGTCGCGATCAACGCGATTCACCTCGACCGAATGCCCGAGTTCGACTACGACTCGCTGCTGTGGGGCGAGCGGCAGATCCGCAGCGTCGCAAACATGACGCGCCAAGATGCGCGAGACTTCTTGGCCTTGGCAGCCGAGATCGAGCTCAGCGCCGAAACGACGGTCTTTCCGCTCGAGCGCGCTAACGAAGCGCTCGCCGCCGTCAAATCCGACGCACTCGATGGCGCTGCCGTACTCACGATCGACGACGATGCCGGACGCGCAGGCTAAGTAACGATCTCTTCCAGCCGTTTTTGCTTGCGGGCCATGACGACTTCCATCGCGATGCGCTCGCCGACGGAAACGTCGCGACCCCACCGGTAGGCGCTGTACGGCGTGTAGCGCGTGCCGGGCGACCCGGGGATGCGCAGCGAGACATCATAGACGACGAAGTCTTTGGGCGGTCCGGCCACGATGACGCATTGCAGCGCAAACGGACCGATCGCGCCGGGCGGCTGCGCCTCGCGAGCGGTGGCGACGAAACGTTCGCCGAGTTCGAACGCCTTCTCGAGCATCGACTCGAGCAGCGTCGCGGCGATGTGACCGGCCTCTTCCATGCGCACCGGAATCGATGCGGCGGCCTCGAGCTGGCTCGGAGGCAAGGAACGCAAGCCGTCGAGGTTGGTCTGGCGCCGCGTGTCCGTCCCGAGCAACTCCAATTCGCCGAGGATCGGCGACCAGAAAAAGTTCAAGTTGACGCTTGGGCCGAGTGCATACTCCTCGATGCGCGCTGCCTTGAGGCCGGCTTCGTCGAGCATCCCGGCGCCGATCAGGCGTTGCGCCTGGGCGTCGTACTCGGCCGCCGACGAACAGAGAAAGAAGGCGCGCTCGAAACCAACGACGGCGTGCGGCGCCTTCACCATCACCAGGCGGTCGATCTCGGCGGGAGCTTGGAACGTTCGCGGGTGGCGGATGCCGGCACGCGCGAGCAAGGCATATTGATTGCCGGGCTCATCCCGCTCCTCGGCGCGCAGCAGCCGGCGATTCCCGAAGATCGGGACCATCATGCCTTGCTCGATTTCGTCGTACGTGAAGCGCTCGTGAAGGTAAACCTCGAACGAGCGGTTCGGCACGAAGAGGGCCGCCGAATCGAGCAGCGTTTGCTGCACCTCGGGCCGCAAGATGTCCGCAAACGTCTCCAGTTCCAGGACGCGATCGACGCAGCCCAACGCCCCAAAGTCGCCGGCCGTCCGGCGCCGGAAATAGCGCGTGTAGGTCTGCTCGCGTCCTCGCGCCGTAACGATGAGACTCCGCAGACCCTGCCGGCGCGCGCCATAGGCGACCTCGAGCGCCGAATGGCTGCCGATCGAGCAAAGTGTTAACTTCGATCGCTTGTAGGCGCCGAGCGCCGTGGCGATGCGCGGTTCGAGCACCGCACGTCCCTACGACGCGGAAAGCTCCTGCGCCTGGGGCGAGTTGGCGTACTGCACGAGGAGCAGATACTTGACGCGAGTCGCGGCTTCGCGCGTGGTCGGCGTCGCGACGCGCATCAGCAGCTTGTACAAGTCCAGCAGATTGCGCGGCAGCGTGAAGTCGTGAGGATACTGCTTCTGCCAATCCTCAACCGACGAGTCGAGCTGCAGCGCATCGGACGCCATTTGCGCGCCCCAGCCGACATCGAGGTACTTATTGATCCGCACGACTTCGTTGTGAACGCCGAGCGGCGACATCTTGAGATTGCCGAAGTACTCGTCGGCGGGAGCGGTTCGCGTGAGCCGCAGCTCGCGCGGAATGGCCGATACGCGACCGATCAGTTTGAGTTCGGGAGTGTGATCGCGCCGGTATTTGATCGTGCGCGCATTGGCCCGATCGGCTTCGCTGAAACCGGCCTCGGTCAGCGCCCGCTCCGCGATCGAAAACATCTCGGTCGATTCGGGATCGGGCACGCGCACGAGCGGCAGCGTCGGATCGGCGGCGTGATCGAGCAAGAGGCTACGATACTGGGCATCGTGGGTTAGATTGTAGGCGCGCACGTCGGTGACGATCAGCTCGACCAAGGCGTCGCCGTCGCGGTGAAAGTCTGCGGCGTTGGCGAGCGCATCCTGTTCGGCTTGCTGGGCCAAAAAGTTCGGGTCGTTCTCCCCAGCCGACGTCCGTTGCAGAAGCGCTTTCGCCTCGGCGACGTGCTGAACGTCGGCATTCTTCGAGACCCAGTCGGACGCTTCGAGGACGTACCACAATGCGGCGTCGTTGTTGACGAGCGGATTGTAGTGCAGCTGGGTGGCAACGTCCACGGTCAGAATCGCGACCTCGCCGTACTGGGCGTCGTCCGGCCGGAACAGCGAATAGGCGCGCCCCGCGTCGAAGACGGTCGACTGGTAGTACAGCTCGGAAGCAAACGGCCAGCCCTTGCCGGCGCCTTCGTCGTACGCGCGCCGCATCGTCTGATAGAGCACCTCCGGGTCGGTCTCGATCGCAGCACGCGCGGGCAGCGCCGCGAAACTTCCCCAGAGCGAGGTTGCCAACACCATCGCGAGCACTCCGCGCGCTAACAGGCGAAGCGACGCGCGGCGACGGGCGCTAGCGAAGCCGGCTTGAGTCATCCAGCACCGCGGGCAGGTTATTGGAGAGAAGCGCATTCTTGATCTCGCGGGCGATCCGTCGCCCCGTCGACATCGGCTCGCTGTAGTTGAGATACGAGTACGGGGAACCGTCGATGAACGGGTTGGTCCCGGCCACGATGCGCGCGGAGATCTCCATCACGTAGAACTGGGTGTCGGGTGTGATGATCGTCTCGATGCAGAACGCGCCGAAGAGCCCCTTGGGCGGACAGAGCTCTTGGCTCGCGCGCACGACGTCTTCTCCCATGCGATAGGCGTGGGCCAGCATCGATTCGCGCAGCACGAGCGGCGCGTTACCGACGACCACGTACGAAGGCTCGACGTCCATCCCTTCCTGCGCGGCCGCCGGAATGCGCCCGAGCGAGTCGACGTTCGTCTCGTAGCGCCGGTCCATGCTCATAATCTCGAGCTTCCCCGTCAACGATGAGTAGAAGTAATGGATGTAGGCCGGCACGCCGATGATGTACTCTTGCAGAATGTAGTTCTGGCGCGCCAGCTTGCCGGCGCGCTGCTCGAAGTCGTGGGCGTCGCGGACGAACATGTACCCCTTGCCGCCCTGCGCGCCGTACAGCTTGACGATCACGGGACGGTCGATCTCGGCGCCGGTCCGAAACTGCCGCGGGATGCGCAGCCCGGCCCGGGTCAGCCACTGGCGCTGCAGTTCGCGGCTCGATTCCCAGTCGAGCACGGCCTTATTGCCAAAGTAGGGGATGCGCATTTGCTTGTGGTCTTCGAGCGAGAGGTAGGCCACGAACGATCCATGCGGCACGATGATGACCTTACGGGTCTCTAGCTCCGGAACGAGCGACATGAAGTCGCTGTACTGGTCGATCGCGATGACTTCGTCGACGAACGCGTACGAGCGGTAGAGCCGCTCGGCTTCGCGGTTGGCGATGGCCAGCGTGCGGAAGCCTTCGTCGCGCGCGCCTTTGAGGATCTGCAGCGCCGAGTGCGAGCCAAGCGTTGCGATCGTGTAGAAGTCGCCGGTTTTCGCCTGAGGCGGCGTGAGCAGGAGCTCGGGTGCGATCATCGTTGAGCTGGTCCCTTCATATCATTGTCGCGGATTGGAATGACGGATTACATAAGAGGCAGTCCGATGCGCGCCGCACCAGTTCCGCCGTGGCGGGACTTCCGGCGGCGCCGAAAAGGCGCCACGCAACGAAGCGCTCGACGCCGTGCACCCCTTCGAGCACGCGCCCCGCGACTCGCATCTCACGGCGCGGCGCTCCGGCACCGGGAGCGTGCGGAACCTCGTGGACCCAAAGCTCACCCGGCGCGGGCCAAGCGTCTTCGCGCAGCCGAAGCACGTGCTTGTTTGGGTTGTAAATCGTCTCCATGCTGCGCAGCGCGGCCTCGAGCGCCGGCTCGCGGCCCGCGTCAAGCGAGAAGCGATACACGTCGGCGCGTTCCAAACCGGCAAGATCGAGCCCGAGGCGGCGCAGCGTGCTGAGCGCCGTTTCCGCCTCGTTGTCGGGAATGGTCAGGGCGACCTCGACGCAACACGGCACGATCATCCCAGTGCCTGCGCGAGCCCGGCGAACAGCACGGTTCCCCCAGAGGGTGCGAGCATCGCAGCGGCGTCGCCCCGCGCGCGTTCGCGGCTTGCATCATGGTGCATGAACGTCCAGCCGTCGCGTTCGGGATGCGGCATGATCGCTAGCACGTTGCCTTCGCGGTTCACGATCGCCGCCGCGCCGAGCGCCGAACCGTTGGGAATGGCATGCGGCGTCGTAGCGCCCGTCGCGTCGCAGTACACGAAGGCAACGTGCCCCTCGCGCGCCATTCGCTCGAGCGCCTCGGGCGAGGCAGCGAGCCGTCCCTCGCCGTGCGAAGCCCAGGCCGGAACGACCGCATCGGAGGCGAGCCCGGCGGTTAAGGCGCAGCGCGACGGCGGGACGGCGAGCTTGACGTACACATGGGTCGAACGAAATCGACCGCCGGGGGCGTTCCGTGCGAAGCCCGCTTGCGGACGCGGGTCGCCGTCAAGGCCCGGCGCCAAGCCGCTCTCCAGCAAAATCTGCGCGCCGTTGCAGATGCCCAGGACGAGCGTCCCTTCGGCCGCGCGCTCGCGCACGACCGTCATCAGGCGGTCATGCGCGGCGATCGCCCCGGCCCGAACCCGGTCCTCGTAGGCAAAGCCCCCGGGCAGTACGTACGCAGCGAACGCGCGCACCTCGCGCAAATCCGCATTCCAATGCACGAGTTGCGCCTCGAGGCCAACCGCCCGGCAGGCCCGCAGCGTCTCGTCCTCGCTGTTGGTTCCGGGGAAGACGAGGATGCCCACCCGCGCGCTCACGGTCGTGCAAGCTCGTCGTAGAAGCCGCGCAGCGGCGCGCTCCACGCTTCGTGCAACTGCGCGAGATCGTACGATCCGCACTCGGCAAGGTGCAGGGCTGCCGTGGCCTGCGAACCGGCTACCGTCTTGCCAATCGGTCTCACCGACGCGGCGTCGAGCCCGTGCTGCGTCGCAAGCGCCGCGAAGCTCGCGCCGTCGCTCGCTTCGACGACGAAACCGCCCCCTTCGGCGAAGAACGTTTGGAGCGGACCGAACGAGGCGAACTCCCTTGCGGGGAAAATCTCGGCGCCGATCGGTTCGCGTTCGAGCGTTGGGAACGCCATCTCGGCCAGCGTCACCAGAAGTCCCCCGTCGGAGATGTCGTGCGCCGCCGCGATCAGGCCACTCGCGTGCGCTTCGAGCAGGAACGTCATCTCCGCGCGAATGCGCGGATAGTCGAGCGGCGGAAGTTCGCGCTCGTCGAGTTGCAGGATTGCGGCGACGACCGACCCCCCGAGCCGGCGCGCAAAACCGCCGACAGCGAAGAGCGCATGACCTGGCACCTTGAAGCGCAGGGTCGCGCTCCTGGACACGTCTGCCAGCGCGCCGACGCAGGCGATGATCGGTGAGGGCGGGATCGCCGCGCGGCTTGCAGAGCGATTGTAAAAGCTGACGTTTCCCGAGACGAACGGCACGCCGAGCTCGCGTGCCGCATGCGCGATGCCGTCGACGCACGCAACGAACGCCCCGAAGTCGCGCGGGTTCTCCGGATCTCCGAAGTTGAGGCAGTCGGTCAGGCCGATCGGCTTGGCTCCAACGGCTACCACGTTGCGAATCGCCTCGCACACTGCATGCTCGGCGGCGAGGCGCGGGTCCACCATCGCGAAGCGCGGGTTGTGATCGACCGACAGCGCAACGCCCAGCGGAGCGCCGGGAATCGGAACCACGACGCCCGCGTCCGCGTAGCCGCTCGGGATCGAGGTCGTCCCGCGGACGACCGAGTCGAACCGTTCGTAGATTGGCCGGCGCGAGCAGACGTCGTGGTGGGCGAGAACCCGCCGCGCGAGATCCTCGCTGAATTGCGGCCCGGCGGCTTCCGCGCTCGAAGTGCTCGCAAGCTCCGCCGATGCGGCGAGTCTTGGCAACTCGCAGGCGCGGTCGTAGCGAATCCCACCGGTCAAGAAATCGATCGGGACGCGCATCACCTCTTCCCCGTGACGGCGCAGCACGTAGTCCTGTTCGCGCGTGATCGTGCCGACCACGACCGCCTGCGCGCCGCGCGCGATCGCCGGCAGCGAGTATTCCTGGTTGTAAATCGACATCAGGACCGGTGTGAAATCCGGCGGGACGACCCACGCCAGCCGCTCCTGCGTCTCACCGACGGCAATGACGGCGGCCGGCAGCCCCTCCTGCGTCGTCGGGCAACGGTCAAGATCGATCGACGCTCCGAAGCCGCCGCTCGCTGCCAACTCTGCGGTGCAGCCCATGATTCCGCCCGCCCCGAGGTCCTTGAAGCCGACAGTCAGCCGGCGTTCCCGCACGACGTCAAAGGCCCGGTAGGAAGCGCGCATGAGCACGTTCTTCAGAAACGGATCGGGGACTTGAACCGCGCCCTTGTTCGCTTCGGCGTCATCGGCATCCAGAACAAGTGACGAGAACGCGGCGCCACCGAAGCCGCTGCGATCCGTTGCCTTACCCACGAGCACGATGTCCCACCCCTCCGAGCCGGGCGGTGCAGCCGAGTGGATGATCTCGTCTTCGCTCAACAGCCCCAGAGCCACCACATTGACCAGGCAATTGTCGCGAAAACCGTCGTGGAAATAGACGTCGCCGGCGATGTTGGGGACGCCGATTGCATTGCCGTACGATCCGATTCCGTCGACGACGCCTTGCGCGATGTAACGGCAATGGGCGTCTTCGAGGGGCCCGAAGCGTAACGGGTCGGCCAGAGCGATCAGACGCGCGCCCATGCACAGGACGTCGCGCACGATTCCGCCGATGCCGGTTGCCGCGCCCTCGAAGGGCACGACCTGCGAAGGATGGTTGTGCGACTCGTGCGCGATCGCGACGCCGTAGCGTTTTCCGTTCCATTCGCCCAGGTGGAGAATGCCGGCATCCTCTTGCGGGCCTTGCATGACGCTCGGGCCCTCGGTGGGAAGTCTGCGCAGATAGTGGCGCGAGCTCTTATACGAGCAATGCTCGCTCCACTGCGCATCGAAGGCGTAGCACTCGAGCAGCGTCGGGTCGCGTCCTAGGCGCTCCCCGATGCGGCGCAGCTCCGAGACCGAGAGGGTCAGTCCGTGCGCGCGCAGGTCGCGCGCGAGCTCCTCGTCGCCGGCGCCGATAAGGCGCAGCGCCGGCGAACCTAGCGTTCCGGCGCTACGCAACGGTTCCGTTGGGCGGCGGCGCGTTCACCTGCGCGTCGGCTTGCAGGATGGCCGAGCGCGCGTTGGCCTGCACGAGCATGACGCGCCCGAACATGATCGTGTCGTCGACTGCGAGCGTCTTGGCGATCGTCATCGCCAGCTCGTCGCCCTCCTGCTCGGTAACATCGAAGACGGGCGTGGGCGTCGCCGCGGCGAGGAGCGCGGCCAGCTGCGGCCCCGAGGCCACGTAGACGAGCCGCGCAAACGTCGCATCGAGCTGCTGCGCGATCTGGATTGCGAAGTTCGGCATCAAGTGCGCCGAGACGACGCGCCGCAAGCTCTGCAAGCCGAACTGCCCGAGGACGCGCGCGAGCGGCTCGAGCAGCTCGAGCCCGGGAGGACCATCGGCCACGAGCGCCGCCATCGCCGGACGCTGCGTCGGAAAGGTTCCGACGAGCTCGGCGACCTTCTCGTAGTTCTCGCGCACCTGCTCGAGATCCGCGGGCGTTACTTCTTGCAAGTTGCGGTAGAGCTGTTTGTCGAGCATGAGCTCCTCGCGCCCCTGCGGCCAGATGCGCCACGAGTCGTTGTCGATGACGTCGGCGATCACCAGGCTACCGCGTCCCTCGCCGCCCACGAGGCGGCCGAACTCGAGTTTGAGGTCGACGAGCAAGGTTTCGCGCCGCCGCCAGGCATGCGCCAGGATCTCGAAGGTAATCCGCGCCACCTCGCTCATGAGTGCCAGTTCGTTCGGATTGGCGATGCCGCGCGCGACGATCTCCTCGGGATCGATCAGCGGATCGTGGTTGGCGTCGTCCTTGATGAAGAACTCGACCATGCGCGGAACGATGATCGCGCCGCGGGCGATCGATGGCCTGCGGCGCACCAGCGACCCGGCCGCGACCCCGCGCACCACGACTTCGAGCGGGATCATCGTACAGCGCCGCACGAGCATCTCGTTGTCGTCGTCGTCCTCGCCGCCGGAGATATAGTGCGTCGGCAGACCGCACAGCTTCAACAAGCGAAAGACCCGAGCGGCCGTCTTGGCAGCGATGCGTCCCTTGCCTGCGATCTCGTTACGGCGCGCACCGTCTCCCGCGGTGATATTGTCGAAGGCCTGCACGATCAGCACGTCAGGCTGTCCCGGCTTCTCGTAGAGAACCTTCGTCTTGCCGCGTGCGACCTCGAGCCCTTTTTGCATGCTAGGCTTCCACGAGCGTGCGCGGCTTGGGAAAAGGTGTCAGCTCCGCGATGCGCGCGGCTAGCGCTCGCGCGCGCTCCGGAGCGTCGCCGACGTGGCCGGTTGGGTCGAGCAACGTACGAATCTCGGCGGGATCGAGCAGCGCGGTCAAATCAGGCTGGTCGACCAAGAGTTGCGCGAGCGGATTGTCGCCGCCACGCTCGATGTGCTCGTAGGCCCGCATCGACGCATCGCGCAGTACTTCGTGCAAGCCCTGCCGGTCACCGCCCGCTTTGACCGCCTCGAGCAGCACGGCCTCGCTGCCGGCGAAGGCGCCGTACGCGCGCAGGTTTTGCGCGATGCGGCGCTCGTCGACGCGTAACCCCTGTACGACCTTGCGCGCGAGCGTTAGGATCTCGTCGGCGCACAGAAAGGACTCGGGCAAGACGGTGCGGCGGTTTGCGCTGTCGTCAAGGGTTCGCTCGAGAAAATTGGTCGCGGCGTTCTGCCATACGACGCCGGCGTGAGCGGGCAAGAGTCGCGCGAGCGAACCGATGCGCTCGCTCAATACCGGGTTGCGCTTGAAGGGCATGGACGAGCTGCCGACCTGCTTGCTGCCGAACGGCTCGAAGAGCTCGCCGAAGCCGGGCGAACCCAACACGCGTACGTCGGCGGCGAACTTCGAGAGCGAGGCGCCCAGGCCCGCCAGGCCGCAAAGCAGCAAATAGTCGAGTTTACGCGGATAGGTCTGCCCGCTCACGTCGCGCGCGCTCAAATCGAAGCGATCGAGGACGTCCTGCTCTTGATCGCGCGCCCGGCGTCCGCTACCGCGCAGCAACAACTCGTACGAAGCCGACGTTCCGACCGCGCCGCGGATGCCTTTCGCCGTCAGCGCGTCGTAGGCGGCGCGCAACTGCACCTCATCGATCAGCAGATCCTGCGCGTAGGAAGCCAATCGATAACCGAGCGTCGTCGGCTCGGCGGGCTGCAGATGGGTGTAGCCCATGCAGACCGTGTCCGCATACTGCAAAACGCGCGCGGCGAAGGCCGACAGCAGGGCATGCAAACTTTCGCCGATCATCCCGAGCGCGCAGCGCATGCGATACGTCTCGACGGTGTCCTCGACGTCCATCGAGGTCGCACCCAAATGCAGCTTGCCCCCACCCGTTTTTGCTTGCGAGGCGAACACGCGAATCTCGGCCATCAAGTCGTGGCCGATCTCGCGCTCGATCGCGAGCGCGGCTTCGAGGTCGATCTCACCCGCATGAGCCTGGAGATCGGCCAGCTCTTCGGGGGTGACAAGCCCGCTTCGCTCCTGAGAGCGGGCTAGCGCCACCCAAACGGCGCGCCACAAGCGCCGTCTTTCGCGCTCGGAGAACAGCGCCCGCATTTCGACGCGCCCGTACCTCCACGAAAAGGGCGACTCATAGGTCCGATCGTCCATGCCTGGAGGCGGGTTCGCTCGCGCGGTCGCGAGCGCCTTGAACTACTGCGTCCCTTGCTCCGCGTACACGTAGTCGATGCCGAATTGATTGCCGGTCTGGAACGGCTGCAAGCCGTCTTTGGGCGTCAGGACGATGTACATCGTCGCCGCCGTCGGCGTGAACTGGCCTGCCGCATTCGCGATGACCGGATTCTGGATCGCCGGTCCCGAACTCGCGAGGCTAAACGTTCCAACCGTTGCCGTACCGGTCGGAGCCGCATACTTCGTCGTGTACGATCCGCTCGCCGAAGCGTACGTCGGCAAGTCGCACACGAAGCGGGTCCACGGCGGCGTCGCCGTATATGCCGATATCGCGCCGCTGCCGGCACTGCAGGCGACGCGAACGTCGAATGTCGCCGCGCCGCTTCCGCCCGTCAACTCGACGGCAACGCCCGGCCCCGCCAAGGCTTGACCCGTTAACGGCCCCGGAGTGTAGTTCGCGAAAAGCACGATCGCACCATAGGTCTGCAATGTCAGATGCGCCGGCGCGACGCTGTAGACCAGGCTCGGAAGCGTTTCGAGGTATTGAAAAATATCTTGCGGTTGGCCGCTTCCCTGGAACGTCAGGTCTTGCCAACCGGGCGGGTTGTAGGGCGGCTTCGCGGACCCGCTCGTCTGCGTGTCTTGCCCGGCGTCGGGCACGGGACAGTCCGAGGGCGGTGTGGAGGGTTGGCAGTATCCCGTGTCCTCGAACGTTTGCGCGCTCATGTTGAAAGCTGCGTAAGCATCACTTGGCAGGGGGGCCACTTGGAAACTGTAGACGCCGCCGTCGATGAGCACCGATGCGATCGTACCCCCGGGGGCGGTCGGCGGGGTAACGGTGGTCGTCCCGCCGCCGGCGCCGTTGGGCAAACCGCTGACGCCCCCGCTTGACGAACATCCGGCCAGCGCCACACCGATCATCCCGACGAGGGCAAACCGAGCGAGAGAACTGCGCATGGAAAAAAACTCCTTGTCGCTGGGGAAACGGGCTCGGGCGACTTGCGCCCCGTGGCGAATAAGTCCTGTCTCAGCTTGACGTGGGTCGCGGCGCGTCCACGACGGCAAGGTCCACCACGGTCCGCGGGTCGTCGGCGCGGCCCGTAACGACGGCCTCAAATCCGCGCAGCGCCCGCTCGAAACCGCGCCGGGCAGCTCGCTCGCCGAGCCGCCTGGCGGTACCGCGCAGTTCGCGTTCGCGCCAGCGCTGTCGTGCCGGAAGCTCGCCGCCGGCGCGAGCCATTTCCCAAACGAAACCGTACTCCGCAGCAAGGGCCGCCAACAGAGGCACGGCCGCACCGCGCGGATCGTTTCCGAACATTTCGTGCGCGAGCGTCAAGGCCACAACGGTTCGTCCCGCTACGGCCGCGCTCGCAAAGTGGAAGGCCTTCACTTCCTCGGTGACTAGGCTTTCGCGCAGGACCGCATCGAGCGTTATACGCTTCCCGGCGAGGGACAGCTTCTCTAGATCCGTTCGCACGGCGGTGAGATCGGACTCGCTTTCGATCAGCGCGGCGGCCGCTGCTGGTTCAGCCTCCACCCCGAGAGCGGTAAGCTGCTCGCGCACGAAGCGTTCCCGGGCCTCGTGGCCCGGCGTCGTGTCGATCCGCAGCACGTGCCTGCCCAGCAGCTTTCCGATCGGCTCGGGGCGTCTGCTCGCCGGCGAGACGAGGTCTTCGATGACCAGCGTGTTGCCCTCGGGCGTGCGCTCGGCGAGCGCCAGCAGTTCGCGGCGCGGATCGGCGCGCAGTTCGTGCGCACCGCGCAGCACGACGACGCGGGCGCTTCCAAGGAAAGGTAGTGCCGCAACAGCCGCCTCGGCGTGCGCGAACGATCCGGCGGCGGTAGCATCGATGCGGTCGAGGTTCAACTCGATCTCCCCAGGCGCAAGACGCCGCTCGACGATCGTCGCAATGGCACGCTCGGCGAACAGACGCTCGGAACCTTCGACGACGACGACTCGGCCGATGGGCGGAGCCTTATCGATGAATTCGTAGAACCTCACGCCGGTACGTTGACCAGGGCAAACCGGGGGCGCGTTGCGATATCGGGAATCGACTCGACATAGGGCGGTCGCGCGACGCCGTATTCGGTCACGATGGCCGCGATCAGGTGGCCAGGCGTTACGTCGAAGGCCGGGTTGTATGCGTCGAATCCTTCAGGTGCGGCTTGCGCCGACCGAAAGGCGCGCACTTCATCCGGATCTCGTTCTTCGATGGCGATTCCGTCGCCGTCCGCCAGGCTGAAATCGATCGTCGAGCGCGGGGCCGCGACGTAAAACGGAATGGCATGGTGCGCCGCAGCGACCGCCAGTCCGTAGGTGCCGATCTTGTTGGCGGTGTCGCCGTTGGCCGCGATGCGGTCGGCTCCGACGATGACGGCCATGACCCTTTTTGTGCGCATCGTGGCCGCGGCCGCTCCGTCGACGATCAGCGTTGCCGGGACCCCGGCCGCCGCGAGCTCGACCGTCGTCAGGCGCGCACCTTGCAGCAGCGGGCGGGTCTCGTCGACGTAGACGTGCAGGCGCTTTCCGGCACGGGCGGCAGCCACGATCGCGCCCAGGGCCGTTCCAAAACCGCCCGTTGCGAGCGGCCCCGTATTGCAATGGGTCAGAACGGCTCCGGTGTTGGGGAAGAGCGGGATCGCGTGATCGGCGATCGCCCGGTCGACCATCCGTTGCTCGTCCAAGATGGCGTGGGCTTCGGCTAGTTCCTCACCCCGTTCCGCCGCGAGCACGCGATCGACTGCCCACGAAAGGTTGACGGCCGTGGGGCGCGCCGCGCGGATGCGCGCTGCGGCCGACGCGAAGGCCTCATCCGATGGGGACTGCCGGCGGGCCAAAGCGACGCCGTAGGCGCCGAATGCCCCGATGCACGGCGCGCCGCGAACCGCAAGGCTTGCGATCGCCGCCACAACGTCATCGACGCTCTCGGCTCGGGCGCGCAAGATAGATGCGGGCAAGCGACGCTGGTCGATGTAACCGACAGCATCGACTTCCCACCAGACGGGTACGAGCTCGGGGCTTTTGGCGGCCATGGAGCGACCTTCTGCGTCGGTGCTCGATGCCCGTTCGCAGGCCGATCGCGGATGATGGGCGGCGTCCCGCCCGGGAGCTTGTTAGGCTCGGGCTCCGGCCGGCGCGACCGACGCGTAGCACGCCCGGCAATAGACCGGCTTGTCTCCACGGGGTTTGAACGGCACGGTGGTCGTCACGCCGCATTGGGCGCACACGGCCTCGAACATTTCCCGCGCCATCCCTGCGCCGGATCGCTGATTCTTACGCTGCGACCGACAGTCGCGGCAGCGTTGCGGCTCGTTTTCGAAACCCTTTTCAGCATAGAACTGCTGATCGCGAATCGAGAACACAAATGGGGAACCGCAGTCTTTACACGTCAAGCTCTTATCTTGCACCGGGAGCCCTCATGTCCAAAAAGCACTTCATCAAAGTGCGAAACGCGGCCGCGCCTGCCGCCGCCGTACGGCAGAGTATAGGGAAGGTTCCCAGAAAAGGCAAGCTCTGCCCCCCACCAAGGCAGGCTAATGGATGACGAGAACCGAGAGAGCGGCGACCGTCGCTCCGTACCCCTTGTCGCCCCGTGCCGGATCGGCGCGCTCCTCGGCCTGGACGAGCGTGTCCGTGGTCAGCACCCCGAAGCCGATCGGAACCTTGGTCGCGAGCTGCACGTCCATAAGCCCGCGCGCGCATTCGCCTGCGACGTAGTCGAAGTGCGGCGTTTCGCCGCGAACGACGATGCCCAAAGCGACGATCGCGTCGTAGCGCCCCGAGTCAATCAGGCGCCGCGCCGCCAGCGGCAGCTCGAAGCTGCCCGGGACCCGGTGAAAGGTGCAATCTTCAGCCGCGACCCCGCAGTCGGAGAGGGCGCGGCGAGCGCCGTCTTCGAGCCAGTCCGAGAGGCTTTCGTAGAACCGCGCCGAGACGACGGCGACCCGCTTACCGCGCCCGTCCGGAAGCAACAGCTGCGATCGTTCCCCGGTCGTTTTCATGGGGCGGCTTCGATCAAGTGCCCCATCTTCTCGCGCTTGGTTTCCATGTACCGCGCATTTTGGGGGGTTGCGGCGGTCGGCATCGGCACGCGCTCGACGATAGTCAGGCCGTAACCTTCGAGCCCCGCGATCTTCTTCGGGTTGTTTGTAATGAGCCGCATCTCTTTGATGCCGAGGTCGGCAAGGATCTGCGAGCCCAGCCCGTAGTCGCGCTTGTCGACCGGCAGTCCCAGCGCGATGTTCGCCTCGACGGTGTCGGCCCCGCGGTCCTGAAGCTCGTAAGCGCGCAGCTTGTTGGCAAGCCCGATGCCCCGCCCTTCCTGATGCAAGTATAGGAAGACGCCGCGGCCCGCTTGCGCGATCAGCGCCAGGGCGGCATCGCGCTGAGCCGCACAATCGCAGCGAATCGAGTGCAGCGCGTCGCCGGTCAGACACTCAGAGTGGACGCGGACGAGAATGCCCTTGCCGTCGCCGATGTCGCCCTTGATCATCGCGACGTGTGCGACGCGGTCGATGTCGGACTCGTAAGCCACGCCGCGAAAGTCGCCGTACACCGTCGGCAGATTGAATTCCGCGATGCGCCTCACCAGCTTCTCGTTGCGCATGCGGTAGGCGATCAGATCCTTGACCGTTATCAGCCGCAAACCGAACTTCTTGGCGAAGGCCCGCAATTTGGGAAGGCGCATCATCGTGCCGTCCTCGTCCATGATCTCGACGATGACGCCCGCCGGATAGAACCCGGCGAGCCGCGCCAGATCGACCGCCGCTTCCGTTTGTCCGGCCCGCACCAGCACGCCGCCGTCCCGCGCGCGCAACGGAAAGGTATGGCCCGGCCGCAAGAAGTCGGAGGGTTTGGAGAGAGGATCGAGCAGCGCGCCGATGGTCGCGGCGCGGTCGTGGGCGGAGATACCCGTGGTCGTCCGGTTGCGCGCTTCGACCGAGATGGTGAACGCCGTCTCGTGCAGAGCCGTGTTCTCCGAGACCATCTGCGGGATGTGCAGTTCGTCGAGGCGTTTTCCGAGAATCGGCACGCAGATCAGGCCGCCCGCTTCCCGGCGCATGAAGTTGATCGCCTCGGGAGTCACCATCTCCGCGGCCATGACGAGGTCGCCTTCGTTCTCGCGGTCTTCGTCGTCGAGGACGATGACCATCTTCCCGGCGCGAATGTCCGCGACGGCGTCTTCGATGCTATCGAAGATGGCTTCCGGCGGCGGATGGTCGCCAAGCCGCCCCGCCAGCTCAGGAAGCGCCTTCGAGAGCGCCTGAACCGTGCGGAACGAGGGCGAGCGCTGCCCCGAGCGCAGGTACGAGATCGCGCTCTCGGTCAAGCCAGAGCGGGCCGCCACCTCCGAGGCACTGAGCCCCGCTCGCTCCATGACGCTCTGCAGCGATTCCGCAAAACCATTCGACCCCATATCCCTATTGAATCGCAGTGCCGTGACGCTTGTCAACCCGTGAGGGCACGCTTGACAATCGTCAAGCTGAGGGCGTAGGCGGTTTGGGGCCGGATGCTGGGAACTCCACGGCAATCTCACCGCCGCTCAATGCTTCGCTCGGCCATCGGCCTGCATCCCAGATGCCGGTATCGGCGAAAGGCGTGCCGCCGTCGGCGACGATGCCGGCCAAATCGGCATCGATCACCTCGAGCGTGCTGTCATATCGCTTGCGTCGTAATAATCTTCGGAACCCGAAAAGTCGTTCGTAACCGAGACGTGGTGCTTTCGCCGGCATGTCCGCTACGACGGCCGCATATGCATCGGCGAACTGGGAGAAGGTACGCGCCGTGAGCGCATTCATGACGTACATGGTGATGGTTGCGCCAGGCGCCGCACCGATCATCACCTCCGCATGGCGATGTATGTTCGTGCTGCGCGTCGACAGTGCGCGCAACGTCAAAGGATTCACCTAGCGCACCGTCGCACGAGCCCACGACTAGGAGGCTGCTGTGCAACCGTTGTTTCGTTTTGGTGTGCTGCTGTTCATCGCGGCGGCACTCGTAGGTATTTCTTCCACGGGCGTCCTTGCTGCTCGGTCGATCGTGATCTCGGGCGGCGACGTCCTCACCGTTCCCGCGCGTCCGGCTGGCGCTCGGGAATTGCCGCCGTCTCGCGTGCGGCTCACGGCCGACGTTACGTGGGGAGTTCCGGACGCGCGCGCGGTAGCCGCCTTTCGTGCGGCGAGAACGCTTGGATTCATGAGCGGTTTCGCCGGCCCGAATTTCGTCGAGCATGCGGGCGAAGGCTACTACCTGGACGGCACCTCATCGAACACCTACGGAGCGTATGCGAACCACGTCGTCTATCCGCGCCAGCGCGAGCCGGGCAATCCCAGCAGCAGCGGGTCGGGGGGCTTCCTCTACGCGCCGACCATGTTCGGACCGGGAGCGGATTGCATCGAGGCCACGACGGTGGTTCAAGACGCTTATCCCCAGGTATGGGCTTGGGACTGGTGCTCAGCATATCCGGACCCGTATGCGGTGGTCGTCGTCGACGGTAGGTTCAAGAGAAACTACATCCGCACGATGACCGATGGTCTGACCGAATTCACCGTCGAGACCATCCTCGCTTCGGACGGAGTCACCTGGGACATGGCGCTCTACAACTACAAGACCCAGCAGTGGGACATCATTTACCAGACCTCGGGATCGCGCAACCCGAACTACGGGCTCGGCGAACAAGGTTGGGACTTCTTCGAAACCTATACCGACGTCGAGAACGGCATCTCGGACGTCTGCAACAAGTTTCCCGGCCCGATCGCATCCGATGAGATTTCGCTCAGCTTCGACGACGAGACGTTCACGCCCATCACCTCAGGCGACTCGACGCACTTGAAGTTCAACAGCTTCTACTGCAGCCGGTTCGGTTTTTCAACTCCACAGACGTACGAATGGGAAATGCTTTATAGTAGGTAAGGTCGGCATTGGTTGCGAGCCCTACAGTGAGTGTGCGCATGGGTAGAAACTTTGCGGCCTTCCTAACGCTGGCGGCGGCGTTAACGGCCACGACACCCGGTTCGGCCTACGGCAGATCCAGCCCGATCGTGGCGGTGTTGCCGCTCGCCGCGGTCGATACGGGCGTACCCTACGGGCTGCTCCCGTCCCCGGCGGAGCTCGAGGTGATGACGGCCGACGCGCGCTCGGGTCTGCGAGACGCCGGCGTTACGCTCGTTCCCCAAAGCACGATCGAGCACGCGATGGCGGCTTTGGGCTTCGATCAGACCGCGCCCATACGCTCCTGCGTGGTCGCGCAGTGCGCGCGCAGGATCGGTCGCGCGGTCCATGCCGACGAGGTTGTCGTCGGAGGGGTCACTCGCGTGATGGCGGTCGTCTGGGGCACGCAGTTCTGGATCTTCGACGTACGAACGGGAAACGTCGTTTCCACCATCGACGCCGGCTTCAAGGGAGACGTTCAATCGATGGAGCTGGGCGATCGTGAAGCCACCGCATGCTTGGCGCGGGCGATCGAAGGGAAGCCCCGATGCCGGCTAGACCGGGGCTGGTGACGCTCTGAGGCTTGTTTGAGGACAACGGCAAGGCTACGCGCGCGAAAGGTTTGACTCGAGCGTTTCGGCCAGAGACTCGGGAACGGGAATCTTCTTGTGCGAGCGGTCGACGGAAACGATCACGACCGCGGCGTCGGCGAGCAGTCCTTCATCACCGGCACGTGCGATGCTGATTTTGAGGCGCACCGAGTGGGGGCCGATTCCCGTCAAAGTCGTTCGCAGGATCAGTTCGTCGTCGAGCAAGGCCGGCTTGTAGAAATTGAACTCCAAATGGACCCGCGGCATATAGACGCCAAGCTCGCTGAAACGCTGATACGAGAAGCCGAGTGCCCGAAAGAACTCGGCTTCAGCGATTTCAATGAAACGGGCGTAGGCCCCGAACCAGATGATGCCGGCGCTGTCGACGTCGGCCCAGCGAACCCGTTCGCGCACCTCGAAGGGCGCGCTCGAATCCTCAGATCTCATAGGCCCAATCGAGCTCGTCACTCGTTGGACCGTCGCTCCGGTAGGCCGCCACCGCGGCCGCCGTGTAGCGTGCAATCGGATCGATTTCGAGGTTCACCGCGTCTCCGGTCGACTTGCGCCCGAGCGTCGTGCGTGCGGTCGTCTCCGGAATCAGCGCGATCTCGAACGACTCCGCACTCGCGGCCGCCACCGTCAGGCTGACGCCGTCGAGCGCAACGTTGCCCTTTTCGACGATGTAGGCCGTAAGCGCCGCGGGCATGGTGACGCGTAAACGATGCCCTTGACCTTCGGCGACTTTCGCCTCGATGAGGGCCGTCGCGTCGACATGCCCGTAAACCAAATGGCCACCTAACCGATCGCCGAGCCGCAAGGAGAGCTCGAGGTTGACGGTATCGCCGGGCTGCAATGCGCCGAGCGTCGAACGATCGAGCGATTCCGGAACAACGTCGAAGCTCATCGATCGAGCGTCGCACTCCACGACCGTCAGGCACACGCCGTCGACCGCGATCGAGTCCTTGGGCGCCGCCTCAGCCGCTATGGCGGGCGCCTCGATTCGCATGCGCAGCCCGCCGCGCGGATCGCGCTCGACCGCCGCCACGCGCCCCTGGTAGGCGATCAAACCGCTGAACATGACGCGTCCTTTCCGACTCGAGCCGACACGAGAAGATCATCGCCCAGCCGTTCGACGCAATCCACCTGCAACGTTCCCGCCCCTGTGACGTCGGCCGACCCGAGTGCTCGCAAGGCGTGGACGTTGCCGAAAAGTTGGGGTGTGACCAGCCACGCCAGCCGGTCGACGAGTCCGGCAGCGAGCAGCCTTCCGGCCAGCGTCGGACCTCCCTCGCAAAGCACGCTCGAAATGCCTTCGCGCGCGAGCGCCTTGAACGCGAGGGCCAGTGCGAGCCGCTCGCCATCGCCGACGTACAGCACACGGGCCACCGACTCGAGCTCGGCAAAGCGGCCTCGCGCGCCTCCTGGGGCCAGCACGATGGTCGGCGCGTAGCCATCGATTCGAGCGAGCACGCGACTCTGGGGCGGAATGGGATCGGCCTCGCACGCGACGACGCGCTGGTACGGTCTACGTCGAGCGCGCGGCGGGCGGACGGTCAGTTGCGGATCGTCGATGCGGACCGTGCCGGCACCGACCAGGACCGCATCGGCCGCGCTACGCAACTCGCGCACGTACGCGCGAGCCCGCTCGCCCGTGAGCCAGTGCGTTCCGGGCGAAGCCGCTACGAACCCGTCGAGCGAAACGGCCATCTTAAGCGTCAGATACGGCCGAGTTCCCGCGATCCAGACGCTAAAGTCTTCGATCAGCGCGAGCGCCCACGGATCGCCGGCCACGGCAACCGGAATCGACTCGCGCAGACGCTCAACGCCGCGCCCGGCCATGTTTGGATTGGGATCGAGCGCACCGATCACGACCCGCCCGATGCCGGCCTCGAGCACAGCCTGCGTGCACGCCGGCGTGCGTCCTTGCAGATCGCAGGGCTCGAGGGTCACGTAGAGGGTGGCGCCGTGCACGTCGTGTCCGGCAGCCGCAGCGGCGCGTAGCGCCTCGATCTCGGCGTGCGGCGCCCCCGCCTCGCGGTGATAACCTTCGCCGAGCGTCAGCGTTCCGGAGGCGATGACCGCCCCGACGCACGGGTTCGGCGCTGTGCTCCCTCGGCCACGTTCCGCTAGTTCGCAGGCTCGCCGCAGGTAGACCCGGTCGATCGACACGCTTTCTCAAGTCCTCCCGTTTCCGCTGCAGGCCGCGCCGGCTCGGCGCCGAGCGCGGCATGGGCGACGACTGCGGCGCCCCGCACGTCAGCCCCCGCTTGACGCAGCGCGCTGGCGCAGTCGCGCAAGGTCGCACCGGTCGTTGCAACATCGTCCACGAGCCAGACCCGCAGCCCCGGGAGCACCGATGCGCCGTCGCACAGAAAGCGCCGGCGCGGCCGGAGCCGTGCCGCACGAGATCGGCCGCGCTGCGGCTCGCCGTCGGCCTGGCGCAAGCTCGCCAGGACCGGGATGCCGCTCGCACGACTCGCTGCCAACGCCAGCGCGACGCCCTGATCGAAACCACGTTCGGCGCGACGCTTCTGGGTGGTCGGGACCGGGACGAGCGCTGCAATCCGGTCGCTCGCCCGTACGCAGCCGCGCTCGACCAAAAGGCGGCCGAGGGTTTCGGCAACATCGCGCCGCCCGCGCTTGCAGGCAAGAATGGCCTGCCGCAGCGCGCCGGCATACGACCCGGCGGAACGGCAGCGCAGCGCGCCTACCGCAAAGACATGCGCTTCCTCGGCAGCGGGGCAGCAGTTCGCGCAGAAGGCATCGTTCGGGGAACGGCACACGCAACACGAGCCCGGATAGAGGAGTGCCAGCATGCGCGAAATGGACATCGGCGATCGATCGCGACACGGGAGTCTTCCAGCAAGCGTGCGCGTCGCAGCCGTTCTCGCAATGCTGCTGACGGTCGCGGCGACGCCGCCTGGGGTTTCGCTCGGTCAATGGAGTCAAGGGCCAAGCCTGCCGTCTGGGCGCAGCGAAGACGGCGTCGCCGCCATCGGTGTTTTCCTTTTCGTCGTCGGCGGCTTCGGGGAAGGAACGCGCGCTCAAGCCGCATTCACGGTATTCAACACTGGTACGCAGTCGTGGAAAGACCTCCCGGCGCTGCCGCGCGGCTTGAACCATCCGGGCGTCGCGAGTCTGAACGGAAAGCTTTACGTCGTCGGCGGGTTCGCCGAAGACGGACGTGCGGTCAGCGACGGTTACGTCTACGATCCGGAACTCGGCCGCTGGGATACGCTCGAGCCAATGCCGCAGCCGCGCGGCGCGCTTGGCCTAGCCGCCGTCGGCTCGAAGCTCTACGCAATCGGGGGCAATCGCAATGGCCGCAGCGTTACCGATCACGAGATCTACGACCCCGTGACGAACCGCTGGCTCCCGGCCGACGCCCTCCCGCTTGCGCGCGATCACCTCGGGGTCGTCGCGTTCAATGGGAAGGTCTATGCGATCGGCGGGCGCATCGACAGTGCGCGGCGCAACGTCGCGCGCACCGACATCTACGACCCAAACACCGATACCTGGAGCAGCGGCGCTCCGATGCCGACCGCGCGCAGCGGAGTCGCTGCGGCCGTTTTCGGGGACCGGATTCTGATCATCGGCGGCGAGTCGCCGGCGCGCGCTTTCGATACGAACGAAGCCTACGACCCGGTGCGTAATGCGTGGACGCGCCTGGCCCCGCTTCCGTCCCCTCGGCACGGAACCGGCGCGGCCACGATCGGCGACGCGCTGTACCTGCCGGCCGGTGCGCCCCGCCCCGGCGGGAGCCAGTCGAACACCCTCTTCATCTTCGCCGGACCCTAACTATCGCGTTGTGGGCTCCGGCTCAGCCGGCGGCCGGCGGTTCGTTCGCGACGATCGCGTCGGAAAGTAGGGCCCCGGCCGGTACGCGATAGCCGAGTCCAACGATGCTGTCGCTGACGGTTGCGCCGGCGCCGATCGTCGCGCCGTCCCATACGATCGAGTTGACGATCGCCGCGTGCTCGCCGACCTCGACCCCGTCGCCCACGACGCTCGGGCCGACGATGCGCGCGTGCGCGCCGAGGCTCACCTGCGAACCGATGCGTACGTTGCCTTCGATGCGCACGCCGATTCCAAGCGACGCATCGGACGGAAAACCCCGGGCCCGCGCGTTACCGGGCAGCTTGACGCGCCCCGCGAGGACGTCGGCGGTGGCGCGCCGGTACTCCGCCGGGGTCCCGATATCGCACCAATACGCGCCCTCCATCTCGAGGCCAAAGAATGCGGCGCGTTCACGTTGCAACTCGGGAAAGACGTTCTTGCCGAAGTCCCAGAACGCCCCGGGCGGAATGCGCGCGAAGATACTCGGCTCGAAGACGTAAACTCCGGTGTTGACGAGGTGGGATTTCTCGTCTCCCTTGCGCGGTTTCTCTTGGAACTCGACGATGCGTCCCGCTTCGTCGAGGATGACGACGCCGTAATGCTCGACGTCGTCGGCATGCACCAGCGCAATGGTCGCCAGCGCGCCGCGCTCGCGATGAAAGCCGATCACCCGGTCGAGGCGCATGTCGGTCAGCTCGTCGCATCCAATGACGGCGAACGTGTCGTCGAAGAATGGCTCCATCTGCTTGACGGCGCCCGCGCTTCCAAGCAGTTCGGGCTCGTGCAGGTAATGCAGCCTGATACCGTAGTCGCTGCCGTCTCCGAGGCGTTGGCAGATCATGCCGGCCAGGTAGTGAACGTTGATGGCGACGTCCTCGATGCCGTACTCGCGAAGGTAACGTATCAGGTGGATCGCGTTGGGCTCGCCGTCGATCGGCACGAGGGGCTTCGGGACTTGCTTGGTCAGTGGATAGAGGCGCGTGCTCAGGCCGCCGGCGAGGATCATCGCCTTCAACTGGCGGCCCTGCGAGCGATCCGTGCGCTCGCCGCTTCGCGCAGCGTCAGGAAAACGAACGCCGGCAGCGCGAGCTGGCGGCGCCAACGCCGAGGTTCGCGCACGAGACGGTAGAGCCACTCCAGGTTGAGGCTGCGCCACGCCGCCGGCGCACGCTCGACGTTGCCGGCGAGCACGTCGAGTGAACCGCCCACACCGATCCCCACCGCGCACCCGGTGGCAGGCAAATTGTCCGCGAGCCAAAGCTCTTGGCGCGGAAAGCCAAGGCCGGCCAGCAGGACGCGCGCTCCCGAAGCGGCGATATCGCGCGCCACGCTCGCGTCGTCATTCGGCCCGAAATAACCGTCGCGAGCGCCGCTGACGACGAGCTTCGGATGCCGCGCGAGCAGGCTCATCCCGGCCCGGGCGGCCGTGTCGCCGCGCCCGCCCAGGAGATAGACGGGAAGTCCGTTGCCGGCGAGCGCGTCGCACAACGGCTCGAGCAGGTCGATGCCGGTTACGCGCTCGGGAACGGGAATGCCGTTGAGGCGCGCGCCGAGCAAGACGCCGACCGTATCGCACAAGGAGAGGGCGCTGCCATTTAGCACGGAGCGAAAACGCTCGTCGCGTTGCGCGCGCACGACCATCTCCGTGCCCAACGTTACGACAAGCGACGGCCGATCGCCCCGAGCGAGCTCGACGATACGCGCAACGGCGCCGTCGCGCGAGAGCGCATCGACCCGGCATCCGAGAACGCTAGCCGGCCGCAAAGAAAACTAGGAAACCGCGGCCAGCCGGGCGCGGGTTCGCTCGCGATAGCGTTCGAGCAGCGGTTCGAGCAACGCTTGCGAGGCTTCGGGCATCGCGCCGAGCGGCGAGCGGCACGGCCCGCACGCGAAACCCAACCGGTTCATGGCCCATTTGACGGGGATCGGGCTCGTCGTCGTAAACAACGCCGCAAAGAGGGCGGAAAGCGACAGGTGAATTTCCGACGCGCGCGCGACGTCGCCTTGCTTGTACGCGTCGAGCATTTCGCGCAGTTCGCGCCCGCAAACGTGCGAGGCCACGCTGATCAAGCCATCGCCGCCCAGTGCAAGCGACGGTAGAAACAGATGATCGTCGCCGCTCCAGAAGGAGAAACCCTCGCGCCGGTCGCGCAGGATCTTCGAAAACTGGGCGCAGTCGCCGCTCGACTCCTTGACCCCGGCGATGTTACCGTGCCGGCGCGCGAGCTCGAGCAGCGTTTCGGGAAGCATGTTCGCGCCGGTACGCGAAGGGATGTTGTAAACGATGATCGGCAGCGCCGTTGCTTCGGCAATGGCGCCGAAGTGCAGCAGCATGCCGTCTTGCGTCGGCTTATTGTAATACGGCACGACCGCCAGCGCCGCGTCGACCCCGCACTCCTCGGCGCGGCGCGTCAGTTCGACCGAATGGCGGGTGTTGTTGCCGCCCGTGCCGGCAACGACCGTGGCGCGAGGGCCGATCGCTTTGCGGACCTCGCGGAAAAGCGCGACCTTTTCGTCGTCGGAGAGCGCGGGCGATTCGCCGGTCGTCCCGGCCACGACCAAACCGTGGCTGCCTTCCTCGACCAGATAGCGTGCAATGCGCACCGCCTCGCGCAGATCGACCTCGCCGGCCGCATCGAAAGGCGTAACCATGGCCGTCAGCAGCGCGCCGAGCTTCGGCGCCGTTCCATTGGAGTGCATGTTCAGACTCCCGCCGTCAGTTCCGCCGGAGCCGTCGCGTGCCCCCGGCCGAGTCGAAAGTAATCATGGATCGCCTGTTCGGCGCGTGCCACCTGCTCCTCCGGGACGAGCACCGAGATCGTGATATTCGAGTCGGTCGAGTGGATGATCTCGATGCCGGCCTCGCTGAGCGCTTGAACGATACGGTACATGACGCCCGGCGTGCCGCGCATGCCGGCCCCGACAATCGAAAGCTTGGCGCAATGGGCGCGGACGCGAAGCGCCAAGTTGAGGTTCGTCAGCTCCGAGCGGACGAAGTCGACGTCGGGGCTGTCGCACACGAAAAAGACGCCGGCGTTATTGACGTTGATCATGTCGACCGACACGTCGCGCTCCGCGATGCGCCGGAAAAGCTCGAGCTCGAGCCGCCGGCGCGCCTCGAGATCGTCGATGTCGCCCTGGATCACGCGCACGAAAGTGATGTCGCGTAACGAAGTGATGCCGGTAACCGGACGAAGCCGGTCGGGCGAAGCGCCTTCGTCGATCGTCGTGCCGAAATTCGAGCGCAGACCTTTGATCACATAAGGCGTGTATGTAACGCGCGCGAGCTCCGCTGCCTTAGCGTGCATCACCTTCGCCCCGTCGGCCGCCAGCTCGACCATTTCGGCGTAATCGACGCGCTCGATCGTGTGTGCTCCGGCAATGCGGCGCGGGTCGCCCGTCATGACGCCGCTGACGTCGGTGAACACCTCGACGGCTTCGGACCCGAGCGCGTTGCCAAGCGCAATTGCGGTCAGATCGCTCCCTCCGCGCCCGAGCGTCGTCACGGCCCCGCCTTCCGAGATGCCTTGGAAGCCAGCGATGACGGGGATGATGCCACGCTCGAGGCAAGCGATCACGTTGCCGGCATCGACCCGCAAGATGCGCGCGTCGCCGAACGTCTCGTCGGTGAAGATCCCCGCCTGGCCGCCGGTCATCGCCTGCGCGTCCGCTCCCCAGGAGCTGAGCAGTTCGGCAAACACCGCGCACGAAATCGCCTCGCCGCAAGAGAGCAGCAGATCGCGATTGGGACCGCCGCGACTGGGGCCCAGCAGTCCCAGCAGCGTGTCGGTCGCGTACGGATCAGGGGTTCGGCCCATTGCCGAGCACACGACGACCGGTGCGGCGCCGCGCGCCCGCGCTTCGAGAACTCGCGACGCCGCGATCTCGCGCAGTTCCGGCGACGCTAGCGAGGATCCGCCGAACTTTTGAACGACCGTCTTAATCGCCGTTCACCCGGGCCGCGCGGCCGCCGACGTGACCGCGTTGGATCAGCAGCTCGAGGATCTGAACGCCGTTGGTGGCAGCGCCTTTTCGCACTTGGTCGCCGACGACCCAGGCCTGAAAATGACGCTTCGAGTCCCCTTCGGCGCGTAGGCGCGCGACGTGCACGAGATCCTGGCCTTCGACGTCGCGCGGCGTCACGACGCCTTCGCGGTGGAACGCGATCCCCGCCGCGCTTGCGAAGCTGCCGGCCAGCTCCGCAACGCTCGTGTCGCGTTCGGTTTCGATGAAGACCGCTTCGCTGTGCGCGAAACGAACCGGAACGCGCACCGTCGTGACGGCGACGTGCAACGCCGGCAAGGCGAGCATCTTCCGCGTCTCGGCGGCGACCTTTTTCTCTTCGCCCGAGTCGCCGCGCTCGTCAAGGGTGCCGACCTGCGGGATCACGTTGCGAAAGATTGGGGCGACGAATGGCGTGGCGCTGCCGTTTTCCGCACCGCCCCAGGCGCGCCGCTCTTCAGCCTCGAGCGCGTCGAGACCGGCGCGCCCGGCTCCGCTGACCGCTTGATAGGTAGCGACGCGAAGGCTTCGCAAGCCAGCGACGCGCGCGATCGGCGCGACGCCGACGCACAAAACGATCGCCGTGCAGTTTGCGACGGGGAAAATGCGGTGATGCGCTGCGACCGCGTCGGCGTTGACTTCGGGCACGACGAGCGGCACGTCGGGATCGAGCCGAAACGTCGCCGAGTTATCGATGATGGCCGCACCCCCTGCCAAGGCGTGCGGCGCAAGTTCTTCGCTAGCGTCGTCGCTCGAGGCGAAGAACACCGCGTCGTACCGGCCATCTCGCAAGGTCTGCGGTGTCGCCGCGCGGATGGGGCGACTTTGTCCGCGGAACAGCAATGGCGCTCGCTCGCGCGAGGCGTAGGCATCGAGCTCGTCAATCGCCACGCGGCGCTCGTCGAGAACCTTGAGGATCATCTCGCCGACGACTCCGGTGACGCCGACCACTGCCACCTTCACGTGACCGTAACCTCGATTTCCATCAACGGTTCGAGCCCGATCGCGAGACCTCGATGCGTGCGGACGCTACGAACGGCTAGCAGGACGCCGCCCATGAACGAGTCGCGCGTCAGGGAGTCGTGACGGATTGTCAACAACTCACCCTCGCCACCGAACAGCACCTCCTGGTGAGCGACCAGCCCTCGTAGGCGCACGCTGTGGATTGGGACCGCCGAGCGGCCGCCCGCGGTTTCGATACGGCGCGACGTTAAGCTGGCCGTTCCGCTCGGCTTGTCGCGCTTCCGGTCATGATGCATCTCGACGATTTCGACGCTCTCGAAATAGCGTGCCGCCTGCTCGGCAAAGCTCATCATCAGCACGGCGCCGATGGCGAAGTTTGGAACGAGCGCCGCGCCGACCCCACGCGCCAGGGTGAGGGCTGCGAGGCCGGCCTCATCGGCGAGCGTCCAACCGCTCGTCCCGATGACGGGAGAAACGCCGTGCACGACCGCCTCGCGCGCGACGGCGACGGTAGCCGGATAGAGCGTGAAGTCGACGAGGACATCCGGTGCGGCGTTTCGCAAAAGCGCTGCGGGGTCGGCAAATACGCGCCCGGCCGGCGACCCAAGGCCGACCAGCGGCGCCAGCTGCTCGCCGTCGTGCGTTCGGGCGAGGCCGCCAACCAGCTCGAGATCGGGCGCGTTGGAGATCGTGGCGCAGGTGGTGCGCCCCATTCTACCGAGCGCGCCGGCGACTGCGACGCGCGTGCGTGTCATGGCTGGCGAGTCGCCTATACTTTTTCGAGAGGGGCGTATTTGAGCATGAGCATCTTGCGCCCCACGTTCGGGAAATCGATGGTGATCAGGCCGTCGCCGCCCGCTCCGAGGAGTTCGGCGACGGTGCCTTCGCCCCACTTCGGATGGCGGGCCCTGTCGCCGACTTCGAAACCGGCATCGACGCCCTTACCGGCGTCAGGATGAATCGATACCTCGCGCCAGCGGCCGCCCGCGGGCCGGGGCGTCGGGGTCACGCCACCGAGCGCCTCAACGCTCGCCATCTCTTCCAAGAAGCGGGACTTCGGGTGCGCGAAGGTATTGCCGAAGAGCGTGCGGCGCATCGCGTAGGAAAGGAAGAGCCGCTCCATTGCGCGGGTGATCCCGACATACGCCAGGCGCCGCTCCTCTTCGAGCTCCGTCATGTCGGTCAACGCACGGTTGTGCGGGAAGACACCCTCTTCCAAGCCCGTGAGGAACACGACCGGCGACTCGAGGCCCTTCGCCGCATGCAGCGTCATCAGCGTAACGAACGACGTCTCGGCACTTAGCGTGTCGAGATCGCTGACCAATGCGACGTTCGCCAGGAAGTCCTCGAGCGACCCGGCGTTCTCCTGACTCTCAAACTCGCGGGCGACGCCGATCAGCTCTTGCAGGTTCTCCATGCGCGAACGTGCCTCTGCGGTTTCCTCCGCCTGCAGCTCGCGCACGTATCCCGACTCCTCCATCACGGCGACGAGCAGCTCGGAGATCGAGAGAGACGAGGCGCGCCGGCGCAAGTCGGCGATCAACTCGGCGAAGCGCTCGAGCTCCTTCTGCTTCTTCGGAACGGCACGGCGCAACAGTTCCTTGTCGAAGATGGTCTGACCGACCGAGATGCCCGCGACATTCGCTCCTTCGATCAAGCTGGCTAGCGTCTGTTGACCGATCGAGCGGCGCGGCACGTTGACGATGCGCCGAAAGGCGACCGCGTCGGCCGGATTGACGATGTAGCGCAGGTACGCCATCATGTCTTTGATTTCGCTGCGGGCGTAGAAACCGACGCCGCCGACGACGCGGTAGGGGATGCCCTCGCCAAGGAACCCTTCTTCGAATACGCGCGACTGCGCGTTCGTTCGATAGAGGACGAGGAAGTCACGATACGCGGCACCCTCGCGGACGAGCTCCTTGATCTTCTCGATCGCGTAGCGCGCTTCAGCCCGCTCGGTTTCCGCGCCATAAACGGTGACGGGTGCGCCCTCGCCCCGCTCGGTGAACAGCTTCTTCTCCGCACGCGTGACGTTGTTGGCGACCAGTTCGCTTGCGACGTTGAGAATGGATTGTGTCGAGCGATAGTTCTGTTCTAGTTTAAAAACCTTCGCGCCCGGAAAATCCTTCTCGAAGCGCAGGATATTCTTGTAGTCGCTGCCACGCCACGAATAGATCGACTGGTCGTCGTCACCGACGACCGTCAGGTTCTTATGTTCGTCGGCCAGAATGGCGCACAGCCGGTACTGCGCGAAGTTGACGTCCTGGTACTCGTCGACCAGGATGTAACGAAATTTGTTCTGATAACGGGTCCGCACGTCGACGTCGCTTTCCAACAGGGCGATCGTGCGACAGATGAGGTCGTCGAAGTCGAGCCCGTTGGACTCGCGCAGCCGCCGGTCGTATTCGCGGTAGACCTTGGCGACGCGCTCGCCGAAGAACGACGTGTTACGCGACTCGTACTCGTCGGGCGACAGGAGCGCGTTCTTAGCTTTGGAGATCTCATCGAGGGCCGCGCCCGGACCGATCTGGCGCTCGTCGTAATCCAGATCGTGCAGCACTTCACGCACGATCGAGCGCTGGTCGGTCTCGTCCATGATCGCGAAGTTGGAAGCGATCCCGGCTTTCTTGCCGTCGCGGCGCAGAATGCGAACGCAGATCGAGTGAAAAGTTCCGATCCAAAGATCGCGGGCGGCATTGCCGATCATCTTCTCGATGCGCGACTTCATCTCGCCGGCCGCCTTGTTCGTAAAGGTTACGGCCAAGATGCGATCGGGAAAAACCTTCTTCTCGCGCAGCAGGTACGCGATCCGGTGGGTCAGGACTCGGGTCTTTCCGCTGCCGGCTCCCGCAAAAATCAAAACGGGCCCGTCGGTCGCGCGGACAGCATCCCTCTGGACGTCGCTAAGGGCGTCGGTTTCGACTATCATCACCGACATATCTTCGCCACCGGCGCGTCCGCCGCCTCGGCGCCCCTATTGACACGCACCACTCAAATTCCTTCCAGGTGGGAAAGAATTATCGGGCGATGTGCAAAACGCCCGCGCCGGGAGTGGCGAGAGCGTACGCGCTCGCGAGATATGCGAGGGTCGACTCCGCCCCCATATTGTGATTGACGCCGAGCTCTTCGAGGCCGTCGAAACAGCCGCCGCCCGTGGCGAGCACCGTATCGCGCGAGTTCCGGCCGTAGTACCATTCCAGGCCGATTTCGGCCAGCCGAAGGTATTGGGCCTGACCATTCGCCTCGTGCGCCGCGAGCGCCGCGTCGACAAGCGCGGCGGCCTCGAGCGGTTGCTGCGCGTAGCGGGCGCGCGGGCCGCCGCGCCGGTACCAGCCCTGGTTGCCGATCGGAACGAAGATGCCGGCCTCCACGACGATCGAAACGTAGAAGTCCAGGCTCCGCAGGCCGATCTCAACGAGCTCGGGATCGCCGAGGACCGAGCCGATTCGAATGGCCGCCTCGGGCAGGCGGGCGTTATCGTAGGTCAACGTGTCTTCGAACCAATTCCAGCCGTCGGCGGACTCGCTCGCCCAGCGCGCGCGAAGGTCGTCGCCAACGGCCCGCAGGCAACGTTCCACGACGGGCATGCGCCGGTCCGCGGCGAGCGAAGCTTGAACCAAACCGAGCGACGCGAGGACGCGCGCCCGCACATGGGTGAGCCTGTCGACGTTCGGCAAAGCACGCTCGAGCAACTCGCCGCACAACGTGCGCCACGACGGCGTTGGGGCGAAGCGCAAACCGAAACCGAGGGCCCACACCGCGCGGCCGAACGAATCTTCCGAACCGGCCTCGTCAAGCCAGCGCCGGTCGTAGCCCATGAAGTTGTGGAAGCGGCCGTCGGGCAGTTGGGCGTCGTGCAAAAAGGAGAGATAGGTGCGCGCCAGCGCAACCGCAGTGGGGCGCGAGCTCTCGTGCTCCGCAGCACGAATCGCAACCATGAACGCGCGCGCCACGTCGTCGGTACAGTATCCGGTCGAGCGATTGGGCACGTCGAGAACGGCGTGCTGGATCACGCCGACGTCGTCGGTCAGCGCGATCAGATGGCTCAGCGGCGGCGTGCGCCACATAGCGCTACGCGGGCCGAACGAGCCGGAGATGCGAACGTTCCGGTGCCGGTACGAGCTCGGCGAAGAGGCGCCCGAATTCGTCGGCAACGTGAGGCCAGGTCATTTGCCGGCCAAAACGGTATGCGCGACGCTCGATTGCCGAGCGCAGCGAGGGATCGTCGAGCAGCCGCATCACCGCGTCAACAATCGCGCCGGGATCCCGGAAATCGGCTAACAGACCCCGCTGGTTCGCCAGCAGTTCCTTTGCGTACAAGTATGGTGTCGACACGACCGCTTTCCCAAATCCGACCGCATAGGCTAGCGTCCCGCTGACGATCTGCACGGGATTGAGATACGGCGTGAGGTAGATGTCGGTCGCGCCCAAATAGTTGACCAGCTCTTCGAACTCGAGGTAGCGGTCGACGAGTACGACGTTGTTTTCCAGTTTGGCGTCGAGGATCTGCAGCACCAACGACTCGCGGTACGATTCGCCTTCGGCGCGCCGGACGCCGGGATGCGTCTGGCCTAAAATCAGATAGAGGACTTCGGGATGGCGCTCCGCGATCGTGCGCATCGCATCGATGCCATACTCGAGCCCCTTGCCGCGGCTGATCAAGCCAAACGTCGAAATGACGGTTCGATGGCCGATTCCAAAAGCGACCTTGGCTTGATCCGTCGAGCGAAATGGAACGTCGGGCACGCCGTGATGAATGACCCGAATCTTATCGGGGTCAACGCCGTAGGTGCCGGCCAGGATGTCCTTGCCGGTTTGCGACAAGACCACCACGGCGTCGGAACGTTCGCAGATGCGCCGCGCCACGGACTTGTGATGCTCGGTCGGGTCAGGCAAAACCGTGTGCAGCGAAACGGCAACCGGCTTGCGCACGACTTCGAGGAAGTCGAGAAACCATTCGCCGTCCTGCCCGCCGAAGAGACCGTACTCGTGCTGTACGTTGACCAGTCGGGCGGGATGCACGTTGGCGATCTCGGCCGCGCGGCGGTAGGACGCTCGATCGTCTTGGATGAGCCGCGCGACGACACCCGCCTTGTAAACGCGGCGCTCTGCGCCCGCCTCGTCAATCGCGATGACGTTGCTGCGCGTGTCAAACGCTCGATCGTAACTGTCGACGACGTCTTTGGTGAACGTCGCGATTCCGCATTCGCGTGGCGGGTACGATCCCATGAAGAGCGTTTGCAACGAAGTGACCTCTTGGCGGAGCGGGGTATATAATAAGTTACCCAGCAACGCTCCCAGGCAAACGCCGTGGTGCTACGTGGGCGCCGCTTGCGTACCGTTCAAGCGCGTGTCGGGTGGCACAGAAACGCCGGGTTCGACTTCGACGTCATGACCGATGACGCAGCCCGTCGCGATCGAAGCTCGCTCGCCGACGTGCACTCTGCTCGCCAGGATTGCGCCCTCGACCAAGGCCCCTGTACCAACTACAACATCATCCCAGACGATTGAGTTGCGCACGATCGCGTTATCTTCGATGCGGACGCGCGCTCCGAGGACTGCATAGGGGCCGACGACCGCGCTCGGCGCTATCATCGTACCTTCGCCGACGAAGGAGGGCGCGATAACGCCGCTCGTCTTGGTGACACCGATCTCAAGCTTGCCGGCCAAGACGTCGCGATGTGCCTGCACGTATTGTTCCGGGCGCCCCACATCGAGCCAATAGTCGTCGGTTGTATACGCGTAGAGCGGCGCGCCCGACGCGAGAAGTTTCGGAAACGTCTCGCGCTCGATTGAAACATTCTTCCCCGGCTCGATCGCGTCAAGGACGGAAGCTTCCAAGAGGTAGGTGCCCGCGTTGATCTCGTTGGTCGGTTCCGTTCCCGGGGGTGGCTTCTCGACAAAGTGCGTGATGCGGCCGTCGGCGTCGTGTGCGACGCATCCGAAGGGCGAGGGGTCGTCGACGCGGATCAAGTGCAGCACGCCGAGACCCCCCTTGGCGCGATGGAACTCGATCATCTGCCGCAGGTCGAGGCTCGTGAGCACGTCGCCGTTGAGCACGAAAAATGGTCCCGTGATGTGCTCCGCCACGTTGCGCAGGGCGCCGGCCGTGCCCAGAGGCGTCTCTTCGACGACGTAGGTCAGCTTGAGACCGAGGGCCGATCCGTCGCCGAAGTGGTCCCGGATCGCGCCCGGGAGATACCCCGCGGCAAGAATGACCTCGTCGACGCCGGCTTCCTTGAGGCGCAGCAAGGTTCGCTCCAAGAACGGAACCCCGAAGAGTGGGACCATGGGCTTGGGGGTCACGTACGTCAGGGGGCGCAGCCGGGTGCCTTCCCCGCCCACCAAAATGACAGCCTGCAAAAAGCCTCCGAGGCAAACGTCCGAGTGGTTTCGAGCCGGCCCCGTCACGGGCCGCCTCGCCAAGCCGGCAATTAGTCAGAGTGAAGGGGCCGTTTCCTTACATACCCGGCAACGCACCCGGCTTCAGAGGCTTGCTCGGCCTCGGCCTCGATGCCTTTGTGCGATCGCATAGGGAGTCACCCGGCTCAGGCGCCGGTCGCGCGTTCCGACATGACGAGGACGACCTCATCCGGACCCACCTCGCTCCAGTCCGTGACCTGCCGCGGGTGCGACGAATCACGAGCCGCCGCGAGGAGCACGCCGTCGCGCGATTCGGTTGCCGAAGGCCGCTCTTCGAGGCTGAACGTCTTGCCTGCCACGTTTACCCGGCCCCGCGCGGTACTCGAACGGATGAGGTCGCAGAACATCGCCGATGCGAGCGCTGTGGCCGAGAATGCCCGCCGAATCTGGAACTGCCGGCGGATCATCGCCGCGAAGTGCGGCTCGGCAACGCGCATGATGACGGGGATATCGCCGCGACGTGCTCTCGCGCCAAGAGCAATTTCGAGATTGGTGGCGTCGCTATCGGTAACGACGACCGCGCACCGGGCGGCCCGCACGTTGCAGAGCTCGAGCGTTGCATCGAGCGCGCCGTCCCCGGTAAGGAGGCTGATGTCTCGAGTCGCGCGCGCGCCACCAGCTCCGGTGCAGGTGTGCGTTCAACGACGGCGACGGTGGCGCCCAGCTCGCACAGAAAATCCACGACGCGCGTGCCCACCCGACCGGCTCCGAAGACGACGATGTGCCCTGCTTGCCGGATCGGGCGCAAGCCCTGGAGCGCGTTCCACTGCGCTCGGATCAGCGCCGCGGCGACGAAGGCGAGCGCGAGATTCGCGATCAGCAGGCCGGCTAGCATCAGCAACATGCCGGCGATCTGTGAGAGCGCGCCCTTGTCGGCGAGCGCGATGTCGCCGTAGCCGACGGTCGTCATCGTGGCAGTAACGAAATACGCTGCGGTCACTGGGCTCAGATGGAGCGCGATGCCGAAGTACGCCGTCGCGATGACGAACACGGCCGCTCCTGCGACGACGAGGACGCGCAGGAGCGGGTCGAACTCGCTCGCGATCAATCGAATGCGCGTTGCCACCCAACTCACGTCGCGCCGAGCTTTCTTCAGCGGCATCGCAGCCAGCGAGAGCCGCTCGACCCGCCCGAATAGAGTCAGCTCGTCGTTGGGCGCAAGCACGCGATCTCGGTCGCGCAGGTCGCCGTCACACGCCAGGATACGGCACTGCAGCCGATGCTCCGCGTCGATGAGCCGCATCCCCGACACACCGAGCTCTCGCGGCGCTCTGCGCGAGAAGCCGACCAGCTCGTGCGAGCCGGTTGGGAACTCGATCCCGAGGAAACACTCCGGGTCGACGGCGGCCGCAGCGTAGGTCGCCGCCGAGTGCGCCGCCAGCGAAACGACCGCGCAATTCGTCAAGTTTTCGGCCAGCTTGCGCGCTAAGGCCCGATTGTACTGGCGCATCACGATACGAACGCCCGGATTCGCCTCGCGAGCTTGCAGAGCGACCTCGAGGTTGATGCGATCGTCCTCGGCTAGGGCGAGCAGCACCCCCGCCGGTACCGCGCCGGCTTGAAACAAGACGTGCGGATCGCGCGGGTCACCATCGACGAACCTGCCGCCGCACTCCTCGATGCGCCGGCGTAGGCCGGGGGCATCCTGACCCCAAATGACCGTAACGTCATGACCGTCTGCGGCCAGGATGCGGCAAACTTCCTGAGCGAGCGCATCGTTGCCGACGACGATCGCCAGTCCGCTCGTATGTGCGGGCTCGCCGCGGTTTGTCTTCGCCACGCCGATATCATACGGGACCGCCTTGGGCGAGACTTGCACGTGTGGCTGACGAGCCGAGCGCCTTCCTAACAAGGCGCCGAGCGGACCGTAAGGCTTGGCGTGATCGCTACGGTCGCGGGCTGCGAGGCGACGCGGCTTCTGCAGGTGGGGGCTCGATGCGCCGCCGCAGGTGCTTAGTGGCGATGACGCGTTAAAGACACCGCCCCGCGCTGTATATGTGGGCGCGTAATGGCGCGACGACGATTCGCGCGTTCTCCGGCGCATGCTCGTTTCGGATAGGCGTTACAGCCGCGAGGTTTCAGCCAGCCGCTTGCGGCGTGTCGTCCGCATGCTGTCCCGAGACGAGCCCCGCCAGCTTGCTAACCAAAATCGTCGTTGGCGGCAACATTCGGGCAATACGGGCATGCGAACATGTGTTCGATGGCGAAGTGCAAATATGATTGGCCGGCAATTCTGGCCCTACCACCAGTCCGGAAATACGCTCGCAGACTGCGCTAGGCGTTTTGGGTTCCACATCGACGCTTGGTATTAAGCTGTCGCCCGAGGGCTGATCGCCGACGTGCCGATCCAAAACTCGGGTGGCGGCCTCCGGTACGATTGGGCCGCTGTCGGTCGCTATTACCAGGAAGGGCACTCATACCGCGAGTGTCGAGAGCGGTTCGGCTTCGCCGCGGAGTCTTGGCGCGGAGCTGTTCGTCGCGGCGAGATTAAGGTGCGAGCCCGGCAGTGGCCGATCGATAGGCTCTTGCGAGAGGGTCGCTGTCGCAAGAGCATAAAAAGTCGCCTGTTGGAGCCGGCTTGCTCGCGAACACCTGCAGTCAGTGTGGTCTGAGCGAGTGGAGAGGAAAGACACTATCGATTCAGATCGACCACATCAAGTGAGTTCCCACCGACAATCGCGTTGAGAACCTGCGGATGCTCTGCCCGAATTGCCACAGCCAAACCGAGACATTCGGAGCGCGAAACAGAAACCGCCAAGAGGTTCCCCAGCGGCCTTCAAAAACTGAATAACAATGGTCCCGAGTAGCTTAGCTGGTAGAGCGCCTGACTCTGAATCAGGAGGTCCTTCGTTCGAATCGAAGCTCGGGAGCAACGGCCCCATCGTCTAGAGGCCTAGGACGCCGGGCTCTCATTCCGGTAACACGGGTTCGAATCCCGTTGGGGCTACCAGGAAAAGCCTGTAACGACGGGCTTTTTTCATTCCGTCGGCGCCGGCGGTTGCCATTCGGTTGCCGTGCCCTGAAAAACTGCGCCTCGACGGCCGAGCGAATCTCACGCTTCGGCAACAAGCTTCGTTAATATCGTGCTTAGGCGCTCACTCGCAGCGCGAGCAGCCCCCTCGACGAGGTGTCCTTAGACCGCAAGCGTCATCATCGGCGTGCTGTGGCCGGCGAGCCCCGCGACGGTGCGCACGTCGACACCAGACGCGGGTAGCAAGGTTACGGCGGTGTGACGTAGCGCGTGAAGTCCGGTCGCAACCTTCGACTTCGTCGCGATCGTCCGGTAAGCGTCATTCGCCTGCATCGGACGATAGCGGCGGCCGACTTCGTCGGTTAAAATCGCGCGGCTCGTTTCCCACAATCCTCCTGCGCGCAACCGATCCTCGAGGTGCGCCTTACGCCGAGCGCGGAATGCGTCGATCGCGAAGGGCGCGAGCGGAATGACACGCACTGGGTCCGACTTTGTGCCTTTGCGTTCGACGGGCCGGACCCGCTTGTCGCCCTCCTTGCGCCAGGTTTCGCTCATGCTTGCGCGCACAGTAAACGTCCCAGCCTCTAGGTCGCGGCGTGAGCCCGTCGCAAGCGCGAGGGTTACGAAAGACTCTCGACGCGAACCGCTAGCGCCGTCGAGTAAGCGGCTAATCTTGTCCGGTGAGAGCGCCTTGGCATCGGAGCGTCGCACGGTTGGCCGAGTCACGGCCTCGCACGGATTGCGGCCGACGAGCTCCATCCGTAGCACGAACCGAAGCGCGCCGTTCAGGAGTGCGAAGGCGTGGTGGACGGTCTTCGGCGAGAGCGGTCGATCCCGCAGGGCTCCGTCCTGGTCTTTAGCCTCAGACGGCTGAGCCTCCGTAACTGCAATCGTGCCGTCGGGCGTGACGGCTTCCCTTACATAGTAATCGTCGAAGTGAGTGGAGCCAGACCGAAAACCGCCTTCTCGGTGCAGCTAACGAAAAGGCCCGGCGAGTCATTCGCCGGACCTTTCGTTGGAACGTTTGGCGAACGCCCTGTCGCCGCAGAGGATGCGATTACTTTTTCGGTGACTTGTAGTCGGCGACGCCCATGACGGTAGCGGCGTACGTTTGGCCGTTGACGGTCACGTATATCGGCCCGGATTCGTTGAGGCTGGCACCCGTCGATGAGTACGCCGAGAGCCGCGCGTTCGTTGGGTCCGCGACGAAGATGGTCGTGCCGTCTTTACTCAACCCAATCGATTGCGGCGAGCCGCCGGTCTGAACGGACTGCTGTTGCCGGCCGGTCGAGTCGAAGACCGCGACCTCGCCCAAGGCCGGTTCGGCAGCTAGGATCGCGCCTTTGACTTTTCCGAACTTCGAAGCGTACACTATCCCGCCGAGGAAATTCGCCTTCGCGAAGGGCACGCCGGACGCGTAGCCGCTTCCGTCCGGGGCGAACCGGTAGATCACGCTGGAGCCCGAGCCGTCCGGGTTGGTGCCCCAGTAGATGTTGTGCTTCGCGTCCACAGCGATGCCGGCCGCGGTGACCGAGGAGGAACCCGGAGCAAGCAGGACCTCGGTCGGGCTGGTCGCGCCCTGGGCCCAGATGAATATCGCCTGACCCGTGCCGCTGGAGTTTGACGCCTGCATGGAAGCGTACACGTTTCCAAGGCTATCGTCGGCAACTCCGGCCGGAACGCAGCCACTGCACGTGTTCAGCGTCGCCACGGTCTCGATTGCCTTCTTCGTCACCTGCGAAATGTTGATGCCCGTCGACGGAAGATTTGTGCTGACGAAACACGCGGTGCACCGCTCGCCGGCGAGACTGCTGGCTGCGATCATCGTATTGTTCCAGTTGTTCGAGTTTTGCATGAAACTGTACGTAATGATGGTCTGCAACGTGGTGTAAGGACCGCACGAGTACCAATACCCCGGAGCCAGGCTGCCGCTGGCGATCGCCATCCATTCCGCCGGACCGTAGGCCTCGACCGAAATCGTCTCGCTTGGGGTCGTGATGGTGTACCAGAAGTTCGTCATGACGACGGTACCAGGGCTGCAGACCGCCCCGTTCTGCTCCAAGGGGTTGGCTCGGGAATCCGCTCTGAGAGCGGGCGTGGCGCGCTCGAAAACCGTGGCGGCGGGCACGAAGGCCGGCGCTGGGCGCGCCGGCGCGGCGATCGGGGTTGCGAGGGCGCTGAAGAGGAGTCCGGAAGCCACGACGGCCACGGCGCTGCGGTGAAGAGCGTTCATGCGACGATTCGACATTGTTGAGTTCTCCTTGCGGCCGTGGCCGCGGCTTGTTCGGCGTCTCGGCTTGGCGGTTCCGGAGCGCCTTGGACGTACGGTAGCGCCGCCGCCGCAAACCCGGCATCCGTGAACTCACGTAGACGTAGCTCCGTCACCCCGAGCGCGCAGCCTGTCATCCTGAGCGGAGCGCCGCAGCGCTGTCACCCTGAGCGGAGCCCGCAGCGCTGTCACCCGAGCGGAGGCGCGCAGCGCTGTCACCCTGCGATTCCCAGGTCAAATCAGCTTTGTAGACCCCGAGTCGTTCGACCGTTCCCGTACAGCGCGTCCACTGGCATAGACGAATGAGCAGGTAACTTGCCCAAAGGCGCACGGCCCGGCTCTTCGCGGCGAGTGGGCGAAGTCCGGACGGCGCAAAAAACCAACGTTATCCCACTCTTCTTCAGTTCAGAAAGAAGAATTGGCCGAGCACGCCGACTGAGCGTTCTGTGATTCAACTAAGCAGATTTTCGTTCCGGGCTGCGCGCGCGGGTATCCTTCTGAAATCGCACGTAGAACGCACCCCGTGGATGAGACGGAACTCAACCGGAGACGCTCTCTCCTACACGACCCTCATGCCGAGGAGCTTTCAATTCGTGTTCTTAATGCCCCGACGACACAGTGCTACGACAATTGATTTAGTTCAGATCCTCGACCCTATGGAGCTTTGAAGTGCTTAAGTGTATCGCCGCGTTCCTCTGCGCACCGCTCGTGCTTTCAGCGGCGTCGCCACCATCGCAGCCGCTCGCTGATGAGGGTATCCACAAGATCCAACACGTCGTCGTCATCATGCAAGAAAACCGCTCGTTTGACAGCTACTTCGGAACGTATCCCGGAGCCGACGGCATTGCTATGAGCGGCGGCGCTCCGGTCGCCTGCATTCCCAGCGGAGACGACGAACCTTGCGTGCGCCCCTACCACGATACCAGCGATGAAAACACGGGTGGACCGCACGGTGCGAGAGCGGCCGATCTCGGCATCGACGGCGGAAAAATGGATGGCTTCATTCGCGCGATGCGCGGCGCAACGCAGACCGGCGGCTGCCCGACCGACATTCCGACGTGCTCGGTCAAGGGCCATGAGCGGACTGTTATGGGGTACCATACCGATCGCGAGTTGCCGGATTACTGGGCATACGCGCGCAACTACGTGTTACAGGATCGCATGTTTGCACCCGTGCGATCGTGGAGCCTGCCGTCGCACGTCTATATGGTTTCGGAATGGGCCGCACGGTGCCAAAAACCCGGCGATGCGGCGACCTGCGTAGCGGACCGGCAATATACTCATCTCGACGAATTGCCACGCGACCTCCTGGCGACCAACGAGCGCATTCCCGGCCGACCGTCGTCGCCCTGGACGGATCTTACGTATCTACTGCACGCACATCGGGTCTCGTGGGCGTACTACGTGATGGACGGCTTCGAACCGGACTGCGACGGGGATCAGCAGAGTTGCGATCTCAAACCGCAGTCCGCGCGTACGCCGAGCATCTGGAATCCGCTTCCAAGCTTCACCGACGTGAAGGAAGACGGCGAACTCGGCAACGTCAAGGATACGTCGCTGTTCTTTGCAGACATCGAAAGCGGCACCCTGCCCTCGGTAATCTGGCTCGCGCCCTCGAATCGTTACAGCGAGCATCCGCCTGCGTTGTTGAGCACGGGACAAGCCTACGTCGCCGGAATCGTCAACGCGATCGCGCGAAGCAGATATTGGGATTCGACGGCGATCTTCTTGAGCTGGGACGACTGGGGCGGTTTCTACGATCACGTACGGCCGCCGGACGTCAATACGTTCGGCTACGGGCTGCGCGTGCCCGGCTTGGTTATTAGCGCGTACGCGCGAAAGGGCTACATCGATCACCAGATACTTAGTCACGATGCCTACGTAAAGTTCATCGAAGACGACTTCTTGAACGGCGATCGGCTCGACCCGAAGACCGACGGACGTCCCGATCCTCGCGCAAGCGTTGCGGAAGCTGCGGCGCAGTTGGGCGACCTTCGCGAAGATTTCGATTTCACGCAGCCGCCAAGTCCGCCGATGGTTTTGCCTGACGGCTTCGAAGGTCCGTACAAACCGGGATATACCGGCGGACCCTGACGAAATTGCTCCATAAAGGCGGCGACCTTCGAAAGGTCGACCTCGGCTAATCCCGCTAGTCTTTGGCCATCGCGTTGTCGGCGCACCGGTCGCAGGACAGCCGGACACGGGCCGTTCTGATAGCCGCGTTACTTATCCCAATTCGAGATGCCCTTGAACCCCGTTTGGCCTTGCTCGTCTCAAATTTTCTCACGGAGCGGGTGTAATGGGATGGAAATGGCCGGGAGAGGGCGGGAACCAGAAGTCCGCAAACCGAGATGGCTATAAGGCTTTTCGGGATTACCAGGGATCGGCCGGAACTGCAGTTAGAGGGTTCGAATCCCGTTGGGGCTACCAGAAACATCTATATGCCATAAGGGTCTGCGGCGCACTACCGGGGTCTTGAACGGCCAGATCGTAGGATCGCGACGAGCTCGCTCGACAGGACGATTGATCGCGCCTTCCGATTCTTGGGTTCCGTACTCGGCCACCACCGCGGTTGCAATCGTGTACGGCACGGCGAGGATGACGATGTCGCCCGGCGCTGCGCCCCACGTTCCATAGTCGCTCCGGCTGCGAGCTGGTGGGCCAGCGTCCGCGCCTTGACGGGGTCGCGGTTGATTACCTCGACGGTGTGCCTAGCCTTAGCCACCGGCCCCCGACCGCAGCGGCCATGCCTCCTGAGCCGATGATACTGATAGTGCACATGTGTTGATTTCCTTGCGTTGGAGCATCGCTTCGTTACCGCTGCGCGACTAGCGCTCGCGGGCGCCATTCTGAACCGAGAGCTCCCATCGATATCCGTCCGGATCGTGAAACCACAAGCCCATATGCGGCGAGTCCGACGATGTGGGGCCAATCTCGTTGTCCGGATCCTCCAGGTTGACGCCGTTTTTCTTCAGCGTCTGGAGCGCTTCGCGCAGCGCGCGCATGCTGTCGAGGCGAAACGACATGTGATCCATCGTGTCCGGATGTGGCGTGCCTTTGAAGAACCCGATGATGAGCGCGTCGTTTGTCAGCGCGATGGCCTCATCCGAGCGGAACATTTCCTTCAGATCGAAGTTCTCGGTCCAAAACTGGGCGCTCTTCTCCGGGTCACTGACGGCGAAGCTGAAATGCCAGACGGTGGTAAGCTGTATTTTCAAGTTTGTTGCTCCTCGTAACGCATTAGTGCGGCTCGCGCGCAGAAGATGCGAGCTTTCCGCTTTGGACCGCGCGTAACTCCTCAGCTTCGTGACGCGCGACATTCCAGAGCTTCCTTTGTTGACAGTTAATGAACGATCGATCAACTGGGCCGTGACAGAAGCGCACGTTGTCAGCGCACCGTCATTCCACCATCGACACGATAGTTTGCGCCGGTTAGGAACTTGCCGCGATCCGATGCGAGCAGCGCGACGACTTCGGCGATGTCCTCGGTGCCGCCGAGACGACCCAGCGGAATATTCCGGACCCAGTCATCGGAAGAGAATCCTGGAGTCGTCTTGGCAAACTCGGCGGACCCCGGCGTCGAGATGACCCCGGGCGACACGACGTTCACACGGATGCCGCTCGGCGCGAGTTCCATCGCGAGTGTGCGCGAGTAGTACTCGAGTGCAGCCTTTGCGGCGCCGTAGTGCGCAGAGGGCGCAAACGCTATCGTCGCTGCCGCCGAAGAGATGTTCACGACGGCTGCGGCCTTCGACGCACGAAGTGCCGGGAGAAGTGCGTTCGTGAGGCGGATCGCAGCGAAAAGGTTGAGAGCGAAGCTCTCGTTCCACGCCTTTTCGGGTATCGTCCATGACCCACCGAGGAATGCGCCCCCACCGCCCGCATTGTTCACGAGAATGTCGAGACCGCCGACAGCCGCAAGCGCCTGCTTCGCGATTGCGTCCACGCCCTCACTCGTGGTGACATCGCCGGAAACGAACGTCGCCTCGGCGGGTGTTTCGTCGTTACGTGAACGCGCGGCGACGACGACTCTGGCGCCGGCATCAAGCAGGCGCTGCGCGATGGCCGCGCCGATGCCCTTGGTGCCGCCGGTGACGAGGGCGCGGCGACCGATGAGTTCTTTCGAGAGATCAAGTTTATTTGACATGGGATGTTCCTACGCAAATGCGTCACGTTGACGCTTGTAGATTCACGACATGCGTCGTATAATCGAGGTATGTCGCATATGATACGGCCCCCCGAACCGTCGGTCAACCAACAAGTTTGCACGAATGTTGGTTATCCGACGAACCTGAGAGATTGATGCTTAGCGGTGGACCACGCTCGTCTCGCGTCGATCCGCGGGTAACCCGAACGCGCAAACTCATCCGGGACGCGCTCACGGCGCTCATCGCTGATAAGAGTTTCGAAGCAATCACTGTGCAGGACATCGCAGAACGCGCTACGATCAATCGGGCGACCTTCTACGCCCACTATACAGATAAGTTCGCTCTACTCGATGCTTTGGTTCTGGAAGACTTCGCTGCCCGTCTGGCCCAGGGTGATCCGCTGAAGATACGAAGCGTTCAGTCGATGTTGCTGGCGATCGGCAACAACGTCTTCGCCTACATCGCGTCGAAGCGAAAATGTCGAATCGACCGCGATTTTGAGTCGCAGGTCCAACGAACCATGCAGACGGAGCTAACCAACTTCTTGTCACCGGACTTCGGACACCGAACGGCGATGGTGATCGCTTCGGCACTCGCTGGCGCCGCCATGAATTGGCGCCATCAGGCGCCGAAATCGCCCACGGAGCCAATCGTAGCGGATATCGTTCAGATTCTTGTTGACGGTGTGAAAACGCGTCGGCTCTCGGGTTAGAACGTGCTCCCTGAAAAATAGAGCTTGTTATCCATCCGGCCAGCCTCATCAGCGACTTAGTGTTGCCGCCACGGTCGATCAGCGTCTCCAGCATTTCGAGCCGCGCAGCGAGGTCTACTGTCGACGCACATAGCTATACCGTTGGCGAGCCACTTCGATCCGCCCGCGGGCGGGAAATACCGATCTTTCACTTCGTGGTTGGCGTCTTTCTCAATAACGACTTCTCGCATCCGCACCATCTCGCCGCTCCCGTTTAGGCCCGGCAACGCGAACGGACCCTGCCGGCCGCGTACCCGACGATTGGCAGCTGCAGCTCAACCCGTAGCGCGGCGATCACCGCTTAGGAGTGGGAGAGCTTGAGGTTGGCCACGATCCAGTTCCAGGCAGCCACCTGCGCCCAAAACAAAGCGACTCGTAGGCATCGCTCGCGATCACGATTCTGGCTTAGCGCTAACCGAGGGTTAGCAGAGTCGACAGATCACGGTCGACGGCGCGCGCGAGCTCGGTTAGAACCGCATCGACGTCGGCCGGCGCCGCCGGCGGTAAGATTTGTGGCGTGGATGGCGCTCGCAGCGCCAGCGTCCAAGTGGCGCCCTCGCGCGAACTCCGCTCGGTCGACGCCCCGCTCGCCGAGGCAACCGTGTCACGAACATGTCACGGACCACGGCAGATTAAGTAGTTCCTCAAGGTACTTGCAGCGAAGCGGCCCGTGCGGAACCCCTGTAGAATAGCGCTCCGAGATAGTTCGAGGGACGAAGGGTGAGCGGTCAAAGCGCTTTTCAAGAGCGCTGACCTTTAATCACACTGCGCGCGTCGGGCCACGGCTCCAGGCTAATTAGTCGCTCTCGACGCCCTGCTCAAGTAAGAGGGCGCGTCACACGATCGATATACGCGAGTTATCGGCGGTGATTCTTGCCTACTATTGTTTGCCCACCCCCCCACGCGATATTGTTGGACCTTAGACCCGGTCCCTGAATTCGACGCGAAAGAGCCGTGCGGCTCAGCTTACGTTTCGTCCGGTTCCTCAACGGCCGGGACGCGCATCCGGACCGGACGGCCGCCGTTGGGAAAGCTCACCACGATGCCCCCGGCCGGCGAACGCTCGATCGTCGGCGAACCGACGGCCGTCGCAAGCGGAGCCCTCCGGCGTGAAACGCGATCGCGAAGTTGGACGATCACGACGTACAACACCGGGACGAACGTCAAGTTCAGTAGCGTTGCGAAGAGCATACCGCCGAGCAGCGTCGTTCCAAGCGACTGACGGCTCGTGCTTCCGGCGCCGTTTGCGAAGACCAGCGGCAGGATCGCGAAGATGAACGCCAGCGACGTCATTAGAATCGGCCGGAACCTCGTCTCCGCGGCTTCGATCGCTGCAGAGTGGAGGTCCTGGCCACGCGCGCGCAACTGGTTCGCAAACTCGACGATCAAGATCCCATTCTTGCTCGCGAGCCCGATCAACATGACGAAGCCGACCTGCGCGTAAACGTCGCTGACGTATCCCCTCAGCCGCAACGCGAGCAGCGCGCCGAAGATGGCGAGCGGAACCGACATTAGGATCGTGAGCGGATCGGTCAAGCTCTCGTATTTTGCCGCCAAGACGAGAAACACAACGATGACACCGAGGACGAACACGAAGACGCCCTGCGAGCCGCTCGCGAGCGCTTCTAGCGATAGCCCCGACCAATCGTAGGTCATGCCCGGCGGGAGCTTGCGCGCTGCGATCGCCTGCATCGCCTGCAGCGCTTGTCCAGAGCCGAAGCCGGGTTTCGCTACGCCGTTTAGCTCGACCGAACGGAACAAGTTGTAGTGGGTGATAATCGGAGCGGTCCGTTCGCGAGTGATGCTAAGGAGTGTTGACAGAGGGATGGTCGCACCGGTGGACGAGCGGACGTAGATGCTGCTGAGGTCTTCGATGTCGGAGCGGTACGGCGCGTCTGCCTCGATGAACACCCGGTAGGCCCGGTTCTGAAAATCGAAGTCGTTGACGTAAAGCGAGCCGAGCGAGACCTGCATCGCATTGGCAATGCTAAGCAGCGGAACCGAAAGCGTCGAAGCCTTTTGCCGATCGAGCTCGGCGACGTACTGGGGCGCATCGTTGCGAAAGTTAGTGGACGCGTATGACAGCACGGGATCGTTGTCGGCGGCGGCGATCAGCGAACGGCTTGTCGTTTCGAGCGCATCGAAGCCGCGATTCGCCCGGTCCTCTAGCTCGAACTGGAAGCCGGCTACGTTGGGAAACCCTTGAATCGCGGGCGGCCCAAAGGCAAACACTTGGGCTTCAGGGATTTGTGCCAACTTTGGCCGCAACCTTGAGAGGATCCCGTTCAGGCGCCGCTCCGCACTTCGCCGATCGGCCCACGGCTCGAGATTGGCGAATGCCAGCGCACGGTTCGTACCGTTTCCGACGAAGTCGCGGCCGCTTACCTCGAAGACGTCCCTGACCTCAGGCAGCGACTGCATAAGCTTGCCGACCTTATCGATTAGGCGGCTGGTCTGGGCGAGCGAAGCTTCTTCGGGAAGCTGCGCGGTCGCGAAGAAATACCCGTTGTCCTCGTCGGGCAAGAAGCCCGTCGGCGCAATGCGGCTAAGCAATACCGTCGCACCGAGGCCAAGAACGAAGAGCGCCATGACGACGAGCCGTCCCCGCACGAGCAGCGGCAAGAGCCGCGCGTATGCCTGCCGGATTGCATTGATCGCATGGTTGATGGGGCGGAAGATCGCATGCTGCTTCTCCTCGTTCTTAAGGAACAGACGCGAGAGCACCGGCGTCAGCGTTAGCGCGATGAACAGCGAGATCAGCACCGAGCCCGCGATCGTCAGCGCGAACTGGCGATAGAGCAAGCCGGTCGTTCCCGGAAAGAATGCAACCGGGACGAATACCGCCAGCAGCACGAGCGAACTTGCGACCACGGCGCCGGTGATCTCATCCATAGCGGCAATGGCTCCAGGGAGCGGCGCCATCTTCTTCGTCTGGATAAAGCGCGCGATGTTCTCGATCACGACGATCGCGTCGTCGACGACGAGTCCCGTCGCTAACGTCAAACCAAACATCGTTAAGGTGTTAATCGAGAACCCAAGGACCTGCATGATGGCAAAGGTACCGATGAGCGAAACCGGAATCGTCATGACCGGTACGAGCGTCGTCCGCGGGTCTTGCAAGAAGATGAATACGACCAGAACGACGAGCAAGATCGAGAGCCCGAGGGTGATTAAGACTTCCTTGAGCGATTCCGTCACGAAGAGCGTAGCGTCGAAAGCGACCTTGGCGCTCACGCCCGGCGGAAAGTCGCGTGCGTATCCGGCCATCGCCGCGCGCACCGCCTTCGCGACGTCGAGCGCGTTGGCCGTCGGCAGCGCCTGGATACCGATGCCAACTGCGGTCCTTCCGTCGAAGCGGACGATCTGCGAATAGTTTTCCGCGCCGAGCTCGACGCGGCCGACGTCGCGGAAGCGAACGTACCCTCCGTCCGGCAGCGAGCGCAGGAGCAAATTGCCGAATTGCTCGGGCGACGTCAGCCGGCCGACGGCCCGGATATTGATGTGGAAAGGCTGAGCATCCGCCGCCGGCGGGTTGCCCACGGCGCCCGCAGCGATCTGGACGTTCTGGTCGTTCAGCGCGTTGATGACATCGTCGTTCGAGAGCCCGTAGTCTGCCAGCCGCTTCGGATCGATCCACAAGCGCATCGCGTATTTGCGCTCGCCGAAGACGATCACGTTGCTGACGCCCGGAATCCGCTTGAGGGAATCGACGACGTTGAGGTCGACGTAGTTGCTCAAGAAGAGCGTGTCGTAGCGCGGGTTCGTCGACGAGAAACCGTATGCCATGACGAACGTCCCGGCGTTCTTGGTCACGGTGACGCCGGCGAGGGTCACGGCGCTGGGAAGCCGAGCACTTGCCGTTCCGACGGCGTTCTGAACGTCCGAAGCCGCGATGTCGAGATCTTTGCCCAAGTTGAACGTGCACAGGATGGTGCTCGTCCCGTCGCTCGAGCTGGTCGACGAGATGTACCGCAGACCGTCGACCCCGTTAATCGCCTCTTCCAGGGGCGTCGTCACCGACGACTCGACGGTAGCGGCGGTCGCGCCGGTGTACGTCGCCGTGACGGTCACGACGGGAGGCGTGATCTTCGGAAATTGAGCGATCGGCAGCGAAGGAATCACGACGATGCCGGCGAGCAGGATCGCAAACGAGCAAACAAGCGCAAAGATCGGACGCTCGAGAAAGAAGCGGATCATTGGCGACCTGCATTCTATCTTCGCCTGCTCTCGTCCGGCTGGGACAAGCGCAGCCGTCGAGGATTTCCGGGACAACCCGAGCCGGCCAGATGAGATTCCGGGGTTCGCGAAGGTCGGGACCAGCGCAGCGCCGGCAGGGCAAGACTGATCCACGCGCCTCCGGCACCGTCGGCAGGGCCATCGCGCCGGGAACCGGGCTCGCAAGATAAGATGATCCGCAAGTTGCACGAGGAGGATGCCCGCCTCGATCGCGACGCGTCAACAAAAGCCCGACTTGCCCTTCGCCAATTCGGCGTGACCGTGTCCTGGGTATGCGACGATCTTCGCGCGGAGTGCGCGGAGCCACAGCGAAAATGGACACTCCCGATGCCGAACGCGCCGACGAGGATAAGCACTTCTAAGCGCCGGAGTCCGCCCGCTGGACGCAGCTCTGCGAGTCGAGCGCGTAGGGTGGCGTAGATGACGCGCTCACGCGGGGGTTCCTAGGACTGACGTGGCGGCGAGGCCGGTCAGGCGATGCGGTCGCAGCGTGTTGGCCGAGTCCAGCGCGCAGCCGCGCAAGAAGCTCGGTGACGCGTAGTCATGGATCTCGATTTCGGTAAATTGTCGGCAAGGACTGTTTTCCCGTGCTGACGACACCGCGATTCGTCGACCCTGGCAGACTTATTCTGTCACATTCTGTCACGAAGCGGTCGGGATCGACCGGAATCGGAAGGGACCGCGCGGGAACCAAAGCGTGGAAAAGCCTGATGCGACGGAATTCTTAGGGATTGCCGGGGATCGGCCGGGAACGCTGATTGCGGGTAAGAATCCCGTTGGGGCTACCATAAGAACCCTTGTTGCATAAGGCTTTCCGGCGCACGGCGCCGACGAAACCGGTCAGTTTGTCACAAATCCGTCGCATCGGCGGACGACGTCGCTAACCCACTAGGCACTGGAAGGCGCTAACGGCAGCGGCGTCCCGGTCCTTGTAGACAATCACAGCCAGTGCGACCCGCCTGGCGCGACGCGGCTGGAGCCCAATGCCTTACGGATCAGCGCTTGCAGCGCGCGGGTCTTGCGCCTCAGCCCGTCTTCGTGGGCGCGAGTACCAACGTTATGCGCCGACGACTATGAAGTAGAACATCCCGATTGTCGAGGCCCCATAAGAGCAACCGTTCCCCAACCCCAAGCGACCGCAAGTCGTGAACTCCGCCATTGCCGCATGATCTTCCGGCTGGATGCAAGCCACACAATGACGGCAAGGAGTGGCACGGCGGCCACCCCATTGAGAACCGCCGACCAAAACAGCGCTCTGATTGGATTAACCTTCAACAAGTCCATCGCGATGCCAATAAGTATACCGGCAGTAATGATGCCATAGAACCGCGCCGCGCGGTGTACCGTCTCATTCAAGCCTTCACGAAACCTGAACGTTTCCGCCGCGACGTAAGCTGAGGACGCAGCCATCACCGGAACGGCCAAAACGCCCGTGCCGACCATGCCCGCGGTAAACAGCAGCGTTGCGAAGGGTCCAGCTAGTGGGCGGAGCGCCTGAGCGGCATCCTGTGCCGTCGCGACATCGTGCTTACCGTGCGCACCGAGCGTCGCCGCCGTCGTCACGATAATGAAAAACGCGACGATGTTCGAAAAGATCATCCCCGCGTTGATGTCGGCATGGGCATCCTTTACTGCCTGCTCGTCGGTTCCGCGCCTCGATGCTATCGTCTTGCGACCATGCTTCTTGTCCTCTTCGACCATGAGAGCGGACTGCCAGAAAAAAAGATACGGTGTGATGGTCGTTCCGAGCACGCCGACCATAGTCGAGAACCATGCGGACTCGAACCGAACATGCGGAATGACGAGGCTCGCTAGAACGATCGGCCAAGGCGGATGAACGACGAACGCGGTGATGACGTAAGCAAAAAGCACGACGGTAAGCCACTTAAAGACGTTGGCGAGCACGGCGTACGGCAGCCATATCTGGAAGCCGATCAGGGCGACACCGAAGGCAATCACCCACGCGTCTACCGGGATGGGTACGAGCATCTTCGCCGCGGCGGCCATTCCACCGATGTCTGCGCCCACGTTGAATGTGTTCGCTACGATTACTAGCGCTGCTAGCGCGTACGCGACCGCTCGTGGCAGCCGCTTGAGCATCAGCGCCGCTAAGCCTTCGCCCGTGACCATCGAGATACGAGCGCACATCCCTTGGATTACAGCCATCATCGGCGTCGTGATCAGAGTGATCCAAAGCAACGAGTATCCCGCCGTTGCGCCGGCGACTGAATACGTCGATATACCGGAGGGGTCATCGTCTGCCGCGCCGGTGATCAACCCGGGCCCGAGTATGCGGAAGAAATGCACAACGCGTGAGCCGAGCCTGACTCCCATCAGCTGCGGCTTAGCATGCCGTCGTTCAGGCTTTCTGGGTTAAAAGTGACACACGACATCCCGCTTGCAGCGACCGTCCTCCGCCACCGTAACGATCCACCCGGAACGCAGCGAATGGCCCGCGAAGCAAGCCACATCCAACCCCTTCTACCGCACGAAACGCTTCGTCGGCGCGGCGCCAACTGTTGTCCGGGTATGACGACGAGGCTGATTCTGATACGCTCATTGTTCAGTCCCTTGTCGCCGACTTCGGAGCGGCGATGCCTCTTTGCCAACAGCTTCGACGGTTTACGTGCCTCGTTGGGTCCTTGCCTCGCGCTTGTGCACTTTGAGGCACTCGAACCAAAGCGGTTACGAACCCACTACGACTCTCAGGTGTTGTTGCGAACGTCTCGCTTAGCCTTGTCGACCTCGGCTTGGGCGCTATTCTTGGCTTGATTGACCATCGAACCAACCTTTTCGCCGGTCGTCATCGTGTTGCCGGCGAGCTCGCGCTTCGCCTTCTCGCTATCCGCCGTGCTGCGGTGGATCGCTTCGTTCGTCGTGTCTTTGACGTTGTCTACGGCTTTGTCGACCGTATCTTTGAGTCCCATGAATGCCTCCAATTAAATTTCTTGGTGTCCGGCAGAGTTACGCGCTCGCGCGGCGTCCCGTCAACAGGTTGAAAATTAGCAAGATGACGGCAAACACGAGCAACAGATGGATCAGGCCACCCCCAAAGTGCACCATGAATCCGATCAGCCAGAAAACGAACAACACCATGATGATCGCCCAGATGATTCCGCCCATAGTACTCTCTCCTGTCGCGGGCAAGTGCGGCCACGGTTATTGTATCGCGCCGTGGCTGGGGCCGCCATCGTGAAATACAAGGAGACCGGCCTGTTAGGCGTGATCCAAGAGTGTGCTGCAGGGGCGTGCGTCAAATCCTCCGTTTTCACGATGCGCGATTTCCGCACAAGGTGTTAGAGTGGTATCCAGATATTGCTCTTGACGGGATTAAGGCACGCGCATTACCAGTTGATGGTGGGCGTTCTCCCCGATGTCGCCGCGCAGAATGCCGTGATCCACTCCGTCGCTGTGATAGACCAATAGGACGCCTTCCGCATGCGTGACGGCTCCCGGAACAAGTACCGTCAACCTTGCTGACCCGTCTGCCGCCGCGCTGAACGAGTTCGTTTGGCCCGATCCGTCGAGCGGCGTGAAACTTACACCAGCGATCCCGAAGTGGTTTTCGAACATGCTATATCGACCGCGCGGTACGAGTCCGGAAAATACAAGTGCTGCGCTCGTGTTCCCCTCGCTCGTCGCGGAAAGGGTTACGGCCCCCCGCGCTGCAAACCACTGCCGGAGCGTCATGCCGATCGATTTTCCTTGCGAGTTTGAGAGGACCGTCGCTGGATCGTCGACCCCATACGCCGGCCGGTAGCCGGCGACGTGCGTGATACCCTGGGGGCCGACGCCGGCCGGTGAGGCCGCGTCAGGCACGAACACTTGCGGGTCGAGCAGATTCGCCTGCTTCGTTTCAAGTGAGAAAAATGCGGCATGTATCAGGAAGCCGTAGACCTTTGCGGTCTGCGCGCCTGCGCCGCTCAGGGTCAGCGCGAAAAGCGTCAAGGCAAAACTCATCGTGCGTCGCATGGCTCGGATCCTCAACGGCACGCCGTCGGTACCGTCGGGCCGGCCGACGTCCGATTCGTGCTCTATCAGTTTATAAGTTTGTTTCGCTGCGGTACGCATTAAGCACATCCCGTCGAGTGACGATTCCAACAAGTGCCCCTGTGTCCGGATCGACGACCGGAAGCAACGGCGTCTGGGGGTTTGCCATGGAGATTGCCGCCTGTTCTAACGTGTCGGTCGACACAAGAGTCGCCCCTGGAAACCGCATAATCTGCTCGATCCGAGTGTCGCCGTTTGGCTGTTCTGCGAGACTCGCTGCGATCTGCGCCACCGTCACCATGCCGACGAACCGCGAGCCGTCCACGACGGGTACCGCGAGCTCATCGGCTCCTCCAAGCCGCTTCGCGACATTCCGAACGGTCTCGCCGCACTTCGCAACGACGGGAGCCTCTCGCTCGACCGCGCTGACGCGAACGCGAGTGAAGAATCCAGGGTTACGCGCCCGCATCCAATCGATCCCTTGCCGGACGAGTTTCATCTCATAAATTGTGTAGCCGAGTAGTCTTCGCCCCAACAGCGCGGCTATCACCGTACTGATCATCAGTGGCAGGATGATGGTATAGTCGTCCGACATTTCGAAAACGATCATGATCGCCGTAATCGGCGCCTCGGCAGCGGCTGCGAACACAGCGGCCATCGCAACGAGTCCGTAGGCCGCGGACGTCGCGGTCCAACTCGGAAACGCCGCGTGTGCGATGCTTCCAAATGCATCGCCCAGCATGGCACCCGTGTAGAGCGACGGCGCAAATATGCCGCCGCTGCCTCCTGCGCCCAAAGTAAGCGACGTCGCAAGCGGTTTCAGGGTCGCGAGCGTCAACGCGTGAAGCGGGGGGACGTGTTGCGAAAGGACTGCGTCGATGTCGGCGTAACCCACGCCGAAAATTTGCGGGTACTTCATGCCGATAATGCCGACGACGCCGAAGCCGGCGCCGGCTTTCACCCAGAAAGGCGCGCGCCACGCATCGAAGCGGTCTTCGAAAAAGTACAGCATCTTGACGAAGCCCGCAGCCCACAAGGCCGCGACGACGCCAAGCAGAACGTACAGTCCAAGCTCGGCCGGGGAGACAAGATAGAACGCCGAGGCAGTGAACGAGGGATGGTTGCCAAAAAAGGACCGGCCGATCAGGGCGGACACAACGCCGGCAACAACGATCGTCGCAAATGACCGCGGCTCGAAGTTTCCAAGAATAACCTCGGCGGCAAAAAAGACGCCGCCGATCGGCGCATTGAACGTCGCGGCGATTCCGCCGGCCGCCCCACAGGCAACAAGCGTTTTGACGATCGGTGGAGGCGCTCGAACGACCTGGCCGAGGACCGACCCGATGGCCGAACCGATCTGAACGATGGGCCCCTCTCGCCCGCAGCTTCCGCCGAAGCCGATACATGTGGCCGATGCGAAGCTCTTGACGGCAATGATCCGCGGCCGTATGATGCCGCCGCGCAATGCAACGGCAGCCATGACCTCGGGCACGCCGTGTCCCTTGGCTTCCTTTGCAAAACGATTGACGACAAAGCTCGTTATGATACCTCCAACGATCAGTACCGGTACAACTTGCGCGCGGCCTAGGAAGCCTAGGGCGGGCGCGAGCGCGTCCATCGCAAGGTACGTCTCGCCGCTGATCAGCTGGCGAAATCCAACAGCACCCAGCCCGGCGCCGAGGCCAACCATAATCGCAGCCAAAAGCAAAAACGTGCTTTGCGTCAGCGAGAACCGGCCGCACTCAACACGATAACCACGAGGGGTTTCGACGAAGCGTACGTACGGGCGAGACATCCTGAGCGGATCGGCGCTAGCCGCCATCACGACACCTTTCGCGCAAGCTTGTACACGCCCCGCTCTCGCTTTCCCTCTGGGGCTGTCGGTAAGTATGGCAGTCGCCAATAGAATGCAATTGCTCGCGCGCCTGCAACTCGTGAATCAGCCCTTGGCGCTACGTTCCGATGCGGCGGTCAATGCTTCGGTTACGGCGAACTCCAGCTCGTAATCGCGCGTCTCGCCCGGTTCGAGAAAAGGCAGGCTTCCATGCTCGCGTGCAAAGGTTCGGCCCTCGATCGCAGCGCAGTTAGCCGGCTCCATCGCCATCACATAGGTCTTTACGCCCAGCATGCGCCACGTCATAAGGGCCGGCAACTGGTCGGGGCGAAAGCGAACGGCCAAAGCCACTCCTCGGCCACCGAGGAGCCGCGGGTTCGACACGATCGCGCGCGCCCAACCGTCCTCGCCCGCGCAAGGCTCGTGAATGAATACCTGCTCCTTGAAGCCGCTCTGCGGCTGGCCGCCCCGGTTCCACACAGCGAGTGCCGCGCGCGCCTCTGCGTCGCGGGGGCGTACGGCGAGATGCGTTACCGAGAGTTCGGTCTCCACGTCGAGAAGTGGAAAACCGGCATTGCAGTGGTAGAGCAGCATGTGCGGAGTGCTTTCCCCACCCTCATTCGTAACGCGATCGTGAAGGCGCAGCGTGGTCCCACCGAGTTCCGCGCGCCACGTGCGCTCCAATCTCAGTGCGGCACCGAACATGCGCGCTTCGCGCACCGTCCCGGTAATCTCGAATGTGCAGTCGTCCTCACCCCATAGCGCTCGATGCGTGACCGACTGCGCTGGTGCATGATTGATGTAGCCGTGCTCCTGCCAAGCTCCATCGACGTCGCTGCCTGCAGGACCAAACGCCTGCAGACCACACGTCGTCATCAACCCCCCGAAAAAATTTCGTTCGAATGCGTTGATGCCTAGGCTCGAATACGCCGGGTGGGCGAGACCACCCGGGCCACGCCACGTCAGTGGAATGCCCCGATAGGTGGCGCTCACTACATCCAACGCACGATCCGCGACGATTTCGACTTCTAAACCCCCTCCAGTGCGTAACAAAAACCCAGACGTCCCGCGCGCACGACCTTCGTCATACAGGATGGGCGTAATTCCGCCCAGCTGCGGTGCGTCGCCGATACGAATTTCGAGGGCGTGACGGTCATAATGCCGGCCGAAGATCTCCGGCACTAAAACTCCCACAGCATGGCGCGTGTCCACGCGCCGCTTGTGCCCAGCAGTTTCACGGGCGCGGCCACGAAGAGCCGCTCCTTTTCGTCCATGACTTCGTCAGGGAAATACAATTCTTCCACGATGAACTTGCCGTTCCCGAGCATCGTCCTATGAGGCGGCCCGGCTTTGCCCGGATCGTTATAGCCTCCAAGACTCACGGCGTCGATGCCGACGCCTTTAACGCCCCGGCCGACCAGGTACTGCGCCGCTTCGCCACTCAAATAGACATATTCCGTGAGGAACTCTTTGGTGTTAGCGCGCTTATGGCCCCAACCGGTGTTCAGTAGCACGATATCGCCGCTCGCGAGGCGCTTGGAAAGACGCTCGACCTCCTCCCGCTCGATCGCAGAGCCCGGTTTCTTGCCCCGTAGATCAAGCATCGTCGCCCGACCGATGTAGTTCTCCAGCGGCACCTGATCGATTGTCGCACCGTCGGCAAAAAAATGGTACGGTGCATCGCAGTGAGTCCCCGTGTGGGTACTCAGCTCGACGATCTCTTTGTTTACGCCTTGCACGGCAAGCATATAAAAGAGCCGAACCTGCGCGGGGCGCGGGTTCTTGTCCGGGTACTGCGGGCAGTTAGTGAACACCGGCTGGCTCAGGTCGTAAATCCGCGTTGGCAGCATCATTCGGCGCTCTTCTCCCACATGCTCGCGAATGTACTGAAATTTTTCTCAATGACAGCGTCCAGGTCCGAGCGCCAGATGGAGCCGGGCAGCGACTCGCCCGAGAAAATCTCCAAGACATACGGCCCCGCGTAGCCAGTTTGGCGAATCGTACGCACAATTGCCGCGTTGTCGATTTCCCCGTCGCCTAGGCTGATCCGATCGGCGCCGGAGCGCGGTCGGTGCCAGTCGCTCACCTGCACCACAAAGATCCGGTCGCCACATGCGCGGATCACCTCGTGCAGCGCCGGCGTTTGAAAGATGTTCCACGTGTCCACGCACAAGCCGAGCGCCTCATGCCCGATACGGTCTACGAGCTCGAGCGCCTGATCAAGCCCCCATAGCGCGGTATCGGTATTGAAAAGGACCGGGTTGAGCGGTTCGTAGGCAATCCGCATCCTTCGCTTTGCTGCAAACTGCGCTAGGTCCGCAAGTGCCGTCAGCGCTTTCGCGTACACTGCCGCAGTGTCGCCACCGGGCGCGGCGCCGGTAATGACGACGAAGGGCGTTTGTTCGGGCACATGCGGCGCCACGCGCTCGATCGCCGCCTTGATGTGCCGCACCCGATCCTCGGCGGCCGTAGGCTGACCGGCCAAGCTATCAGGGAAGAGCGAGTGCACCTCCGATTGCACCGAGCTCACGGTCAGACCCGCAGTCGCAATCGCTCCAAGCTGGACCGCGTCATCATCCTTGTTCAGTTTGAACGTGCAAACCTCGATTGCCGGAACGCCATGTGCGGCGTAGCGCTCCACGTCGCGCTCGAACGACCACGGCCACGTGGTAAACTGGCTGACGCCGAACGGAAGCGACGACCTCATCACTCCGCCTGCCGGAGCTCGAGAACGCAAAATCCTTTACGATCGAGCTGCACTGCCAGTCCATTCTGGAAATCGCGAGCGTCGTGCATGTGGCTCTCGACCCACTCCGGTCGCACGCTGCTGTATTCCCTCACCGCGTACATCGCCCCGGCCGGAACCTCCAAGTACACCGCCGTCGTTACCGTACGCACCATCGTGTTGCCGACGAAGAGCGTGATCTGATTGCCTTTGCGCATAGCCATTGCTACCGTAGAATCGTCGCTGCAGCGCACCTGCGGCGATATGTCCTCGTCGTACAGCTCGTCCTTCGTGATGCCTTCAAAAGCGAAGTTCGTATAGATCGTCAGATCGGGGACGCGAGCAACGAACCATGTCGCACTCTCTCCCGCGAGCGGCAAGTTCCGTACGCCCATCCATTTCCAGTCCGGCGCCGGCTGCGGCTCAAGCCTCGGAGTGTCGCCCGCAAGGTCCAACCCGGCCGCACCTTCGATCGCCGCCCACACATATCGTGGCGGAAACCACGGCGAGAGCATCATCCCTTGGTTCGCCAGCGACTCGCCGTGCAACCACTCCGAAAACTGCCCCGGCACCGTGTTATTGCGCAGCGGATCGATCGAATAGTGTCGGAAGCCGGCCGCGAGCGCATAAGCCATGAACTCCGGATTGAAGCGAGCTGCGGCAAAGATGTACCAAAATGTGACGCCCACCCAAATGCCACCCAGTAGACCGTAGCCGTGCGTCGGCCCGTAGTTGATCGCATTGCGCGGCACGGTACGAATGCCGGCCTCGCTCCAAAATTCCGGCGCAGACAAACGGCTAATGATGTGCGCCGCGGTCCGTTCATCTGCGACACCGAACATCACCGGGAAGACCAGATCGGATGTGACGTCGGTACGGGCATGACCATCCGTATCGATATTCAGATAGTAGAGGCCGGTCGATTTGTCGAACAAGTGCTCGTTGATCGCCACGCGAAGCTCGTCGGCGTGAACCTGAAATGCCGCACGGTCTTCGTCTTTCTTGAGAACGCGCGCCATCTGCGCGAGCGTCTTCAGCGCGGCGTAGCACTCGGAATTCACTTCCGTGGTAGCGCCGGAAAGCGTATAGTTGGAGATCACGTTGCGCCAGCCAATGATGCCGTAGTCAGAGGTTCCGGTCGAGCTGCACCACACTAGCCCCTTCTTATTGCGCTGCGCAAGAATGTAATTCGCGGCCTTTCGCGCATAGGGGTAGACATTTTCGAGAAAGGCCGCATCCCCGGTCGCACCGTAATGATGCCAAAGTGCGAGAATTAAGAGCGGTGTATTGTCGTTAATATTGAGGCCGTAGTCCTCGCTCTTGCCGTTGCGAACATCGTAGTATTCGACTACCATGCCGGTTTTCTCCAGATGCTTCACGTACCACAGGAGCGATGCACGGGAGAATTCCGGCGTGATGTAATCCGAGCCAAAGGCAAACCATGCGGTGTCGCGCGCGACACTATTGTTGGATCGTGTCGGGTCGTTAACGAAGCACCAACCCGTATCGGCGAGTGTCTGCGTCCGCAGCATGTTAGCTTTCGCCCACAGGACGCCGCGGTTCACCTCCTGATCGGGCGTCAACAACACCGCGCGCCCTAGGATCTCGTGGTAATACGCACGCGTTGCTTGCAACGCCTGCGCCGGCTTGGGGCAGCGCGCGTAGGTGCGCAGAGCCGCGGCGCGTCCCTTCACCGAAAATGAGAGTGTGAAGGAAAAGGATACTCTCTCGCCCGGCTTCAGTCGGTGGCGCAGGTGTAGCATACCCAGCGGATCGCCCGCACGCGCCAACGTCGTGTTGCTTAGGCTCCCCGGGAAGGAGGCTCGGCTCGGCTTTCCGATATCTCTCGTCGTTTCGTAACTGGCGGGTTTCTTGGAGCAGCCGAAGAGCCGGACCCATTGCGGGTTCGAGGTGTTCCAGGCCACAAGTGCACGCTGCGCCGAGCTATAGGCCGTCGCCACGCCATGCGCCGTTTCGCCCCTCAGCTGTGCGGCCGCGAAGGTGCTGACGAGTTGCTCCTTGCCGGTCGGATTAGTCAACGTCACCGTATAGTACGCTGCCGGAGGATCTACGCGGTCGCCGTGCGGCTTGCCGCTAAGCAGAAAGATGTCTTCATGAACTTCGACGCCGCTGGATAGCTCGAAGAGGTGTTCCTGGTGCTCCGGATGGATCATAAACGTGCCCGGGTATGGAGTGAGCGCGATGCCGCTGCGCTCATCGAAGTGGTGCAGCACCACGCCGCCCACGAGCGCCTTCCCCGCGTCGACCGAGTAGAATTTCTCGATCGCGCCGGTCGCCTTAATTACCAGCGTCGCTTTCGGCGAGCCGAAGGTGCTGCCGGCGGCCATCTGGTCATCCGAAACTTCGTAAGTCGAAATGCGTTCACCCGAACCAGATATCTTTGCGATCACAGGCTTCCGGACTTCTGCATCATGCCGCCGTCGATCACATAGGATGAGGCAGTGATGTACGCCGCGTCCTCTGATGCAAGGAACGTGCAGAGCGCGGCGATCTCCTCGGGCTTCGCCATACGACGCATTGGAATCTCGGAGAGCAATGCGTCGTATTTGCGCTTGTCTTTCTTCAGTGCGGCGTCCATCGGCGTGTCGACCGCCCCCGGGCACACGTCGTTGACGGTAATTCCATGCGGGGCGAGCTCGACGGCAATCGTGCGCATCAACATACGCACTCCGCCCTTCGACGCACAGTACGACGCGTTGGTTGGCATCGTTAGATCTTCGTGGACCGAGGAAATATTGACGATCCGGCCGCCACGTTTCTGTTTCACCATCTGTTGCGCCGCCGCTTGTGAGCAGAGCCAAACGCCCGTGAGGTTGATTTCGATGACCTTTCGATACAAATCGAACGGAGTCTCCAGAAACGGCGTCCGGTGTTCGATGCCGGCGTTGTTCACAAGGATATCGACACCGCCAAAGTGCTTGACGGTTTGCGCGAGCAGCGCCTCGACTTCGTCGGGCTTCGAGACGTCAGCTGCAAAGGCGGCCGCATTGCCGCCGAAATTCTCAATCTGTTCGACCAAAGCGCTCGCCGGAGCTACGTCGCCGAAGTAATCGATCATCACACGCGCCCCCTCGCGCGCCATTGCAAGCGCGATGGCCTTGCCGATACCGCTGTCACCGCCGGTGACGACCGCGACTTTATCTGCTAGACGCATGAATATCCTCAAATGACGACTCGCCTTTATCGACTAGCGGCAGACGCGCCGTCTCCGGCGGGAACGCGAGTGCGAGCGTCCAGTCGAGCGCCACCCGCGTCCGCCGATTCCAGCCTGGTAAGCGTCCGAGATAATAGGTGCGCCACGCAAACCAAGCGAGCGCTCCAGTGAGCATGCGTCCTCCCGGCAGCTCGACGACAGCGTTGCGGTGTCCGAGCGACGCCATTTGGCCGAGCTCGCTATAGCGGAAGTTCTTCGTCGGTTTGCCGCCCAGTCTGGCTCGAATGTTCGCCGCCAGCAGCTTGCCTTCGCGAATCGCGTTCTGTGCAAGCGGCGCATACGTTCCGCCCTGCGGGCGCGGAACCGCGGCGCAATCGCCCACGGCCCACACGTGTGGCGTGCCGGCGACGGCAAAATCGCCACCGGTCTCAATCGCACCATGCTCGTTCGTCTTGATGCCGAGCTGTTTGGCCAGCGGCGACGGCGCGACGCCCGCTGCCCAGATCACTGTCGCACTCTCGATACGCTCGCCGTCTTTGAGTTCGACCCCGTGGGGGTCGACTGCATTCACCTCCCGCCCGAGGACCAGTCGCGTCCCTCGTTTGCGCAACACGGAGGCGGCGTACTTCCCGAATTTCTCGGGCAAATGCCCGAGCAGCCTGTCGCTCGATTCAACGACAACGACCTCGACGCTCGCTGGATCGATGCCCGGGTAATAGCGCAAGATGGAATGCAGAAAGGCCTGGAGTTCTCCGGCGAGCTCGACCCCTGTGAAGTTGCCGCCGACGACGACAAACCGCGAGAGCCGATCCCGTTCGAGCAGATCGTTGGTCTTTGCCGTCACCTCGAGCGCGCCGATGACCCGGCTGCGCACGATCTCGGCATCGCCGATCGTCTTGAGCGGCACCGTAAACCTCTCGACCCCGGGCACGCCCATCGTCGAATCCGTCGCGCCCAGCGCGAGGACGAGCTCGTCATACTCGATGAGCCGGACATCGTGCGTTAACGGGTGCCGCACGCTCACCGTGCGTCGTTCGAGATCGACGCCGATTGCATCTCCCAACTCGAAATGCGAACCGCGCCGCGTGCCGCCGTTGACACGCAATTCGGCGCGCAAGGGTTGCATAATGTGCTGCAGCTCGATGGATCCGACGGCCGCCTCGGGCAGCATCGGCGTAAAAAGCATGAAATTTTGCCGGCTGACGAGCGTGATTTCCGCCCGCTCGCCCTTTCTCAGGCTTCGGAGCGCTCGGGCGGCGGCAACGCCCGCAAAGCCACCGCCCACGATTACGATTCGCGCCGGTACGCTCATCTGCGTCGCCACCAGACGAACAGTCCGCTCGTCGCGGCCGCGAGCAGGAGTACGAAACCGATCATCCCATGCCGCCCGGCTCTCTTTGAGGCGGCCTGCATGTCTGTCATGTAGCGCAGCTCGGGCAAGGCATCATCCTTCGGCTGGTCGCGGTCGTCAAGCGCCATCTTCAACACTTGGGCCGGATGCAACGCCTGGCGGCTTGTCGTTTGCGCGATCTGCTCGCGGCAGCTAAATCCATTCGCCACGATGATCGTATGCTCGTCGGCGGCCCGCACTTTGGGTAAGAGAACGCGCTCGCCGACCGCGCGCGACACGTCGTAGTGCTCTGCATCGAACCCAAACGGGCCGGCCATACCGCAGCACCCGCTATCCGGGAGCTCGTAGTCGAGCCCCATTGCATTGAAAAGCGCTCGCTCGCCGGATGTATCCAGGATCGATTTCTGATGGCAATGCTCCTGCACGAGCGCCTTGCGGACGAGGCGCGGCGGCACGTAGTCCGGCGCCTTCTGGGCGAGAAACTCGGTCAGCAAGTAGGTCTGCGCCTTAAGCCGCTTTGCGTCTTCATCGGGACCGAGCAGATTGACCATCTCGTCGCGGAAGACGGAGACGCAACTCGGCTCCAGGCCGACGAGACACGTTCCGCCGCGAATCTGCGGGCGCAGCGCGTCGAGGACTTCGCGTAGCATTCGCTTGGCCAATGGCAACATGCCATAGTCGTAGAGCGGGCGTCCGCAGCAGAGCTGCATCGCCGGAAGCGTTACGCGGAAACCCGCGTCCTCGAGGACCTCGACCGCGGCCTGCGCCGTCGTCGGATGAAAGTGGTTATTCCAGGTATCGGGCCACAGGAGCACCTCACCCCTTGGCGCCGGGCGCTCAGATACCGGACGCGCTGCAAACCATGCGCGAAACGTCTGCGGGGCGAAGAGCGGGATTCGTCGTTGTGGCGCGATTGAAATGGCGGCCTTCGCGATGTCGCGCAAGAGCGGCATCTGCGTGAGCGCGTTAACGACGCCAGGTGCGAGTGACGCGAGGCGCGCCCACCAGTACATCAAGCCGAAAGCGTAAGCAGAGATCGGGCGCCGTCGGTGCTCGTAATAGTGCGAAAGAAACTCCGCTTTATACGTCGCCATGTCCACGTTGACCGGGCATTCGCCCTTGCAGCCCTTGCACGAAAGGCACAAGTCCAGCGCGTCTTTGACGGCTTCGTCTTGCCAACCGTTCTTCATCGGATTGCCTTCGAGCATCTCGAAGAGCAATCGAGCACGCCCGCGTGTCGAGTAGGCTTCTTCCTTTGTCGCCATATAGCTCGGGCACATCGTCCCGGTGTCGTGCTTGCGACACTTTCCGGTGCCGACGCAGCGGTTCGCGGCGAATGCGAAGCTCCCGTGGTCATCCTCGAAGGCAAAGTGCGTTTTTGGCTCCCACGGCTCGTAGTTTGTGCCCCAGCGCAGGTTCTGATCGAGCTTGTACGGGCGGACGACCTTGCCGGGATTCATCTTGTGCTGCGGGTCCCAGATCGACTTGAACTCCCAGAATGCTTGCACGAGCTCCTCCCCATACATGATGGGCAACAGCTCACCCCGCGCTTGGCCATCCCCGTGTTCGCCCGACAGCGAACCACCATGCGCAACGCAGATGTGCGCCATCTCCGTGACGAACTTCCGGTACTTGGCAATGCCTCCGGCGGTGAACAAATCGAAATCGATGCTCACATGGACACATGCTTGACCGAAGTGTCCGTAGATGGCGCCTTTGTAGCCGTACTCGTCGAGCTTCTGCTGGAACAACCGTAAGTAATCGCCCAGGCGCTTCGGATCCACCGCCGAGTCCTCCCAACCCGGGTAGTAGTCGGGCTGGTTGGGAATTTTCGAGGTCGATCCAAGCGCGTTGTCTCGGAAGGTCCAGAGCCGCTCTTGTTCCCCGTGGTCTTCGATAAGTTTCACGCTGGGAGGAGTAGGAAGGTGCTTCACTTCTTCCATGAGGCCGCGAGCCTGTGCCGACGCTTCTTCTTTAGTAAACCCGCCGAACTCGCAGATCAGCCAGCCTTTGCCGGCGGGGAACATCGAGCGGCCCGTGTCGGCGGCGCCTTTGAGCTCCATGTAGTGAAACATGGACTCGGCCATCCCCTCGAGCGCGATCGGCTTGTGCCCGTCGCACAGTGGAACGTGATCGCCGGCGATCGCCAAATCGGGGAATCCCAGCATTAGAAGGACGCGATGCGGCGGGCTGGGCACCAATCGAACGGTGGCTTCGACGACCGTGACGCAGGTGCTCTCGGTGCCGACGAGGGCGCGGGCCACGTTGAATCCGTTTTCGGGCAGGAGTTCGTTGAGCGGAAAGCCGGAGACGCGGCGCGGGATTTTCGGAAAGCGGGCGCGGATCTGATCGGCATATTTATCGCGCAGCGCTCTAAGCTGGGCATATATCTCGCCACGCCGGCCGCCGGCGGCGATGATCCCTTCGAGCTCGTCGTCGGTCGTCGGCCCGACGCGCATTCGTAGGCCGTCGTATGTGACGATATCGAGTTCCTCGGTATTTTCTTCGGTCTTACCGGCCATCTGCGCATGCGTGCCGCAGGAGTTGTTCCCGATCATGCCTCCGAAGGTATTACGGTCGTGGGTCGCGGGATCCGGACCGAAGGTGAGGTGCCGTTCTTCGGCCTTGTTGCGTAGGTCATCGTTCACACAGCCGGGCTGAACGCGCGCCGTTTTCCCTTCCCAATCGATCTCGATGATGCGGCTCATATGCTTGCTGAAATCCATGACCACGGCCGCGTTACAGGCCTCGCCGGCTAAACTGGTCCCGCCGCCGCGCGACAATACCGGCGCTCCGAACCTACGGCAGGCGGCGAGCGTTCGCTCTACATCCTGCGCATCCTTAGGGAGTACGAGGCCGATTGGAACCTGCCGGTAATTCGAGGCATCCGTCGCATACATGGCCCGCGTTCCTGCATCGAAGCGGACCTCGCCGCGCACGGTGCGGCGAAGTTCTGCTTCAAGTCCTGCGGCGTCGACGTCCGCCTGGTTGACGGAGTCTGGTCTCGCCGTGGGATGCGGAGCCGTAGCGTCGCGGCTAGCATCGTGCGCTCCAGCGGCACCGAGAATGCGAATCATCTAAAGGGGGTCCATCCTAAACGCGTCAAATGGCATAGCGTTCCGCATCGATCCGCCGCAACTCCAGGCCGATACCCGGGCGGGTCGAGTCGGGAGCGAGTTCGCCTTTCTCCGGATCACCGCTCCCATCGAAAAGCATGCACTCAATGCGAACGTGGTCGAAAAAATATTCGATGTGGCGCAGCTGCTTGCACGCCATTGCAGCATGCAGGTGCAGATGCGGGGCGCAATGCGTCGAGAGCGGAGTCATCGTGCTCTGGCACAAACCGTCAACGGCAAGCAAGCCCGAGAACCCGCCGCAGCGCGTCGCATCCGCTTGCAAAACATCGATGGACCGGGCTTCGATCATCCGAGAGAACGTGTAGAGATCGTATCCATACTCACCGGAGGAGATATCCATCCCAGCCGGAGCGCGTTCGCGCACGAACCGTGTCCCTGCGTAATCCTCGCGATAGACGGGTTCTTCGAACCACGTAACCCCCTGCTCGGCGAATTTCTGCGCGAGTCCTAGCGCTTGCTGCGTCGAGTATGCGCCGTTTGCGTCGACGAAGAGTTCGGTAGCCTCGCCGATCGCTGCGCGCGCGGCCGTAACGCGCTTCGTATCGGCAAGGGGTGCGCGTCCGACCTTCATCTTGACGCGCGGTATGCCGTCGTCCACCCAGCCGGCGAGTTGTGCGCAGAGTTCTTGTTCTGAGTACGCCGTAAATCCGCCGCTGCCGTAAACCGGGACGCTGGCTCGCGTGCTACCGAGCAATACGTACGCCGGAACGCCGAGCAGCTTGCCCTTCAAGTCCCACAGCGCGACGTCTACCGCGGAAACCGCCATCGAGGTGATTCCCCCGCGCCCCAGATTGCGAGTCCTTGCGTACATATCGTTCCAGCGGGCGCCGATTTGAAGAGCATCCGTTCCCACGATCGTATCGTATAAGATCGTTTCGATCAGCTTTGCCGTGGCGGCATCCGCGTAGGTGAAACCTATCCCCGTTTCGCCAGCTGCACGCACCTCGACATAGACGAGCGTCGTGGAATCCCACTGCAAGGTGCCATCGGATTCCGGCGTTGCGGTTGGTATCTTGTATGGACGCACTTCGAGCGCATCGATGCGCGCGTCCGACCTTCGTGCGGTCGGCGGTGACACGGCTTACGTACGGGTGCCGCGATGCGGCAAGAGCCCCGCGACCACTTCTTTGATTGATTCCCTGATCACGCCGCCCTCGTCGGGATCACCTTTCGAAAGCGCCGAGAAGAGGTTGTGGGCCTGCTGAAGAGTGATATGCGGCGGCAGCTGCGTGATGTTCGGGTCAACGACCGCATCGAAGATCACCGGGCGATCGGAGGCCAGAGCACGGTCCCACGCTGGCCCGATCTCTTCGTCCCGTTCGACCCGGATGCCGTTCAGGCCGATTTGATTGGCGTACTCGGCGTAATTAAAATGCGGCAAATCCTGGGAAGCTTCGTACTTCGGGTTGCCGCTCTCGATGCGCATCTCCCAGGTGACTTGGTTGAGATCCGAGTTGTTCATTACCAGAAAAATGAGGCGCGGATCCTCCCAGCGTTTCCAATATTTCGCAACGGTGAGCATTTCGGCACTGCCGTTCATCTGCATCGCACCGTCGCCGGTGCACGCGATAACCGCGCGCTTGGGAAACGCAAACTTCGCCGCGATAGCGTACGGAACCGCAGAGCCCATCGTCGCCAGGCTGCCGGAGAGCGAAGATTTCATTCCGCGCCGCATATGGATGTTGCGGGCGAACCAGTTTGTCGCGGTGCCTGCATCGCCGGTCAGAATCGCGTTATCGGGCAGTCGCTCGTTCAATTCCCAAAAAATGAGCTGCGGGTTAATCTGCGCGCCCTTGACGTGGCAGCGCGCTTCTTCATCGGAGTACCAGCTCTTTAGATTCTTGGCGATCTTCTCCCGCCACGCGTTATCCATCTTCGGAAGTAGCAAGGGAAGCAGCGCCGATAGCGTTGTTTGGCTGTCGCCAATCAAATTAACTTCGGTCGGAAAGCGCAACCCGACATTACGCGCATCGATGTCGATCTGCACGCCGCGAGCCTGCCCTTCTTTGGGCAGGAACTCCGAATACGGATAGCAGGTGCCGACCATCAGCAGCGTGTCGCACTCGTTCATCATGTCGGCGCTCGGGCGCGTTCCCAACAATCCGAGGGTGCCCGTAACGTACGGCAGATCGTCCGGAACCACGTATTTACCGAGCAAGGCCTTCGCGATTCCCGCACCCAAGCGGTCAGCAACCGCGAGTACTTCATCGGTCGCGTTCGCCGCGCCCTGCCCGACCATCACTGCCACGCGCTTCCCGTTATTGAGAACCTCGGCCGCGCGCTGAAGATCGTCCTGCCTCGGCACGACGACCGGCGCCGAGTACCCGACACTGCTACGCGTCATGTTGTGAGTACGAGGGGGGCGTGGAACGGCGTCTTCTTCTTGCACGTCTTTCGGTACGATCACGCAGGTGACGGCTCGAAACGCGGCCGCCGTGCGAACCGCCCGATCGACGACGTGACGCATCGCCGCGGGGTTCGAAACCGTGTAGACGTATTCGGTTACGTCCTGCAATAGGACCTGAAGATCGACTTCCTGCTGATACGAACTTCCGAGCGCACTCGTGGCAGCCTGACCGACGACCGCTACGACGGGCGTATGATCCATCTTCGCGTCGTAAAGACCGTTGAGCAGATGGACGGCGCCCGGACCGGAAGTTGCCAGACAGAGGCCGACCTCACCCGTGAATTTGGCATGGGCGCACGCCATGAACGCAGCCATCTCTTCGTGACGAACCTGAATAAACTCAAGTTTATCGCCGATTCGGCCGAAGGCACCCATGATTCCATTGATGCCGTCGCCGGGGTAACCATAGACCCGCCGAAAGCCCCAGTCGACAAGCCGCTCAAGTAAGAAGTCACTAGTGTTCACGTCGCAGCCACTCCGCCTTTGGGTGATGAGATCGCCCTTATTGAGCCGGAGAAGTATTGCTGAGCGGTAGGTTGCTCGCCTTGCTTCGTTCGCCCCTAGGTGTTCTCCCCTCTTCTTTTCACAGAAAGCGGGAAGAATAAACACGCTGTGACGATTTGACCTAGGCTCCCATGACGTCTGCTTTCTTAAGCGGGCAAGCTGAGTCTAAACACAAACCTGATTGAAGCTCACTCGACTAAAGATCTAGCGTTCTCCAATCTCTTCGGCAGAGGTAACGTCAGCGCCACGACGCAGGGTCGATCGAAAGAGCCATGCCGCGATTACAAACTGAGTTGCCCCTTGCGGGATGGACATCGACGCTATGCTCGCTGCGTGCATTATCACCGATGGTCGATCAGAACGTGAGGACGCCCGGCGGTGCGACGCCGAGTGCCCTGCAGGAAATGCCCCAGGCGGTCAACTGCCGGGATTACCTCATGCTCCGCGTTCGCCAGCGCCTCGCGAACCGGTGCGCTGAGTTCGACGGACGGCGCAAGGGTCTGTGGCTCGATCCCGATCGCGACGAAAGCGTGCGGTGACCGGCCGAGCAACGTCAACGCCGCGAGCAGGTCACACAGCGACGCCTCGTGGGCAGAGAGCGTGGCCCGCAGGATTGCCGGCATTATATTTCAGACGACGCGGCTCGGGAGCGATCATCCGTCGTCGATCGTAGCCGACCGCGGCAACGATCAAAGAACCTGCGGCTCGCCCTCGTCTTGCCGCCCTTTCGCGTAGACAGAATGGTCGTGCATAGTAGCCTCCGCCAACGAGGCCGGAAAGAACGGATACATGTACCCTGCCCCCAGTATGGAGAGAGGCCATAGTAACCGTAAAACGGCTCCCAATGCTCGCGAGGTGAGGCTACGACGAGGGCAGGGTCGTACGCGGGTGAATGTACGATACGCTCTCGTGTCTCGCGCACCCGCACTTCGTCTTTGGCGACGGTCGTTATCGCATCTACCGGAAGAAGAAAGTGCCGATCCCCGATCCCGAGAAAGCCACCAGCGCGAATCTCCACCATCCGCACTTTCCGCTCGTCGTTATCGATGAAGATACCGCTTACGTGACCGATCTCTTCGCTGTTCTGATCGACTACTTTGCGACCGCGAATGTCCAAGCTCGAGTCGGCGAGGACCAAGCCCGTATCCCTCAATTTTATAAGCGTAGTATCGCTCATCCGCTGTTGCTGGTTCATGGTGCGTTCCTTTCGCGCAATACGGGGGCATCGCGGCCTTGAGCCGGCGTGCCGAAAAGTGCGGTCCGGACCGAGAGCCTTCGACCGCCCGGAGCTTAACTATAGCGCAAACGGGCCGGAGCCAGTATCGTGAATTACATGGATCGACCAACGCGGAAGTGCCGCCATAAGACGTTGGCCTTCATTCGGACCAGCCGACCGGCTCGTCCTCACTGTGGCTCGATCGTGCTTTTTCACGATATGTTTGGCGTGACCCAAATGTTAAAATAGGGAGGTGCCCGTCAAAGCGTTGTCTGGAGCGTCCCGACAGAGCTGCTCGCAAGCGCTTCCGGTTCCCCTGGGCGTGCGACGGAATTTGCCAAAATGGGCTTCAACTGCCATTTGGACCGCACGATTACGCGGGACACAACGTCAAGCTACAGCACCGGTACCCATCCATGAGAATGACATACCGAAAAAGCGCGAAAAGCAGGCTCAACGAGTCTCGGTCCCCAGTAAGGCGATAATCGCACCGAGCACGAGTTGATTTCCAAACCGCGAATCGCATGAAGGACGCAACCACTTTGCGCTCGGATTGGCGGCGCATTCTGAGTATCGACCGCGGTTCGTCATCGCTCAGAATCGCAGTATACGAAATGGGACCGGCGTGCGAGCATCTTCTCCTCGAAGGCGGGATCGAACGACTCGAAGTGCCCAACGTCGCGCTGCGAATTCAAGACTATCGCGCCTCGGTGCTCCACGAAACATGCAGGCCGCTCGGCGACTCTACGCCGATTGCCGCGCTGCTTGCGTTCCTGGCGGAGGCCGGTGTCCACATCAACGGTGTCGGGCACCGGCTCGTCTACGGTGGTTCGACGCATGAAGCACCGGCACGGGTCAGCGCCGCATTACTGGGGGATCTGGCGAGACTCGTCCCGTTCGACCCGCTCCATTTACCTGCTGCGCTCGCCGCCATTCGCGAGATCGAGACATCACGGCCCGAACTGGCGCAAGTCGTGTGCTTTGACACGGCCTTCCATCGCCGCATGCCCCCGATCGCGCAAGGCTTACCGCTGCCGCGTGAGCTATGGTCGGAAGGGGTGCGCCGGTACGGTTTCCACGGTCTCTCGTACGAATCAATCGTCCGCGCGCTGGGTAGCGCGGGAACGCGCGGGATGATGATCGTGGCGCACCTCGGCAGCGGCGCGAGCCTTGCCGCTATGCGGGACGGCAGACCGGTGGACACCACGATGGGATTCAGCGCGCTCGGCGGCCTCATGATGGGGACGCGGCCGGGCGATCTCGATCCCGGTGCGCTGCTCTATCTCTTGCGCACAGGGCGATATACGCTCGCGGACCTGGACGACGTGCTGTGGCATCACAGCGGTCTACTCGGTGTGTCGCAAATCAGCCCGGACATGCAGACGCTGCTGGAACGGCGTGCCGCCGACACGCCGGCCGCTGAGGCCATTGACCTGTTCGTCTACCAGGCAAGAAAGCACATCGGCGCACTCTTCGCCGCACTTGGAGGACTGGACACCTTCGTCTTTACCGGGGGCATCGGTGAAAATTCCGCTACGATACGTTCCGAGATCGCTGCGGGCCTGGCGCACCTTGGAATCGAGCTCGATCCAATGCGCAACGCCGCCGGCACAGGGGTCATTTCGGCCGAGGGAGCGCGTGTCGTCGTCTACGTCATCGCAGCGAGGGAGAATCTCATGGTGGCCCGCCACACGTACACCACCCTCTTCGGACCCTCGGATCACGACGGTTCCGCGTCGTCGACCGACGGGGTGATCTATCCGTGGCGACTCGACCCCAAGCTCACCCCTGCCCTTTGGGGCGGTGATGAACTGGTGCGCACGTACGGCAAGGACGGCGACCTCAATGGCAAGCTAGGCGAGTCGTGGGAATGTTGGGACGCCGACACCGTTGCCAACGGTCCGCTCAAGGGTTCAAGCCTCGCGCTATTGCGCGAGCGGCTGGGGGCGCGGTTTCTCGGCGACCTCGATCCGACGCGGCTCTTCCCGACGCTTACGAAGATCATAACCGCACACGATTGGCTGTCGGTACAAGTACATCCGAACGATGCCTATGCCCAGCGCACCGAACATCAGCCTTTCGGCAAAACTGAATGCTGGTACGTCTTGGCCGCCGAGCGCGATGCCGAACTGGTCGTCGGGTGGCTCCGCGACACATCGCGCGCGGAATACGAACGCCGAGTCGGCGACGGAACGCTGGCGGAGATCCTTCGCAAGGTGCCGGTGAAAGCCGGCGACACCGTGTACGTACCGGCCGGATTGGTTCACGCGATCGGTCCTGGCGTCGCCGTCTTCGAAACGCAACAGGCCAGCGATCTGACCTATCGTATGTTCGATTGGAACCGCATGGGACTCGACGGAAAGCCGCGCGAGTTGCAAGTTCAGAAGGCCGCCGACGTCCTCGACTATCGTGCCGGCGGCGAAACGACGCTCGTGCAGATCGCCTACCGCTGCGAAGGCCTGCAGCGGAATGCTTTGATCGCCGATCCGCGGTTCACGGTCGAGCGCATCGTCGCGACCATCGAATCTGGTGAGATTGCGACCAACGGCCGTCCACTGATCCTAATGTCGCTGGAGCATCCGATGGAAGTCGCTTGTGGCGGCACGTCGACCGCACTGCAGAAGTATCAGACGGTCCTCATCCCGGCAGCGGCCGGCTCCTGCACGGTTCGCAGCGGCGAAACGAGCGCGCCGTTCCTTTTGGTAACGCCGGAACGGTCGCCGGATCAACTTCCGATCCGGTTGCTCGCCGCCGGCATCCCTCAGCCGCAAATCGCTGCGTTTACCGAGCAGTTCTCCCAGCGCACTCTCGTCGCATCAGAAACAAGTGAGGGCGGACGATTGTTCACGTAGAACGACCAAGTCCTATTCGATCAGCGGAGTTGCGAGCGGTAACGCGTGGCGCTGATCCAGATCGCGACTAACGCGAACGCGATGAGCGGGAGTGCATCGGGCCAAATGACGTCTAGCCCGACGCCCTTTAGCAGAATGTCGCGCACGATCGTGATGTAATGGCGCAATGGGTTGACCAGTGATAGCGTCTGCCAAAATGGCGGCATGCTCTCGATCGGCGCGAAGGCGCCGGAGAGCATCATCAGGGGCAGCGCGGTGAAGATCGAGATGAGGACGACTTGCTGCTGCGTCGCCGCGAACGTCGAGATGAGGATTCCGATGGAAATCGCCGACACGATGTAGATCGACGAGATTCCCATGAAGAGAAGGAAGTCGCCTCGGAAGGGCAGGCCGAAGAGCAGCGCCGAAGCGGCTAGCGAGGCCAATAACGCGATGAGGAAAAGCACGAACAACGGCCCGATCTTGGCCAACAGCACCTCGAGCGAGGATGCCGGCGTCATGAGTAACTGCTCCAGCGTCCCTTCGTCTTTTTCGCGCACGCTCTCAGAGGCCGAGGCCAGCAAACCGGTAAGCATCAGGATCGCGCCAAGCAAGCCCGGGACGAAGAACCACGCGGTGACCAGGCCCGGGTTATAGGCAAACGTGATTTGCGGTGAGAGGGGCGATCGCAAATCGCCCCGCGCGTTGTAATCTTGTACGATCGACGTCGCGTAGCCAGCTCCGAGATTCGCTACGAAACTGTTCACGCCGTCGAAGACCATTTGCACGTCGCCCGGCGCGCCGCGCGCGATGCTTTGCGCGTAGTCGCCCGGGATCACGAGCCCCGCGTCGACCGTTCCGCTTTGCACGGCTCGATAGACGCCGGCCGCGTCAACGCCCCCGTCCCGAGGCACGAACACGCCGTTCGCGGTAAACGCGTCGATCAGTTCGCGGCTGGCCGGGGTTTTCGACTCGTCTACGACCGCGAACACCAGGTGCTTCACGAGCGGGTTCATCGCGTAGCCTAAAACCGTCACTTGCACGATCGGCGGAAAGAGCAGGATGTAGAGAACTTGACGATTGCCCAGAATTTGGACGAACTCTTTGCGCAAGAGCACGAGCAACCGCCGCCAGGAAAAGACGTCGTCCACTCAGTCCGCCATCTGCATGCGCCGCATCGGCAGCCAGGCCCCGACGGCGAGAACTGCGGCGATACAAGCCAGAGCGAAAACCTCGGTCCACACGCCCGGCCAGCCCGCGCCCCGAACGAACGCGTCGCGCGTGATATTGATGAAATGGCGCGCTGGAATGAGGAAAGATAGCCACTGGAAGAACAGCGGCATGGCGAACACCGGATACAAGAATCCGCTCAGCAACACCGAGAGCAGCGAATTGACGCTGCCGGAGGCTTGGATCGCCGAGGTCACGGTATTAGTTCGCGCGCCGATGAGCAGACCCAGGAGCACCTGGCAGCAGATCAGCAGGGGCGTGCCGATCAAAAGTGGCAACGGATCGCCGGCAAATCGCACGCCCCAAACTGCCAAGCCGATCATCATGATCGCGAGCGCTTCGGCGAGCCCGATGCACTCGAGCGCAAGACACTTCCCCGCGATCAGTTCGGCTGCCCGCAGCCGTGATGCGTAGGCCTGAACGATCGTCCCGCGCTCCTTGTCTCGCACCATAGCTATTGCGGCGAGTAAGGTCGGAAACATCGCGAGGATTACGGCGTACACGCCGGGCACGATGAAGAGCGCTTCGTTCCCTCCCGGGTTGAACCAGATGCGCTCTTGAAGGGCGACGGCCGGCGGAGCGGAGGACGATGCGTAGGTCGCACTGACAGAGGCGCACGCTGCGGTAAGGATCTGCTTGATCGTCAGCGCGTTGACGACATCAGTGGCATCGACGAGACTCTGGATCGGTGCCGGGCGCCCCGCCGCGAGCGCCTGCTGCGTACCGGGTGGTATGACGATCACCGCCCGAACGTTACCGGCATCGAGGATCGTCGTCGGCGAGGTATCCAGCGGCTCGGTGATCGCGGCCAGCTCTTGACTCGCATCAATGCGCGAAACGAAGTCGCGGCTGAACGGAGAATGGTCGAAGTCCTGTACGGCAACCAGAATATTCTTGATCTGCAGACGGATCGCGAAACCGAAGATGAGCAGCATCCCGACGGGCAACGCAAAGGCCAGCGCCACGGTCAGGCGGTCGCGCCGAAATTCGACCAGCTCCTTGATGCACTGCACCCACACTCGCCGAAGATTCATGCTGCCGGTTGGCGCTCGATCGTTCCAATGAACGCATCCTCGAGGGAAAACGGGAGCGGTCGGGTCTGAGAGACGGTCACGCCCGCGGCGCGCAGTGCCCCCGTCGCCCGATCGAGATCGCCTTCGTCGATCGCGATGAGATGCAGCCGCGTTCCGAACAATGCGACCCGCCAGGCGGGTAAGAACTTATCGAGCGCCGCTGCGGCAAGCTCGGGGGCATCGATCGTAAGCTCAAAGAGCCGGCCGGGCTGCGCAGCCTTGATCTCGGTCGGTGACCCTTCGGTCACCATGCGTCCGGTTGACATGAAACAAAGCCGGTTACAATGTTCGGCCTCTTCGAGATAGTGCGTCGTGACGAGAATAGCCGTTCCGGCCCGCGCGCGTTCGTCGATCAGGCGCCAAAATTGGCGGCGCGCGAGCGGATCGACGCCGGACGTCGGCTCGTCGAGGAAGAGCATCTCCGGATCGTGCATTACCGCGGCGCCGAACGCGACGCGCTGCTTCCAGCCTCCCGGCAGCTTCGCGGTGCGGAGTCCCTCACGTCCGCGCAAGCCCGTCGTCTCGAGCACCCAGGCGATGCGCGTGTCGCGCTCGCTCGACTCCAGCCCATAGATGCCTGCATAGAAGCGCAGGTTCTCGATAATCGATAGATCGTCATAGAGCGTGAATTTCTGACTCATGTAACCGATGCGACGGCGCAGAGACGCCGCCCGCAAGTTGCTGGTTTGGCCGGCGAGCGCGATCGTGCCGGCGGTCGGGGCGAGCAGACCGCAAAGCATCCTGATGGTCGTTGTCTTGCCCGCACCGTTCGCGCCGAGCAAACCGTAGATCTCGCCGTAGCCCACTTTCAGCGTGAGGTTGTCGACCGCGTGGAAGGTCCCGAACTGCTTGGTCAGCCCGTGCGCGTCGATCGCCAGGGCGCCGTCTTTGGCGCGCGGGCGGGTGGTCATGGGAAGTGGCGTATATGGCGTGCTCGACCCAAGTTCTCGCAAGCGTGCGACAAAGACGTTCTCGAGCGTCGGTGCTTCGGTGTCGATCGACGTCACGCTGACTGCCCCGGCCGCAAGCGCGGCGCGGACCACCCGTTCGCCGTCTTGCGCGTCGTGCACGAGCGCATCGACACGGTCGCCGTACGACTGCACGTCGACGATCCCCTCGTGGACGTTCTCCAGCGTCCGCTCGGTGGCCGCAATGTCGGGAGCGCGAATCTCGAGGCGCCGGCACTCCAGCTGTGCTTCGAGCTCCACCGGAGTTCCGAGATCGCGGATCGTGCCGTCGTACAGCAACGCGACGCGATGGCAGCGCTCCGCTTCGTCGAGATAGGGCGTAGCGACGACGATCGTGACGTCGTTTGACGCAAGCCGGGCCAGCACGCTCCAGAACTCGCGCCGCGAGAGCGGATCGACGCCGACCGTGGGCTCATCGAGTAAGAGGACGCGCGGCTCGCTGATCAGCGCGCAGCACAGCGCTAGCTTTTGCTTCATACCGCCCGAGAGCTGGCCGGCGATGCGATCGCCGATCCCGGCGAGATCCATCAGCGCGAGGTAGCGCTGACTGCGTTCGGCGAACGCGCCGGCCGGGACGTCACGCAGACCGGCGATGTACTTGAGGTTTTCATCGATGCTCAAGTCGTCGAAGAGCGAGAACTGCTGCGTGAGATAGCCAACGTTCGTGCGCGCGTCGCGCGGCCGCTGGCCGAGCAGGGTGACATCGCCCGCGGTTGCGTCGAGAATACCGGCGAGAACGTTGAACGTGGTCGTCTTCCCGGCGCCATCGGGACCGATGAGGCCGAAGATTTCACCGTGGTGCACTTCGAAATCGATGCCACGCACTGCCTCGATTTCGCCATAGTGTTTCGTCAGGCCGCGCACGCGCACGTCGACCGGTGACGGCTCGATCACGGCCTCCCGAGGTCGATGAGGCCATCGGCCGGCATTCCCGGCTTCGCGTAGCCCCGCGGAGCGCGCAGGTCGAGTCGCACGCCGAAGACTTCCTGCACGCGATCCTGCTTAAAGTAGACATTCTCCGGCGTGAAGGATGCTTGCGTATCGATTTCCCCGACGCGGGCAGTGAGCGCGTGCTTCGGATCGGAATCGAGAAAAACGTGCGCCGGCTGACCGACGCGGACCCGCCCGATATCACCTTCAGGAATGTAGCCACGCAAGTAAACGTGATCGAGGTCGAGGATCGAGAGCAGCGTCCGACCCGGGGCGACCACGTCGCCGGGCTCGACGGCGCGCGCGATGACCGTGCCGTTGCTCGACGCGCGCACCGTGAGGTCGCTCAGCGAGGCTTGGGCGGCCCGTTGCATCGCGCGCGCCTGGTTCGCATCGGCGTTCGCTGCGGCGATCTGAGCTTGCGTCTCATGCTGCTGGCGCTCGAGCGTTACCACTTGCGCCGCGTGGATCGGCGCGTTGTAGTATGTGCTCTGCGCGATGTTCAGCGCGCCCACCGCAGCCGTGGCGTTCCGCCGCGCGAACGCCAGCGTTTCGCGCTGCTGAGCAAGCGCGTCCGTAGCGGTGCGGTCTGCCGTGTCGGCTTGCTGCGCGCGTTGCACGGAGACGTCTCCGGTGCGGCTCAAGGCGTCGTAGCGAACCTTATCGTCGGCGGCGAACGCGAGCGTCGCCTGCGCTTGTTGGACCACGGCCGCCGCTTGTGCGATTTGCGCCTGGGCGGCCGCTGCGTTTGCGCGCGCTTGTGCGACGCGGCCGGTCGAGTCGACCGTCGCCTGTGCGCCCCCCAGCGCCGTCTCATGTATTTGACTCGCCAAAACGGCCAGAGTCGCTTGCGCCTGGCGCGCACGGTCTTCAGCCGCCACTACCGCGGCCGCGGACGCCGCAGCCTGCGCGCGCGCCTGCGCGTCGTCGAGTTGGACGAGTACTTGTCCCGCGCGAACGAGCGCACCTTCGCGCACCGCAACCCACACGATACGGCCCCCGACCTTCGCGCCGAGATCGCTCTGATAGCCTTCGAGTCGGCCACTTACCGGCAGCTGCGTCGGTGGCGCAGCCGGGAAAAGTGCGCGTACAACGAGGACGATGACCACGAGCAGCGCCACCAAAATCACCGCAGCGGCGATTAAGGCTCGCCAGGGCACCCGCTGTGGCTGCGCGTGCGGAGTCGTTCCGGCTCCGGGCGCAGCTCGCGTAGGTTGCCCGGGAGTTGGCGCGGCCTTTTCTGGGGCTGCGGTGCCGGGTCGAGGGGCCGCGGGTGGTGCGGGCGCAGCCCCGGCCAGTGGAGTGGCCGCTGCCGGTCCCGCCGCCGCAGATGCTGGTCCGGGCATAGTCGTCGCCGGTGGTGCGGATGCAGTCGCGGAAGAGGGCTCGGGCGGCGTCATCCGCATCGGAACATCGTCGTGCACGGGCTTTTACCGTGGTGCCAGCATCGGAATAGCCGTTTGCAATTCCCTACAACCCTCGTCGGCACATCCCGAGTGCGGGCCGTGCGCCTGCGCAGGATGTCGTTGAGCTCTTGTGCGCTCACGTCGGGCTGTCTTCCGAGCACGCGATGATGGCCTCAATGACGCGCTTACTTTCATCCGGATCGCGGACTTGGATGCAAATCGCGCCGGTTCTCCGCGCCGGCTCGTCGTTTCCGCCCGGGAACAAGGCGTCACCGACGTAGATCATGTCCCCGGTCGCAATGCCCAGGACGTCCCGCAGCTTTCCTATCCCATACGCCTTGTCGATTCCGGGAAGCGTGACATCAATCGAGGTCGCTCCTCCCAATGCAACGGAAAAGTCCGGCAGCGATACGCCAAGCAGTGCCTTGATCTTCTTCCGCTTCGCGAAGTCCGGATCCCATTTTTTCTTTTCGTCCAATGGCGCTTCTTGGCCCAGTGCGGAGTAGGTGATTTGGCTCTCTCGATCCTCAATCAGCTCTCCCCACGTCTTTTTTGGTCGAAAGCCGGTGGCATCGAGTGCCGCGTGCAGCGCAGCGGTGATCTTTTGCTTCTGTTCGTCCGAAAGGTTTTCCGCGTAGAGCAGCCTCCAATCGTCCGTGTAACGATAGAACCGCGTTCCGCAGGTCGGCAAGAGGGACAGCTTGTCAAAATGGTCATGCTGTGGAAGGCGGGCGAGCACTTGCGTTTGGAACTGCGGAAAGGCGCCGCCCGAGATGATCGCCACCCGCACCACCGCGAACAGAGCGGTAAGCAGCGTCGACATTTCCGGATCGATGGCCGATTTGCTTAACGCCAGCGTGCCATCGAGGTCGAACACGACGAGCGACTTCATTTGCCTAGCTATCGGTGAACAGGTTTGCGCGCGGATGCCCCTTAGCCGGCGGCGCGGGAGCGGTCGGCTCGCTGAAGTCCGCCGTCCAGCGCCAATTTTGGATCTCCGGCATATCTTGCAAATGTTCTCGAATATATCCGTGGTGCTCAAAGAGCTTTCGGTTGAACATGTCGATGGCGTCACGGGCCTGCGAGCGCAGCCGCGGCAAGTGTTTGAGTGCGTCGATCGCAAGGTGATAACGGCTCATCTCATTCAACACAAGCATGTCGAACGGCGTGGTGGTCGTGCCGCGATCCATGTAGCCGCGCACGTGAAAGCGGCCTTCATTGGAGCGCCCGTGGACCATGGTGTGGATGAGCCAACGATTGTTGTGAAACGCGAACACGACCGGCGCGTCCTTAGTAAAGAGCGCATCAAAGGACATAGTGTCCATTCCATGCGGATGATCGTCCGGCATCATCAGCGTGGTCAAATCCACGACGTTGACGACCCGCACCTTGATGCCGGGGACGTACTTCTGTAGCAGCCAAGATGTCGCGCATATTTCGATCGTCGGTATGTCGCCCGCGCAAGCGAGCACGACGTCCGGTTCTTCGCCGCCGTCGTTGGTTGCAAACTTCCATGTCGATGCGCCACGAGAGCAATGCTCGAGTGCCTCGTCCATGTTCAACCACTGCAGCTGCGGCTGCTTGCCGCAGGTGATGATGTTGACATAGTTGCGGCTGCGCAGACAGTGGTCGAAGACGCTCAGGAGGCAATTACCATCCGGCGGATAGTAAACTCGGATGGTTGCGCTCCGGCGCGCGAGTGCGTTATCGACGAACCCCGTCGCTTGGTGGCTGAAACCATTGTGATCCTGACGCCAGACGTGACTCGTCAGGAAGACGTTCATGGATGCGAGTGGTTTACGCCAGGCAAACTCTCCGCATTGCTCGAGCCATTTGGCGTGCTGGGTAAGCATAGAGTCGACGACCTGCGCGAAGGCTTCGTAGGAGGACCACATGCCATGCCGCCCGGTTAGCAGGTACCCCTCGAGCCATCCCTGGCAGCAATGCTCGCTGAGCACTTCCATGACGCGCCCCTCCGGCCCAAGGTCGTGATCGATTGAAACCGTCTCGGCCATGAAGGTGCGTTTGGTCGTCTCGAAGACGGAACTCAAACGATTGGAGTCTGTCTCATCGGGAGAAAAGATGCGAAAATTCGTCGGATTGAGTTTGAAGACGTCCCGGAAAAAGGACCCGAGCTTGCGTGGGGCTTCCGCGACGACTTGCCCAGGAGCGGGAATCTCAAGCGCATAGCCGGTAAAATCCGGCAGGTCGAGCGTGGTCAGCAACCGGCCACCGTTGACGTGCGGGCTTCCGCCCATTCGGCGATTGCCGCACGGCGCAAGTTCCGCTAATTCCGGAATGAATGCGCCGCGCTCATCGAAAAGTTCCTCCGGCTTGTAACTCCTCATCCACGTTTCGAGAATCTTGAGGTGGGCCGGATTCTCCTTGACCGTTGCGATCGGGACCTGATGCGCACGGAACGTGCCTTCCAGCGGGATTCCATCGACCTCTTTCGGACAGGTCCACCCCTTGGACGTACGCAGCACGATCATTGGCCATACCGGCTGCTTTTTGAAGCCATTCGTGCGGGCATCATGCTGAATCGTGCGAATCTCGGCATAGCACGCGTCAAGGGTCTTGGCGAGCAGTTGATGCACGACGAGCGGATCATAACCCTCGACGAAATAGGGGTGGTAGCCGCGTCCGACGTAGAGCGCTTTCAAATCGGCGTCGCTCGTCCGGCTCTGCACGGTTGGGGCGGAGATCTTGTATCCGTTGAGATGCAAGATCGGAAGCACGGCGCCGTCTCGAACCGGATTGAGGAAGTTGACGGACTTCCAACTTCCCTCGAGCGGGCATGTCTCGGACTCGCCGTCACCGATCACGCAAGCAACGATGAGATCCGGATTGTCGAACGCGGCCCCGAAGGCGTGAATTAGTGAATAACCGAGCTCCCCGCCCTCATGCATCGAATTCGGGACGTGCGGTCCGCAGTGGCTCGGCACGCCCCCGGGAGTCGAAAATTGCCGAAAGAGAAGCCGCAAGCCATTCTCATCCGGCGTGACTTCCGGGTGAACCTCGGTATACGAGCCTTCGAGATAAGAGCCGGCATTGAGCGCTGGACCACCATGCCCCGGACCAGAGATGTAAATGATGTTCGCCTGGTGTTCTTTGATCAGGCGGTTGAGATGAATGTAGATGAGGTTTTGTCCCGGCGTGGTTCCCCAGTGCCCGAGCAGCGTCGGTTTGATCTGCTCCGCTTTGAGGGGTTCCCGCAATAGCGGGTTCTCGAAAAGGTAAATCTGGCCGACGCTCAGATAGTTCGCGGCGCGCCAGTAACGATGCATCTTATCGAGCATCTCCGGCGTCAGCGGACCCAATGGCATCGGCGCTGTTTCTTGTCGTTCGCCATCCGCCGCGATTGCGGTCGACAACGTTGCATCAAAGAGGAAGGCCGGCGGTTTGGCAGCCTGCTCGAAAACCCGTTCCGGTGCTGTTGGGCCATTGCCATCTCGGACAGTCGATACCAGATTAGTCGTTCGCATCTAAATCGTTCCCTTCTAACATCTGCATCTCGCTCACGTTGCTCCCGCGACGTGCGGCTGACGATCGACTGGCTTAGCCGCACGGGACGACGTTCTAGCTCGTGATGGGTCCAAGATCCGATAAGCCAGCAGCTTCACGGGATCGGTCAACAGCGCGCAAACGATCGCATAGCCCCAGACGAAGGCCGCTAACTGCCATCCGATGGGCGTCATAATGTGCAGCCCGTACACCGCCATGAGCGTCGCCAGCATTTGCGTCCCGAGCACCGCAAACAGGAGGATATTCGCCGGACGCGTGGACCACCACGGACCTCGCGTACGCGTGAGAAAGATCGTCAAATGCCCAGCCACGGAGAGTTTGAGGTACATAAGCGTTTGCACGTGCGATCGATCGAGATGAAACACACGCTCGCCCAGATAAAACAGGCCAAACGCCGTTACGACCCCGACGACGCCGAGCACCGTGGAGACGCCGAGTACCTGACGCATGTCCCAGGCCTCCGGCATATTTCGGTATCGGACTTCGTCATAGGCGATTGACAGGATTGCGCCGTCGTTGAGCAACGCGAGCATCACGATCATCACCGCTGTCACCGGATAGAAATTGAAGACCAGGATCGCGAAGACCATAAACAACAGGACGCGCAGCGTCTCGGCAATGCGATACATCGCATAGCTGTTCATCCGCTTGAATATACGACGGCTCTCCTTGATTGCGTCGATGATGACCGACAGCCCGGGTGCAAGCAGCACGATAGAGGCAGCCGCGCGCGCGGCATCGGTCGCACCCGACACGGCGACGCCGCAATCAGCCTTCTTCAGCGCAGGAGCGTCGTTCACACCATCGCCGGTCATGCCGACGATGTGCCCCGACTTCTGCAGCACGTCGATGATGTGGAATTTGTCTGCCGGAAATACCTGCGCGAAACCGTCTGCTTGTTCGATCGACGCATCTGCTCTCGCCACGTCGCTTGGCTTGGTGCCGTGCAAACCGCTTGCGTCGAGGATGTTCGTTCCGAGGCCCAGCACCCGTGACATCTCTCGCGCAATGGCGATCGCATCGCCGGTTACCATTTTGATGTGTACGCCCATCTGCCTGGCGTTCGCGATCGTCGCTTTGGCTTGTGGACGCGGTGGATCGGACATCGGGAGGACGCCGACGAACTTCCATGTGCCATCCCCATCGGCGCGTGCTACGCCGAGCGAACGGAAGCCGCGTTCGGCAAAGCCATTCACCGCTTTGTCGACGTCGGGCTTGACGATTGCGGCGTCGGTCGCCATCTCCAGGATAACCTGCGGCGCTCCCTTTGCCACCTGGAATTGTTTGCCGTCCAAACCGGTGACCGTTGCTACCGTGCGCTTGTGCACCGGGTCGAACGGTTGAAAATGGAGAACGTGGTAGTCATTGAGTGCCGCGCCCTTCGCACCGGCGAGTACGGCCAGATCGATCGGGTCCTTGTCTTCCGCGCGCGAAGCGAGTGCGGCGTCGAGAATGACTTCGTCGCCCGTTATCCCGTGTACGCAGAACGGGTCGCCTAACGTTAGTTTGTTCTCGGTCAGCGTTCCGGTCTTATCCGAGCACAATACGTCGACGCCCGCCAATTCTTCGATCGCTGCCAAACGCGTCACGATTGCTTGTTTTTTCGCGAGCAGCTTAGCGCCGACGGCCATGGTCACGGAGAGCACCGTTGGCATCGCCACGGGGATGGCGGCGACCAGCAGCACCAAGGCGAATTCCAACGTGCTGAGGAGCGGGTCGTGACGGAAGAGCGCAACGACGACGATCAAGAACACGAGGGCGGTCGCGAGGACGATGAGGTAGTCGCCGATCTTCAGGACAGCCCGCTGGAAATGGCTGACGGTCTGGGCCTCTTGAACCAACTGAGCCGTCTTGCCGAAGTACGTGTGAGAGCCGGTGGCATACACCACTGCGCTCGCCTCACCTCGTCGCATGATCGAGCCGGAAAACACCGCATCGCCGGTTTTGCGGGTCGCGGGCAACGACTCGCCGGTCAAAGCCGACTGATCAACTTCGATTGGGTCGGCGCCGGCCAACAGACGGACATCCGCCGGCACGATATCGCCCAACCGCATCCGAACGACGTCGCCCGGTACCAGATCGGATGCATTCGGCTCGCCCCACTTGCCGTCCCGACGAACGCGGGCCTTCACTGCCAATCTAGATCTTAGCGCGGCGATGGCATTGCCGGCTTGATGCTCTTCCCAAAATCCAACAACGGCGTTCGAACACAACAGCAGCAAGATGACACCGAAATCGAGCCAGTGACGAACGATGCCTGAGAGAATGACCGCCGCCTCGATCATCCAGGGAATCGGCCCCCAGAAATAGGTCAGGAATTTCAGGAGCGGATTCTCGGTCTTCTCCGCAATGGCGTTTGGACCGTACTGCGTCAAGCGTTTTGCCGCCTGTACCGCCGTCAGACCGTCCTTCGTCGACCCTAACTTTGCGAACAGGTCCGGCATAGAAAGGCTCTTCAGGTCATTCTCGTCACCGTGCGCGGACTTGCCACCAACGCCGGGCTTCGCGTCGGCGGCGTGCTTCGCATTGTCCGCGGGTTTCGCATCGGCCTCAGCCGCGGGCTTCGCATCGGCACCCTCAGGAGGATCCGCAGCCGCAGTGGGCTCCACAATATCCGCGGTTTTCGCATCGGCCCCGGACTTAGGCTGCTCCCCCGCCCCTGCGGCCGGAGCGCCATTGGAATCAGCCGCTGGTTGGGATTCTGTCTCAGGCTTGTAGTCAATCTCGGACTCGATCTTCGAGACGATCGTCGAGACGGTGGTGGACTCAGGCGCGCGCCTGGTCTGGTTCGCGGTTCTCGTTTCCGTTTTAGTCTCGGTCCGCGATTTGTGCTTACTTGTCATTCGAATTCACCGTAGCCACCATCGCCTCGTTCGGCAACGTGATGCGTGCCGCCGCGATGACGTGATCTGCGGCACCGTAGTAGACGTCGAGCTTGCCAGCCGCACGCATTTCGGTGGCCGAGGGAAAGACGACATCGCTCACCAGGCCGTTACGCTCGTACTCGGCCTCCGGCTGGAGGATGGGCGCCGGGGTTCTGTAGAGAACGCGCGACGGCCGCTCGCCATCGAGGATCGCGACACCCATGCAATACCGGGAGTGTCCCTCCGGAGCACCGACGCCGTGATAAGGCAAAACCCACCCGTACGAAAGCCGTACCGGCGGCGAGCCGGGTCCAACCTTCTTCGCTTCCCACGCCTGCTCGGGCGCCATGACTGGTTCGTGTCGGCGCACCGACGTCAGCTTTGCAATGTCAGCGAGCACAACTTCAACCGGGACGTACGAGATCCAAATGTTCTCTTGTGTTTCCTCGCCACCGGGCGGCGCGGTCACTGCCATTCCCGTATTGTTGCGGTGAAAGTGTAGGCGCGTTGTAGGCCGGTGCAAAATGCCGAACGACGGAACGCCCTGCGGATCGGACACGACCTCAGAAAACAGCGCCGCATCTTTGTTACCGCACTTATTGAGGTCGCGCCCGTCGGGCATTATTTCGTACTGCAAAACGCCGAGACGATGCCAGGTTCGAAGGTCCTCCGAGACCGCGATCGCGACACGCGGCTCGTACGGGACGAACGCCGTGTACGTCATGACGTAGCGCTTCAGCAGCGGCACGTAGACCACGCGCGGATCTTCGACGCCGCCGCCGCCTGGGCTGACTTCGTACGATTCGTGCGGCTCGAGCGCCACGCCGAGTCGCTCGACGCCCACCGGCGTCTCTCCGTCGAAGAGCACCCGTACGTGCCCGATCCGCGAGTAGTTCCCCTCGGCGATGAGGCGCGGGAACAAGTGCATCGCTCCATCGTGAGCGCGAACGCCGCCAGGATTGAGGACGCCCCACGCCTCGTGCGGCTCACCGACCTGGGGGCTCATGATCACGCCAAGGCGCTTAACTGAAAACTTGAGACCCGCGACTAGCACCGGCATCTTAGTGGGCAGCGAGAGCGGAGAGCTTCCGGCTCCCGACGAGTTTCTCGCGCTCCGTCGTCAGTGCCGATCGCTGCTGAAGCGTGACGTTTGGATACGTCAGCCCGAGTGCTCTCATCCGCGCCACGATAATGTCGGCGACGGCCACGCGCGTGAACCACTTATGGTCAGCAGGGACGATGTACCAGGGCGCCGACTCCGTGCTCGTGTGCGAGAGCAATTTCTCGTAGACTTCTCGGTAGCTTTGCCAATACGTGCGTTCGTGGGCGTCCGACGCTGAGAACTTCCAGTTTTTCTCCGGAATATCGATGCGCTCGAGGAACCGCTTCGCCTGCTCCTCCTTTGAAAGGTGGAGAAAGAACTTTAGGATCACCGTACCGTTGCGGGTTAAGTGCCGCTCAAAGGACACAATGTCTTCGTACCGATCCTTCCACAGTGAGGCACCTGATGGATGCGGCGGAAGGTCCTCGTGCTCAAGCAGCGCCCCGTGGACCCTCACGACCGCGAGTTCTTCGTAGTACGAGCGATTAAAGATGGCGATCCGCCCGCGTTCAGGCGCGACTTTCGCACATCGCCAGAGATAGTCGTGCGACAATTCCTGCGTGGAGGGCTGCTTGAACGGATAGACGTCTACGCCTTGCGGACTGACGCCCGACATGACGTGTCGGATCGCGCCGTCTTTGCCCGCCGCATCCATGCCCTGAAAAATGATGAGCAGCGCGTAGCGCTGTGCCGCATAAAAGGTGTCCTGAAGCGCCGACAGATGCTTAATATCACCGCCGAGTTTCTCCTTGGCATCGCGCTTGTCTTTGAAGTCAGCCGTAAAACTGCAATCAAAATCCGCTAGGTCGATGTCGTGGCCCGGCCTGGCCAAGAAAGCTGCATGATCGATCGTGTGTTGCATAAGAGATACCGCCTAGTTGGGGGCGCCGAGGTCAGCGCGTAAACCGACCCCAGCATCGACTCGTGGAGTTGCGCCGCGACTTTGAATTTATCGATAGCTTCATTCTGTTCGCGCTACGGCCGGCGGCTGTACATCGCGCGGGTAAATGTACGAAGATATATATCCGGTGAGCACGAGCATGGACGACCTCGATTTGGAGTGCTCGGCGCGCCTCGACCGTTTGCGTTTGATCGGGTCGTGTCCGATCTAGGCCGGGTCGCGGAAGCCGTCGAGCGGCGGCGACCTTCATTGTATCGCAGCCCGATTGGACCCCGGTATCGTGAAAAACACGGTGCACGCAGTGGCTCGATCGTGTTTCTTCACGATATGCTTGCCTTAGCCCGGATGATAGAATGGCGCTGGGTGCGGCGCCGGGTTGTCGGGATGAGCCGCCTCGATTGCGGCGCCCAGCGCCAAGTCGGCCGCCGGCTCAGGTTTGTTATATGCCACCCCGTAATGGCTTGGTTACTTTGCTATGCCGACCTAGCCCGCTGCCGCTGGAATCGAGCCGTGATCGAACGCATCGGACGGAAGGACGGACTTTTCGGGATCGCAGGAATCGGCCGGAACCGCTATCAGAGGGTTCGAACCCCGTTGGGGCTACCATAAGAACCCTTGTCGCATAAGGCTTTCCGGCGCACGGCGCCGACGAAACCGGTCAGTTTGTCACAGATCCATCGCATCGGCGGAGGACGTCGCTAACCCACCAGGCACTGGAAGGTGCTAACCGCTGCGGCGTCCCGGTCCTTGTAGACGGTCAAATAGCGGTCGATCCGAAGTTCCACGGCTTGACTGGCGCGCCATCGGGTTGCGCGAAGACCAAACCGCGGTCCCGGTATCGCTCGCAGAGCGCAAGCCGTTCCTCGGCTTGCTTCGCCCGGCGACTACGAAGGATAGCAGCAAGCTCGCCGCCCATCACGATCGTTCGCGACCTGCCGTTCTCGGCTCCTTGAACGTGAGACCGGAGCGAGGTTGGGCCAGGGATTCGCGGATCGTTCTGGTACCGGCGTCGAAATCGAGGTCGGCCCACCGTACAGCGGGAGTCGCGCCTCGCTCGGACACCGAGCGGTTTGCACGTTTGGCGGTGCGCGAGCGACTCAGCCGGCGAGTAGATGTTGTTCGACTTGACGGAGTTCCCGACGGAACGGCTCGGGATCGCCAAGGCCGCCGGCGAGAATCAGCGCCCCTTGTATGCGAATCACCACATTTTCCGCGCGATGCTGCGCCTCGCGCCGAGCAACGCCGGCTTCCACCGCGAGATCGCGCATTGCGCCGATCCACGTCTTGAACGACGCCTTTAACCGAGCCTGAAACCGTTCGCGGGCCCCGCCCACGACGAGCACCCCAAGCACGCAGGCGTTGCGTCCGCCGTCGTAGAGCTCGTCGAGTGCCCGCAGAATCGTGCGCAAGCGTTGCGCCGGCGTTCCAGGGCTCTGAAGGGGCTTCACCATGTTTTCCTCGAGCCACTGATCCAAGAGATCGAAGACGGCCAGGACCATGTCGTCCTTGCCGTTCGGAAAGTAGTGGTAGAGGCTACTCTTGCCGAGCCCGGTAGCGCGGGCGAGCTCCGCGAGCGTCGCGCCTTCGAACCCACGATCGCGGAACACCGTGAAGATCCGCGCGGTGGCTTCCCCCCGGGATGTGCTAGATGTTGGCATTTGCCGTCCTTCGACGAGCGAAGAATGTAAGCGAGCTTTCTTGACGCGGACAGGCCTTATTGCTATTGTCCCGATCGTTCGGTACACTACATTCGCACTCCTGCTCACCGTTTCGGAGACCCAGTTAATGTCTCGTATTCCGGCCGTCGACCCCGCGACCGCCCCCGCCAATGTCAAGGCGAGCCTCAAGGGCCTTGAATCGGCCCTAAGAATGACGCCTAACATGTTCCGTGTAATCGCGAACTCAGGTGCGGCCTTGCGAGGCATGATCCAGCTCAACGCCGCACTCGGCGGCGGGTCGCTCGATCGCGCGACGCGCGAAGCGATCGCCATCGCTGCCGCCCAAGAAAACGGCTGTGATTACTGTCTATCCGCTCACACGGCGTTCGGAAGGCAAGCCGGCCTCGACGACATCGGCTTGGCGCTCGCGCGCGCTGGAAAGGCGACCGATCCGAAACGCCATTCCGTTCTGCAACTAACCGAAGCGATTTTGAAGAAGCGCGGGCATATTTCGGCGGAGGAGTTTGCGGATGCCAAGCGCGCCGGGATTTCTGATGCGGAAGTCGTCCAGATCGTCGCTGAGGTCGCACTCAACGTCTACACAAACTATCTCAACGTGCTGGCCGATACCGAGATCGACTTCCCCGTGGTGCGCACAACCGAACCGTCGCCGCAATGAAATACGCAAATCGGCGGTGGCGTCGGCACATCGTCTAAGTTGAGGGGATGCTGCGCGACTCGCCTATCCCGTTCACGCAGGCGAGACAACCGTGAAGGAGCCGTCGCCGCGGCTGATCGCCCCTGCCCGCATCAACACCGCGAGCTGGAGGGTCACCGTCTCGCGGGTGCTGCCGACGAACGTCGCCATTTCATGGTGGGTCAGTTTGACCCGAACGCGCTGGCCGGCCCCGGAGCGTTCACCCCACTGGGCGGCGATCCGTCGCAGCGCGCGCAAGAGCCGATCGCGGACGTTCCCCTGGGCGATGTCTTCGAGCGCCGCGCTAAGTTCTTCCCAGCGCGCGCTCATGTGCCGGGCCAAATTCATCGCGAGCGCTGCATCTGCCCGAAAGAGCGTGCCGAGTTTTTCTCCGCGGGCGCGGAAAGCCGTGCAGCGCTCAACCACGGTTGCCGAGAACGGCCTCCGCTCCACTCCGGCGAGCGCTTCTTCCCCGATGAACTCGCCCGGGCCAACGAGCGCGACGGACATCTCGCGTCCGTCCGAGAGCAGGTAGCTGAGGCGGGCATAGCCGCCAACGATTACGTAAACGTGCTCGGCGTGGTCGTCTTGTGCAAAGAGGTCGGTACCGCGGCACAGTGTCTCGGCCTCAAAGAAACCCTCGCAGCGCTCGATAATGGCCGCATCGGCGTTCCGGAAGAGACGGTGGCCGGCCAAGCGGAGGGCAAGCGCGGCCGGCGCTGGGGTGGTGCTCCGCCGGCTGCGCGAAGCCGCTGGACGTCGGCGGAGATGTTTTAGGGCGGTTTGCATCATGTGGCCATGCTAGCCGGGCTCAAATGCCGTCCCCAGAGACAATCGAGACAAGTACCCGTACAAGTAGGCCGAGCTTAGCAATGGTCGAGCTCCCGCAGCTACGCCGTCCGCGCGGTAACAACGCCTACAGCCGGTCCCGCCGCCCACAGGTTATGGTTTCGGGACATGGAGACCTTGATCCATGGCGTCACCGATGCCCTAGCGCGCTAGGTGGAGACGGCGGCCGCCGTGATCATCGCCGTTGCCTTACGCTTCAGTAGTGGCGCCCACAATACGCTCCTCCCATACAAGCACGCGCTTCACAGCCGCCCGCATTCCGAAGACGGCCGTCAGCGTCCCGACGTCGGCCCAGCTTTGCAAGATCGTCACGTTGAGCACCGTCGCCGCGGCGCTGAAGGTGAGCGCGTGGACGATGCCGTCGGTCACGTTCAAGCGCACGCGCTCGATGGACTTCCCGGCGGCTAGCACCGCGAGTGCGCGCGCGATCGTCAACGCCACCCGCAGGACGACGCAGAAGTTCAGAATCGATACGAAGAGGCGGAGGACTGCGAGGAACGTCACTCCGCGGCCGTTGTCTTCTCGAGTTCTTGCCGATGCAAGAAGTAATTGATGGCAGTGCGGATTACGACGATCGACGCCAGCTTGCCGATGTCCGACCACGTGGGTGTGATCGCGGTGCGGAGCACGTCCGCCGCGACTTCGAACTCGAGCGCGAGCGAGAGCCCTCACTGCTCGAACGGCTTGAGACTACCCTGAGTGTCCAGGCCGACCTCGGACCGCAGGAGGCCTTACGCTGCGCGGGCGCTCGCTTGACGAGCGCCGAGGCGACGGATCGCGCACTACGCGTCATCTAAGGTGGTCCCGTGGCGGCGCGACGTTCTGGCTTTTCTTCAGCTGGATCGTCAAGCTGAGCTCTTCCAGCTCTCGTACGGCGCCGGTCCTGCCGCCTTTGAACTCACCGGAGCGCAGCTTTTTCGGTCGCGAATTCCAACACCATCCCAAGATAGCCTTGGGCCGGCGGCGGTCTCCGTCGGCGACCAGCTCCTAGGTCGTCGTCGGGCGGTGCGACGTTACAGCATAACGGGTCCCCACTTCACGGTGCGTTACTCCTCTGGTGGTCCCCGGAAGAACGCATTTATGCCGCACGGGCCCTTACCGATGCAGTGCGTCGACTCGCAATCCGGGCGCCAGGGCGCGGCCATGCCACGGGCAAGTTGCGTCCCACGAGCATACTGCCAGCGGGTGAGAACCCCCTCATTCAGCCGATACTGTGATCCGGGCGCGCGCAACCAAAGCCCCGATTCAATTCTCACTGAGTAAGGGCTCTCACATACGGGAACAAGAGCCCGAGCTATGCTCTGCTCCGGAGTTCGCATTTTGCTTGAGTTGCGGAGAAGAGTTACATGACTAACAAATGGCCATGGCGCCAAGGAGCTGTCGCACTCGGTGCGATAGCTGGCATAATATCCATCGCGGTACAGCATCTTCCGGTTCAGAAGGCCTCTGCCGAGCCGCAATACTTGCCGGCAAGTCATCTCGTCCTTAAGAGCGCTCGCGACGTTGACGTGGCCGCTAGCACTGCAGTCATGCCCATTCACCGGGGAGTCGCCAACGGGAAGACGGTTTGGTACATCATCACCGACGCGTCCGACTATGGCATAGCGCACGATCTCAACGTGCTCTACGCATCGAAGCTCAATAACATAGCAATCAACTGCCCCGAGTGCGTCCAGACGGTGACCCTAGGCAAGCCAAGCGGGAAGTTTAACAACGACGCGATCGTACACTTCCAGGGTGCGCCGGATTTCAGTCCGAAACGCGTGTATGAGCCGTCGGCCAGCGGGTTCCCGCCGCTGAAGGCCGCTCCAGGCGCCTTCGGCGACGCGCACTACACGCCATTCGTTCGCATCGCCGGCTCGAACGTCATCTACAACATGTCGATCGTGGCAACCGGCGACGGTCCCTACGACGTGATTCATCACACGAATACGGCCGACCGCGTACTCGCCATCGACACCAAGCAGGACAACGACGGCCCGGAAGTCACGATGCTCCTCGCGCACGGATTCGATTCGGGCCAACCTATCGTTTACCTGAGCACTGAAGCATCGGATCCCGGGGCAGCGACGGTCGAGCGCGCGATCTACGTGCCGTTACTCAACCACGCGTCATTTGCCAACGGGGATGACAATCTCGGCTCAGCTCGCGAACGTATCTTCGTTTTCCTGAACGGTCAGACGTCGGGCGACAACGCTCAAGGCCTGATGTATCTGGGTCTGCGCTGTCACCTCGGTGAAGACGCCACGCTAGCGAATTCGTCGCAGACCTGCTCCCCGTTAAACGCCCAGGGCGACTTCCCGTCGCTCGACGATCCGCGTCACGCGAACGCGTACAGCCCACTGTGGGACGTCCAGCTCGGCGCGTGGACTGCCGCTGCAGCCAAGGCTGGGAAAAACACGCGTCAGACCGATGAGAATCAAATTCTGAATTTGGTTGGCGAGGGCGATCTGACGGGACCCGGCGGAGCGCCGTTTGGCTCAGTGTTCGTGGTCAATTGCCCGCCCGTGGCGTACGTCGATCAACGTCCCGACAAAGATCTGGCGGAAAACGTCTTCAACCGATGAGACGCTGGCAGTTCGTGCTGCTTGCCGGCCCCCTTCTTTGGTGGCCGGCGGCAGCCGCCGCCCGAACGTTGCCGCCCGTGCACGTCACGATTCACGATCACGGCTTTCGGCCGCGCACAATACACGTGAAGGCCGGACAGGAAATCGTGTGGCTGAATACCGATCAAGATCCCCACACCGTGACGAGCGGAAGTAATAACGTGGATAACGGCCGCTGGAAAAGTTCGCCACTCATTCCGGACGGAGAGTCGTTCACTCTTCGCCTCACCCGGCCGGGCGTTTACCCATACTTCTGCAAGCCGCATGAATTTGAGGATTCAATGCACGGCACAGTCGTCGTATCCCTATGAAACCTATGAAAACGGGCCTTTGGGACCTCGTCGACCATGACCACGTGTTACACGCGATCCAGGAGTACGACCGGCTCGGGCCGGATCGCTTCTTCTCGAAGCACGGTTTTGCCCCGACCACGACGTATGAGCTGGTCTGGAACAAACGTCGCTACCCGCCGAAGGCAATCTTGGGCGTAGCTTACGAGTTCGCTACGGGCCGGCGACTTGAATCGGGAGATTTCGAGGGCGGGAAGACCGGCGCTGTGAGAGTGCTCGGAAATCTCGGGTTCATCGTCGAGAAAAAATGATAGCCGACCATTGCCGCCAACGAACCCGATCGAACACGATGAGGATGCCGAGATCGCGACGACGATCGCGAAGTCTCGATCGGGCCTGAGGTCGTAGCGGGAAGCCTAGAGACGCTCGGCATCGTTCCAATCTCCGCGTGAACTCGTCCACCGGATAAGATTCGCCGCTCATCGGAAAAAAGCCCGTACATACGGGCTTTTTCAAATAGCTCCCGGAGTTTCTCGTTCCACGTAATCTGCGCGTGCGCCATCGCATCGGAATATTTGTATCCGGGAAGCGTGCATGCGTGGCGTCCATATACGCCTCCTAGCGACGGTCCGAAACCGCTGCCACCCGTTACACTCGAATGACGTGCTGGAAACGGCATCCGAGATTTGAACCCCTGAGCGCATAAAGCAGGGCTCCCCTCCCGAAGGCCATGGTAACGACACCTAGCCGCTCGAGAGGAGCCCAAGGGGGTGATTACGATGAAAGTTTGGGAGTCCATTCGTCTTCGATGCCGGCGCGACGGCGAGAAGATTAAGTCCGTGGCCCGAGATTTGGGCCTCGCGCAACACGGTGCGCAAGTACCTGCGCCAAGATAAGCTGGTAACGGCAGCGAGTTTTTGACCCCCTAGCGGCATCCAGAAATTGACCCCTCGCAGTAAGAGGGCGCCCCTCTCGAAGGATCGGGCTAACCACAGCCCCCGCCCCGAGAGGAGCACCGAGGAGGTTGATTACATTGGATCAATGGGAAGACATTCGTCTCCGATGTGTTCGCGACGGTGAGCCAATCAAGGTCGTCGCCCGCGAGCTTGGACTCTCGAAGAACACGGTCCGCAAATACGTGCGTTCACTGCGCGCTCCGGAGCATCAAGGCATCGAACGAGGATGTCGTTTGGACGCCTATCGTTACCACATCGACGGCTGGCTGCGTGAAGCGCCTCACATCACGGCAGTTCACATCGGCGTCCTATTGCGTGAGCGGGTGGACGAGGATTTGCAGATCAGCGAGCGATCATTACGTACGTACGTCGCCAATCGTCGACGCGAGATCGTAGCAAGAGAAGCCTTCGTGCGGTGCCTTTACGCGCCGGCCGATCAAATGCAGTTCGACTTCACGCCGGTCAAGCTCGTCATCTGCGGTGTGCTCTCGATCGTGCAGCTCTTCGTCGCCCGCTTAAGTTACAGCGGCAAGCTCTTTGCGCGCGTATCACGACACCCCGATCAGCCGGCGCTCTTCGCTGGTCTTTTGGAAGCAGTCGTGCATTTCGGCGGTCTTCCCAGAGTTGGCGTGTTCGACAAAGCCAAGACCGCGGTCGTGAAAATTCTGCGCGGCCGAAATCGTCAGGAGAACGAAGTTTTTCGCGCGTTCTGCGGCGCCTTAGCACTCGTCGTCGAGTTTGCTGCGCCGGCCAAAGGAAATGAGAAAGGCGGAGTGGAGGGCTCTTGCGGCTTCGTCGAAGACAACGTCTTCCGCCCGGTTCCCGAATGCGAGACGCTGGAGGAGTGCAATGCCACGCTGTTGCGCTTCTGCCAGCGCGACGAGGAGCGCCTCTCGTCGGTGCATCACGAGACCGCGCCAGACGAACATATCGCTCGCGAGCTACGCAGGCGTCCGCGCTGGGAAGCGAGCCGCGCACATTTCAGGAAATATTCTTGCCATCGTTAGGCAGAATGCGCGTCCGCGTCAGCTGTTCCAAAAGACGAATAGGCCGACGGCTGCCGCGCTCATCAGCAGGATCGTCAGGATCGCCCAAACGTTCGCGGCACGCGAGTTCGTCCAGGAGCCCATCACGCGCTCGTCGTTCGCTAGGACAGTGATAGCGGCGAGCAGCGGGACGGCCACGACACCGTTGATGACGGCCGACCAGAACAGGGCACGAATAGGGTCGACGCCGATCACCTCGATCAGCAGTCCAATGCCGATGCCGGCCATGATGATGCCGTAGAACACTCGAGCCTTGCGCGGCTTCAATGAGAGGCCCTCCGGTTGCGAGAACGTCTCGGCAACGGCGTAAGCTGAGGCACCCGCTAATACAGGCACGGCGAGCAGACCGGCGCCCACCATGCCAAGCGCAAAGATGAGTTCGGCGAACCGGCCGGCCAGCGGGCGAAGCGCCGCGGCAGCGTCTTGTGCGGTGACAATGTTTATGTGCTGCGCGCCGAGCGTTGCAGCGGCGGTGACGATAATGAAGAACATGATCAGGTTCGAGTACGCCATTCCCGTGTTCACGTCGGCGTGTGCGTCGGCAATTTCGCGCGCCGATGGCGGATCGTGCTGGAAGGTTCCTTTCGGCTGGCGCTTGGCTCGTTCTTCGACTTCGAGCGAGGTCTGCCAAAAGAAAAGATAGGGGGTGATGGTCGTTCCGAGCACGCCAAGGAACGTCGAAATCCAGACGCCCGTCACATGCACCTCCGGAATCACGGCGCGGCGCAATGCCATCCTCCAGTCGACGTGCACCATAAAGGCGGTGACGACGTAAGCAAGTAGGGCCGAGCAAAGAATCTTCGCAATCAGCGCGAACGGTCCGTATGCGACGAACACTTCGACGGCTACCATAGTTGCGACAAATCCGATCGACCACAAGGCCTCCGGAACGGGCTTAAAGACGAGGTGGGCGGAGGCGCCCATCCCGGCGATATCCGCGCCGATATTGAGTGTGTTCGCCAAGACGACGAGTATCACGAGGACGCGCACGACGACGACGGGGAAGCGCTTTCCGAGCGCCGTCGTCAGACCGCAGCCGCAAACGAGACCGATTCGAGCACACATTCCTTGGACGACGGCCATCATCGGCGTTGTCAGGACGGCGGTCCACAACATCGAATAGCCGGTACTCGCGCCGGCGATCGAGTACGTCGAGATGCCCGATGGATCGTCATCCGAAGCGCCGGTGATGAGGCCCGGACCAAGCACGGAAACCCAGCCGCGTAATTGAGCCCAAAGCGATCGAAGCGAACCGGCTGGTCGTCTTTTCATAAGAGGCGCTCGCTACGACCGACCGGAACGTGGACCGCGAAACGCGGCGACTGGGAAGCTCTCACCGCGAACTGGACCTGTAGGCGCGGCGTCTTGAAGATATCAACTCGTTTGAGCGGCACCCGTTGCGGAACGGCACGGACCTCATCAAAAGGGTTTCTCCAAGGACGAGCAGCGCAAGCGCCGGGACAACCCGGGCCAAGAACCTGGAAGCTCTCAGCGCAAGGAAATCCGGGAACAGCAATTCTGCAATCGCTATCAGAAGACATCTGAAGAGATGCTCAATGTTACGAGCACGGCGTGGGCGCCTCGGTATGTGATTCGGCCGACCGGAAGCGGCTCGTGTGCGCCGCGATCGCGGACATCCTCATTGCAACACCTCAAGGATGAAGCCCGCGCGGTCCGCGTGTCCCAGGCGCGCTCTAGTGCAAACGCTTCGGTCAGCTCGCGCGTCTAACTGGAACCCTTACCGGTTCCGCAGGCGGGCTCCAATCCGCTGCTATCGCCGTGACCCCTGCTCGTGGTGTAGCGCGTACACAAGAGGCCTACGCTTCCTTTGGAGGAAGCGCAGGCCGCGTCGCGCGTCGCGACGGGCCTGCGTTACGCTTAAATTAGGGCAGCTGCTGTTTGAGTTATCGATGCACCGCTAGCGACGGCTTCCGCATCGCAGGGGCGGGCGGCAGTCGGTCGGGCTTGGCGTCCAACGGACGCGCCACAATACGGTAGTCGAAGGACAGACTCGACCGTCCTCCATGAGTTTCTCGCACGATGAACCCGTTCGGCGTCTTCTGCGCCACGTAGAGCGACGCGTCGCCGTCCGGCGTCACAAAGACGCGATACTGGCTGCGGTCGATCGTCGCACCGTAATCGCGCTCGAGCGGCACCAAGGCAACGCCGTTCACAAGCGAAGCCGTGCCAGTGTCCTCGATCGTCGCCGAGGGTGCCTCGCTCGCATACGCAACTACGCGCCTGCCGGTACCGGCTTGGCGCCGCACGGATGACGTGCCGCCGGCAAACTCACCGGATCCAGTGCAAGCTAAATCGGCGCTAGGATCAATATAACAATTGCCGTTGGTAAAGGTGTTATAGGCATAAAGGAGGAAGGTATCAGCGGAATCGCCTTGGGCGTACAAAGCATTGTAAAATCCGGTGCTGTCAGCCGATTCCGCTGTGACTCCGTTTCCGTTGTTGTTGCTCGTGCCTTTCATCACGCCGTACACGCCGGATGCTCCTTGCAGGCTCGACTGGCCGTAGACGCCGCTCCCCCCGCTGGACCGGCCGTAAACACCCTCACCGTAGGTGCCGTTCTGGATACCAGAAACGCCGGAGTCGCCGTTACTTGCGCTGGTGATCCCCACGACGCCGGTCCCGCTCGTCGAGGTGGCCTCGAGCCCCCCGCCGGCCCCGGTGTTGTCGTACTCGATGCAGTAACTCGAGGTGTCACAGGGCTTCGGTTTCTTCTGTGGATCGGCGTGCTCGGCGCGCACGGCGTTCGCGCTGGAGACGGCTACCGCGAAGCCGATCGCAAGAGCAGCGGCAGACGACGCCGGCCAGTCGCGAAGGATGTGCACAAATCGCATGTTTCAGTCCTTTCTAAGAAGGCAGTGAGAGTGCCAAGGGTGCGCAATGTTTCACTCTAAGAGCGACCAGTGATAATTTCCACGAGTTCTAGCCTACCTCCCTACGATCCGCTGCGTCGGCCCGCGCAGCTCTTAGCGCGCCGCGCTAGCGCGGCAAACCTGGTCACGCAGCGCTTCCAGCTGCATCAACCGCTCATGCAGCTGCGGCGACAAGTCGGCCTTGCGACGGAATGTCAGCGTCGTCACCACAACGGAGGCTGGATCGTGGCTGAAATCTTCTGCGAGGAGCACAACGGCGCGGTGAACGCAAGTGCGGATGGGCCGCTCATCGAGTGGCTCAAACCGCTAACTTTGCGGCACGGGTTGTGCGCGAGGCGGCGAGATCGGGGCGGCGCTGCGCACGACGACAATCGACACCGGCGAGCCGGTTCCGCCGCCACGGCACCGTTCACTTGCGCAGCTCAACTGCAACGTCCATTTTCGAGGACGTCTCACCGTTCGCCTAGATCGTCGTCTATGGACCGCGACCGAAAAGCAGTGGAATCCCAGCCCTCTTCCTTCGCATATGCCATCGCTTCGAGAGAGAGCGCACGTTTGGCCGGATCGTCGGAAAACAGCAGTGAAGCGCCATTGTCGCTAGTCGAGGCGATGGCCCGCAGGTGCTGCTCGGGTGTCATCGACAGCGGCGAGAAGGCGATAGGCGATCGACTAAGGTTGAGGTCACCGTAGAGGTTGTCGACCAGATCGCGGTTGTCCATTTGGCACAGACCATAGTAGGGCGGACTCGTTGGGTTGAACGCGCCGTTGTGGCGGTTCGTGCCCGAACACTGGGGGTCCGTGCCGAGGCTAAAGGTGAACTCGATGGCGCGCAAGATCGAGCCCGCTATGTTGCGAGGCGTGTGATCGACGGTGTTCGGACTGGCAATGTAGGGTGAGATGATGAACAGCGGGATGCGATAGCCAAACTCGTAGGGGTCGTTCGGTGCGTCTGAGGGGCGCGGCGGAACGACGTGATCGGGCCAACCGCCCCAGTCGTCCCACGTCAATAAGAGCAAGCTAGAGTTCCAGCAGGGGCCCTCACCGACGGCGTTGATGACCGACTCGACCCACAGCGGGCCGAGGCCATTGGTGCCTGCTCCGTGGTCGGAATTAGCGACCGACGGCGTCACGTAGACGACTTGCGGGAGCGTGCACGAAGAGCCGCCCGCAGCAGCAAGAAACGCACTCGGCTCCGTCGGTGCCGAGCCGCCCGTGCCCGTATAAGTGCACCCAACAGTCGATGCTTGGCAAATGTGGCTGACGTCTTGAACGGCGCTGACGACTCCGGTTCCCCAGCCGGTGCTCGAATAGTACGCCCACTTGAGCCCGGCGGCATTGAGGAGGTCGTACACGGTATCTATATCGACGCAGCTGCTGCCACCGCTGCTTCCCGTTTCGGGGTATTGGGCAGTCATATCGATGGTCGAGGCCGTCGTTGGCGACAGGCAGCCGCCGGAGTAGGTATCGACCAGGCTCGTTGGGTAGCCGCATTGAGCCGCGACCAGATAGCAATGCGATGTCGTGGACCCGCCTTCATTCGTCTGAAACGCTTCGTCGGCGAGGACCGCGAAGCCGCTCGACGAAGCGAGATTCCAGTACTTCTTGACGTTGGTGCAACTGCCACCATCACCACACGTCGCCGAGTTGTCCGCAACGTAGTTCATTGCGTTCGGCGTTATCGTAGTCCAACCGTTGTTCGGGCCGTACGCACCGGCACCGCTCCCGTCCATGTCTGAGACGAAGTTTGAGTGAAAATGGCCGGGCTCGTTGGACTCGCCCCCGAGCAGCGCCTGGGGCGAGAGAGTCGCCACACCACTTGGATACGCGGGAACCGACGTAGCGATGTTCGCGGTTGGAATCTGCGCGGCCGCGCCGCCGAAGAGTTCGTCAAACGAACGGTTTTCTTGAATGATGACGATGACGTGGGTAATCGGGTTGGTCGCCGGCTGTGGTCGTGCAGGCGGCGGCGCGCAGGCCTCAAGGAGGCGGAGGCGGTCGGCCGTCATCTCTTCCTGCAGCAACTTGATCGCCGTCTGAATACCCGACAGTTGGCCGGCCGTGCAGGCGCCGAGGTCCTGACAATTCCCGAGCAGCCTCTCCTCATCTGAAAGCCGCGCGCTGATACCGGCAAGCTCACTCTTCACGCTCTGGCATGTGTTGGGAGGCGCCGGCTCCGCGGCGCTTGCTATCGCGAACGCCGCGAGAACCGGTCCCACGACCTTTAGTAGCGTCCTTGAGTTGCCGGCCGACTTTCTCATTACGCCTACCTCTGACTGCGAATTCTACACCGCGATCGGGAAGCAGTAGGAGTCCGAGCACGGCAGGTTGGCTTCGTCAGAACCTTTACATCACCTTACGGTCGTGCCGCCGAGCTCACCGCGTCGCCGATCGGCTCCAATTCCAGAGCCGTGAGCGCTTCGGCCACGGCCTCCTGCGATGTGAGTAGCGCGCCCTCGGCGCTTGCGACCGGCGATGGCCTCCTCGAACAGTTGTTGACGAAGTGATGACCAGAGAAGCTGATCCGATGATTCTCGTATCGGTACGGTGCCGGGATAGCCAATGCGCTCGTTTAACGCACGAACAAATCCCACGATCCTCGCCGCTGCATAGCCAGCTCACGGAGAGCGACTGCGAGCGCGGCGATGTCACACGGATTCGTGTTCGCGCCTTCGTCGCGAAGCGCGTGTCCGAGCAACTCCCGCGCAGAGATAGTCGCGCCTGCGACATCGCCCAACAGGAGTCGCAACCTCATGGCAATCCTTAGGCCCTCGATCGCAACTACGAGTACCGAGCCGAATTCGCTATCCGTGTTTTCTGGGCCATCTCGAGCGCGAGAGGTGCGTTGCCCGCTGCATGCTCAATGAGGCAACGTCTAAGATAGCACCGGCCCACCACAAAGAATCTATCGCCAAAAGATAACGCGATGGCTTCCGCCTCAGTGACATCCCCGCGCGCCTCGGCGCGCTGTCGCCGTCGGTCATCCCACTTTCGGCTGCGGAGTGCTCCCGTTCGCGTTCGCGAGCGGGCGCTTCGCGCGCACGACGTGCTAGGGCGCCTTATTCGCTGGCGCTTTGCGCGCTTCGTCGATGGCGAAGTTATCCTCGATGCTGTCGGCGATCAGCGAAAGGAGGTTGCGTGCGCAAGCGGCGGCGATCCGGGCGCCGACGACGGCGTCGAAACCGGCGCCTATCAATCCGAGCGGCGGCTCATAAGAGCCCTCGAGCACGAGATAGAAGGCGTTGTAGTCCTCGTCCCCCTCGACGCGCAACTCGCCGGAAAACAACGGAAAGGGTCCGGGTTTTTCCGGCGCCCATTGCACGCGGTAGCGCGACTCCATGTCGCCCGCGAGGTGAGCGGATTGCAAGGTCACGATGACCGAGCGTTCGAGTCGCAGCGTTTCCCTAATTCCGGGAACGCCAATCTCAAGGAAGAGCGGAAGCTTCGCCGTATCGCCGTCGCCTTTGCCGTGCTCGCGAAAAAAATCGCGCAGGCGGTGCGCCGATTGCGCCGGGGGGCATGTGACGAGGGTCCGCTGGCTAATTCGAGTCGACATGGCTCTCCATACGTCGTGAAAGGGTTGGTGAGGCGTATGGTAGCATTCCGGCGATCGTGGAGAACGCCTGTGCGGCACCCCCTTGCACGCTGGTCATATTCGGCGCAGCGGGCGACCTGACCAAACGACTCCTCGTGCCCGCGATCTATAATCTCGCCGGCGGCCGGCTGCTCGATGACGGCTTGCGGATCGTCGGTGCGGACCATCACGAGCGGACCGCCGACACATGGCGCGCCGAACTCTCCGCCGCCCTTGAGAGCTTCACGCGCGATCCGAACGCGGAGTTCCATCCCGATCGCATCGACGCGTCCACCTGGGACTGGGTCGCCGAGCGCCTCGACTACGTCGTCTTCGACTTCGAACACCCCGGCGACTACGGCAAGCTCAAAGAACGGTTGGCGCAGAGCCACACGGGCAGCGCGATCTTCTATCTCGCCGTTTCGGCGCGATTCTTTGGCACGATCGTGGACGGGTTGGGGGCCGCGGGCCTGCTCGTGGAGAGCGGGGGCGAATTTGGGCGCGTCGTGATCGAGAAGCCCTTCGGTTCCGATCTAGCCACGGCACGCGAACTCAACGCACGCGTCCTTAAGGATGCCGCCGAGCGGCAGATCTACCGCATCGATCACTTTCTCGGCAAGGAACCGGTGCAGGGAATCGCGGCGCTGCGTTTTGGCAACGGCGCCTTCGAGCCGCTGCTACGACGCGAGTACGTCGACTCCGTTCAAATCACCGCCGCAGAAACGATCGGCGTGGAGCATCGCGGGTCGTTCTACGAGCCAACCGGAGCGCTGCGCGACATGGTGCCCAATCATCTCTTCAGCCTACTGACGATGGTCGCGATGAATGCGCCGGCGTCGTTCGATGCCGAAGCCGTTCGCGACGAAAAGGCGCGGCTAATGAAAGCGATCCGGCCTGTTGCCCCGCAGCACGCCGTGCGCGGGCAATACGGTCCCGGCACAATGAACGGCCAACCCGTGCCCGGATATCGCCAGGAGGAGCGGGTCGCCCCCGACAGCTGCACGGAAACCTACGCCGCGCTGCGGCTGGAGATCGAGGGCCCGCGCTGGGACGGCGTGCCGTTTTACCTGCGCACCGGAAAGCGGCTCGCCGGCCATCGCACGACGATCGCGATCTGTTTACGGCCGGGGCCGCACGAACTTTTTGGGCAGCCCGAGCACTGCGTCGCAACGAACGTGCTGACAATCCGTATCGCGCCGAACCCCGGGACGACGACGGACTTCCGTGCGAAGGCACCTGGGCCGGTGATGCGGCTTGGGCGCGCGCGCAGCGTTTTCGAATACGAGCGCTGCTTCGACGAAAAGCCGACGGTCGGGTACGAGACACTGCTCTATCACTGCATGATCGGCAACACGCTGCTCTTCCAGCGTGATGACATGATCGAGGCGAGCTGGGCCGCCGTACAGCCGGTGCTCGACGCCTGGGGGACATCCAAGGAAGCGCCCCAAATCTACCCTCCCGGCAGCGAGGGGCCGGCTGCGGCCGACGAGCTGCTCGCGGGTGACGGCAGGCGCTGGTTGCCGCTTGAGTCTTAGACGACCTCGGCCGCTTGACTACGGCCGGTCTCGTCGACCGACGACGCGCCACCGACACAGGGCACGCTCCAGCCGGCATTGCCGTCGCGGCGACGGGAAGGTCCGGTTTGCCGAATACCACGCCGGCAAGTTCACGTGGATTTTAGAAGCGGGTATGCTTCGCAGCGACCAGCGATCGACCATGGCGCGGAGGTCGGCTGACTTTAACGGGCTTGGCGAGGTAGTCGTCCATTCCGCGGACGGGCGCAAGCTTGAGACTTTGCGCGCGCGCTTGTGTGCGTGCATCGCAGTGGAACACATCGTCGATAGTGCGAACTTGAGAAGCGTGCTAGCGTGGGGTTTCGGGCGCTCGAGAATGCTGAGGCCCTTGAAGCCCTTCGACGCATCACCTCGCGCCTTCGCATTGTTGCCAAGGCGGACCATGCCTCCAGTGCCGCGGAGCGATCCTACGTCGATCGGATTGCCTCGTTCGGGGTTCCCAATCGGATCGACATCACCGAGATAACCGGGCGGTGCTCCAGTATCAACTGACCGATTCAGCACTCAAGGACCAGCGTAGCGACCGAGGGTTCGCGTTTCCCCATGGCGCAGTCTCTTGGCGCATCGAACCCCAAGCCGGCGTGAGCACGTTTGTGAGGAAAAGGAAGGGCCGAACTGCTAGATTTCACTCTGGTTGACGATCCCGATCACCAACGTTCGCCAATGACGAAAGGAAACAAGAGATGAACGAGCCGGCCTCCCAGCACGACGAGCCATTACGGGCGACACTCGGTTTCGTGATCACGATCGGAGGGCTGTTTACCGTTGGTTGGTTCTTGATGTTTTTCTTATTGCGGGATCGGTGGTAGCGCGTGCACATCCATCGCTCGGAGCGGATTTGGTTGACGTTCGGCCTCGCGATGATGGCCGTCTTTCTGGCGACCATCACGACCGCGGCGGTCGTCGATGGAATCGTGCCGCCCAGCAACGTCCAGACCATCGATCCAGCAAAGGTTTCGCAGACGCCGCCGTTCGACCACCCGGGTCTGCACAAGCTGGCCAACGGCTCGTATGAGGCCTACTATGTTGCGCATATCTTCTCGTTCGAACCCCACCACCTTTCGGTTCCGCTGGGCGCCCACGTGACGTTCTACGTCACCAGCACCGACGTCGAGCACGGATTCAGCGTCCCGGAGACGGGCATCAACACGATGGTGACGCCCGGTTGGGTGAGCACGGTCTCGCACACGTTTACCAAGCCCGGCAAGTACCTTCTCGTCTGCAACGAGTACTGCGGCGCCGGACATCAACTGATGGCTGACGCGATCGAGGTTCGCTGATGAGCACCATCTCCGGAACCGGCTCCGCCGGCTCAACCGATCCCGGCTTCGCGATGCGCTACTCGGTCGCGAGCGAGAATCTCCTGGTCCTGGCGCACATCTATACGGCCACGGCGGCCCTGACCGTGGGGGCGTTGTTCGGCCTGCTCCAAGGGTTCTCGCGAGCCAACTTCCTGGCGTTGCCGGCCCAGTTCGACTACTACCGGATTCTCACGGCTCACGGCGTGCTGATGGCGCTGGTTTTTACCACCTTCTTCATCTGCGGCCTGATGACGTTCGCGACCTACCGCTCGATCCCACGAATTCGTTCGGTGCGACTGGGTTGGACCGGTTACTGCATCATGCTGGTCGGAACTCTGATGGCGGCGTCGGAAATTCTGGCCGGCAACGCGACGGTGCTCTACACAATGTATGCGCCGCTGAAGGCAGATCCGCTCTTCTACCTTGGGGCGACCCTACTCGTTGCCGGAACCTGGTTCGTCGCCGCGGACATTCTTCGAAACGTCATATCGTTTGGTCGTAACAACCCCGGCAAGCGTATTCCTCTGCCGGCTCACGCCTGCGCCTGCACGTTCGTGATGTGGATCATCGCCACGGTCGGTATCGTGGTGGAGATGCTGCTCCTGATTCCCTGGTCGCTTGGCTGGACCTCAGGCATCGACGTTTCGCTGAGCAGGATGCTCTTCTGGTATTTCGGCCACCCGCTGGTCTACTTCTGGATCATGGGTGCCTACTTAATCTGGTACAATGTCATTCCGACCACCTACGGCGGAAAAGTCTTCAGCGACTCGCTCACACGCCTGGCATTCCTCCTGTTGTTGGTACTTTCGACGCCGGTCGGGATCCACCATCAGTTCCTCGAACCGGGCGTTTCCGCTGGTTGGAAGTGGTTACACACTTTGACGACGTATGGCGTGGTTATCCCCTCGTTCATGACGGCCTTTGCCATCTTCGCGAGTTTCGAAATCGCTGCCCGGCGGGCCGGCGTGCGCGGGTTCGTGGCCACGGTGCGTTGGCTGCCGTGGACGGATCCGGTTTTCACGGGCTCTGCGCTCGGCATGTTGCTCTTTATCTTCGGTGGCTTCGGCGGTATCGTAAATTCCTCGTATAGCATGGACGTGCTGGTCCATAACACGATGTGGATAGTCGGGCACTTCCACGTCACGGTTGGCGGCCCCGTCGCGCTCAGCTTCATCGGCGCGGCGTATAAGCTCGTCCCCGCGCTCACCGGGCGCAAGCTCTACGCTCCGAAACTGGCTCTCGCCCAGACCTGGATGTGGTTCATCGGCATGCTGTTGATGTCGACCTCAATGCACATCGCCGGCTTGCTCGGCTCGCCACGCCGCACATCCGACGTGACGTACTTCGGTGCCGCCGGGGCTCAGTCGTGGCACGGCGAGATGGTCTTCGCTGCTATCGGGGGGACGCTGCTCTTTATCAGCGTCCTCATGTTCGTTGTAGTCGCGGTGGGCACGCGTCTGCTCAACGAGCCCGAAACTCAGCGCGAAGCCTTTGCGTTCGCACCGGCAGAAGAGGAATCTATGCCGACGGCACCAGCTTTCGACTGGCTGGGGCGCTGGGCCACGGTCGCGGTTGTGCTAGCGGTGCTAGCTTACATGGGGCCGCTTCACGATCAACTCTCGGTGCGCCACTTCCTAGCGCCTGGAATGCGCACCTGGTAGCCAGGAAGCGCCGATGTTCGTGACACCATTCGTGCCGACGATGCAAATCGGCGATGCGGTTCCGGGCACGCGGCTCATCGATCAGACCGGTCGAGCGATCTCGCTGCAGGCCTTTCGAGGCAGCACGCTTGTCATTTCGTTCATCTACACGCGTTGCCCCGACCCGCGCGAATGCCCGCTCGTATCGGCCAAGTTCAAGCAGCTACAAAATGACCTTCGCACAGCGCCCGTCCATCTTGTCGAGCTCACGTTGGACCCCAAGCACGACAGTGCGGCGGTCTTGCGCCGATACGGGGCATACTTCGACGCCAATCCGCGGCGCTGGACCCTCGCGACGGGTCGACCCGACGACGTGCGCGAGCTCGAGCAGCGCCTAGGCGTGTTCGTCGCAGCGGGCACACCGTCCGAGCCGATCGTGCACACCGAAAGCGTCGTGCTCATCGACGACGCGGGACGCATCGCCGACCGGATCGACGGCGTGAGCTGGAACGTGGACGACGTTGCGGCGCGAGCGCGGGCGCTTTCGGGCACACAAGCCAACGCAATTGCGTTGCTGCGGCTCGCGCTCTCGCGTGGCGTGAGCGCGTTGTGCGGCAGTGGAGGCGTGGCCGGTATATCCGTGGGCGCGGCGCTCCTCCTATTTGCCGCCATCATTGGGGCCTTCGGAATCGGCATCGCTCGCATCTTCCGCATGAATTTCAAGTCCCCAGATTGAGAAAATCTGGCTTCGTGTTTCCGAATGTTCCCGCCGTTTCCGACCAGTTTCAGAACGCTTCGTGGGAAATATGAGACGAGTGAGGCGACCCTCGGCGGCACGCGCGCCTTTGCGAGCGAGGATGTCACCGGCGAAAAACCTACGTTCTTACGGGCACGTGGCTGGAAGCGCCTCGTGTCGGACGCTCTGACGCTACTGGATCGGAGGAAGATCCCGACTGCGGCAAGCGCGATCCGTACATTGGCATTGCACCGCGCCGTCGAGCTCCGGCCGTCCTCGACGCGCACCCGCAAGTCATTGCGAGTCCTAGGCCGCAAACGCAAAGTCCGTGCAAAGAAGTCTGTTCTACGATAAGGTTGAGCGAGGCGCCGCAGCGACCATGTGATGTGACCCCGCCGTTCCTGGGCACCTTAGGCGGTTATTCGGGACTGCCTTAGGGTGACCAGCTCCCAACGGGGCCACGTCATGCTGGCAACTTGTAGCCATCCGTTTGGCCATGCCGCTCGAGGTCGCCGAGCCGATCATATGACCGCCGCGTTTGGCCTTAAGCACGGCCGATTGGCGCCATATCTCATCGGCAAGAGCACTCCGGCTTAGTAACCGCGCGCCGTTGCGCGTCGAGTGCGGCAAAAGGCGCGGCAATGTGCCCGTTCATGTCCAAGTCGGAGTCGATTCGTCAGCCTCCGCACAGTCACTCCTTGTCACGTGGTGACGCGAGCCTCCGGGCGCCGCCTGTCCGGCCTTTCGAAAGGGGATCCGTTCGCGAGCGGACATAACCAACGAATCGGGAGGTGCTTGCCATGGTCCGAGTTAGTCGCCTCGTTGGATGTGTCGTCCTCGCCGGCGCCACACTGCTGTTTTCCGGCGCGATGCGAGGTGCTGCGTCGGCAGACAATGCCGCCGCGGAGCGTGCGGTCGCCGTCCTGCCGTTAGCCGGCGGTGCCGACTACGACGACGCGGTCGCGCCGAGCCCTAGGCAGCTCCGCTCGCTCACCGACGATCTGCGCGGCGGAATTGGCGCAGGCAAGCTTCTGCTGGTCGATGCCGCGCGCGTAACAAACACGTCGTGCGGAAGCGCCGATTGCGCGCGACGTGCCGGCCTGGCATTGGGCGTACGCACCGTGGTGTTCGGCACGGCGCGGCTGGTGACGCCGATCATTTGGGACGTCGTCGCCTCGGCGGTCGACGTGCCGAGCGGCCGAGTCGTGCGAAGGCTTAGCTACAGCGCGCTAGGCGACTATCTCGTGATGCGCCAAGGAGCGCACGAACTGGGCACGTGTCTGGCGGCGGCGATTCGCGGCGCAGCACCGTGCCACGTCACGGTTGAAGGCGCAATCGACTAGCCGATCTGTGGAACTGCTGAAAGCGCGGCGCCTCACTGGTCCCGTCGTTCTAGTCGGCCTGGGCTTGCCGGGCGCTCCATAGATCGAGGACAACAACCAATGTTCTATGCACCGGTCGAGCTCGTCCGCGGTCCATCGGAACGGTAGTACAAACTCTGGATGCGCGACGGGAGTCCGTATGGGCCGGGGAAGGCGCAAGGCACGAATAACAGCGGGTGGCAATTGTACCGGCGACGTTGGTCGGGGCATTTGTCTGGCTCGGGTGGTTCTATCCCGCCTTCGACGCGGCACTAGAGCCAGTATCCGGGTAGCTGTTGGAACGATCGGTCTGGACATTATTTACGTCATTCACTGTGATTGAAACCGGCGAACTGCATGCCCACCAGGACCAAGGGCGGCGCGAAGGTCGTCAGTGTCGAAACGAAGACGTACTAACCCTCATTCACAAAGGGAGGCGTCAATGCGAAAAACCCTAGGTCTTCTTGCTTTCGCGGTTACCGTCGCCGCACCGAACAGTGTCCGAGCTGCGTCTGGGGCAGCGGCCCTGCGATACTACGTTGGCACGTGGTCCTGTCAGGCCGGAGCCATCGGAAAACACGTGAGCAAGTCGACGGTGATCTATACTTTCGATTCTGGCCTTCTGCGCGAATGGGTCGACGTGCCGACGCAGGGGAAGATGACAATGCCATATCTTAACAGCATCGCGACAAGCTATGATGCAAAGAAACGCCGCTACGTCCAAACCGGAATGGACAACGAGGGCAATTGGTGGGTGTCGTTTGCAGAGCCGTGGACCGGGAACACTGAGCAGTGGACGAATCACGCGAGCTCTGACAATAACATTCGCCGCTATGAGTGGGTACGCACAAACCGGAGCACTTTCAGCTTTACTGAATACCCTTCACGGACTGCCACAAGGCCGGACTTTAGGGGAACGTGCAGTCGGTCGCCCTAATTTACTCCGCGCAAGGCCTAGACCGGTCAGAGGAACCGGGCGTCGTAGCTCAGGCTTCGCGCTTGGATTCGTCATCCGAGCAGAGTCACCGAATTTCGTGACGGTAGGGACGCGATTCCACGTCGAGTTGCGGGTCGGCCAAAATACCTTCGCAGCTTTTCAACCCAGATGACACCTGAGCGCCGGGTCGGGACGGCGGGCTGGTCGTTGCCGCGCGATCAGCGCGATCGATTCGGAGGGGCAGGGACGCATTTGATGCGCTATTCGACCCGGTTTTCGTGCGCCGAGATCAACTCGTCGTTCTATGGACCGCATCGTCAGGCAACATATGCGCGATGGGCCGCCGCAGTTCCGGACGACTTTCGCTTCTCCGTGAAGATCCCCAAAGAAATTTCGCACGTGCGCAGGCTGACGTACAGGCCCTTCGTCTCCTCTTGCCCGCGACTTTGAGCAGCGCGCAGGGCAGCGACGCCGGCGGAACGTGATGCCGCACGAGAATCGCCTTGTCATCGCCGCCGACGATCGTTCCATTGCAGATAAAGTCCGCGGCGGAGTCGATCAAGCAGTGGTCGTTATTCGGGACGTTGGAGGCCCAGAAGAGCACGGTGGCGTCGCTATCGCCGCGCGCGTAGAGCGCGCTGTATTGACCATTGTCATCCAGGGTGAGGGCGTTATAGGGCGAGGCTTTGGGTACTCTTCCCGATGTAGCCATGCACTCCGGCGGAGCCCTGCAGAGTGGATTCGAAGTAGCCGCCCGAACCGCCGCTCGACGAGCCCTCGACCGCGGCCAAGGCGCATCCCGACGCACACGCCGTCGCCGTGTCGATACCGGCAACTCCGGAATCTCCGTTGCCCGCTGACGTCTGCCCCTGTATCGCGGTTCTGCGCGTCGCCGTCGCTTCGACGCCGCCGCCCGTGCCGTTAATGCTGAACGTCTTGCAGTAGCTCGAGCTATCGCAGGTCGTGTCGGCTCCTAGACGCTCGGCCTCGATACGACGCCTGAGACCGCAAGGGCGACACCGACGGCGATGAGTCCCACGGCTGCGGACGCTTTGTGTTGACGAAAACACACGCATGACCGAACCCCATATAAAGGTCGCTCGGGACAAACCACCCGGTCACCGAGGCGGCTCCTGACGTTTCTAGATCGGCCGAAATTTCGACGCCAGGTAGCCGTCCCTCCTCGGCGAGAAGCGCGGCGCCGCCGGTCGGCCGTCGAGTGCCCCCGTGCTTCCAACGTGCGCATGCATCCGACCGGGGGACGCCGTTGTCACTGGAAGATGCAAAACGCCTGATTCAAAGTATATGGCTCGCTATAAGAGGTCCGGTTGCACAGTGCGATCGGCTGCGTAAAGAGAGAAGTCGCTAGACGCCGCGTTGTGGGCAGCGCCTCCTACGGACCGAAGCCGCGGTTGATGTCCCATAGCGGGTAATGCGGCAGAGCGCCAGCCGGATCGCGCACGAATGCTTCCGTCTGACTTACCAAATCCCGCTTGCGCTGGCGCGCCGCAGGTCCAACGGTGAAGCGGCCTAGAGCGGGTGTCTGAGCGCCGGCGCGGGTCGTGCCGGGAGGTGGCTTCAGGCCTTCAGAAAGTTCGCCGCGTTTCAGCAGAGTCGTCAGCGATTCGCGAATTTCTTTCGTAGCGGTGCCAAAGCGATCTTTCCACTTTTCCTCAATATCGCGCGCGGTGCTGTGGTACTCTCTCTGCGCGTTGATGCCGGCTTCGGACAGGCGCACGAACTTGCCGCGGCTGCGGGCAGGGTCGCTTTCAACGATAATGTAGGGCTTGTGCTGCCAGCCGATGCCTGCCGTTTCCGCCGAACAGCCCGTTCGTTTGGGAATCTCTGCTTCAGGGATAGGCTCGTCGCTGAGAACGCGAAGCGTGTTGGCGCATAGCGAAATCGGCGTTCGCGACTCACCTTCGAAATCGAGCGCGAAGGCGAGCAGAACGCGGGAAAGCAGCACCGGTAGCGGCAGGCCGTCTTGTGCAGCCGATTTTCGGGGCGCGAACTGCGGCAGTTGGAGAATTGAAACCGGCAAGCCCTGCGGCAATTCGAGATCGATCTGCTGCTCGATTGCTTCCAGGGAGCGGCGCAACCTCGTCGCATCGTCGCCGAAGCGTTTCGACCAGCGGGCGTCGATTTGCGGGACCAGCTCCGGCCAGATTTTGATGGCCGTTTCGCCGCCGGCCGTGAGCCGAACAAGCCAATCGGCGCGGATGCCTCGGCCGCTGCCGAAACCGGCGCGTTTTCCGGACTGCAGCAGAATAAAACCCCATCGCTCCAGACAGCCGAGCCCGGCCTTGCCCTGCTCCTCGTTGGCGAGCGCGCGCGAAGCTAGCGTCCGAACCGAAAGTGGTCCATCGGCCAAAAACCGCATCACATTAAGCCAAATTACGAGCGAAAGGCGCGCTGCGGCATGCGCTTCAAGCACGCGGCGCTCGAATTCGGAATCGAGTTCCACCGTGTAGGCAACCAAAGTTTGGGAGAGCAGGGCCGAGAGAGGCTTGTGCTGTGCCGAGCGCATCTTATTCAGGTAAGTGCTTCCTTCCGAGAAAGCGCAGGCCGCGTCGCGCGGCGCGACGGGCCTGCGTTTGCGCTTAAATTAGGCAGTTGCTGTTTGGGTTATCGATGCGCCCCTAACGGCTTCCCTACGAACGCGACGAATACTATCTAATTAGTTGACTTTGGACAAGCGTGCGTGGTAACCTGCCCGCATGTCGCGAGTAGCGAAACCAATGCGAGTCGCTTCGTTCAATCGATAGGCATGCCGGCGAGGAGAGATTAGATGAAACGGAATTTCTTCTTAGGCGCGTCAGGGACGCTTTTGGCCGCGTCAGGCGTGCCTGCTATGCCGAACACGACCGCTCAGAGCGTCTCGGAGGGCCTGAAACCCGATACAATCGAGCAGTTCCATAAGCTCGAAACGTTTCTTACGTTCCTCCGAACGCGAAACGCGACAGAATATGCGATTTCGTCACCAACCGGCGTCGATGAAGCGCGCTACGTTACGATCGGCGGCATTGACCAGTGGATCAGCATCCGAGGATGGGATCGTAACAACCCCGTCCTGCTGTTCCTTCACGGGGGGCCCGGGGACCCCACGTATCCGTGGTCGTTTATGTATTTCGCCCCGTGGGAGAAGCACTTCACGATCGTGCAATGGGACCAGCGCGGCGCGGGACGAACGCTCCAAAAGAGTGGCGCCGGCATGGCCTCGACGATTACCGTGGAGCGCATGGTGCGAGACGGCATCGACCTCTCGGAATACTTGTGCAAGAATCTTGGCAAGCGCAAGATCATCCTGGTCGGGCATTCCTTTGGATCGATTCTCGGCCTGCTCATGGCGAAGATGAAGCCCGAACTCTTCGAGGCATACGTCGGCACCGGTCAAGTAGCGGATACGCGCATGAGCTACATCGTGAACTATAACGAGCTCTTAAAGAAAGCGCGGGCGCTGAGCAACCATGAAGCCGTGCAGGAGCTTCTACGCGCCGGGCCGCCGCCGTACTCCTCCGGCGCAGGCTTCCGTACGCAGTGGAAGTGGTCGACGGTTTTTGAAGGAGCAAACACCTTCTTGGCTGGGAATATCGGGCGCACGCTCGTCGCTCCCGGCGGTTCGGTTCAGGATGTGAACAATGACGCTGACGGGATGGTTCTCAGCGCCGACCAACTTGTTCCGCAAACGCAAACTTATGGCCGAAAGGATCTCGGCCTTGAATTTTCGATTCCAATCTTCTTCATCCAGGGCGCGGAGGACTTTACCACGGCCACGTCTGTCGCGCGCGACTATCTCGATTCATTACAGGCGCCGCACAAAGCGTTCGTCGCCATCCCAAACGGGGGCCACTTTGCCGTCTTCATCCATTCCAATGAGTTCTTGTCGAGCTTGTTGACGCTGATCGGATCTTCGAGTCCCTAGCGGGGCTGTCTGGACGATACCGTCGGATCGTCGGCCGAGAGCTTACCGGCTTCGATCAGCGTCTCCCGGAGCACGTAGCCGCCGATTAGCGTTAAGGCGGCGCTTACCAGAGTCCTCGAGACGCTATGTTCGCGTTGATTCGCTCGGTTCTTGAGGATCGATGTTCCGTTTAAGACGAGCGGCGCCACGCTGCCGGCGAGCAACGTCAGATTCCGGAACCTCTGACCAAGCGCACCTTCGAACATTGGTTTACCAAACTCGCCCGCATAGTGCCTAAAGTTTTCGACGATCACGACCTCCGCGAGGCTTGCGAACACCCCCATCTTTGCCAGGCGCGTCAGCGTCTCGGGCGCGCTCGAACGGGCAAGCAGCAAGGAATGTAGCGCGCACGCACCGGCGAGCGCCGAGCAGACCGACATAGCGGGGATGTGATACTTGCCCTTTGCCCACAACGGAATCGCGGTTGCGCTGAGCAGCACGCCGGTATAGCTCATGATAAATGCGCCGAGCAGCGCCATCGGCAGGTTCAACCAACGCGGCCCGACTGCCGATAACCAGCGCGGCGCGTGGCCGTTGCGGGCCGCCTCAGCGACGGCGTTCGGTGCGGCAATCGTCGAGAATGCGATCAAGCCCCAAACGCCGAGTGACATCGGCGACTTGACTTTGACGACGCGCATCATATGATGAAAACGCTCGGGACGACCAAGGTGCGTAACGAGAATGCCTGGCGCGACGACCGACAAGAGGAAGGAGGCGTATTTCCCATTACGGGCGAGCCTTCGTTCGCCGGCGGCCTCGCCGTCGGCCAGCAGCGTTAGGATAGCGCTGCCGCCCATGATACCGCCGAGGAATAGGTAAATCGTGACCGTCCGGTCCCAGTGCGGGCGCTTGAGCAACGGCCGGCCGTAGTAGGTGGTCTTTGTAGGTTCGCCGCCCGGAAGCACGTCGGCCATCACTTCGCACCTTTGAAGACCGCAAGGCCGAGCAATGTCAGAAGTGCCGCCGTGAGCGCAGCGCTCACGTAGCCGGCAGGCTGCCGGGTCGAGGGTAAGACCGGCTCGGCCGGCAGATTGTACGCTTCTGGCTTGTCGATCAGTAAGAAAAAGGCGTTAAGGTCGCCGACCGAACCCTCGTTGCCGGCACCGTAGAGGTACGCAGGGAGGCCGCGTTCTTGAAGTGCTTCCACGCGTTTGCTTGCGCGCTCCCTCAGCTCCTCGATCTCGCCGAACTGAATTGACTCGGTGGGACATGCCTTAGCACAAGCCGGGACCATCCCGATCTTCTGGCGGTCGTAGCAAAGCGTGCACTTTGCCGCAACACCGCCGCTACCTTGAAGCGCCGTCTGGCTCGTGTGCTCGCGCTCCTGGTTGAGGGTGGCATCGTTATAGTCGGCATGGCGCGGCTCATTGACCTTTGCAATAAGATCGACAACGCCGAACGGGCACGAGACGACGCAATAGCCGCAACCGTTGCAAATATCCGGCTGAACGAAAACGTTGTTGAATTCGTTGCGAATGATAGCGCCCGTTGGGCACGCTTCCATGCATCCGGCATGCGTGCAATGTTTGCAAACGTCGCTCATCATAAGCCAACGATCTTCCGCGCCGGCCGGCTCGGGGGAGAGCTGCTCTACGAACGATACGTGCCTCCACGTCGTTCCGGAAAGCGAGCCGGTGTTGTCGTACGAATCGCCGGAGAACTCGAACCCGTCAGAGGGAAGCTCGTTCCATTGTTTGCAGGCGACCTCACAGGCTTTGCAGCCAATGCAGATCGTGGTATCCGTAAAGAATCCCGTCGCCATGCCTCGCCCTACCCGCAGGTCGGGTTCTCGTGTGGGAAATCGTGGTAGGTGCCGTGCAACATTGCCTTGCCCTCGCTCGTTCTTTCCTTTTCAGGAACGTCGAGATCTATGGGATCGGTTGCCGCATCTCGACGTGGGCGCCGGCCGGCACGAATGTTGCACGTTAGCGCCTTCGCCTCATGGATCGAGCAGTTTGGATCCATCGACAGTGGAATCAAATCTCCCGACGTGTCGCCGTGCGCAAAGCCGAGTCTTCCGAAGTTGTAGGGCACGCCTATCTGATGCACGCGCTCACCACTTCCAATGCTTAGAAGCTTAATGCGGCCGGTCACGAGCGCGCGGACCTCGATCTCGCCGACCGCCGTGCTTATGGTCGCCCAGTCGCCGTTCCGAATGCGCTTTTCCGCCGCCAGAACCGGATCGATTTCGCAGAATGCCGCCGGCTGTAATTCGGCAAGCCAAGGAATGTGCTTCGTCATTCCACCGGAGTACTCCGTAATGCGGTACGTCGTCAAGACATACGGATACTCCGGATTGACGGCACCATTGTAGGGGTTATCGCGCCGTTTCCATTGACGCAGCACTGGATTATGCTGCTGCTTGTAAAGCAGGTTAGGAGTGACCGATGCCAGAGGCTCATAATGGACCGGTATAGGACCGTCCTGCAATTCCTCATTCACGAAGAGCGCACCGCGGCCGTCGATCTGCATCATGAATGGATCGGCGCCCGAATGCGCCTCGATGCCGCCGGCGTTTGGGTCTGCCGGCGTGTTCGGGGCCTTTTCTATGGGGAAGTCAGGTACGTCGGCCCCAGTCCAACGACCCGAAGTTGCATCCCACCAGATGTATTTCTTTCGCTCGCTCCAGGGGTTGCCGTCGGGGTCAGCCGAGGCGCGGTTGTACATAAGCCGCCTGTTTGCGGGCCACGCAAAACCCCAGCCGAGGGAGACGCCGCTACCGCCGGTGCGGCTCCGGGCGAGGTTCGTATGCTTATCGGGGCAAACGCCGGAATAGATCCAACCGCCTGCCGCCGTGCTGCCATCGTCTGCGAGTTCGGTGAAGCCCTTGACCTGATCTCCGGTTGCGGTGTAATAACCGTTGATTTCTTGCATGATCTTGTTGACCGATGGCTCGCCACGCTCGCGCTCCCGATCGTCCTCGTGCTCGTAGTCCCACGTCATGTTGAGGATCGGGCGATCCTTCGCATCGGCCGAGCCGGCATACAGCGCCTTTAGCTTTTTGCCCAGCTGATATAGAAACCATGCGTCGCTCTTGCTCGCGCCCTGCGGCTCGAGCGCCTTGTCGTGAAACTGCAGCATACGGTTTGTGTTAACCATTACGCCGTCTTTTTCAAGGACGGTCGCCGCGGGAATGAAAAACACTTCGGTACCGACGGTGGACGGATCGACACCTTCGCGGTTCCAGAAAGAGGCAGTTTCGGTTTCGAACGAATCGATGCTGACCATCCACTCTAGGCGCTCCATCGCCGCGCGAGCAAGCTCGGCGTTTTGCACGGATGACGCGGGGTTTTGGCCAATGACGAAGTAACCCTTAACGGCGCCGTCCTTCATTGCAAACATGGTCGGTAGCTCGGAATGATCGCCGCTGATTTGCGGCAGGTAATCAAAGCAGAAGTCGTTCTCTTTTGTCGCAGCATCCCCGTAGAACGCCTTGAGCAGTGAAACAACGTACTTCGGGGTGTTCACCCACCAACCGGTTCGCTTGGTGTGGTTCTTCAGGTAACCGGCCAGTGTCTGCTCGTGGCGCAGGGCGGACGGCATCGGCAAGTAGCCCGGGAGCAGATCGTAGAGTGTTGCAATATCGGTCGCGCCTTGAATGTTGGCATGGCCTCGCAGAGCCATTATGCCGCCGCCAGGACGGCCGACGTTACCGAGCAGTAATTGAAGAATGGCGGCGGTTCGAATGTACTGTACGCCGGTATTGTGCTGCGTCCAACCCAGGGCATAAGCAAATGCCGTCGTGCGCTCGCGCCCGCTATTTTCGGCGAGTGCGCGGCAGACCTCGAGAAACTTCTCGCGTGGCGCCCCACAGATGCTTTCGACCATTTCCGGCGTGTAGCGCGAGAAGTGGCGCTTTAGTATCTGAAAGACGCATCGCGGATGCTGCAAGGTCGGATCGCTCTTGATGGAGTTCCCTTCACGCTCGAACTTCCACGTGCGCCTGTCGTACATCACAACACTCGGAAGCGAGTCAGATACACGCGGCGGCTCATCGAGACCAGAGAAAAGCCCGTCGAGGTCTTCGGTATCCTGGAATTTGTCAGTCAGGATATGGCTCGCGTTGGTGTAAGCGCAGACGTACTCCCGAAAATAACGCTCATTTTGGAGCACCCAGTTGATAACGCCGCCGAGAAAGGCGATGTCGGTGCCACTGCGGATCGGTACGTAAAGGTCGGCTAGCGCGGACGTGCGCGTGTAGCGCGGGTCGACGTGGATGATCTTGGAACCGCGCTCCTTCGCTTGCATGACGAAGCGGAAACCAACCGGATGGGCCTCGGCGAAGTTCGAACCTTCGATTAGTATGCAGTCAGCGTTCGGCAAGTCTTGGAGGGAATTGGTTGCGCCCCCGCGTCCGAATGAGGTGCCTAGACCAGGCACCGTGGCACTATGTCATATTCGTGCCTGATTTTCGATCGAAACCACGCCGAGCGAGTGCATCAACTTACCCAGCAGGTAATTTTCTTCGATGGCAAACGTGGCGCCCCCAAGCGACGCGATGCCGAGCGTATGATTGAGCCGCTTGCCGTCCTTCTCTCGTACGAACGTTTCGTCGCGGCTTTTCTTTACCAGCGCGGCGATGCGATCCATCGCCCAACTAAGGGAGCGCTCCTCCCAGCGATCGCTAAACGGTGCGCGATGCTTGACCGTCGACCACCGGCCGGTGTTGACGGTCATGCCGAAGATCGCCGAGCCTTTCGGGCACAGATGCCCGGCATTGATGGGGCTGGCAGGGTTGCCTTCGACCGAGAGCAGCGTCCCATCACCGCCGACGAACGCAAGAGTGCTACAGCCCACCGCACAGTGCGGGCAAACGCTCGTGACGGCCTTGGCATCCTTCACACGCCCCTCGAGCGACTTCGTCCGGGCGGAGGCTGGATTTGGCAGCATTCCGATATGAGAGCGGAGCTTCGTCAGGTCGATGGATAATTTCAAATGAGCACCCTTCACCGACGGTCGGGCACGGAGCGACACCTGTCCGTTTCCCGGATCCGGGGCCAACACCTTGAAGCCGTCGAAGGGCAGCGCAGGAGCCCTTTCACCAAGACCTTAGGTCTTTTTTGAAGTGTGCGGAGGTCCGCGCCGGAAGCACATTTGCGTGCTCTGGCGCGGACCTCTGCCGTAAACTACTGCGATGTGCCGCCCGGATTGCCGCGTTTGATGTCGCCGCAGGCGACGTAGGTCTTGATGTCGTCCACCGATTTGTGCACGTTGATCGCATACGTCCCGGTGGTCAGGTCATTTAGCGTCACGTTGGTAAGGAGGGTCGTCGAAACACCTTTCGGATTGCCTTGCGCGTCGGTTCCCTTTGTTACGTTCGTTAGCGGATACGCCGGCTTGGGATCGAGCGTACTGCAGGTACCCTTGTGAATGTGGGCCGGTTGAGGATCGGTCGGCACGGTCGTCATCGTCAACACGACCTGAAGGCCCTTGCTGGTTTGAGTTAGGGTCGCCATCCCGCTTTCATTCGACTTATTCTGTGGCGCCAATATCACCGTCACTGACGTACCAGCCCCCATTTGCGCCGAGGGCGGATTTTGAGCGGCCGCGGGTCCGTTGGCGAGAACCAGCCCGAGCACCGCGAGCCATACGAGATGTTTTGCCATAGTCTCCTCCCGGGCAGAAAGTAGTAAGAAGAAACAATCCACGCCGTACCCGCGCAAAGTGCAGGGCAAACGAGCTTGGCTGGCAGCCGCCTAGGGGCCGCCAGACTCGTATAGTGCAGGGGCTAACCGGGTTGCTCCCCGCCGTGCCGGCTGGCGCAGGGACGCCGGCGGTTAGCTCGATGCGTTCGCAGGATCGTCAGTCGGCAGAACGTCGGCCACGAACTCGCGTCTTTTCCAATCTGGTATCGGCGTCGTAACGCCGCACTTGGGCACGAAAGGCGATCGCTCGATCAGCGACTGACGGTGGATGTAACGCGGGCAGTTCGGAAAAACCTCGTGCACGTCCACGCGAACGATGAATTGAGCCTCCGGATAGTCCGCCTTCAGCGCATCGTCATATGAGATCGACGCCTCGCCGTGAAGCCGCAGCCGGCTCGGTGCCGCCCAGTCGATGAATAGCATACCGATCTTCGGATGCGCATCGAGATTTCCCATCGATAGGTACATCCCATTGCCATCGTAATTTGGGAATGCAATGGTTCGCCCGTCGAGCACCTGCACGAACCCAGGCTCACCGCCCTTGTACGAACACGACGGGAAGCCGCGCGGATCGACGGTTGCCAAAAAGAACATGTCGCGCGCTTCAATGAACGCCTTGTCTTCGTCGTCGATGAAATCAACCACGATCCGCTCTTCGAGCCGGTCGGCAAGGCGTCGTGTGTCAAAGCGATCTTGCAGCGCTCTGTTGCCTGAATGGTACAACTGCGACACCCTCGTGCTCCTCGCTTTCAGCGCGGCTCGCCGTACGACCGTCCTTTTCGAGCCACTGCGGGGCGATTCCGTTGCCGTTCCAGGCTCTCGGCCAGCCGAGCCCCGGCCTCGGCACCAGGTGAAGCCCGCGTCGCCGCCCGGCGCCTTAAGAAGCGCCTCGGTACGGATTCCCCGCACGCCGGAAGGCAACAACCGAGCAGTCAGCATCGCCGTCACGTTTCGCCTCGCTCAATCCGTCATCCAGGTGGAAGGGTATTGAACCCAGGGCGCGGCGCGAGCGGGCGGCAATCGAGCAAGACGCACAAGGAAACTACCATATGATCGACATGTTGCGGCGCAACGCCGTGCTCCGGTCGCTTGCACTCGGCTATGGCACCGCGCAGCTCGGAACGCAGATTGGCTGGATCGCCCTTGTCTGGTGGGTGCTGAACTCGGCTCGCTCGCCGCAGCTGCTTGGCGCGCTCTTTGTGGCCTATCAACTACCCTCGCTCCTCACCGCTCCGCTTACCGGAGCCGTTCTCGAACGATTTCAGGCGAAGACGGTAGCCTTGTACGCGTCCACCTCGGCTACACTTGCTCTCACTGCATTGGCAGGCCTTTCCACGGCCGGCAGACTGACGGTCCCATTACTCTTGGGCCTCGTCGTCGTCTTCGCGCTAACGGCTCCCGCTACGCTGACATATCGCCGGCTGCTCATTGGAGAGATCACGCGAGCCGACGAACTGCCGGCCGCGTACGCACTTTTCTCGTTCGGCTCGGAGGCGGCATTATTGATCGGTCCCGCGGCAGGCGGCTTCCTCGTAGGGCGCTGGTCTGTTTCGGTCGCACTCTGGTGCTCTGCATGTGGGACGGCGTTGTATCTGGCAGCGGTCCTCGCATCGCCATACTCTTCGCGCACGCAGTTGCACGAGCGCAAATTGGACGTTCTGAAAGGGACCCGCGAGATTCTGTGTCGGCCGCTCGTCCTGGCCATCACGCTGCTCACCTTCTTCTTCTTTTTCGCGTACGGGCCACTCGAGGTCGCGCTCCCGGTTGCAGCGCGCACTATCTTTCATACGGATGCCACCGGCTACGGTCTGATGTGGACCGCGTACGCGGTTGGTTCGGTTAGTGGACTGCTCCTGTTGCGCTCGCGCTATCAGCGCTTACCCCCGACCTTCATACTCTGCAGCATTGCGGTCATGTGGGGCGCCCTTGCCTCGGCACTTGCCTTTGCTTATTCGTTGCCGGTTGCGATGATCGTGCTCTCTCTTGCGGGCTTCTTGTGGTCGCCTTACAACGCCATCGAGCAAGCATTCATGCAAATCCACGTTCCGAAAGAGCTGCAAGGCGCAGTCTTCAGTATGCAATCCTCGTTCCTCTATACGATGGCCGTGCCGCTGGGAGTGATGGCCGGCGGATGGGCGCTCGCGCACGCCTCACCCCGGACGGTCATACTGGCATCGGGGATGGCATGCATTGCGGCGGGCATCGGCGGGTACGTGGGTATCAGTCGCGTCCTGCGCAGCGGACGGTCAATGCCACGATGCGTTCCCTACCAAATAATCGCAAGAAATTGAAGATGCTATCACAATCGACGCACAAGACAAATCCGAAGCCGGCTGGGAGAGAAGGTGAGCCCAGAGTGCCAGCAGATCTTCGCGAAGTCCTTGCCGCTGCTCCGACGGCCAAGGCGCAGTGGACGAACCTTACCCCTGTCGCGCGCCGGGACTTCATTAGCTGGATCGATTCCGCTAAGCAACCGGAGACACGCCGGCGCAGGGTCGAGAGCCTTCCTTCGAGACTTGCTGCCGGGAGACGCCGCCCCTGTTGCTTTTCCGTGGTGCCGTTCGATCTGCACAAGGCGCTCGCGTCTACGCCGAAGGCGAAGGCTCGGTGGAGCGATCTCGACTCGATGGCGCGAAGGGACTTTATCGATTGGACAAACTCAGCTAAGGGCCGGGTGGAGCGAAAACGACGAATCGAGGAAGCGTGCGCGGCGCTTGCGACCGGAAAGCACCGCACGTTCTTCCAAAGCATCCAGCGGAGCCCGATGCGCGTTCGCAATCGGCCCTCCGCTACCGAGAACCGTGACGGATGATCTCGACTTAAAGAACTCCAGCCGTTCACGTCGACCACGGCTTGGGCAAACGCCTGCGGGGCTTCCTGCGGGTCGATGTTGTCGCAGCAACGTCGCGAAGCGCGGCGGCTCCAATCCAGCACCCTCCTTAGCCGCAGGTGCAAACCGGCAGGTGACGCTTCGTTCGCGAAACTGCCTCAGTAGTCCCGCTACTTTGCGAGCGATATGCCCTTGACGCGCAAACCGATCGGCATCGCTGTCAAGATAGGCGACGGTACTATGCGAACCATCGGACACGTCACAACGGCAAGTTACAACTGTGCCGATCTGCGCAATGCGCTAACATCCGTCAAGTCGCGACGCTTAGGTGCGATGGCAGCTAGGGGGTACAGGCAGGAGGGTGGGGAGCCCGACCCGCCGACATGGTCAGTTTGCGCGAAGCCGACGCTTGGCGCGCCCGGACCGTCTTTGCGCAGTTCCGATCCAAGCGTCAAGGAGAGCAGCTATGGCCAATCCGACGCCTCCGAGCACAAGTGGCCTTCCCAATCGAACCTTGGATACGCCTGAGTTCGCCCAGCCGCAGCCGACGCCCGATCCAACGACGTTTGTCGTCAAGCACCCATCGGACGACCCGCTCTACACCTCGCTCGATGCGTATAACAAGGAGCACGGCCTTCACGCTACTCCTTTCCCGAATCCACGCGGTTTTCCGCAAAATCCCGAGCCGCGACTCACCCTCCAAGACGTGCTGGGGGGCGCTACGGCAGCCACGAATATCGGCAACATCACGAACACGAACAAGCAGATCGTGTTTCACGCATTAGGCGACTGCGGCAGCGTCGGCGGCCCGGTAGACCAAAACTACGTCACCGACAAGCTCGTTGCAGACTTCAATGAAGTCGACCCCAGGCAAGTTCCACAGTTTCACATGCTACTTGGCGATATCGTCTACAGCTTCGGCCAAGTCGTGTACTACTACGATCAATTCTACGAGCCGTACCGCGACTATCCGGCACCGATCTTGGCGGCGGCCGGCAACCATGATGCCAGTGTGGCGCCCGGCCTCAACGAAACGAGCCTTGAGGGTTATTTACGCAATTTCTGCCAAAGCGACTTTGTCGTCATGCCCGAGGCGAACAAGCTGTCTCGCACGGCGCAAATTCAACCCGGCGTCTTTTTCACGTTCGACGCTCCGTTCGTTCGAATCATCGTGCTCTTCAGCAACTGGCTCGAGAACCCCGGGATCATTTCCGACGCGGACACCGGAACCGCGCAGCTTACGTTCCTAAAGGCGGCGCTCACCCGCGTAAAGACCGAGAACTACAAGGGCGCCCTGCTACTGGCCCATCATCATCCGATCTACGCGTACTCGCGCAACGGAGGAAGCCCAGCGATGCTAGCGCAGATCGATGCGATCTGTAAGGAGGTCGGCGTGTGGCCACATGCCGATCTCGCAGGCCACTCTCATAACTACCAGCGCTTTACGCGCTACCGCCCCGACGGGACGGAAATCCCCTATATCGTGTGCGGAAACGGCGGGCATGCGCCGCTCCAGGTCTTGAGCAAGACGCAAACCATCCGAGCCCCGCAAATCGTCCAGCAGCCATCGGCTTCGACCGATAAGGTCTCGTTCGACCGCTACGACGACAAGAACTTCGGCTACTTGCGCATCACGGTAAATTCGACTCAGCTCCACATTGAATACCACCCGGCAAGCGACGGAACGACCACCAAAACACCGGACGATGCGGTGACCGTCGATTTGGCGTCACGCAAGATCGTCAACTTCAATCCACCCGACACCGGAATGCCGAAGGCAGCTGCCGCCACGCACGCAGCGATGGTAGCTCAGCTGCCCAAGTCGCGCGCGAGGGAGGCCCCGGCCCAAGAAACCCGAGGGAAGAAAAAGAAAACGGCCTCGAAGCGGTAGGAAACGTGGCCGCGCTCGGGCTGGGCGCGGCGCGCGGCGTCCGCTGAGAAACTCATGAAAACTTGGCGGCTTCGCGAGGGCGGCCGTCTCGCATTGGTTAAGCGCGACGTAGGAGGCGCCATGAAACGGACGTTCGTGCTCGTTCTTGGAGTCGCGGCACTACTGGTCGGACTCCGGACGCATGCCCACGGAACCACGCTGCGGATGCAGGCCGTGCCCTCGCCCGCCGAGCTCGAGGCGCGCGGTTTGCCGCCGGCTCCGAACGTCCCCTACTTCTCCGATGCCTACCAGACATGGCTGCGCGTTATTCGCGCGGCTCAGACACCGGTGGGCGTCGACTTCGTGCCGATGCCGTCGCAACCGCACCGCGTGTGGCAGCCCGATTGGGCCGGTCCCGTGCTGTTCGCGCCCGGCGAGAAGCCGCTGAAGATCCCCGAGCACCGCTTCGCGGAGATCGAAGGTGAGTGGACGGTCCCCTTCGTGCTTCCGACGATCAACTGCGCGAACAAGTGGGAGCAGGAGGACGGCTCGAACGTCTGGATCGCGCTCGATGGCTGGTCGGCGACGTTTATCGCCCACGACAAAGGCAGCGACGGCAAGTGGCACGCCTATCCGGCGTCGGACCTCCTCAACGCAGGGGCGGAGTCGGACGTGGCGTGTTACGGTCGCGGCAACCCGCGCGGCTATCGCACCAGCGCGTTCTTCTGGATCGAGTGGGCCGGTGTGCGCAACATTCCCGTCACGAAGCAGCACCGCAACCTGCCGCTGAAGGCGGGCGACACGATTTACGTGCGCATCGCGGCCGACACGTCGGGACCGCATGCCTGGCAGCGGGCGACGCTTTGGCTCGTGAACGTGACGCAGAGATACTTCGTCCCGCCGGTGAAATTCGACTCCGGGTGCCTCAACTGCGGCAACAAGTACCAAGAACCGGCGACGCTGTTCGGCAACACGGCCGAATGGATCACTGAGGCGATCTTCTACGACGCGGTCAAGCCTTCGCTGCCGAACACGCTCGCCGACTTCGGAACGGTGACGCTCAGCGACGCGGTCGCGACCGACCAGGACGGAATCGTCTACGAACCGGGCAACCCCGGGCCGGCAAAACCCAACATCGACTGGATGACGTGGGACGGAACGCCGCTCGATCAAGGCGGCACGCTCTGGGCCTGCAGTTACATCGACGGCCCGACCACGACGTCGTTCGTCCGTGCACCCTACGTCGTCGCAACGCCGGGACAGCAAGGGGGCCTTGAGCCCAAGCCTAAGCACTGCTGAGCATCGGCGCTTAGGCTTCGTCGTCGAGCCGCAGCGGAACGCCCGATCTAATCGGCCCGGGCGCCGGATGTTATCGGGCTATAGAGCGAACTACTTCAACCGCTTGGTCCTCCGTCATCGCCGCGCCTTCCGCCATGAACCTGTCGATCGCATCGAAACCCATTTCGTCGTTGAGTTCGCTTAGGAAACGATCGCGCTGAGGCTGCAGAAACGGCAGTCGCGCCGAGCCCAATTCTGCTAAGCGGGCACCTGCGAAGCCCAAAAGGCGCGCAGTCTCCGCCTGCGGGCCGGCCATCGTGGCCAGATGTTCTAGTGCAAATGCCACGTAAGCCGCGAAGCCGTATTCACTTGCCAAGTCGAGTGCTTCATGCGCGCATAGCCTCGCCTCATCGTAGCGAGTCAATGCCGCGAGAAAGAGGGACTTGCCATAAATCGCCGTGCACTTCAAGAATACGTTCGAGGGTGGAGCGGCCGCTAGGGACTCAGCCGCGCGTTCAAACGCAAGGTCTGGATTGCCGGCGCAAAACTCGCATTCACTAAGATCGAGAAGCGCCATCGCGTAGCTATTTTCATGACCTAGGACGTCATGAATCTGCAATGCTTCCGCGATGTAGCTGCGAGCCGCGACGATGTCCTCCTGCGAGGCAAGTGCTAAGAGTCGCAAGAGACAGGCAACGGAGAAGCGGCTGCGGCCGCCCATTTTGCGGGCTAGCGGAAGAGCCTCCTCGAGAACCACTTTCGCCTCGGCGGGTCGCCCAAGATAGAGGAGCGCATGACTCAGCGTCGCCTGCGCGCGCGCCATCCCGAGCGAGTCGCCGAGGGTGCGGTAACGAGTCAGGGCGCTCTGGCTGCTCTCCAGCTCAATTCGATACTCTCTCAGGTTTCCGGCAACGGCTGCCTGCGCGTAGTTCAGCGCTGCGAGCGCGCTAGCTGGTGTTCCCTCGTCCACAAGTTCCAGCGCAGTAGCTATCCAGCGCCGTCCCTCACCATGCCCAAAGAAGAAGTGGTTTCGCGCCGTCGAGAGGAAGAACAAGAACAGCGGGCTTAATTCGCCAGCCAATCGCTGACCTAGGATCACGTCACCGCGTTCGGCTAATGACCAGTGGAGCGCCGCACGCCAATTGGCTGCATCATCATTTCCCCGCTCGCGCAATATGGCTACGGGCTCGCAGTCGAATGCGCGGTTTAGCCATTCCGCATGCTCGAGGCATACCTTCGCGTGGCGATGAGCTGCGCTCTGCCGTCCGCCGTGAGCCTCAAGCTTTTCACGCGCGTATTGGCGAAACGTTTCCAGCAGCTCGTAACGGGGCTCGTTCGCGTCGAGATCGAGGACCACCAGCGACTTGCGAACCAAAGATGAAAGTACGTCGAGCACATCGTCAGACGTGGCGTTCTCAGCCGAACCGACGGTAGTTGCGGCGGGAAGCGTCCATCCACCGGAAAAGACCGAAAGACTCTCGAATACGCGCTTCTCACGCAACGAAAGCAGGTTGTAACTCCAATCGATTGTCGCACGCATCGTCTGTTGCCGGGGCAGCGCCGTACGCTCGCCGCCAACTAAAATTCGAAAGCGATTGTTGAGATTCTCTGCAAGACTTGCAAGCGATAAGACATCGACATGAGCCGCCGCGAGTTCGATGGCAAGCGGAATGCTGTCCAATCGCCGACATATCTCGCTCACGGTAGACGTGTTTCGATCGGTGAGCCTGAAGTGCGCCTCGACGGCTTGCGCGCGATCGGCAAAGAGGGCGATTGCATCGCTCGCATTCAGCGACGGTAACCGGTAGGTTCGTTCACCAGCCCCCGCGAGCGGTTCGCGACTGGTCGCGAGAATGCGAACGCCTGAGCAACTGGCCAAAAGCGCTTGGGAGACGGTCGCGACTTCAACGACGACATGCTCGCAGCTGTCGAGCACCAGCAGAAGCACCTTGTCGTTGAGGTAGCTCAGCAGCGTCCGCAGCACGGAACGATTCGGAACTCCTTGCACGCCGAGTTCCGCCGCGATCGCCGCCGTCACCAGGGAAGAATCCGCCACTGGCGCTAAGCCGACAAAACAGATCGGAATCTTGTTAGAATCGGCCGATGCACCTGCAACGCGCAATGCCGTCTGCGTTTTTCCGATGCCGCCCGGTCCGGTAATGGTCACCAGCCGATGCTGATGTATGAGGGGTGCGATTTCGCGAAGCTCCGCCTCCCTGCCGACGAAGCTGGTCAGCGCGACTGGAAGCCTGGACATCGCACCCTCTTGCCAGGGACCGACGGTGACGAACCCCCGATGGCCGACTCGGCGCGTCGCAGCCGCCTCGAAGGCCTGGCGTTGATGTTCGTCGAGCGCCAAGGCGGCGGCCAGGAGTGCAAGCGTTTCGCGTTGAGGCACCCGGCGGTAACCGCGTTCGAGCGCGCTGATTCCGTTTACGCTTATCCGGGCGCGCTCCGCCAAGGCCTCCTGTGAAAGTCCTGCGGCGAGCCGGTATCGCTTAAGAAGCGTCCCGAAGTCCGGCGACCCGAGGGCCCGAGCTTCGTTTTCCACGATGCGCCTAATTTTTCTTCGCGCCGCTGCCAGGACCCTTGGCCGCCTTCCCCAGTAAAGCTGCCTATCAGAATTTCATAGTTCCTCCACGCGGCTATGTGGGACGACTTCTCTCCGCCGCCGGCTGGTCACGGATTACATCGTGCGGCTGTAGGCTCAGCGCGCAATCGGCGTCACGTGTCTTCCCCGACGTGCTCAATCCCGCAATACACGCCGCACATTCCGGGAACCAGTCAGCCGCACGGTACGCCGGCGGCTCCTACAGAGCGGCAGATACCGGTCGCGAGATCATCCCAAGCGGCGATTTCAGGGCTCGGGCGGCTTCCTTTTTCGGAAAACGAGAAAGCCCGCTAGTGCCCGTGGCTGGACCGGCATGCACGCCACGGGCTACGAACGGGACTCTCGCCCGAGCGATGTCAGCGCTCTCGCGGTTCGCTCAACGGCGCTCGGGCTCGGCCGGAGCTTCCGGCAGCCTGGTGTCCGCGGCATCGAGCGGGCGCGACACGATGCGGTACTCGAAGTCCAGCATGGACCGGCCTCCGTGCGTCTCCCGAATGACGAATCCTGACGGTGTCTTTTGCGCGACGTACAGGGCTGCGTCACCTTCGGGAGTCACGAATACATGGTAGTGGTTTCGATCGATCATGGATCCGAAAGCGCGGTCGAGTGCGATTGACGCCGTGCCGCCGACCATATGACCCGTTCCAACGTCTTCGAGACTCGCCGACGTAGATTCGGCGGCATACGTGAGGACGCGCTGCCCAGCGAGGTTCGAGTGACGCTCGTTCACGACAATTCCCGTGATTGTTCCCGTGCAGTTGAGGTTCGCGTTGTTATCGATCTTGCAGTGGGCGTTTCCGCCGCTCCCGGACGCGTTTTGAGTGTTCTCTCCGTAGAAGATGCTCGTTGCCTTGTCGGATGCCCGCGCATACGACGCCGCAAAGTTTCCATTAGCGCTCGACTCAGACCAACTGCCGTAGCCTACCGCCGAGACGGCTTTAACTGCCTCCGACCCTGCAAGAGACGAGAAAAACAAGCCGCCCGAACCTCCCGACGAGCTTCCCTGCACGCCGGCTCCGAACGTGCCGGTGTTATCACCGGTGATGGCGGCGTCGCCGTTGCTGGCGTTTGTCATCCCGGAGAAAGCCGTGGCTTTGGTCGACGTCGCGGTAAGGCACGTCGTGGAATTCTTGCAGCTGTATACCTTGTTGTCCGGCTTCACGTGCCCGGCTTGCACGACGCTGACGCTCGATACGGAAATTGCCGCGCCGATTGCGAAGGTACCTACTATGGCCGTTCGATTCGGCCTCTTGAGTTGAAGCATCGTTGTTGTTGCCTTTCGGTGCTAGAAAGGGACCTTCCGGAGGCAATGCGCCCCGGTGCTGTAAGAATGCCACCGCCGAAGTCACCGTTGAACACACAACCACACGAATTACCTACACATCGCGTCTTGCGACTGTGTGAGTGGACGCGCGGCCAGGCTGTCGCCAAGCGCGCTCGGCGTCACGCGCTGCTCGCTAACGCCCATAGTGTCGTCAGCGATAGCCGAAGCGAGCCGCTATGAGGGCACATTGGTTCGCTTCGGCTAGCCTGAGGAATTTGAGGCGCGCTGCTGGAAGGGAGGGCTCCGCCTGGTGGTCGGTGTCCTCCCCACCCTTGACTTTTTCTTAACGCTTGGCCCTTAGAATCGAAAATTGAGGATCGCAAACCATGCCGTTCAGCGAGAACTTTTACTCGTTCCGCTATCCGAGCAATCTCATCCAACAAGTTGCTTCAGCAGCGGGACCGGATGCGCAGACGCTGGCGACGATAGAGTCGCTGCTCGCCCAAGCGAGTCAAGCCTACTGGCAACGACAGTACCAGGACTCGATCGACGACTATCAGCAAGCCGGGACGCTGATCTACCAATTCCTCGACCCGAGCGCGCCGAGCGCGGTCAGCGGCATCTACGCCTCGCTTTCGAAAGACCCGGCGCTCTTTGCCTCGCTCCTGAGCGTCTCGGCCGCGTATATGAACCTGTTGCCCGAAGCGACGGCGACCACAACGCTGAAAGCTCCCACGCCGCCGCCGGCGCAGTCACTCGGTACTCCGATCTTTGACACCACCGGCATACGTTCGCTCGCCTTCAAGGCGTCGGCGGGCGTCGCCCAAACAACCGAAATCCACGCCGCTCCCACAACGGTATCGCCCGCGCCAATCACCGCGCCAATCCAACCTCCGGTAACAGCGCCGCCGCCCGTAGCCGTAGCTCCGAGTCATACGCTCGGCATCCTTGTGGCGGGCAAGGTGGTCTCGGTCACGTGGCAAAGCGGCCAGCTTCCGCCGGCGGACCAGTTGCAGTCGGACGTCTACGGTGCGCGCGTCTCGCTGACGGCGCTGCCGGACATCCTGCTTCAGCCTCAGCAGCCGCCCGACGTCGCGCTCGCGCTGCCGCACGACTACTACTATGTTATCCCGCTGGGACTCGCCGAGTGTTACCAGGCCCTGGGCGATTACGCGAACGCTGAGAAATACTACATACAGGCCGCCTCGTATCAGTACATCAATGCGACGGTCGAGGCGCCGTACATCTGGATCCAGCTCGCCACCCTTTACCGCGACTGGGGCGACGCGCTGTTCCAGGCGGGCGATCCGGCCAGCGCGCTTCCGATTTACTCGAATGTCCTGATGCCGGCCATGACCGCGCCTACGAGCCAGCTCTACACGCTCGCGGGTCTCAAGCCCGGTTGGACCGTCGCGAGCCAAGTGATTGCTAATCTATCAACGGCTACGACGCTGAACGTGAACCCACAGATCGTCGCGGTCATCTTCGACGTCCAGAAGCAGCTCCTCAAGATCGCCGCCGGTCTCGATTTTTGGGGAATCTGGGAGCCGTCGGTCCCGATCTGGACGTTCGACTACCTGCAGCAGGTCGCGACGAACTTCGCACAATACGCGGTCTCAGCCGAGCAAAATGTCATCAACTTCTGGAACAACGCCGATCAGGCTACGCTCACGCGCCGGCAGCTCACCGATGCCGTCTCGCAAGCGCAGGCCGAGACCGGCGCAGCGCAAATGCAACTCACGGCCGCGCAGGCGCAGCAGCAGGTCTACGCCGACGGCGTGACCCTGGCCCAGCAGCGCGCCACGGATGCGCAGCAGAACGCCACCCAATACCAGCAGCTTTCGAGCCAATGGATCGTGCATCAAGCCCTGCAGTCTCAGCTCAACGGCGGCGACAACGGCGATGCCTCGCAGCTCAACTCGTACGCCGACCAGATGATGTCCGGCAATTACAACTTGAACGCCAGCGCCGGAACGCTCGCCGCCGCCGAAGGTCTAACTGCCTCGCGCCTCAACCAGCAGTACGAGGTCGACTCCCTGCAGCGCGACGCGACCGAGATGAACGATGCGCTGACGCAAGCCAAGGCGGAGCAAACCGCCGCCGCGGCACAAGTCGCCGCCGCGGCGGCCGCACTGAATGCCGCCAACGTCCGCACGAACAACGCGCAGGGCGATCTGCAGGCCTTCGACGCGCAGACCTTCACGCCGGACGTGTGGAGCCGTATGGGAAACGCGATGTATGCGCTCTACCAGCGCTACTTTACGATGGCCCTACGCGCCGCCCGCATGATGCAGCAAGCCTATAATTTCGAGACCGACCAGTCGCTTTCGATGATCAAGAACAGCTACTCCGGCGATGAAGTGAACGGGCTCCTCGGCGCCGACGCGCTCATGGCCGACATCCAAGGCTTCACCTACGACCTGATCACGAGTACGACCAGCAAGCCGCAACCGCTCAAGCAAACGATCTCGCTGGCGCAGCGCTTCGGCTACGCCTTCGAGAGCCAGTTCCGCAAGACCGGAACGATGGATTTCACGACCAGCCTCGACGATTTCGATTTGCTCTATCCCGGCACGTATGCCGGGCGGATCGAGACGGTAGAGGTCGCGCTTCAAGGAATCGTCCCGCCTACCGGAGTCAGCGGCACGCTCACCAACGCCGGGATCTCGACCTACCGGCTTCCATCGTCGAATTGGAACGCGAGCAATGGCGGTCAGAAGTATCGGGTCCAGAACAGCGAGACGCTGGTTATTTCGGATTACAGCCCGCGCAACGACGCGCTCGTCATCCAAACCGACGCGAGCATGATGCGCATCTTCGAGGGTGCGGGCGTTGCCTCGGCGTGGCATCTCGAGATCCCGCCGTCGGTCAACGATGTCGACTACGGTGCCGTCACCGACGTGCAGCTCACCTTCTCATATCAGGCGCGTTTCGACCCGAATCTTAAGAGCAAAGTCGAAACGGCGCTCGCCTCCCGTCCGGGCATCAGCGCGGGGCAGCGCGGGATTCCGATTCGCTGGGTTTATCCCGACGCGTTCTACGCCTTCCAAAGCTCGGGAACGCTGACGCTCTCGCTCGCGCAAGGCGACTTTCCGTATAACCAGCGCTCGCCGGTGCTGACTTCGGTGGGCGTCGTCGTCGCTACGGCCGGCGGGCTCTCGCCGAGCGGGCTAAAGGTGCAGCTTGCCACACCCGCACATGCGGCGCCGATTTCGGCGCCCACCGACACGGGCGGGAGCATCGACTCGAGCGCCGCGGCCAGCCTGTGGGCACCGCTCGCATCCGGCACGGCGCTCGGCACCTACACGATCGCCTTTACCGCGGCCGACAATCCCTCGCTCGTGCAGAATGGGCAGCTCACGCTTTCCGGCATCGGAAACGTGGCGCTGGTCATCGGCTACTCGTACACGCCGCGGTCGTAAACGATGGGCGACGACATCGGGTTCAGCGATCAGGCTCCCGCGCTCCCGTCAGGCGGCGGAGCCGTCGCCGGGCTTGGCGCGACCTTTACGCCCGATCTGTCGAGCGGAACCGGTACGTTCTCGATTCCGCTCGATGCGCCGAACGGGCCAAACGATATCGGGCCGCAGCTCGGACTGCGTTACGATACGGCAAGTGGAAACGGGCCGTTTGGGATGGGCTTCTCGCTTCCGCTGCCGCGCATCGTGCGCGACACCTCGCACGGCTACCCGGCGTACGATGCGAGCGACACGTTGCTGCTCGAGGGCGCCGGTTCCCTGGTCGACACGGGGGGCGGAAGCTACCGCCCGCAAGTTGACGGCGGCGCCTGGCGCGTGCAGGCGAACGGAAAGGGCTTCCGGCTGATCGATCGCGAGGGCTGGTACTACGATTGCGGGACGCAGCCCGCGGCGCAGCTCAGCGACCCGGCTAACCCGTCGTCGGTTTTCGCCTGGCACCTCGAGCAAATCTCCGATCCGCTCGGAAACGCCGCGACCTTTACGTGGCAGCGCGACGGCGGGCAGCTCTATCTCGCCGGCGTTGCCTACGGCGCCTACCAAATCGCGTTCAGTTACGAGCAGCGTCCGGATCCGATCCGCTTCGCGCGGTGCGGTTTCGCGATCGTGACGGCCCTGCGCTGCAGCGCGATCGACCTGCGTCTCGTCGCCGACGCGCAGCCCGTGTTGCGCCGCTGGCTGCTCGCCTACACGCAAGATCCACTCAACGCAAGCTCGCTCTTGCGCACGATCGTGTTGCGCGGATTCGACGCAGTCAATGCGTCGCTCGACACTCCGCCCCTAACGCTCGGCTACAGCTCCTTCGCCGCGCCGCAATTTGGACAGCTCACGAGCGCCGACGGTCTGCAACTGCCCGCCCTCGGCACGGCGACGACTGCCCGAGTCGACCTGGTCGACTGGAACGGCGACGGCCTGCCCGACCTTATCGAGGTCGGCGCCGGCGGCAGCGCGCGCGTCCGCGCCAACCGCGGCGACGCGACCTTCGCGCCGCCCTTGGGTGTTGGAACGCTCCCGCAATTCGCGCAGCCGAATGCAGCGCTCGCATTCATCGACATGGACGGCGACGCGATCGCCGATCTCGTGCGCGTCGATCAGCCGCTGGCCGGTTACGTGCCGCGCATCGAAGGCGGCGGCTTTGGGCTCCCCGTGCGCTGGACCCAGGCTCCGTCGGTCATTCCGGCGGCCGCTCGTGCGCGGCTGATCGACCTCGACGGCGACGGCATCGCGGACCTCTTGACCTCAACGCCGGATGGGAGTTTCGCGCTGTATTTCCGCAATGGCGCTGAAGGCTGGCGCGAGATGCCGCAAGTCGTCACGCCGTCCGCGGCGCCCGACGTCGACTTGGGCGATCCCCACGTCTTCATGGCCGACATGACGGGCGACGGAAGTCCCGACGTCGTCCGCGTCGACGGCGGCGGCGTCACCTATTGGCCATACCTCGGAAATGGACGCTGGGACGCGCCGATCGCAATGGCCGACCCGCCGCAGCTTCCCTTCAACGTTCGGCCCGAACGCGTCTTCGTCAGCGACGTCGACGGCGACGGTTGCGCAGACGTCATCTACATCGCCGACGAGAGCGTCACGTATTGGATCAATCGTTGCGGTGCCGGCTTCAGCGGGCCGTACGAGATTGCGTATGTTCCGGGTGCAGTCATTGGGGTTCCGCGGCTTGCCGACATGAAGGGTAGCGGAACTCCCGGGCTGCTGTGGTCGACGGGCGGCCCATTGGGGCGCGGGACGCGTTACTTCTACCTCGATTTCGGCGGCGGCTCGCGGCCGCGCCTCGTGACGCAGATCGACAACGGCGTGGGTCTTACGACGCAGATCGCATACACGACCTCCGCCCAGGAAGCGGCGCGTGCCGCGGCCCAGGGCGAGCCCTGGTCGACGACGATGCCGATCGCTCTCTCAATCGTGGGAAGCCTCACGACGGCCGATGCGGCGAGCAGCCGCACCTTGACGAAGGCCTTTCAGTACCGTGATGGCCGCTTCGACGGCGTGTTTCGCGAGTTCGCGGGATTTGGCCAGGTGACCGAGGACGATCTCGGAGACCCGAGCGTCCCTACCCTGCGCACGATCACCTGGTTCAATATCGGCATCGATCCGGCGAATCCCAAAGCGCCGCTCGATGCGGCGGCACGGCGGAAGCTGCGCGCCATTCGCGGACGCTTGTACAAGCGCGAACGTTACGGCCTGGACGCAACCCCGCAAGCGCTGCTGCCGTACGACCGGCTCGAGCAGAGTTGGGCCGTCACCGAAGTCGCAACGGCGGGCGGTCCGGTCGAGATCCCCCGCATGCTCGGCCAAACACAAACGGCCTTCGAGCGCGGCGTTAGCCCGGTGGCTACGATAACGACCGTGAACGCGGCCTGGGACGCCGGCGGAAATGTTACCGACGCAACCGAGACGGCCGCCAATCCGAGCGACGCGAGCCAAACGCGTTCTCTCCGGACGGTGACGACCTATGCGAACGATCCCGCCGGGCGGTTTCTTTCACTCGCCGCTCGCGTGCAGCAATACGATGGAACGGGAGGGCTCGTTGCCGACGCGATCACGCTGTACGACGATCAGCCGCAAGGCACGGTCGGGGCGCAAGGGCTCGTCACGAAGCGTTCGGCCCTAGCGGTCGACGACACGACCGCGAGCGCGGTGTACGGGACCAACCTGCCGGACTTCGCCTCGTTGCACCTCTACCGGCCGGCAGGCACGAGCGGGTGGTGGATCGATCAGGCCGCCTACACCCGGACCGACGATGCGGCCGGTCTGCGCGGCACGGTGACCGGTCCCAACGGTGCGACGTTCACGGTCACCTACGATGCCTCGAAGTGCTATCCGGCGACGCTGACGGATCCGGCCGGAAATGCGATCGCGGCCACCTACGACTACCGGGTTTCGCGCGCGGCCTCCGTCACCGATGCTTCGGGCGCGCAATTCGAGGCCGTCTTCGATGCCCTGGCGCGGCTGGTTGCGCGCATCGAGCCCGGCGATACCGCGACGCTGCCGACGCTCGGCTACGGATACGATGCAACGCAGCTTCCGGTGCGTGGAACCGTCAGCGTGCGCGCGCTCAGCGGCCAAGCCGCGACCGTCGACACGCTGACCTTTTACGACGGCGACGGGAACGCGCTGGAATCGCGCATCAACGACGCGACCGGCCCCATCGCAATAGGAAGCCGTCGCTTGAACGGACGCGGGCTCGTCGTACGCCAGTTCGTCGAGTTTCGTCCGGCGAACGCGCAGTATTCGGTCCCCTCCGATAGCGTTGCGCACCTGAGCTTCACCTACGATGCGCTCGGCCGTACGTTGACGCGCACCGCCGGCGACGGCGCCGTCCACACCTGGTCGTACGGTCCTGGTACGATCGACGAAACGGATGAGACCGGCAAGACCGTGCGCCGTTATCTCGATCCGACGGGTCGCGTCGTTCGCATCGACGAGCACCTTGCGGGCCGGACGCTGACCAGCACGTACGCCTACGACGTAAAGGGCAATCTGCTCGTGCACACCGATGCCGCGGGCAGCGCCGTGCGCTCGTGGTACGATGCGCTCGGCCGCGTGCTGCGCGTGCAGCGCCCGGAGCACGACGTGATCAACGTGTACGACGCGGCCGGAAATCCCGTCGAGGCGCGCGGCCCCGCCGGAACGCTCGTCACGCGCACGTACGACGGATGCAACCGTCCCGTCGATGTTTTCGTTCCGGGGAACGCCGTTTCGATGGCACATTTTACCTACCAGGATACCGGTGCGCCCGCGCCGCCGGATGCTGGAGCGCACACCGGCGGCGGCCGATGCGTGCGCGTCGACGATCAGGCCGGCTCGGCGGTGTTCGATTACGACGCGCGCGGACGGACCTCGCTCAAACGCAGCACGCCGGCTGGATCTTCAACGTCGTATCAGATCGACCTCAACTACGGCGCCGACGGCAAAATCGCTACGGTGACGTATCCGCAGGGCAGCGCCGGGCGCCTGCAGCTCTCGTATCAATACGACGTGGCGGGCCGCCTGAGCGCGATGCCGGGCGTCGTGCAGGGCATCGACTACGATCTCGGCGGGCGGCGACTCGCCGTGCACTACGCCAACGGCGTGACCACGTCGCGAACCTTCGACCCGGCCACGCTCGCGCTGACGCAACTCGTCCACGCGAATCCAAGCGGCGCTTTTCGCAGCACCTCTTTCACCTGGGACGGCGCCGGAAACCTGACGGCGATCGCGAGCCCCGATCCGGCGCTGACCGCAACCTTCGCTTACGACGATCTGCATCGCTTGGTGTCGGTGACGCCGGGATCGGGCACGCCGCTCACGTGCGCTTACGACGACGCCGGGAACATCACGCAGAAGTCTGACGTCGGTGCGTACGCCTACGGCGCGGGCGCTCCCGCGACGTGCTTGACCTCGGCCGGAAGCGCCACGTTCACCTATACGGCGCTCGGACAAGTCGCGTCGTCGCCTTGGGGGACGCACGCCTACGACAACCTGGGCCGGCTGACCGGCATCGCCGGCGCAACGAATGCAACGTTCACGTACGACTACACCGGTTCGCGCGTCTCCGCGACGTTCACCATGGGAGCGGCCTCGCACGTCAGGATCACGCCCGATCCCTTTTATGCCATCGAAGACGGCACGCTAGTACGCTATCTTTTCGACGGGGAGAGGCTCGCCGCTCGCGACAGCGATGCGGCGGGCCGAGCGTACTTGCACGAAGACCATCTCGGAAGCATCGTGGCTTTCAGCGACGGCGGCGGAAACGTCGTCGACGAGATCGTCTACGACGCATTTGGTGCAGTCGTCGCGCGCAAGGCAACCGATGCGACGGCGACGATCGGGTTCGCGGGCGGCGAGCTCGACCCGGCCAGCGGTCTACTCTATCTCAAGGCGCGCTACTATCATCCCAAGTTCGGACGGTTTCTCAGCGTCGATCCGATCGTACAGGACATGTTCGTCCCGGTTGCCTGGAACGCGTACGCCTATTGCCGCAACAACCCGCAAAGCTACGTCGATCCGACCGGACGAAGCTGGTGGCAGATCCTGGTCGGCGCGCTAGCCGTCGTAGCGATCGTTGCGCTTACCGTCGTTTCAATCCTCACCTTTGGGGCGACCACGCCGCTGTTGGTGGTGGCGATCGGGCTCGTCGCGGGCGGGGTCGTCGGCGGGATCGCGGCGTCGCAAGCCGGCGGAGATTTCGGAGACATTCTCCTCGGGGTTCTGGTCGGCGCCGCGGTGGGCGGATGGGCCGCCTTCGCCTCGGTGTTCGCGGGCGGCGCGGTCGCCTCGGCGCTCGGAATCAAAGGGACGCTGCTCGGCGCGATTGCGGCAGGCGCGGTCAACGGCGCAATCAACGGCGCAGCAATCGGCTTCGCCGCCGGCTTCGCGGGCGGCAATACGACGCTCGACTCGCTGCTCGCGAAAGTCGCGCTCGGTGCGCTCGTAGGCGCGATCGTGGGCGGGGCTCTCGGCGGCATTTCCTATAGCTTCTCGACTTCGCCCGGACCGTCGCAGTCGCTCAGCCAGCAGGTGCAACAGGCTGCAACGCAGCCACAACCGCAGATCCCGGGCTGGTCGGGATCCGGCTACGCGGCCAACGTTCCGGCCGGCGCCACGCCTGCGCCGACCGTTATCAGCGATCCCACCCAAGCGGTCGAAAGCGTCGGCGGGAAACTCGCCGTGCAAGCGCTGACGCCGGTCGCCGAAGCGGCGGCGCGCGCCGCCCTCATCTCGCCGTTCGCTTCGGCAATCACCATCTTCGTGGTTGACGGAGCTACCAGCACGGTTGAACTCGGCGTCGCCACCTGGATTCTGCAACAAATCGGCGTCGTGACCGTCAGCGGCAAGTTCTCATAGCGCAAGCTTGGCATTCTGCGTTACCAGTGGCCCGCGCTTTGACCGCCGTCCACGTGTGAAATCTCGCCGGTTACAAACCCGGCGCGTTCTAAGTACATCACGGCTGATACAACGTCGTCGATCTCGCCCACACGGCGGAGCGGATCCATCGACTCCAGTCCGGCATATGAACTCTCTTGTGTTCTTATGATGCCAAGCGAAACCGCGTTCACGGGATGCCACGAGGCCCGTACTCGATCGCGAGCGCCTTTGTCGCGGCGTTGAGGCCGCCTTTCGTTAATGACGCTAATAGGGCCGGCGAACCGCCGATCGGTTGTTCGGCGGCGGTTGTCGTGATATTTATGATGTGACCCCATCCTTGACGCTCCATCACCTCGACAGCACGCTGCGTCAGATAGAAAAAGCCGGCGATGTTCGTCGAAAGCATCGAGTCGTAGTCCGCCTGCGTGTACTGCGTGAAGGGCTTCGAAATGAAGATGCCCGCATTGTTGACGAGCGTATCGAGACGGCCGAACTTTTCCACGCCTTCGCTCATAATGCGCCGGGCGGTCTCCGCTTGACCGATGTCGCCTGGAATGTTCACGATGCTCGGATTCGTACTAATGCCGATCGAGCGCGAATTCGCAACGATATTAAATCCGGCCTCGCGGTACGCGGATACTAGGCTCGCGCCGATGCCGCGCGATGCGCCGGTTATTACGGCAACTTTTTCATTGGCCATGTTGTAGGTAAGGAATTAGCACGAACGCAATCCGGGCCCTCCAGAGGCGGCAGTCGATAGCTTTTCTCCAGTCCTGTAAATGTGCTATCCTCAGTTCATGGAGACGGTACGTCACGAATTCTCCCTTTCCCGTGCTTCGGGAGCCGGTCAGCGTCCGGAGGTTTAGAGCATTGCGCGCTTGTCCGAAAAGTGAATTTTCCAAGACGGACCGTCAGCGAAAGGTCTAGGATCGGAGCTATGAGGGCCTTTTTCACTCTTGCGATTACGGCCGCGTCCTTCGCCGTGCGCCCGCAGTACTTCTTGCGCGCCGCGATCCTTGTCGCTGCCACTGCAATCATAGCCCCGAACCAGACTTTCGCCGAGGACGATAATCCGATCCAGAAGACAACGCTCGCAGCAATGCAACTGCCTGATGAAGGCGCGTTGCCCTCTCTGAGCGGGGCAACGGAGTGGCTGAACTCCAAACCGTTAGCCGCCGGCGGCCTGCGCGGAAAAGTCGTGCTCGTCGAGTTCTGGACCTATTCATGCGTTAATTGGCGGCGGACCTTCCCGTACGTCCGCGCTTGGGCCCAGAAGTATAAGGATCGAGGGTTGGTCGTGATCGGGATTCATTCGCCCGAGTTTTCGTTCGAGAAAAATGTAAACAACGTTCGACGCGAAGCCCGTAACATGGGTGTCGATTACCCGATCGCGATCGATAATGACTTTGCGGTATGGCGCGCCTTTGGAAACGAATTTTGGCCGGCCCTCTATTTCGTCGATGCTCGCGGACACATTCGGCATCACCAATTCGGCGAGGGTGAATACGATTTCTCAGAAGTCGTTATCCAACAGCTACTCGCCGAGGCCGGCGTCAAGGGCGTTGGTCACGAGCCGGCTTCCGTCGATCCGAACGGCTTTGAAGTCGCCGCCGACTGGAACGACCTGAATTCCCCGGAGAACTACCTTGGGTACGAGCGAACGGAGAACTTTGCGCCTCCCGGTGGTCTCGGACCGGACGAGCGTCGCGACTATGCCATTCCGGCACGGCTCGATCTCAACCATTGGGCGCTTTCGGGAGATTGGACGGTGGAGAAGGAATTCGTCGCGCTCGCCAAGGCCGAGGGACGGATTGCGTACCGATTTCATGCCCGCGACCTTAATCTCATCATGGGGGCTACGGCAGCCGGAACTTCCGTCCGGTTTCGCGTCCTCGTCGACGGACAGCCCCCTGGCCCCGCTGCGGGCACCGACGCGAACGCCGAGGGTTACGGCACCGTCACCGAACCGCGGATGTACCAGCTGATCCGTCAACCAAAGCCTATCTCCGACCGGCAGTTTGAGATCGAATTTCTCGATCCCGGTGTGGAAGCGTACGATTTTACGTTCGGCTGATGCACCTCGGCACCAGCTTTGGCCTTTCGCACGATTATTGGCCGCCGCGAGAAATCGCCGCCTCAGCGCGACGGATCGATCAGGTATTTTTCGCCGGTAGCCTTGCGCGTGTAGGCCCGGATGTGGTCGGGGTCGAGCGCATCCTCGAGCCCGATCGTGGCCGTGTAACGGCTGGCGAAGGTCGTCGTGATCTCGTCGGCGACCCGCTGCCGCAGCCGCGCAACGGTTTCGGGGCCGGCGCCTTGCAAGAACGGCCACAGCAGCCATCCGCCGACGCCCCACGCCATCCCGTAGCTGCGATCGAGGGTGAGCGGGGACGAGTCGAGCCCGCCATAGACGTACACCTGCTTGTGGGTCGCCGTACCGTACCGCGAGTATTCCGTCGCCTTTCGTTGCAGCGCGGACTCCATCGCGACGAGGATCCGGTTCGCGAGCGTCCCGCCGCCCACCGCATCGAATGCGATCGTCGCTCCGGACGCCGCAATCGCGTCTGCCAATGCCTGGTCGAAGTCCGGATCGCTCTGGTCGCAAACGTATTCGGCGCCCGCGTCGCGGAGCACTGCGACGGCGCTCGCACTGCGCACGATGTTGACGAGCGGCACCCCGTCGATGCGGCACGCGCGCACCAGCATCTGCCCGAGGTTCGACGCGGCCGCCGTATGCACGAGCGCATGATGGCCTTCGCGACGCATTGTCTCGATCATGCCCAGCGACGTCAACGGATTGACGAAGGCCGACGCCCCTTGTGCGGGCGTCGTACCGGGCGAAAGTGCCAGCGCGTCCGCCGCGCGCACCTTCCGGTACGTCGCATACGAAGGCGCCCCGAAGATCGCGACCACGCGTCCGACGAGCGACGCCGCCTTCGCGCCCGCCGCAACGACCGTCCCCGCGCCCTCGTTGCCCATCGGCAACGCCCGCCCGACGCGTCCGGCCACGCTCGTTCGGCGCACCTCCGGAATGTCGGCGATCGTCGCGCCGCTCGCCCGTCGCAACGAGCCGAGATCTGCAGGACCGAACAAATTCCCCTGATCGGACGGATTCATTGGCGCGGCTTGCATGCGCACGACGATTTCATCGTCGCCCGGAGCGGGCAGCGGCACCTCCATGAGACGGAGCTCGATGGTTCCCTGCGGCGTGGCGGTCGATTGCAATACGCGGGCCGTGGATGGTACGTTCATGGTCAGTGCCCCCATTCACGCATCGCCTTTGCGACGCTGACTTCGCGCATACCAGAAGGTCCATATTACGAGTAGGCCCATCGTGCCGTAGCTAACGGCCGGGCTCACGAGCAGATACTCCGCAATCGAGACGGCGAAAAGAATCAAGCACGAAAGTAACGACGATCCGAGCAGACCAAAGCCCCAGACGAGCGTAAGCGTCATCATCGCGTTGCGAAAATGGGCGTTGTCGCGGAGCGCCTCAAACGAAGCTAACTCCGCTTGAGACCGCCGACGCATAGCCGCTTTCGCAAAGACGTAGAGCAGGGGACGACCGACTGCGGCCGACCCAAGAAAGAGAAGCCCGATGATAACCGTCACGAAGTTCTCTCGGAGCTGTAAGAATCTGGCCGAGCCGCCACCGAGGAAGGCGAGCAATGAAAGCGCTATACCCGCAAGGACGAAGATCGAGAAAGCATCTACGCGCCGTTTGCGAATTAGCTCGGCAATCGACCAGAGAATTGGGGGGCCCGATGAAGCAAGCAGTGCCTTCACGTCGCCGAGCTCGCGTTGCGTCAGCATGTAAATGGCGTAAGGAAAAACGAAGTTTACAAGGATCTCGATGAGGGCCACTGGGCCGTGTTTTCGTAGATAGTCGTACGCCTTCGAAACGGTCACGAGAACCGCGTGCCATCTGAAAAACTGACACCATCGTACCGGCTGAGGCTAACGCGGCAACTGCGCATTTGCGCCTGTTCGCTTACGAGAACCAGCTTGCGCGCAATTCATGCCGGCGTGCTCGGAAACGAGCTCCTGCAGCGCCTTGGATGGGCGTGCTCCCAAGTCGCGCAAGAGCAATTCCTGGTAGGACAGGTATTCGCGCCGCGCAGCCGCCGCCGATCCGGATTGCAAGTGTGCCCGGATCAGGATTTCCCGCGAGTCCTCGTCGACCGGGTCGTCGGCGATCGCCACCTCAGCAGCAGCAATCGCGTCCGCCGGCGCTCCTCGTTGTAACGCATCGCGTGCCAGCAATAAAGCGACGTTCCTGATGAGCCCGCTCGCGCGCCGCTCGAATTCCCCATACCAATCTCTGCCGCGTGCCTGGCCCACCGACCTTCCTTGAAGTTGCTCCAGGGTGGTCTTCAGCCGTCTGCGGCTAGAATCGTCGAGAATACGATCGCCTTGCGCCCCGCGGCAGGCATCCTCTGCCTCCCAAGTATCAACGGCTATGCGCGGATTGATCGTATAGCCCTCAGGGCCGTGAACGATGAGTTCCGAGTCGCCAAACCGTTTCCGCAACCTGTGGAGGAGCACGTAGAAAGCGTTGCGGGCCCGCTCTTCATCCTCCTCGGGCCACAGCCTAGCTGTAAGCTCACCAATGCTCACCGGCCGACGCTGAGCGGATAGGACAAACAACAGTTCGTGCTCGCGCGGGCGCAACATTATGGTTCCGACCTCGGTCGACACCTTGCCGGCAAGCAGCTTGAGCGATGCGACTCGCCCGCGAGCATCTCTACCCGAGCGGCGAGAAGCGAAGCGTGCGAGAAATGGCGCGAGCAGTCCCGTTTCCGAGCCGCGATGCACCCATTGCGCTACAGCACGCTTAAAGGGAAGCGAGTCGACACGACCGGCCAGTAACGTCGCCTTCGCGGCGCTGACTTCGCGCCGATGCGGATCTAGCTGCCCGACTGCAATGCGGCTCAATACTTGCAGGACCGGCTCGTTGTAGCAGTCGGCGGCGGCGACTGCGGCGTTCGCATGATCCCGAGCGCCGGCCGTCGATGACGCCTTCGTCGAGGCGACCAGGTGCGCTTTCGCGAGCCACATCGGCAGCTCTATGCCGATACTTTGCGGCTGAGGGCGTCCGCTTGCGCATGCCACGAAGTGTCCTAGCCCGCGAATCGACTGACGTTCAACCTGATCGGCCAGCAGCGCCAGTTGTTCGGCGTACAGCTCATCCTCGCCGGCCAGCCAGGCGGCGAACGCGGACTCCGCTGTCAACCCCGCGATTAAGTTGACGGTCTCGCTTTGTTTCGCATGCACGACGGCGTTGTCGAGCATTGCACGCTCTCGATCGCGGCGGCCAAAGACGCGCTCAATATAAATCGCCCGGTTCGCGTTCCAGTTAACCGAGGACACGTGACGATCGGCAAGCAGGGGTTCCGCTGCATCGAAACGCCTTTCAGCCTCGGCAAGGCGACCCATGCGGGCGAGCAAAGCGGCATGTACGTGCAGCAAGGAGGCGTGAAAAAACATTTGCGGCCGGTCCGGAAGGCCCGATTCTCGTTGGAATGTCCGGACAGCATCAAGCGCCTCGGCATGCCGCCCGACGTCGCTAAGCAAGAACGCAAGTGACGCTAACGCGGGCACGCGATCGGCCAACGTTGCATCGGGCCCGGAACGCAACCAGTAGCCCTGCGCTTCGCGTAACATCGTCGGTGCATCGACGTTGTATAGGCGAGCGAAGAGGCTCCCATACCATAGCGCGGGGTGAGCCGCGAGAATTTCGGCGTCCAAGCGGGTGACGACGCTGCCATATTCGACGGGAAATCGCTGCTGCGTTAGCGCGTCCACGCCTTCTAGCGCGTTGGCGGCCGACCGCTGGTCACGGGCTTCCACGAACAGAAAGGCAGCGCGCGTATAACGACCACGAGCGACCAGCTCGCCGGCGACTCTCTTAAGAAGTTCGCAGCGTCGCTCGCGTTGTGCGGCGAACAGCGCATCTTGGACTAGCGGATGCAATTCGTAGCGACCATCGTCACGCGTCCGCAGAAACGGTGCCGCGATAAAGGCACTCGGAACGGCGTCGGCGGATTCTGCTTCCGTGGCAATGGCTAGCTCGAGCGGGTCGGGCGAGGGCAGTAGTGCACATGCCGTCAGAACCTTGCGCTCGTGCGACGAAAGAAAGCTCAGAGCTTCCTCGACGACGTAAGTCTGCAAAACGCCCCGGTCGCCCGCGGAAAGCTGGCCGAGCGTTTCCAAGAAGTCGTTGAAGCGGCTCTTGCCGACCAAGCGCGGCAACATGAGCACCGCGATAGGCCAGCCTCGCGAAAGGATGAAGGCCCGTTCAAGCTCGGCCTCGTCGAGCCGAAGTTCGGCGAGAACGGCGCGCGTCTCGTTGCGGTCGAATGCAAGGTCCTCTCCGTCTACCGCGACGATCTCATGAGGCGCTGCGAATCGCGTTAGCTGTATTCGCGGTTTCGTTCGGGAGCACAAGACAATCTTGCGGGGCGCGGGGCGTGCGGCCAGCAGACGGGAGAGGACATCGAGCACCTCCGGGAGCCCCTCGATACGCTCGACATTTTCGAATATGAAAACGGAAAGCGACGCGCCCGCCGCCCAGCTTTTCAGCGTTAGCTCGAGACATTCGGTCGCGGTCCGGGACGCGTCGGCGATCAAGAGCTGCGTCGTAGCTAGCGAGGCGCTCAGCTTCGGCAACTCCTCGGAAAGAGCGGCAAGAACGGCCCTTAGAAAGCCCGTTCTGTCCTCGACCCATGCGCAGTCACATACCGCCGCGCGGCCGACCCTCGCAGCAAACTGAGCGGCTAGCGTACTTTTTCCAAAACCAGCGGGCGCAATGAGGGAAACGATTCTCGCTCGGCCGTCGGTCAAGCGAGACAAAAGGCGCTCTCGCTCCAGTAGCGGCGCCGTCGATACGTGGTAGGCGCCGGGCAGTCGTGAGCTAGAGTCCTGAGGCTCGGCCGCTACCATTGGGTTGTAAGGCATTGGTAAGGTCGCCGGCTGTATCCTGTTCTCGGGGTGCGAACCCCATTGATAACTTTATGCAGCTATGTGCGATACCTCAATACGAGAGTTTCTTCGCACGGAGGCAAGAATGCACAACATGCGTAACATGCGTAGCAGGCGAAGGCACGCGCTCTGGAATTTGTTGCTCGTCGGCCCCATCGTTAGTGGGCTGCTTGCAACGCTCACTCCAGTTGGGCCGAGCGACGCGGCTGCGTTTCGGCCTCTGATTCAGCAAGGGCACGTCAACTATCGCGAGGCGACGGTTCGCCCGAGCACTTTATGTGAGTCGTTGCGCGGACGCGTCTTGGATTCAGAGGCCACGATCGAGCGCGCACACCACATCGCCGCTAGCGACGGCGTACCCGCCCATTGCGACGTCGTCGTATCGGTCAAGGCCACACTGCACGTCGGGATCGACCTTCCGATGATGTGGAACCAGCGAAACTACGTCTTGGGGAACGGCGGCTTCGGAGGGGGCTCCGTCGAGTCCGCCGCGGCGATCGCCGAACGGGACTCGGTACTCGTCAACAACTTCACGGTGGCGTCGAATGACGACGGCGTCCCTAACCCTCCGTCCACGTATGGAATCTGGCTGAGGGACCCCGCGACGCTCGCGGACTATTCGTACCGAGCCGTCCATCTTTCAGCGGTCTACGTAAAGGAAGTGGCAGATCTTTTCTACGGGCAGAATGCCGCCCTTACCTACTTCTTCGGTTGCTCCGACGGCGGACGCGAAGGTTTGATTGCGGCGCAGCGCTTTCCGGCCGACTACAACGGAATCGTCGCCGGCGCTGCCGTTCTGGCCGACACCGATTTGCAACTTCAGAATACCTGGAACGCCGAGGTAGCGTACCCGTCGGCGCCGTTTTCGCCGGCACAAACGAACACAATCGCTACAGCGGTTCTCGCTAAATGCGGCGAAACCCTGAATGGAACGCCGGACGGCATCGTGGCCGATCCTCGGCTGTGCAAGTTCAACCCCGACAAGGACATTCCAAAGTGCACGGGTTCGGGTTCAGGTTCGGGCAGCGCAAATTGCTTAACGCAGGCTCAAATCGACGCTTATAAGTCGATGATCTACGGACCCGTCAGCAAGGGGCAACAATACTTCCCCGGCATGCCCGTGGGTTCGGAGGGAAACTGGGTCAACGCGGTTGTGCCGTCGTCGCCAGGTGCGACCACATATCAGGCCTTACTTGGCGAGGCTTGGGTGCAATACGCCCTCGGTTATCGCACGGGCAGGCAGTTTAACCCCGCAACGTTCAACTTCAACACGGATCCTTACGTCGACAACAATCTGGCACCGATCCATCAGATTGCCGACGCCACGGATACCAATTTGGCGCCCTTCGAACACCTCGGCGGCAAGATGATCAGTTACGTCGGTTGGGCCGATCCGCTGGTCGGTCCGTGGTCTCTCGTCGGCTATTACGAGTCGGTTGCGAACCGCATGGGACTGCAAGACGAACTAAAGTTCTACCGCTTCTTCACGGACCCGGGTGTCGCCCATTGCGGCGGCGGCGCCGGGCCGGATACCATCGATCCCTTCAGTTTGCTCGTCGATTGGGTCGAACAAGGGTTGGCACCGGACACGATGATAGCGAGCAAACTCAGTTCCTCCGGCAGCGTCTTGTTTCAGCGGACACTCTGCCGTTACCCATATATGGGCCAATTCATAAACGGCGACAATCCGTTGCTCGCGTCGAGTTGGCGATGTGTCGAAGGCCCGACGGGGGTTCCCCTGCAGGGCTATCCACTTCGAGATCCTTTCGATTCCCGATACCACGAGATCTCACCATAGCATAACGCGCATCACCGGGCTCTCGCAAATCCCAACGAAACGGCCGTCGTCGTCCCGCCGCGGGTACGGCGCCGGCCGTCTTTCTTTCTCGTAGACATGCCTGGGATCGGCCGGGACCGCCGGCGGTGCGCGGCGCAACGAGCCTGGGCATACAGCCGCGCTCTTCGCTACGGCATCAGCTCGAAAGCGACGCCGCAGCCGCCAAAGCTTCCGCAGGGAAAGCGCCCGCCGGCCGACGTCGTTCCGTAGAGTTCGCCGTTCGCACCGAACAGCAGACCGGCGGTCGGGTTCGCGCCGCCGTCACCGGGTTCAAAACTGTGCACGACGCGTTCCGCGTAACCGCTTCTTGATGGGGTCAGCGAGTAGACGGTGCCGGCACCGCCTGCGCCGCCGTACTCCGTCGTCCCGTAGAGCACGCCATTGCTGCCCGCAGTGAGACCGGTTTGTGGACCCGAGCCGTCTTTCTCGCCTTTGAAGCTGTACGGCACGCTTTCGATGTAGCCCCTTGTCGTCGGCGTGAGCTTAAAGACGGTGCCGCAACCGGATGGGCAGTCACTCGAGAGGATGCCGCCGAGACCAGTGGTCCCGTACAGCGAACCCGATCCGTCCTCAAGCAGATCCCCGTATGGAACCGCGCCATCCGGACTGTCCTGGAAACTGTAGATGACGGTTTCGCGGTATCCCCTGCTCGACGGCGTCAGCTTGTAGATCGTGCCGCAGCCATCGCCGCATGCCTTACTGGTTCCACCGAAGGTCGTCGCCCCGTAAAGCGCACCGGAAGCGTCGACGATTACGCCCGCCTTGGGATACTCGCCGTCACCTCGCCGCAATTGGAAGTCGTGGAGGATGGACTCGTGGAAGCCGTTGCCGGACGGCGTCAGCTCAAACACGGTGCCGAGAAACTGGGGTCCGCCGAAGCGCGTCGTGCCGAAGAGCGAGCCGTTGCCGCCGGCGACGAGCGTGTCTTCGGGTGAAATGCCGTCGACGTCCTTGCCGAAGCGATGGATGATGCGCTCGGAGTACGATGTCCCCGACGGGATCAGTTCGAACGCTGTTCCGCAGCCGTGCTCGCTACAGAAACGGTAGCCGCCGGAGGCGGTCGTCCCGAATAACACTCCGTTTTGGCCTGCTAGCAGACCCGCCTGAGGATTTGCGCCGTCCTTCCCGCCCTGGAAGTCATAGATGACCCGTTCGCTCGCGCCCTTTGCACCGAGCGTCAACGCGAAGACGGTTCCGTCGCCGGGCGATCCGCCGCCCTGTGTCGTCCCGTAAAGGTCACCGTTCGTACCGACGACCAGATTGTCGCTAGGTTCGAGCCCATCGCTGCCTCCACGGAACTGATGAAGCACCTTTTCGCTCGAACCGTGCGCGCGCGGCGCGAGCACCGCACTTCCGGAACGGTCGGAAAACACAAGGGCACCAAGAAACAGAGCGATGGCCGAACCACTACGGAAAGACATCGGCTTTTTTCCCCTTCTCGGGGTCGCCGCTTCGACCCTCGGAGCGTCGTCGTTCGCTAGAGATGCTGCTGGGCACCGTTCGGAGCAACCCGAGGCGCACAGGCTTGCCCTGGCGTTAGCCTCCAGAGTATGCGGGAATAACCGTCTTCATGAACGCGCTCGACATTTTCCGGGGAAAGCCCTTTGGCCTCGGCGGCGTGCCGTTCGGCAACGAGTTCTCTTACGTCACCGATGAGGTTGCGTACGCTACGATCGAAGCCGCATGGCAGGCCGGAGTGCGCTATTACGACACGTCTCCATGGTACGGTCTGGGGCTCGCAGAGCGGCGCCTGGGCACCTTCTTGCACAGACAAACGCGCAGTGAGTACGTCCTGTCGTCGAAAGTCGGTAAGTTGCTAAGGGCGTCGCGCGACAATAATGCGAAAGACTACTTTCCTTTCACTCCTTCGCCGAACAATCTTCGTTACGATTACACCGCCGACGGCGTTAAGCGCTCGATCGAAGACAGTCTGCAGCGGTTAGGTGTCGACGCACTCGACGTCGTCTTCGTCCACGATCTCTCACCGGATAATCCGTGGCTGCCGGGGCCGTGGGAGGAACAATTCGATATCGCACGCAACGGCGCGTTCCCGGCGCTAAGCAGGCTGCGCGACGAAGGCGTCATCAAAGGCTGGGGACTTGGCGTAAACTCACCGGAGCCGATTCTCAAGCTGATGGACGTCGCCGATGCGAACGTCTGTCTCCTGGCGCGTCAATATTCGTTAATCTATCACGAAAAAGCGCTTCACCAGGTCTTTCCAAAGGCACGGGAGCGCGGCATGTCTTTTGTCGTCGGTTCGTCACTCAATGCCGGCTTTATCAGCGGCAGCGCGCGCTTCAATTACGGCAAGGAGAATTATAAGATCCCCGCTGAGGCTATTCAGAAGCGCGAACGGCTAGGCGCGGTTGCGGCGCGGCACGGTGTCGAGCTGCGCACGGCCGCACTGCAGTTTTCGATTGCGCCGGACGTCGCGGTCGCATTGGTTGTCGGCTGCTCGAATCCGCAGCAGGTGCTCGCGGACTACACCTCGCTCAAGACGGAGATCCCGGAAATGTTCTGGTCGGATCTTCGATCGGAAGGATTGATTGAAAACGACGCCGCCGTGCCGCCCGAAGACGTAACCAACAAATAACGCCGACCAAAACAGCCGTATATACGATCGGGCCGCGCCTTCGGAGGGGTAGATCGTAACTGCGACGTCACGGCCGGCCTGCTTGAGGGTCGCCACGCCTGAGGCGCCGGCGGCGCCCGCTCGCCCTCGCATCCGGACGACGATCGTTCCGCCGGTCACGCTCGCGCTCAAGGCAAAGGACGCAGGGGTCCTGACGGTATCCGTCGTCCGTGCGTGCAGCATCGCTGACGCCGGACGCAATCCGGACGGCAGGGGCGTACGCTCATCGCATGAGTGATACGAAGCGCGACGTGCATATTTTCGTCCTCCAGGTGTGGATCGAGCCGCAGGCCGGCGGGCCGGGCTCGCGGCGCGGCTACGTCGAGCATGTTGTGACGCGCGAGCGACGCTATTTTTCGGCGTTCGATGAGGCCATGGCGTTTGTCGAAGCGTTCGCGCGCCCGCGCGAAGCGGATTGAGCGGCCGCCGCCAGCAGCGCAGCGTGGTACGGCAATGCGCAAAACGCCCGGCGATCGCCCGGATCTTCGATCGCGGCGATGCGCCCGTCGAGCAGCTCCCGGCCGCGGCGCAGCGCGTACGCCTGAGCGCCCCAATCCGCAGCTCGCTCGAACGCCACCGCGCAGTACCACAGTATCTCGGGGCCGTTCCAGATCTGCTCGCCGTTGGCTTCGACGATTGCCAGCGCGGCGCGCGCATCCGCCGCAGCGCTACGCGGCGACTCATCCCAGTAGGCCGCGCGGGCCAAATCGTGCGCCCGCCGTGGGGGGAGCCTGAGCCGCTCGCTGATCGCCGCCGCCTCGCGCAGCTTGGCGAGCCCCTCGGCGAGCTCGCCGCGGGTCGCAAGGGCGTGTCCCAAGTCGCCCATCGCGTTTGCAACGAAGAACTCGCTGTCGAGCTGTTCTGCCATGGCGAGCGCGCGGCGCTGCAGCTCGCACGCCTCGGCGACCGCGCCGTCCGCCAACAGCGCGAGGCCTAAATTGTTCACGCTGCAGTATTCGTGTTCGAGCAGCCGCTCGGCTTGGGAATACCGCAGGTTCTCGCGCAGGATCGCGGTCGCTTCGGCGATGCGCCCGAGCTGCAGCAGAAGCCAGGCGGTGGTGTTGCGGATCAGCCACAGGTCCTTCTCGACGCCCAGTGCCGCGTAGATCGCCGAAGCGCGCTCGCCTTCGCGCAGCGCATGGGTCAGACGACCGGCGATGCCGTGCGCGCTGCTGGCCATCTTGGTCGCTTTCGCTTCCATGATCCGGTCCCCGGCTTTGAGCGCCGCGGCATGCCAGCGGCCGGTGGCGTAGAGCATCGCTGCGGCGTCGTAGCGCACCAGACCGACCTGCGTCCGGGCGAACCAGTAGTCCATCACGATGCCGAGATCGGCGCTGGCCGCGACCCGCGCTTCGAGCTCAGCGAGTAGCGCTTCAGCGGTGCTCGGCTCACCGACCCGGCCGCGCACTCGCGCGGCGAAAAGCAGTGCGCGCAGCTCGTCGTCAAAGGCGCCCACTTCGCGGTACCGTTCGGCAGCTCGTCCGGCCGCCTCGAGCGCGCCGGGAAAGTCGGCCGCCACCAGGGCCGTCTTCGCTTCGGCATCCGCGATTTGCGCGGCACGCAGCGGCGCCGCGGCGTCGTCGCGAAACTGCCGCAGCGCCCGGACGCTGGCCGACTGCGTCGCGACGTCGGCCTCGATATCGGCGACGCGGTGGGCGAGCAGCGCCGCCGTGTAGCGATCGTTCTCATCGAGTTCGGCGGCCAGCGCCGTCGCCAGCGCGACGTCGTCATTCAAAATTTGCGTCTGCGCGCGCTGTAGGTTGGCTTCGATGCGCAGCTGCACGAGCTCGAAGCGCAGCCGTACATCGTGGGTCAGCGCTGCGCCCGCGCTCGCGAGCAGCGCGGCCTCGTCCCGCGCTTGCGCCGCGAGCGACGCGCGCGCCGCTTTCGCGTAGGCCTGCGCCGCGCGTTCGGGTTCGTTCGCGGCGGCCCAGTGCGAGGCGATCTCGACCGCGTGACGGTCATCCGACGCGCGCGCTTCGAGCGCCCGGGCGACGATGTGATGGACGTGCTGTTGCTCGCCGTCCGGCGTCCCCTCGGCGATCGCCTCGCGCACGAGTGCGTGGGTGAAGGCGTAACTGCCGCCCTCGTAGGTCGCCGTCGAGCGGATGAATTGGCGGTCGAGCAGCTCGGCGATCCCGTCGATGAGCGTTCCGTCGCTCCGGCCCATCACCGCGCGCAGCAAATCGACGTCGAAGCTGGATCCGCTCAGCGCCGCAACTCGCGCGAGCACCACAACGTCCGGGCTCGCGCGCATGAGGCGCGTGCGAACGAGTTCGGCGATTCCGCTCGAGACCGCGTGCGGCGCACCGGGAGATTCGCGCAGAAGTTCGGTCAAGAAGAGCGGATTGCCCTCGCTGCGCGCGGCCAGCGTGCGCGCGTCCTCGGGCGACGGCTGCTCGTCGAGCTGGCTGAGGATGGCTGAGGTTTCCGCTTCCGACAACGGCACGAGCGCCACCGCACGCGCGTGCCCGCAAGCGCATAGCTCGCGCCGCAGCCGTTCGGCCTCGCGGCTTTCGCCGTCCCGATACGTCGCCAGCACGAGAATGCGGTGACCGCGCACGCGCGCAGCGATGTAGCGCAGCGCGGCCAGCGTGCCGGGACCGGCCCAATGCACGTCTTCGAACACGACGACGACGGGTCGCGCGCGCGCCACTGCGACGAGCAGACGCGAAACAGCCTCGAAGAGCCGCAGCGTCTCACGCTCCGGCGGGAGCGGCGCAAGCGGCTGCTCGCCCGCGCCCAGCGGCCAGTCCGGGACGAGCGGCGCGAGCACGTTGCGCCAGACCGCTTCCAGGTCGATCGAGGCGAGGAACGGCGCGGCCCCGGCGAGCGCGCCAAGAATCGGCTCGAACGGGCGGGCTTCGGGGCTGGCGGTGGTGCCGCGCAAGATGCGCGCACCGGCGCCGACTTCGCGTTCCAAGATCTCGGCGACCAGCCGCGTTTTTCCGATCCCGGCCTCGCCGGAGACGAAGACGGTTCCACCGGCGCCGGAGGCGGCGGCCTCCCATGCCGCCCGCAGCTCGCCGAACGCGGCATCGCGGCCGCCGAACGGGAGGAGCGCGATACGCGCCGCGCTGCCGGCGGCGCGTTGTCCCACCGCTGCGTCCGGGGCTACCGGCAGCGGCTCGCCGCGCAGGACGAGATCGCGCAGGGCGCAGGTCTCGGGCATTGGCGCGACGTCCATCTCGCGTTCGAGCGCGCGCCGGAAACGCTCGAATTCGGCGAGCGCCCCGGGGCGGTCGCCCATTGCGTAGCGGACCGCCATAACGCGCCGCAGCACGTCTTCGCGAAAGGGTTCGTCGGCCAAGATTCGCCGCGCGTAGTCGAGCGCTTCGTCGAAGCGCCGGGCCGAGAAGCTGCGTGCGCTCAGTTCGGCTAGGATCGTGTGAAAGCGGATTCGCAGTCGCTCGCGTTCCACCAGCACCCACGGGTCGGACAGCGGTTCGGCGAAATCTCCGCCATAGCGGCTGACGGCCTCGGCGTAGCGACTCGCATCGGATGCCAGCAGTTCGAATGCGGCGACGTCGGTGTTCGCCGCGCGGCGATCGAACGCGAGCGAGCCCGGATCGATCGCGATCCACTGAGTGGCCGCGGGCGGCAGCGCACCGCGCAAGAGCGTGAGGTTGCGCCGCAGATTGCCGCGCGCGTCTTCCTCGTCGTCATCCGGCCAGAGCGCCGAGGCCACGGCTTCGCGCGCCACTTGTCCGCGTGCGGTGAAGAGGTACGTGAGCAAGGATAGACTTCGCCGCTGCCACGAGACCGCAGAGATTCGGCCGTCGCACTCCACTCGCGGCACGCCGAGCAGTTGCAGCTGCACGCCCATGGACCGCACGTAATATGCGAAGCAAGGTAGGACACCTGCCGCGCGACGGTGTTTCAGCGCGCGTGTCAGCCCCAACGCTGCTCGGCTCGAATGCACGGGCAGGGTTGGGGCAACACGCACCAGGGATTTTAGTGGCGCAGGGCCGGCGGATGCACGGTCCGATTTTGCTTGAACGCAGGGCCATTCGGCACGGTCTGGAAGGGCAGCCGTTCGTCTTTTAAACCGTACGGCTTCGCAACGATCCGGTAGGCGAACGCAATCGAGCTGCGACCGCCGCCGACTTGGCGCACCTCGAAGCCGCTTGCCGTGCGGCTCGCAACGTACAGTGCCGCGTCGCCCTCTGGGGTTAGCATCACGACGTATGGCTTGCTCAGATCGATCGTATTCGCGAAGTCTGCAGCGAGCGCGACGCGTGCGGCGCCGTCTCGTAGAACGGTCTCTCCGACATCGTCGATCGTCGGCTGGCTCGTCCGCGAAGCAAAGGACGCTACATGCCGCGTTTGAGTGCAACCGTTCTTGCAACTGCCGCTCGTGAAGATCTCGCCGTCAACGAACGCATTGCCCTCTGAGTAGAGCCCGTAGCTGCTCGACGAACCAGTTTGGCCGTAGACGCCGTATCCTTCCGAAGAAAACCCGTACACACCGGCAGCGAGGTTCACCGTTGTATTGGAATTAAAGCCGCCCACGCCGGCGTCTTTCCCGGACGAACTACCCTCTACGCCATAACCGGCCGTACTGCCACCGGTGGACGCTCCCGAAACTCCGTTGCCGGAACCCGCAGCAGTTCCATCGACTCCGTCAGCGCTATCGCTGGAGGCGACGACACCGGCGCCCGACGTGCTAAAGCCCTGCACGCCAGGCCCGCTTTCCGAATCCCCGCTTACGCCGGGCTGACCGCTGCAGCTTGAGCCGGTACAAAAGCCGCTCACGCCGCCAAAATCCCCAGAACCCTCAACGCCAAAACCTTTGGTTGAAACTCCGAAAACTCCGGCATCGCCCTCGCCACTAGCGTTTCCTTGAACTCCCGGGCCGGTGCCGGTGTTGTTGCCGAAGATTCCGGCGCCTTCGCCAGAGTTGGTGCCTGAGACGCAGCCCGTGTTTTCGCCGCTGCTGCAAGATTTGGTCTTCGCGGGCTGCACGATGTGGGCCGGGGACATCGTTCCGAGCGCGGCTTGCCCGGCGGCGGGATGGGCGAGAGCGAGCGCGGTCGCGCCTGCTCCGGCCAGGATCGCGGCGCCCAGCGATGTCCGCAGGGCGAGGCCGCGAGAGATTTTTGGTTGACGCATGACAATACTCCAGGGGCACAGGGCCCAGATTTGTGCGGGCTTCGGCGAGACATCTCTGCAGCGATCGTGGTCGCTGCGGTGGCTCGCTCGAGCT